>NZ_JBVJNZ010000012.1:123775-145776 GCF_055583445.1 Streptomyces sp. NPDC104761 | reverse complement strand
CGCGCCCAGCCACGAAGCGCCCGCAGCTGAAAACGCCGATGCCGGGGCAGCGCCCCCAAGGGGCGCGGGGAACGGCGCGGCCAGCCCCCTCGAACCCGCACCCGTTCGACGACCCCCGACGGCACCCCCGTCAGGGAACTTCGCAGCGGACCTGGTCCGAGGCCCGTCCGACCTGATGCCCGCCGTACGACGGCTCCTCAGGGACATCGTCGTCGTCGAGACCCTCGAAGCCGCCGAGGACCTCGTCTACCGCCACCCCCACCTCACCGCCGTCACCGCCGAAGGCGACCTCCTCGGCGCCCACTTCGCCCACGGCGGCTCCGCCGGCGCCCCCAGCCTGCTGGAGGTTCAGGCCTCCGTCGACGAGGCCGCCGCCGAGCTGGAAGAGCTCGCCGTCCGCTGCGAGGAGCTGACCCACGCCCAGGAGTCGGCCCAGGCACACCGCAGGGAGTGCGCGGCACTCGTCGACGAGCTGGGCGAGCGGCGCCGCGCCGCCGACCGCGAGAAGTCGGCCGTGGCCCAGCAGCTCGGCCGCCTGGCCGGCCAGGCGCGCGGCGCGGCGGGCGAGGCGGAACGGTCCACGGCGGCCGCCGCCCGTGCCCAGGACTCCCTCGACAAGGCACTCGAAGAGGTGGAGATCCTCGCCGAGCGGCTCGCCGTGGCCGAGGAGATGCCCGTCGAGGAGGAACCCGACACCTCCGCACGCGACCGCCTCGCCGCCGACGGCGCCAACGCCCGCCAGACCGAGATGGAGGCCCGCCTCCAGGTCCGTACCCACGAGGAGCGGGTCAAGGGGCTCGCCGGCCGCGCTGACTCCCTCGACCGCGCCGCCCGCGCGGAACGCGAGGCACGCGCGCGTGCCGAACAGCGCCGGGCCCGGCTGCGCCACGAGGCGACGGTCGCCGAGGCCGTCGCCGCCGGTACGCGCCAGCTGCTCGGACACGTCGAGGTCTCGGTCGGCCGGGCGGAGCAGGAACGTGCCGCGGCCGAGGCCGCGAAGGCCCGCCGCGAGCAGGAACTGACCGCCGCCCGCACCACCGGCCGCGACCTCAAGGCGGAGCTCGACAAACTCACGGATTCAGTTCACCGGGGCGAGGTACTCGGCGCCGAGAAGCGGCTGCGGATCGAGCAGCTGGAGACCAGGGCGCTGGAGGAACTCGGTGTCGAACCGGCGGGGCTCGTCGAGGAGTACGGTCCGCACCAGCTCGTGCCGCCCTCGCCCCCCGCCGACGGCGAGGTGCTGCCGGACGACCCCGAGCACCCGCGCAACCAGCCGAAGCCCTTCCACCGGGCCGAGCAGGAGCGCCGGCTCAAGGCGGCCGAGCGGGCCTACCAGCAGCTGGGCAAGGTCAACCCGCTGGCCCTGGAGGAGTTCGCGGCCCTCGAGGAACGGCACAAGTTCCTCAGCGAGCAGCTGGAGGACCTGAAGAAGACCCGCGCCGACCTCCTCCAGGTCGTGAAGGAGGTCGACGAGCGCGTCGAGCAGGTCTTCACGGAGGCGTACCGGGACACGGCGAGGGAGTTCGAGGGCGTCTTCAGCCGGCTGTTCCCGGGCGGCGAGGGACGGCTGATCCTCACCGACCCCGACAACATGCTCACCACGGGCGTGGACGTCGAGGCCCGGCCGCCGGGCAAGAAGGTCAAGCGACTCTCCCTGCTGTCGGGCGGCGAACGCTCGCTGACCGCCGTCGCGATGCTGGTGTCGATCTTCAAGGCGCGCCCCAGCCCCTTCTACGTCATGGACGAGGTCGAGGCGGCCCTGGACGACACCAACCTGCAGCGGCTGATCCGCATCATGCAGGAGCTCCAGGAGTCGTCCCAGCTCATCGTGATCACGCACCAGAAGCGGACGATGGAGGTCGCCGACGCGCTGTACGGCGTCTCCATGCAGGGCGACGGTGTGTCGAAGGTCATCAGCCAGCGCCTTCGCTGACGCGGGGTCCTGGCCGACGGTCCGGGTGCGGCACCGTCGTGGCTGGTCGCGCAGTCCCCCACGCCCCTTTGGAGCGCTTCACGTTCGCCTCTTCTTCAAGAAGTGAACGCATCTTCATTGCGTGGTATCTGCAACTTCACATGCTGCCCCCTATTGACTTCGAAACTTGAAGGCATAGTCTCTGCAACGTTGCTTTTACCTTCAGGTGTGAGCGGTGTGAGGATGTGCGCCACTTAGACCTGGGAGGGCTCATCCCCCCACCCCCGGCAGCGTTGCCGGTGGCCCGAGGAGTTTCTTGTGACCAGCACTGCGCAGGCACCCCAGTCAGGAGCCGGGACGGCTCACCCCGATCACCTCGGGCATGTCATCTTCATCGCGGCGGCGGCCGCGATGGGTGGTTTCCTCTTCGGCTACGACAGCTCCGTCATCAACGGCGCCGTCGAGGCCATCCGGAGCCGTTACGACATCGGGTCCGCGGCCCTCGCCCAGGTCATCGCCATCGCCCTGATCGGCTGCGCCATCGGCGCCGCGACCGCCGGCCGCATAGCCGACCGGATCGGACGGATCCGGTGCATGCAGATCGCGGCCGTGCTGTTCACCATCAGCGCCGTGGGCTCGGCACTGCCCTTCGCGCTCTGGGACCTCGCCTTCTGGCGGATCATCGGCGGCTTCGCCATCGGCATGGCCTCCGTCATCGGCCCCGCCTACATCGCCGAGGTCGCCCCGCCCGCCTACCGCGGCCGCCTCGGCTCCTTCCAGCAGGCCGCGATCGTCGTCGGCATCGCCATCTCGCAGCTGGTCAACTGGGGTCTGCTGAACGCCGCCGGCGGCGACCAGCGCGGCAAGCTGATGGGCCTGGAGGCCTGGCAGGTCATGCTCGGCGTCATGGTGATCCCGGCCGTCCTGTACGGCCTGCTCTCCTTCGCGATCCCCGAGTCCCCGCGCTTCCTGCTCTCCGTCGGCAAGCGTGAGCGTGCCCGCGCGATCCTCGAAGAGGTCGAGGGCAAGAACGCCGACCTGGACGCCCGCGTCGCCGAGATCGAGCACGCGATGAAGAGCGAGCACAAGTCCACGTTCAAGGACCTGCTCGGCGGCTCCTTCTTCTTCAAGCCGATCGTCTGGGTCGGTATCGGCCTGTCGGTCTTCCAGCAGTTCGTCGGCATCAACGTGGCGTTCTACTACTCCTCCACGCTGTGGCAGTCGGTCGGCGTCGACCCGACGGACTCGTTCTTCTACTCCTTCACGACGTCGATCATCAACATCATCGGCACCGTGATCGCGATGATCTTCGTCGACCGCATCGGCCGCAAGCCGCTGGCCCTCATCGGCTCGGTCGGCATGGTCGTCGGTCTGGCGCTGGAGGCCTGGGCGTTCTCGTACCACCTCGTCGACGGGAAGCTGCCGTCCGCGCAGGGCTGGACCGCCCTGATCGCGGCCCACATCTTCGTCCTCTTCTTCGCCCTGTCCTGGGGCGTGGTCGTCTGGGTCTTCCTCGGCGAGATGTTCCCGAACCGGATCCGCGCCGCCGCCCTGGGCGTGGCCGCCTCCGCGCAGTGGATCGCCAACTGGGCCATCACCGCGAGCTTCCCGTCGCTGGCCGACTGGAACCTCTCCGGCACCTACGTGATCTACACGGTCTTCGCGGCCCTCTCCATCCCGTTCGTCCTCAAGTTCGTCAAGGAGACGAAGGGCAAGTCCCTGGAGGAGATGGGCTGAGCCGGGCCCCCGACTCGGGGAGAAGGGCCCATCCCCGCTGCCCCTCTCCTCGTATCCCCCGCCGCCCCGCCCGGTCACTGCCCGGGCGGGGCGGCGGCTCGCCACGTTCCCCGAACCGCCGCGGCGCCGTAGACCGTGGACGGGGGAGGGTTCGGCACCGCCGGGCCGCACCGCCGTGGCTGGTCAGCGTTGCGGCGGCGGAAAGATTCTGCGGCGGATCAAGAAACGGAGAGCCCGTACGGCTCCATGCTTCTCGACGCTTCTCGCCCGGCGATGGATCTCCCGGTCCTGGGCAGTGCCGCGCAATTCCTCTCCGCCGCACTTTTTCTCTCCGCCGCAACGGCGATCAACCACGACGCCGCGGCCCGGCGGTGCCCCCCTCCCGTGACCACCCGCCGCCGCACCCCGCCCCCCGTCACGCCGGCAGCGCCGGAAGCACGGTCTCCGCGAACAACCGCAGGCTCCGCCACCCCTCGTCCACCGGCATCCCGCCCGCGAGCGGGTGCAGGACCAGGTTGTCCAGGCCCGCCGCCACGCACTCGTCCGGGGTGAGGATGCGGTACACGCCCTCCTCGCGCAGTTCGGCGACCGTGGTCGCGGCGGACCGCACCGCCGAGTGGATGTCGCCGGACTGCCAGGACGCGTACGTCCGGGCCTCGTGCAGGAAGTGCTCGCCGTAGTCGGCCCACGCCCGGTCCGGGTCCTCGGCGATGTGCAGCAGCGGGGTCTCCGCCGTGGGCATCATCGTCCAGCCCTCCGTGCCGTACTCGGTGAGCCGCTCCTTGTAGTACGCCTCCAGCTCCGGAAGGTGCGCGCTGGGGAAGAACGGCAGGCCGAGGCGGGCGGCCCGGCGGGCGGCGGCCCGGGAGGAGCCGCCGACCAGGAGCAGGGGGTGGGGGTCCGTGAAGGGGCGCGGGGTGACCCGTACTGTACGGCCCCGGTACTCGAACTCCTCGCCGGTCCACGCCGTCAGAAGCGTCTCGAGCAGCTCGTCCTGCAGCCGCCCGCGCCGCTTCCAGTCCACGTCGAACAGCGCGTACTCCTCGGGCCGGTAGCCGATCCCGGCCACCGTCACCAGCCGGCCCCCGCTGAGCAGGTCGAGGACCGCGATGTCCTCCGCCAGCCGCAGCGGGTCGTGCAGCGGGCCGATCACCGCCGACACGGTCACCGCGATGGTCCGGGTCGCCCCGAACACCGCGCCCGCGAAGGCGAACGGTGACGGCAGCCAGTTGTTGTCGACCCCGTGGTGCTCCTCGGTCTGCACGGTGGTGACCCCGTGCTCGTCGGCGTACGCGGCCATGGCGAGGGCCGCTCGGTACCGGGCGCCCAGGGTGGCCGGGGAGGCGCCGGGCTCGACGAGGTTGAAGCGGACGACCGAGACGGGCATGGGAGTTCCCCTTCACCTTGGCTGGCCGGCGGGTGTGCGGGGACAGTAGCTGACGGGGCGTCAGACGGCCAGGGGTGCGGGCTTCCCCGCCCCCGCCGGTACCACCGCCGGCTTCGGGAGCACCGCGTACAGCAGGCCCGAGACGGCGATCGTCGCGACCCAGCCGAGGCCGTACCGGCCGACGGGGTTGTTCGTGGCGAGCGGGCCGGTGAACCAGTCGCAGGTGGTGAAGAGCAGGCCGGCCGCCAGGCCGAGCGCCCAGGCCGAGACGGCGGTGGGGGAGAAGCCCGCCCGGTACCAGTAGGCGCTGGTGCGCGTGGTGTCGAGGAGGGCCGTGGCGTCGTACTCCCGGCGCCGGAGCATGTCGGCCCCGAAGACCCCCACCCACGCCGAGAACGCCACTGCCAGCAGCGACAGGAAGGCGATGAAGGAGGCCATGAACGAGGTCGCCGCCAGCATCAGGACGGCCCCGAGGGCCAGCGAGATGACCGCGTTGACGGCGACCGCCCAGGGGCGGGGGATCCGGAAGCCGAGCGTCTGCGCGGTGAAGGCCGCCGAGTACATCGACATCGCGTTGATCAGCAGCATCCCGACCAGGGCGGTGAGGAGGTAGGGGACCGCCAGCCAGCGGGGCAGGATCTCGCCGAGGAAGGAGACCGGGTCGGCCGAGGAGGCCAGGCCCGGGGCGGCGGACGCCGTCACCGCGCCCATCAGGACCAGGGGGAGTACGACGATCGCGGCACCGCCGACCGTGTTGCGTACGATCGCCGCCGAGGACGCCGTACCCGGCAGGTACCGCGTGAAGTCCGGCGCGGACGGCGCCCAGCTCACCCCGCCCGCCGCGATCAGCCCGGCCCCGGTGACCATTGCGGCCGCGGAACCGGCGGGCTGTCCGAACACCCGGCCCCAGTCCGTCGTCGCGATCAGCCGGCCGAGGACCAGCAGAGAGAAGGCGCCGAACAGCCGGCTCGCCCACCGGTTGCAGTACCGCAACGCCCTGATGCCCATCCCCGAGATCGCGAACGTGGCGATCACGAAGAGGACGAGCGTGACGACGACCAGCGCGGTGTTGCGCCTGATCCCGAACAGGATGTCGAGGACGCTCAGCAGAGCGTAGGCGCCGGTCACCGCGTTGATCGTCTCCCAGCCCCAGCGCGCCACCCAGATCACCGCGCCCGGGAGCAGGTTGCCACGCTGCCCGAAGACCGCCCGGGAGAGCGCCATGCCCGGTGCCCCGCCGCGCCTGCCCGCGATGCCGATGACCCCGACCAGGCCGAACGACACGATCGGCGCCGCGACGCCGACCGCCAGGGACTGCCAGAAGTTCAGCCCGAACGACACCGCCAGGCTCGCGCCCACGGTCACCAGCAGGACGGTGATGTTGGCGGTGATCCAGATGGGGAGCAGACCGCGGGGTGTGCCAGTGCGCTCGGAGTCCGGGACCGGCTCGATGCCCCGGGTTTCGAGGCCGTGGTGCTCCAGCGACTCTTCGAGGTGTTCGAGCGCGCCATCGTGACGGGCGGTGGTGCTCATAGGCAGCCATCGTACGTTAACCCGACTAATACCCTCAAAAGGGACATCTGTTTCGGAGGATCGTCCGGAAACTCCCGCGCGAGGGAGCAAAGTCGGCCGCGGGGGAGGGATGGATACTGGTCGGGTTATGGAAACCGTCATCCTTGCTGTAGTCATCGCCGTAGTCGTGCTCGGCGCGCTCGGCGGGCTCGTCGTCGGCAGCCGGCGCAAGAAGTCGCTGCCCCCGCCGCCCCCCGCCGCGCCCGACATCACCGCACCCCCGGCCGAGCCGCACGTCGGCGACGAGGCCGAGACGCCGCGCGACGAACCGCGCCGGACGATAGAGGAGGTCGACCTTCCCGACGGCTCGGCTCCCGTCGCCGTCGAAGAGCCCCCCGCGGTCGAAGCGCCCGAGATCGAGATCCCCGAGCCCACGGCCGGCCGGCTGGTCCGGCTGCGCGCCCGGCTCTCCCGGTCGCAGACCGCCCTCGGCAAGGGGCTGCTCACGCTGCTCTCGCGCGAGCACCTCGACGACGAGACGTGGGAGGAGATCGAGGACACCCTGCTCACCGCCGACGTCGGCGTGCAGCCCACCACCGAGCTGGTCGACCGGCTCCGCGAGCGCGTGAAGGTGCTCGGCACCCGCACCCCCGAGGAGCTGCGCGGCCTGCTCCGCGACGAGCTGCTCAAGCTGGTCGGCACCGACGTCGACCGCGAGGTGAAGACCGAGCCCGCCGACCGCAAGCCGGGCATCGTGATGGTCGTCGGAGTCAACGGCACCGGCAAGACCACCACCACCGGCAAGCTCGCCCGCGTCCTCGTCGCCGACGGCCGTACGGTCGTGCTCGGCGCCGCCGACACCTTCCGGGCCGCCGCCGCCGACCAGCTCCAGACCTGGGGCGAGCGCGTCGGTGCCCACACCGTGCGCGGCCCCGAGGCCGGTGACCCCGCCTCCGTCGCCTTCGACGCGGTGAAGGAGGGCAAGGAGATGGGCGTCGACGTGGTGCTCATCGACACCGCCGGGCGGCTGCACACCAAGACCGGCCTCATGGACGAGCTGGGCAAGGTCAAGCGAGTCGTCGAGAAGCACGCCCCGCTCGACGAGGTGCTGCTCGTCCTCGACGCCACCACCGGGCAGAACGGCCTCGTCCAGGCCCGGGTCTTCGCCGAGGTCGTCGACATCACCGGCATCGTCCTCACCAAGCTGGACGGCACCGCCAAGGGCGGCATCGTGATCGCGGTCCAGCGCGAGCTGGGCGTCCCGGTCAAGCTCATCGGCCTGGGCGAGGGCGCGGACGACCTGGCGCCGTTCGAGCCGGAGGCGTTCGTCGACGCCCTTATCGGGGAGTGACCCGGGTACCTCCACCCACCCGAGAGCGCGCAGAAGCGCCCGATCCCCGGGACACGGCCGGGGTCGGGCGCTTCGGCGTACGAGCGGACCTGTGCGGTTACGCCCGAGACCGGTGCGCGACGTAGGCCAGCGTCCCGAGGAGCAGCCTCGCCGCCGGGGGCCTGGTCGCCGAGTCCAGGGCCGGCGGCCGCAGCCAGCGCACCGGGCCCAGGCCGCCCCGGTCGGAGGGCGGGGCGGTGATGTACGTGCCCGTGCCGAGGCCGCGCAGGTCCAGGGAGGTCGGGTCGTCCCAGCCCATCCGGTAGAGCAGCGCGGGGAGTTCGGCGGCGGCGCCGGGGGCGACGAGGAAGTGCGCGCGGCCGTCCGGGGTGGCGGTGACCGGGCCGAGCGGAAGGCCCATGCGCTCCAGCCGGACCAGGGCGCGGCGCCCGGCGGGTTCGGCCACCTCGATCACGTCGAACGCGCGGCCGACCGGGAGCATCACCGCGGCGCCCGGGAACTCGCCCCAGGCCTTGGTGACCTCGTCGAGCGTGGCGCCCGCGGGCACCTGGGGTGCGAAGTCCAGCGGATGCGCTCCCGGCGCGGGACAGCCGGCCCGCCCGCAGGAGCACGCCCCGGCCGCGGCCCGGGCGCCGGGCACCACGTCCCAGCCCCACAGTCCGGTGAACTCGGCGACGGCGGTGCAGTCCGATGAACGACCGCGCCGGCGTGTGCCGGAGCGGATCTCGCGAATGCCGCCGATCGTGAAGCCCATGCCCCCTCCAACGGGTCCGGCGCGCCGGTGGTTACGACACGGAACGAGACGGAAACGGAACGTGACGCTACGGCTCCGCCTTCCCTCCGGCCCGCAAGGTCACGGCAGCGCCCTGAAGCTCCCCGGGTGGTGCGCCTGAGGGCATGCGCCCCCGAGTACACCGCTCCGCCTACTCCCGGCCGTCCTATGTCAAGTGAATCGCGCCAAGGGCATCGTGAGTTCATTCGAAGGGGTGGCGAATGGTGGCGTTTCCGGGATCGCCGTGGCTGGAGCAGTGATCGTAGGATTACTTTGAGTGCACGAGGCCTGGGGGCACTTGCACTCGTGGGTATGCCGGAGGCAACTCGGCTTCCCGTTCGAAGGGTGAGAACTACCGGACGGGCAGCCGTATTTACCGGCATTCTGATAGGGCTTGGCGCATCCGGCATCAAGTGGTTCCAGGGATGGGGGCGTTCCAGTGGGCGGCAACGGCGGAAGCGGGGCGACCGCGACCAGCACCGACAAGCGCCCCAACGAGCTGCTCAACTCGTGGTTCGTGCGCAGCGGCTGGTCGAAGGGCGAGCTGGCACGGCAAGTGAACCGCAGAGCACGCCAGTTGGGCGCCAACCACATCTCCACGGACACGTCCAGGGTGCGTCGCTGGCTCGACGGGGAGAACCCGCGCGAGCCGATCCCCCGGATCCTCTCCGAGCTGTTCTCCGAGCGGTTCGGCTGCGTCGTCTCGGTCGAGGACCTCGGGCTGCGGGCCGCCCGCCAGTCACCCTCCGCGACCGGCGTCGACCTGCCCTGGACGGGCCCGCAGACGGTGGCCCTGCTCAGCGAGTTCTCGCGCAGCGACCTGATGCTGGCGCGGCGCGGCTTCCTCGGAACCTCGCTGGTGCTGTCTGCGGGCCCGTCCCTCATCGAGCCCATGCAGCGCTGGCTGGTCCCCTCGCCGGGCGGCCCGCAGCAGACCCCCGAGCCGTCCGCCGACCCCCGCCGCCCCGGCCGCATCTCCCGTCCCGAGCTGGCCCTCCTGGAGTCCACCACGGAGATGTTCCGCCAGTGGGACGCCCAGTGCGGCGGTGGCCTGCGCCGCAAGGCGGTCGTCGGCCAGCTGCACGAGGTCACCGACCTCCTCCAGGAGCCCCAGCCCGAGGCCACCGCCCGCAAGCTCTTCAAGGTCGCGGCCGAACTCGCCGAGCTGGCAGGCTGGATGTCGTACGACGTCGGCCTCCAGCCCACCGCCCAGAAGTACTTCGTGCTCGCCCTGCACGCGGCCAAGGAGGCCGGTGACAAGCCGCTCGGCTCGTACATCCTCTCCAGCATGAGCCGCCAGATGATCCACCTGGGCCGGCCCGACGACGCCCTGGAGCTGATCCACCTCGCCCAGTACGGCAGCCGGGACTGCGCGAGCCCGCGCACCCAGTCGATGCTGTATGCGATGGAGGCCCGCGCCTACGCCAACATGGGCCAGCCGGGCAAGTGCAAGCGGGCGGTCCGGATGGCCGAGGACACCTTCGCCGAGGCCGACGAGTGGGACGAGCCGGACCCCGACTGGATCCGCTTCTTCTCCGAGGCCGAGCTCTACGGCGAGAACAGCCACTCCTTCCGCGACCTGGCCTACGTCGCGGGCCGCAGTCCCACCTACGCCTCGCTGGCCGAGCCGCTGATGCGCAAGGCTGTCGAGCTGTTCGCCAAGGACGCCGAGCACCAGCGGTCGTACGCGCTCAACCTCATCGGCATGGCCACCGTGCACCTGCTGCGCGGCGAGCCCGAGCAGAGCACGGTGCTGGCCTCCGAGGCGATGGGCATCGCCAAGAAGGTGCGCTCCGAGCGCGTCAACACTCGTATTCGAAAGACGGTCGACACGGCCGTCCGCGACTACGGCGGCCTCGCGGCCGTCGTCGACCTCACCGAACAGCTCGCCGTCGACCTCCCGGAGACCGCCGAGGCGGTCTGAATCCCGGGCGCTTCCCAGACCCCGGCCGCGGCCGGCCCTCCCGAACTGCCCGACTCGGCTCCCCCATGCCAGGTCATCGGACGGCCGACCGCGGCCGGTTCTTTCCTCCGAGAGAAGGTTGCGCCACGATAACGATCCCGGAGCGCGACATCTCGCAGTTCATCCACCCGTAACACGCCAGGCGCCTTCGTCACTCCGGCGAAACAACGAGGGGCAACGACCGAAACCGCGCTGCGCCAATCTCATGGCGCATAACTGGCCCACCCCCCGCTTCACCGGACCGCTCACGCTCCGACCCGCACGGGGCCGTACAACCGACGAGGAGACGCCGATGGCACCAGCCGCCATCACGCTTGCCGCGGAGGCACCCAAGCTGTCCTCCGCGAACACAGGCTTCATGCTCATCTGCTCCGCCCTGGTGCTGCTCATGACGCCGGGTCTCGCCTTCTTCTACGGCGGCATGGTCCGCGTCAAGAGCACCCTGAACATGCTGATGATGAGCTTCGTCAGCATCGGGATCGTCACCATCCTGTGGGTGCTCTACGGCTTCTCCCTGGCCTTCGGCTCCAGCAACGGCTTCATCGGCTACGACTCCCACTGGCTGGGCATGAGCAACGTCGGGCTGACGGAGCTCTGGCCCGGCTACACGATCCCGGTCTTCGTGTTCATGGTCTTCCAGATGATGTTCGCGGTCATCACCCCGGCCCTGATAAGCGGCGCCATCGCCGACCGCGTCAAGTTCTCGGCCTGGGCGCTCTTCGTCGCCCTGTGGCTGACGGTCGTCTACGTCCCGGTCGCCCACTGGGTCTGGGGCGCCGACGGCTGGGCCTACAAGCTCGGCGTGATCGACTTCGCCGGTGGTACCGCGGTCCACATCAACGCCGGTGCCGGCGCCCTCGGCGTCATCCTGGTCATCGGCAAGCGCGTCGGCTTCAAGAAGGACCCGATGCGCCCGCACAGCCTCCCGCTGGTCATGCTCGGCGCCGGTCTGCTGTGGTTCGGCTGGTTCGGCTTCAACGCGGGCTCCTGGCTCGGCAACGACGACGGCGTCGGCGCGCTGATGTTCGTCAACACGCAGGTCGCCACCGCCGCCGCCATGCTCGCCTGGCTCGCCTACGAGAAGATCCGGCACGGCGCCTTCACCACCCTGGGTGCCGCCTCCGGCGCGGTCGCCGGCCTGGTCGCCATCACCCCGTCCGGCGGTGCGGTCTCCCCGCTCGGCGCGATCGCCGTCGGCGCCATCGCCGGTGTCGCCTGCGCCGCGGCCGTCGGCCTGAAGTTCAAGTTCGGCTACGACGACTCCCTCGACGTGGTCGGCGTCCACATGGTCGGCGGCATCATCGGCTCCCTGCTCATCGGCTTCTTCGCCACCGGCAAGGGCCAGTCCGCCGCGACCGGCGTCTTCTACGGCGACCACTCCTTCACCCAGCTGTGGAAGCAGTTCGCCGGTGTCGGCGCGGTCCTCGGCTACTCCCTGGTCGCCTCCGCGGTCCTCGCCTTCCTCCTCGACAAGACCCTCGGCATGCGGGTCACCGAGGACGAGGAGGTCTCCGGCATCGACCAGGCCGAGCACGCCGAGACTGCATACGACTTCAGCGGCACGGGCGGCGGTGTCATCGGCTCCGTCTCCGCTCCGGCCCTGGCCGGGACGAGCAAGAAGGTGGACGCATGAAGCTCATCACCGCCGTCGTGAAGCCTCATCGGCTCGACGAGATCAAGGAGGCCCTGCAGGCCTTCGGCGTCCACGGCCTCACGGTCACCGAGGCCAGCGGCTACGGTCGGCAGCGCGGCCACACCGAGGTCTACCGTGGTGCGGAGTACACCGTCGACCTGGTGCCCAAGATCCGCATCGAGGTGCTGGCCGAGGACGAGGACGCCGAGCAGCTGATCGACGTCATCGTCAAGGCCGCCCGCACCGGCAAGATCGGTGACGGCAAGGTCTGGTCGCTCCCGGTCGAGACCGCCGTACGGGTCCGCACCGGCGAGCGCGGACCGGACGCACTGTAGAACAGAACCATCTGAATACAGGCAGGAGTCGCTGGGTGACGGGTACGGAAGTTCGGAACGACGCGGAGAACACGGGACCCAGCGGCTACGCGGCGGCCCGGCTGCGCCTCCTCACCGAGGGGGCGCGGTCCGGGCCGCCGCGCCGTACCGCCCTCGCCGAGCTGACCGACGCATGGCTGACCGGGCTGTTCGCGGCGGCGACCGAGGGCATCAGGGGCGGCGTCTCCCTGGTCGCCGTCGGCGGTTACGGCCGCGCCGAACTCTCCCCGCGCAGCGATCTCGACCTCCTGCTGCTGCACGACGGCGCCGACTCCGCAGCCGTGGCCGCCGTCGCCGACCGGCTCTGGTACCCCGTCTGGGACCTGGGCCTGGCCCTCGACCACTCCGTACGCACCCCCGCCGAGGCCCGCAAGACAGCCGGCGAGGACCTCAAGGTCCAGCTCGGCCTCCTCGACGCCCGCCACATCGCAGGCGACCTCGGCCTCACCTCCGCACTGCGCACCGCGATCCTCGCCGACTGGCGCAACCAGGCGCCCAAACGCCTCCCCGAGCTCCAGGAGCTGTGCGCCGAGCGCGCCGAACGCCAGGGCGAGCTGCAGTACCTCCTGGAGCCGGACCTGAAGGAGGCCCGCGGCGGCCTCAGGGACGCCACCGCCCTGCGCGCCGTGGCCGCCTCCTGGCTGGCCGACGCCCCGCGCGAGGGCCTCGCCGACGCCCGCAGGCGCCTCCTCGACGTCCGCGACGCCCTGCACCTGACCACGGGCCGCGCCACCGACCGCCTCGCGCTCCAGGAGCAGGACCAGGTCGCCGCCGAACTGGACCTCCTCGACGCCGACACCCTGCTGCGCCAGGTCTACGAGTCCGCGCGCGTCATTTCGTACGCCAGTGACGTCACCTGGCGCGAGGTGGGGCGGGTGCTGCGCTCGCGCGCCGTCCGGCCGCGGCTGCGCGCCATGCTGGGCGGCGGCAAACCGGTCACCGAGCGCTCCCCGCTCGCCGAGGGCGTGGTGGAGCAGGACGGCGAGGTGGTGCTCGCCCGCGCCGCACGCCCCGAACGCGACCCCGTGCTCCCGCTGCGCGCCGCGGCCGCCGCCGCCCAGGCCGGCCTCCCGCTCTCCCTGCACGCCGTACGCCGCATGGCCGCCACCGCACGCCCCCTGCCCACGCCGTGGCCCGCCGAGGCCCGCGAGCAGCTGGTCACCCTGCTCGGCTCCGGCCGCCCCACCGTCGAGGTCTGGGAGGCGCTGGAGGCCGAGGGCCTGATCACCCGTCTGCTGCCCGACTGGGAGCGGGTCCGGTGCCGCCCGCAGCGCAACGCCGTGCACGTCTGGACCGTCGACCGGCACCTCATCGAGACCGCCGTCCGCGCCTCCGAGTTCACCCGCCGCGTCCACCGCCCCGACCTCCTGCTGGTCGCCGCCCTGCTGCACGACATCGGCAAGGGCTGGCCCGGCGACCACTCGGTGGCCGGCGAGATCATCGTCAAGGACGTGGCGGCGCGGATCGGCTTCGACCGCGCCGACGTGGCGGTCCTGTCCACCCTCGTCCGCCACCACCTCCTCCTCATCGAGACCGCCACCCGGCGCGACCTGGACGACCCGGCCACGGTCCGCCTGGTCGCCGACGCGGTCGGCACCCAGGGCACCCTGGAGCTGCTGCACGCCCTCACCGAGGCCGACGCGCTGGCCACCGGCCCGGCGGCCTGGTCGTCCTGGCGCGGCTCGCTCGTCGCCGACCTGGTGAAGAGGGTCTCCGCGGTCCTCGCCGGGGACGCCGCCGACGAGCCCGAACCGGTCGCGCCCACGGCCGAGCAGGAGCGGCTGGCCATCGAGGCCTTCCGCACCGGCGCCCCGGTCCTCGCCCTGCGCGCCCAGACCGAGCCGGCCGCCACCGACGAGGAGCAGGCCGGCGACCCCGAACCGCTCGGCGTCGAGCTGCTCATCGCCGTACCCGACCAGCCGGGCGTGCTCCCGGCCGTCTCCGGCGTGCTCGCCGTGCACCGCCTGACGGTCCGCACCGCCGAGCTGCGCACCCTCCGGCTCCCCGACGACGTCGACGACGGCACGGTCCTGCTGCTCGACTGGCGGGTCGCCGCCGAGTACGGCTCCCTGCCGCAGGCCGCCCGCCTGCGGGCCGATCTCGTGCGGGCGCTGGACGGCTCCCTGGACATCGCCGGCCGCCTCGCGGAGCGGGACGCCGCCTACCCGAGGCGCCGGGGCTGGGTGGCCCCGCCACCGCGCGTGACGGTGGCCTCGGCGGCCTCCCGGCACGCCACCGTGTTCGAGGTACGGGCCCAGGACGCACCGGGACTGCTGTTCCGGATCGGGCGGGCGCTGGAGGACGCCGAGGTGCGGGTGCGCAGCGCCCACGTCAGCACGCTCGGCTCCAACGCCGTCGACGCCTTCTACGTGACGGGCACCGACCACGCGCCGCTCCCCGCCGAGGAGGCGGCCTCCGTGGCGCGCAAGCTGGAGGAGACGCTGAGGGGCTGATCGCGCGACTGTGCAAGGCGGGGACCACTTCCTTGCGCGGCCGGATACCCTGGAAGACGCTCACCGACCCCGACTCCGAGGACCGACGCCGCCGTGTTCGACACTCTCTCCGACCGCCTTTCAGCGACCTTCAAGAATCTGCGCGGCAAAGGGCGTCTGAGCGAAGCGGACATCGACGCCACGGCCCGCGAGATCCGCATCGCGCTCCTCGAAGCCGACGTGGCTCTCCCGGTCGTCCGCACGTTCATCAAGAACGTCAAGGAGCGCTCGCTCGGCGCCGAGGTCTCCAAGGCGCTCAACCCGGCCCAGCAGGTCCTGAAGATCGTCAACGACGAGCTGGTCACGATCCTCGGCGGTGAGACCCGCCGGCTGCGGTTCGCCAAGCAGCCGCCCACCGTGATCATGCTCGCCGGCCTCCAGGGTGCGGGTAAGACCACCCTCGCGGGCAAGCTCGGCCGCTGGCTCAAGGAGCAGGGCCACTCCCCGCTGCTCGTCGCCGCCGACCTGCAGCGCCCCAACGCCGTCAACCAGCTGAGCGTGGTCGCCGAGCGCGCCGGTGTCGCGGTCTACGCGCCGGAGCCGGGCAACGGCGTCGGCGACCCGGTCAAGGTCGCCAAGGACTCCATCGACTTCGCGAAGTCCAAGGTCCACGACATCGTGATCGTGGACACCGCCGGCCGGCTCGGTATCGACGCCGACATGATGCAGCAGGCCGCCGACATCCGGGACGCGGTGAGCCCCGACGAGATCCTGTTCGTCGTCGACGCCATGATCGGCCAGGACGCCGTCACCACCGCCGAGGCCTTCCGCGACGGCGTCGGCTTCGACGGTGTCGTGCTCTCCAAGCTCGACGGCGACGCGCGCGGTGGTGCCGCGCTCTCCATCCGCCAGGTCACCGGCAAGCCGATCATGTTCGCGTCGAACGGCGAGAAGCTCGACGACTTCGACGCCTTCCACCCGGACCGGATGGCCTCCCGCATCCTCGACATGGGTGACCTGCTCACCCTGATCGAGCAGGCGGAGAAGACGTTCAGCCAGGAAGAGGCCCAGAAGATGGCCTCCAAGCTGGCGTCCAAGAAGGGCCAGGACTTCACCCTGGACGACTTCCTGGCCCAGATGGAACAGGTCAGGAAGATGGGCTCCATCTCGAAGCTCCTCGGGATGCTGCCCGGCATGGGCCAGATCAAGGACCAGATCAACAACCTCGACGAGCGGGACGTGGACCGCACCGCCGCGATCATCAAGTCGATGACCCCGGCCGAGCGCCAGGAACCGACGATCATCAACGGCTCGCGCCGCGCCCGTATCGCCAAGGGTTCCGGTGTCGAGGTCAGCGCGGTGAAGAACCTGGTCGAGCGGTTCTTCGAGGCCCGCAAGATGATGTCCCGCATGGCCCAGGGCGGCGGGATGCCGGGCATGCCGGGGATCCCGGGCATGGGCGGCGGCCCCGGCCGGCAGAAGAAGCAGCCGAAGCAGGCCAAGGGCAAGCAGCGCTCCGGCAACCCGATGAAGCGCAAGCAGCAGGAGCTGGAGGAGGCCCAGCGCCGCGAGGCCGCCGCGCAGGGCGGCGCCTTCGGACTCCCGCAGCAGGGCGCCCAGGACTTCGAGCTGCCGGACGAGTTCAAGAAGTTCATGGGCTGAGTTCACCTGTGCGGGTGCCAGGGGTTGGTCCGTGCCGTACGGTCCGCATATGACCAACCCCGCCCCGCCGCGCAAGTCGCCCGACCAGCCCTGGCGCACCGAGGGCGCTCCCGAGGAGCCGCCCAAGCCGCCGAACGGCGGGCGGAAGATGCACGGCGGCTGGTGGCGGCTGATCGTCACCGCGCTGGTCGTGTACCTGCTGGCCAACCTGGTGCTGTCGTACTTCGACCAGGCGAACGAGCCGACGATCTCGTACACCGAGTTCAGCAAGCAGGTGGACGCGGGCAACGTCGAGAAGATCTACGCCAAGGGCGACTCGATCCAGGGCCAGCTCAAGAAGGAGCAGAAGAACCCCGAGGGCGGCGGGAACTACACCAAGTTCAACACCGAGCGGCCCTCCTTCGCCGGGGACGACCTCTGGACCAGCCTGACCAAGCACAACGTGACGGTCACCGCGGAACCGGTCGTCCAGCACCGCAGCTTTCTCGCCAATCTGCTGATCTCCCTGGCGCCGATCATCATCCTGGTCGCGGTGTGGGTCTTCATCGCCCGCCGGATGAGCGCGGGCCTCGGCGGCGCGGGCGGCATGCTGGGCCGCAAGGCGCCGCCCAAGCCGGTCGAACTGGAGCCCGGACAGCAGCGGACCACCTTCGAGGACGTGGCCGGCATCGACGAGGTCGAGGGTGAGCTCAACGACGTCGTCGACTTCCTGAAGAACCCCGACGCCTACCGCAGGATGGGCGCCAAGATGCCGCGGGGCGTGCTCCTCGCCGGCCCGCCCGGCACCGGCAAGACACTGCTCGCGCGGGCCGTCGCCGGCGAGGCGGGCGTGCCCTTCTTCTCGGCCTCCGCCTCCGAGTTCATCGAGATGATCGTCGGCGTCGGCGCCTCCCGCGTGCGCGAGCTGTTCGCCGAGGCCCGCAAGGTCGCCCCGTCCATCATCTTCATCGACGAGATCGACACCATCGGCCGGGCCCGCGGCGGCGGCGCCTCCATGGGCGGCCACGACGAGCGCGAACAGACCCTCAACCAGATCCTCACCGAGATGGACGGCTTCTCCGGCTCCGAGGGCGTCATCGTCATCGCCGCCACCAACCGCGCCGACATCCTCGACCCCGCGCTCACCCGCCCCGGCCGCTTCGACCGGGTCGTCCAGGTCTCGCCGCCGGACCGCACCGGCCGCGAGGCCATCCTGCAGATCCACACCCGCCAGATCCCGCTCGCCGAGGGCGTCGACCTCGCCCAGGTCGCCCGCACCACCCCGGGCATGACCGGCGCCGAACTGGCCAACCTCGCCAACGAGGCCGCCCTGCTCGCCGTCAAGCGGAAGCAGGACAAGGTCACCCAGTCCGACCTCTCCGAGGCCCTGGAGAAGGTCCAGCTCGGCGCCGAACGCCCGCTGGTGATGCCCGAGGAGGAACGCAGGCGCACCGCCTACCACGAGAGCGGCCACGCCCTGCTCGGCATGCTGCAGCCCGGCGCCGACCCGGTCCGCAAGATCACCATCGTGCCGCGCGGCCGCGCCCTCGGCGTCACCCTCTCCACGCCGGACGCCGACAAGTACGCGTACACCGAGGAGTACCTGCGCGGCCGCATTATCGGCGCCCTCGGCGGCATGGCGGCCGAGCAGGTCGTCTACGGCGTGATCACCACCGGCTCGGAGAGCGACCTGGAGCAGGTCACGGGCATCGCGCGCGGGATGGTCTCCCGCTGGGGCATGAGCGAGGAGGTCGGCCGCCTCTCCGCCCTCCCCAGCGACGCCCAGCAGGCCTACGGCCTCGCCGCGGCGCCCCAGACCCTCGACGTCATCGACACCGAGATGCGCCGCATCGTCGACGAGTGCTACGACGAGGCCCGCCGCAAACTCCAGGACCACCGGGCCCAGCTGGACGCCCTGGCCCAGGCCCTCCTGGAGAACGAGACCCTGGAGGAGGCGGACGCGTACCGCATCGCGGGCATCACGCGCCTGACCAAGGACCTGGACGAGACCTGACAGTCCGAGCGCCCCGTTTCGCGCGCCCCGGTCTCGAGCGCCCCGGTCTCGAGCGCCCCGGTCTAGAGCGCCCCGTAAGGGGCGCGGGGAACTGCGCGACCAGCCCCGACGGCGCCGCAGCCGAAGACGGCGGCCCCCCCCGCGGCGTCAGCGCACCCGCGCGATCAGGTACCGGAAGACATTCGGCATCCACACAGTGCCGTCCGCACGCTGGTGCGGATGGAGCGCCTCGGCCAGCTCCTTGCCGACCTGCTCCTCGTCGGCCGCCGCGATCCCCGCATCGAACAGCCCGGTCGACAACAGCCCCCGCACCGCGCTGTCCACGTCGGCGTACCCGAACGGGCAGGACACCCGCCCGGACCCGTCGATCCGCAGGCCGGCCCGCTGGGCGACCTCCTCCAGATCGTCCCGGCACGCCGGACGCCAGCTTCCCGAGCTCCGCAAAGGATCGGCCAACTTCGCCGCCACCCGCAGCACGGACGAGGTCGCGCACCGCTCCGGCGGGCCCCAGCCGGTCAGCACCACGGCGGCCCCGTGTTCCGCCAGGGGAGTCGCCTCGGCCAGCAGGTCACCGAGCCGTTCGGCGTCGCCGGCCAGGCAGCCGATCGGGTCGAAGGCGGTGATCAGGCTGTACGCCGGTGCCTGCGCGGCCGCCGCGTTCCCGGGCGTGCCCTCGACGATCCGGGCGGCACGGCCACGCGCGCGTGCGCCCGGGGCCGGCTCGGGCAGCAGACGCTCACGGGCGAGGGCGAGCCGTTCGGGGGAGGAGTCGACTCCGGTGACCGCGGCCCCTCTGGCCGCCGCCATCAGCAGGGCGAGACCGGAACCGCAGCGCAGGCCGAGCAGCCGGGTGGCCGGGCCCACTTCGAGTCGCTCGTGGACGGTCTCGTAGAGCGGCACCAGCATGCGCTCCTGGATCTCGGACCAGTCACGCGCGCGTGCGCCCAGGTTCACACGGGGTGGTGAGTCCACGTGAGACAGGTGGTGCCGCACGAGCGTAGGTGTCATAGGTAAGCGCCCCAATCCGCCGAGAGTTACGCACTGACCGATTCCGTGGCCCCCGTGCCGTGCGCTCGCACTTCCCACCTATGCCACATAACTCCGGGCTCGCGATGGCGTCCAGAGGTCGCGGGTCACCGCTTGTACGTGGGCTGTGACTGTGGCGAGATTTCACATCCCGGCAACTTGGGGCTCTACCATCGGACCCGCGACACGGCGGTTCTGGCCATGGTCGGCGGGCACGGTGGCCGCACATGTCGGCGCGTCAGAGCCAGGGCGCTGCCGGACGACGACGGGCCGCGAGTAACGTCGGGGCCGCCGCCGACGCTGACCGGGATGAGCCCCGGCCACGAGAGCGACCGAAACGCCTCTTGCGCATCCGCCGACCTGCGTCGTCCAGGTGTCCGGACCAGGGATACGTGACGGGTCGTACGTCAGACTACGCACCGGCTTGGTAGGAGCTGTGAGGCTTCTCCGCAGATCAGCGCACCCGTGGTCGTCTCCACGCATCAGCGGCAACTGACGGGTACGTGCAAATTATTTGGGATGCCCCGGAATAGGAACACAGGGGCCCTCCCGCTCGTTCTCATTACGTGAGCACGACACAGACACCACCTGTTCTCGCCGCAGAGCTGGCAGAGGCGTGGGCCGACATTCAGCGGTACCACCCCGAGCTGCCCGACCTTGCCGCGCCAGAGTCCCTGATCGGGGAGTCGTCGTCCGCGTGCGGTCACGAGCTCTCCTTCGAACGGCTGCTCCATGAGGCAGTCCACGGCATCGCCGCCTCCCGTGGAGTCCGCGACACCTCCCGGGCCGGCCGCTACCACAACCGCCGATTCCTCGCGATCGCCGAGGAGCTGGGCCTGGACCATCCCGACGAGCCGCATCCCAGCAGCGGCTTCTCGCTGGTCACGCTCAACCCCGAGGCGAAGCGACGCTACCGCCCGACCATCGAGAGACTGCAGCGCGCTCTCAAGGCGCACACGGTGGCCACGTCCGCCGACACCTCCCGCACCTTCCGCGGTCCCGCCGCCCGCCACGGCTCGTCCGGCGGGGGCGTCCGCGTCAAGGCGGTGTGCGACTGCGGCCGCAACGTCCGGGTGGTCCCGTCGGTCCTGGCGCAGGCACCCATCGTCTGCGGCGGCTGCGGCAAGCCGTTCCGCATCCCGGAGGTCGTGGGCGCGGCATAGGCCACGGCTGCTCGTGGCAGCCGCAGCCATCGCCACCCCGATCCGGTCAGCGCACCCGACGTGACCTCACCTCCACGCCGGGTGCCTCTCCGGCATGCCCGAAGCCGGCCGTCCACCCGCCGGCCCAAAGCGACCCGCAGGGTGTGGCACAATGGCTAGCTGTACTCGACAGTCGCACAGGACCCCTCTCTCCTCCGGCTGACGCGTCCATCGGGCACTCGGGTACCGCAACCCCACGCGGCAGTCTCGCCGTGCCCAACCACGTCAAATCCAGGAGAACCCACTCCCGTGGCAGTCAAGATCAAGCTGAAGCGTCTGGGCAAGATCCGTTCGCCTCACTACCGCATCGTCGTCGCCGACTCCCGCACCCGCCGTGACGGCCGTGCGATCGAGGAGATCGGCAAGTACCACCCGACCTACAACCCGTCGGTCATCGAGGTGGACGCCGACCGCGTGGCGTACTGGCTCGGCGTCGGCGCCCAGCCGACCGAGCCCGTCCTCGCCATCCTGAAGAAGACCGGCGACTGGCAGAAGTTCAAGGGCGAGGCCGCCCCGGCGCCGCTGCTCGTGGCCGCCCCGAAGGCCACGCGTCCGTCGTTCGAGGCGCTCGGCGGTGACGACGAGGGCAAGGGTGAGGCGATCACCCAGAAGAAGAAGGCTGAGAAGAAGGACGAGGCCGCGGCTGAGTCCGAGTCGACCGAGGCCTGAGCAGCATGCTCGAAGAGGCGCTTGAGCACCTCGTGAAGGGCATCGTCGACAACCCTGACGATGTGCAGGTGGCCTCGCGCAACCTGCGCCGCGGGCGCGTGCTGGAGGTCCGGGTGCACCCCGACGACCTCGGCAAGGTGATCGGCCGCAACGGCCGCACCGCGCGTGCCCTGCGCACCGTCGTGGGCGCCATCGGCGGTCGCGGAGTCCGCGTCGACCTCGTCGACGTCGACCACGTCCGCTGACGCTTATCGCAACCGGCTCGGGGGGGGGGGGGGGGGGGGGGGGGGGGGGAGGGGGGAGGGGGGGGGGGGGGGGGGGGGGGGGGAGGGGGGGGGGGGGGGGGGGGGGGGGGGGGGGGAGGGGGGGGTGGAAG
>NZ_JBVJNZ010000012.1:0-123765 GCF_055583445.1 Streptomyces sp. NPDC104761 | reverse complement strand
CCGTCGGCGGTGGTGGATTCTGTTCCAACTGTGGGGATGTCAACCATTCCCAGGGACGTTTGCGCAAACGGGTGGGGGGGGGGGGGGCCCCCCCCCCCCCCCCCCCCCGAGCCGTATGAGCGGGTCGAGCAAGTTGACCAGGTTGACCAGGTTGACCAGGTCGAGCAGACCGAGCAGGAGATGACAGGAGAACAGGCACAGTGCAGCTCGTAGTCGCACGGATCGGCCGCGCCCACGGCATCAAGGGCGAGGTCACCGTCGAGGTACGTACCGACGAGCCGGAGCTCAGGCTCGGGCCGGGCGCCGTACTCGCCACCGATCCCGCCGGCGTGGGACCGCTCACCATCGAGACGGGCCGCGTGCACAGCGGCCGCCTGCTCCTGCGCTTCGCGGGCGTCAGTGACCGCACCGGCGCCGAGGCCCTGCGCAACACCCTCCTGATCGCCGAGATCGACCCGGAGGAGCTGCCCGAGGGCGAGGACGAGTACTACGACCACCAGCTCGTCGACCTGGACGTGGTCACCGAGGACGGCATCGAGGTCGGCCGGATCACCGAGATCTCGCACCTGCCCTCCCAGGACCTGTTCATCGTGGAGCGGCCCGACGGCAGCGAGGTGATGATCCCGTTCGTGGCGGAGATCGTCACCGAGATCGACCTGGAGGAGCAGCGGGCCGTCATCGCGCCGCCGCCCGGCCTGATCGACGACCGGGCGGAGACCGCCTCGTCCAGGGACGACGACGCATGAGGCTCGACGTCGTCACGATCTTTCCCGAGTACCTGGAGCCCCTGAACGTCTCGCTGGTCGGCAAGGCACGCGCGCGTGGACAGCTCGACGTCCATGTGCACGACCTGCGCGGATGGACGTACGACCGGCACAACACGGTCGACGACACGCCGTACGGTGGCGGGCCCGGCATGGTCATGAAGACCGAGCCCTGGGGCGACGCCCTCGACACCGTCCTCGCCGACGGCTACGAGACCGGCGCGCACGCCCCCGCGCTGATCGTCCCCACCCCCAGCGGCCGCTCCTTCACCCAGGAACTCGCCGTCGAACTCTCCGAGCGCCCCTGGCTGATCTTCACACCGGCCCGCTACGAGGGCATCGACCGGCGGGTCATGGACGAGTACGCCACCCGGATGCCGGTCTACGAGGTGTCCATCGGCGACTACGTCCTCGCCGGCGGCGAAGCGGCCGTACTGGTGATCACGGAGGCCGTGGCGCGGCTGCTGCCCGGTGTTCTCGGCAACGCCGAGTCGCACCGCGACGACTCCTTCGCGCCCGGCGCCATGGCCAACCTCCTGGAGGGTCCCGTCTACACCAAGCCGCCCGTCTGGCGCGGCCGGGACATCCCCGACGTGCTGCTCAGCGGTCATCACGGCAAGATCGCCCGCTGGCGCCGCGACGAGGCCCTGAAGCGGACCACTGCCCACCGGCCCGACCTGATCGAGCGCTGCGACCCCAAGGTCTTCGACAAGAAGGACCGGGAGATGCTCTCCATCCTGGGCTGGGCCCCGGACCCGGAGGGCGGGCCCCACGGCCGATTTTGGCGCAGGCCACAGGGCGTGGAAGAATAGGCCGCTGTTGTGCGTCCGTCCGGCGTGCGCCCCTGCCACAGGGGGACACGACGTCCGCCCCGACCCGCACGGCAGACCCCATGGAACACCTAGTTTCCGTTGATGACCTGTGGCATCAGCGAGGAAAGCAGACGAAATGTCTCACCTGCTCGACACCGTCGACTCCGCGTCGCTGCGCAGCGACGTCCCGGCCTTCCGCCCGGGTGACACCGTCAACGTCCACGTCCGCGTCATCGAGGGCAACCGCTCCCGTGTGCAGCAGTTCAAGGGCGTTGTGATCCGCCGTCAGGGCAGCGGTGTCCGCGAGACCTTCACGGTCCGCAAGGTCTCCTTCTCCGTCGGCGTCGAGCGCACCTTCCCGGTGCACACCCCGATCGTCGAGAAGATCGAGCTCGTCACCCGCGGTGACGTGCGTCGCGCCAAGCTGTACTACCTGCGCGACCTGCGCGGCAAGGCCGCGAAGATCAAGGAGAAGCGCGACAACTGAGCTCGCGTGCCGGCCCTCGGAAGCCGCAGGCGGACGAGCCGGTAAGAAGGAGTCTCATCGACGCCGGATAGCATCTGGCCCCGATGGACACCGAAGCACAGCACACGGAGCGCGACCGCTCCTCCAGCCCCGAACCAGAGGCCGCGGAGGACCGGTCGCGTTTCGCGTTGCCGGCACGCGCCACCGAGCGGGTCACCGACTGGCTGCCGGGCGGCTGGATCACCCTCACCCTCTTCGCCTGCCTGGCGTTTTTGCTCGTCCTCAACACGTTCGTGGCACAACCATTCCAGATTCCCAGCGGATCCATGGAACAGGGATTGAGGATCGGGGACCGCGTTCTCGTAAATAAGTTGGCGTACCGTTTCGGTGCCGGGCCGCGCCGGGGAGATGTCGTGGTGTTCGACGGCTCCGGATACTTCGGGGACGCCGACTACATCAAACGCGTCGTCGGTGTGGGAGGAGACCACGTGGTCTGCTGCGACAAGAAGGGGAGGATCGAAGTGAACGGCCGGCCGGTCGACGAGACCTCGTTCCTCTACCCCGGGGACACCCCCTCCACCGTGCCCTTCAACGTCGACGTCCCCGACGGCACGCTCTTCGTTCTCGGCGACCACCGCAGCGACTCCAGCGACTCCCGCGACCACCTCGGCTCGCCCGGCGGCGGCATGATCCCCGTCGGCAGGGTCGTCGGACGGGCCGACTGGATCGTCTGGCCGTACGCCCACTGGACCCGTCTCACCCGTCCCGCCGCCTACGCGCGCGTGCCGGCCGCCGGAGCGTCCCATGGGTAACCGCGGCCGACCGCGCGGCGTGCCGGTCGACGCCACCGCCAACCTGCTGCCGACCGGGGCCCGGCGTGCCTCGGGGCCGTCCGGCGGCCGGTCCCGCGCGGAGCGGCGCAAGCTGCAGCGCAAGGTCAAGCGCAAGCGACGGCGCAGTGCGGTGCGGGAGATACCGCTGCTGGTCGGCGTGGCCGTCCTGATAGCCCTGGTGTTGAAGACGTTCCTCGTCCAGGCCTTCGTGATCCCGTCCGGCTCCATGGAACAGACGATCCGGATCGGCGACCGCGTCCTGGTGGACAAGTTCACCCCCTGGTTCGGATGGCAGCCGCATCGCGGGGACGTCGTCGTCTTCCACGATCCCGGCGGCTGGCTGGCGGACGAGCAGACCACCAAGGCGAACGACCCGGTCGGCGTCAAGCAGGTCAAGGAAGGGCTCACCTTCATCGGCCTGCTGCCCTCCGCCAACGAGAAGGACCTCATCAAGCGGGTCATCGGCGTCGGCGGCGACCACGTCAAGTGCTGTGACGCACAGGGCCGGGTGACCGTCAACGGCGTACCGCTGACCGAGGGCGACTACCTGTATCCAGGGAACGTCCCCTCCGCTCAGCCGTTCGACATCACCGTGCCGAAGGGCCGGCTGTGGGTGATGGGCGACCACCGCGGCAACTCCGCCGACTCCCGTGCCCACCAGGACACCGACTACGGCGGCACGGTGGCCGTGACCTCCGTGGTGGGCCGGGCCATGATGATCGGCTGGCCCGTCGGTCACTGGACCAAGCTCGACGAACCTAAAACCTTCGCAAGCGTTTCTGACTCCGGGTCGGGGTCGACCGCGGCTCCCCGGCTGTCGCATAGGGTTGCCTCCGACGATCCGAACGGATACATCCAACTCCCGACCCCTGCGGAACTCCCGCTCGTTATGGGAGTGGTGGGCCTGCGCCGGGGATGGCGCAGGCGGCGGCACGGAGTAAGGAGTTGGCGTGGGGGATGTGGCGGTTGGCGCACGGTCGGGACACGACGGCGAGGAGCACAGCGGGCGCCCCATGGAGAATGTCCCCCCTGCAGACGGCGCCTTGACCTCCGGGAACGGCACCGGGCCCGGTGGCGACGGCACCCCGGCAGACGGTCCGTACTCCGGCGGTGACGGCTCGGGTACGGACGGGGACCCGGGCGGTTCGGCGGCGCCCGCACCGAAGAAACCACGCTCCTTCTGGAAGGAGCTGCCGATCCTGGTCGTCATCGCGCTGGTGCTGGCGCTGCTGATCAAGACGTTCCTGGTGCAGGCCTTCTCGATCCCGTCGGACTCGATGCAGAACACCCTCCAGCAGGGTGACCGGGTCCTGGTCGACAAGCTCACCCCGTGGTTCGGCTCCAAGCCGGAGCGCGGCGAGGTCGTCGTCTTCCACGACCCGGACGACTGGCTGGCGGGCGAGCCCACGGCTCAGCCCAACGCGATCCAGACGTTCCTCAGCTGGATCGGCCTGATGCCGTCCGCCGAGGAGCGGGACCTGATCAAGCGGGTCATCGGCGTCGGCGGCGACACCGTGTCCTGCAAGGGCAGCGGCCCGCTCATGGTCAACGGCCATGCGCTGAACGAGCCTTATGTGTACCCGGGCAACACCCCGTGCAGCGTCGACGACCAGGGTGGCCAGTTCACGGTGCACGTGCCCAAGGGCTACATCTGGGTGATGGGCGACCACCGCCAGAACTCCCGCGACTCGCGCTACAACCAGTCCGACAAGCATCACGGCATGGTCCCGGTGAAGGACGTCGTCGGCCGCGCCATCGTCAAGGCCTGGCCGATCAACCGCTGGGGCACGCTGCCGATCCCGGACACCTTCGACCAGAGCGGCATCAACACGCAGTCGTCCGCCGCCGCCTCCCTCACCGTGGCGCCGCAGGGCGCGGCCGTCGCCGCCGTCCTCCCGGTCGCGGTGTGGCGCCGCCGCCGGGGTGACCGGGTCGAGCGGAAGTTCGACAAGCGCGTGGCCGCGGGCAAGCGCTGACCGCGTCCCCGCATGCCCGTGCTGACCGTCCTGTGTGAAGCCCTTGGGGAGCTTGTGACCAGGGGTGCCGAAGAAGGGCTGCCCCTGCCCGGTACCGCCGGGTAGGGTGCGGCCTCATGGGCGACAGCACGATACGTACGGCTCCGCGCGGCGGCGCAGGCACCAGCACGAGCGCGGCACAGGCCGGCAGCAGGCTCGGACAGCGGCTGTCCGGGATCGCCGTCGCCCTGGGCATCGTGCTGTTCCTCGGCGGATTCGGCTGGGGAGCGGTCGTCTACCGGCCGTACACCGTGCCCACCACGTCGATGACGCCGACGATCGACGCCGGGGACCGGGTCCTCGGCCAGCGCATCGACGGCAGCGAGGTGCGCCGGGGCGACGTCGTCGTCTTCAAGGACAAGAGCTGGGTCACCAACGCGGACGTCGTCAAGCGCGTGGTCGCGGTCGGCGGCGACACGGTGGCCTGCTGCACGAACGGCAAGCTGACGGTCAACGGCAAGCAGATCGACGAGCCCTATCTGCCGGCGGGCACCCAGGCCGAGCTCCAGGGCTTCCCCACCGTCACCGTCCCCAAGGGCCGGCTCTTCCTCCTCGGCGACGAGCGCCAGGGCTCCCTGGACTCCACCGCCCACCTCACGGACGCCGCGAAGGGCACGGTCGCCCGCACCGCCGTGACCGCCCGGGTGGACGCCGTGATCTGGCCGATGAAGGGCCTGCTCAAGCGGCCGACCGGTTTCGAGACCCTCGGCGCGCTCTCCCGGCCCGGCCCGTTGCGCGTCATCGAGATCATGATCGTGGCCGGTGGTGTGCTGGTCCTCGCGGGCGGCGCCTACGGCCCGGTCGCGAACCTGCTGGGCCGCTCCCGCAGCCGGGCCCGGACGGAGCCCGCCGGTGCCCGCTGAGGCACTGCCCGAGGCGCCCGAGGGCGGCCTGCGCAAGGTGGCCCGGGTGGTCCTGCTCGACCCCGAGGACCGCATCCTGCTCCTGCACGGCCACGAGCCCGACGACCCGGCCGACGACTGGTGGTTCACGCCCGGCGGCGGCCTGGAGGGCGACGAGACCCGTGAGCAGGCCGCTCTGCGGGAACTCGCCGAGGAGACCGGCATCACCGACGTCGACCTCGGTCCGGTGCTGTGGCGCCGGACGTGCTCCTTCCCGTTCGCGGGCCGCCGCTGGGACCAGGACGAGTGGTACTACCTGGCCCGTACGACGCAGACGGCCACCGAGGCCACGGCCCTCACCGAGCTGGAGCGGCGCAGTGTGGCCGGAGCGCGTTGGTGGACGTGCCAGGAACTGACCCGGGCACATGAGACGGTGTATCCGACCAGACTCGCCGAGCTGTTCCGTAGGCTGCTCGACGAAGGTCCCCCCGCCGGGCCCGTCACCCTTGACACGGAAATCGTCTAGGGGTGCGCGGGACTGGCGCACAATGGTGGGATCGCACGGCTGAAGGGGAACATGCCATGAGCGCCGAGGACCTCGAGAAGTACGAGACCGAGATGGAGCTGAAGCTCTACCGGGAGTACCGCGATGTCGTCGGTCTGTTCAAATACGTGATCGAGACCGAGCGGCGCTTCTACCTCACCAACGACTACGAGATGCAGGTGCACTCGGTCCAGGGCGAGGTGTTCTTCGAGGTGTCCATGGCGGACGCCTGGGTCTGGGACATGTACCGGCCGGCCCGTTTCGTGAAGCAGGTCCGTGTCCTCACGTTCAAGGACGTGAACATCGAGGAGCTGAACAAGACCGACCTGGAACTTCCGGGCGGCTGAGGTGGCCCGTACGGGTGACGGAGTTGTCCACAACCGCTGAGTAGCTCACCAAGATCAACTTCTGGGTGGAGGATGCCTGACCGTTGGCACCGGAGGTGGTGCCGACATGAACACGAATCTTGCACGCACGAATCAGGCACGCAGCGCACTCGGCAGGTACGGCGAGACGCTGGCCGCACGGCGGCTGGCCGAGGCAGGTCTGACGGTCCTGGAGCGCAACTGGCGCTGCGGCAGGACGGGCGAGATCGACATCGTGGCGCGGGACGGCGACGTCCTGGTCGTCTGCGAGGTCAAGACCCGGCGGGCGGGCGTCTTCCAGCACCCCATGGCCGCGGTCTCCCCACAGAAGGCACAGCGCCTGCGGGGCCTGGCCGAGCACTGGATCCACGCACACGGCGGAGCACCGCCGGGCGGCGTCCGCATCGACGTGGTCGGCGTGCTGCTGCCGCAGCGCGGGGCGCCCGTCGTCGAGCACGTCCGGGGGGTGGCGTGAGATGGGGTTCGCGCGGACCTGCTCGGTGGCGCTGGTGGGCGTCGAGGGCGTGGTGGTGGAGGTGCAGGCCGACCTGGAACCCGGGGTGGCGGCCTTCACCCTGGTGGGGCTGCCGGACAAGAGCCTGACGGAGAGTCGGGACCGGGTCCGGGCGGCGGTGGTGAACTCGGGCGCTGCCTGGCCGTCGAAGAAACTCACCGTCGGGCTGAGCCCGGCATCCGTGCCGAAGAGCGGCAGCGGCTTCGACCTCGCGGTGGCCGCGGCCGTGCTCGGGGCGGCCGAGCGGATCGACCCGCGCGTGCTCGCCGAGATCGTGATGATCGGGGAGCTGGGCCTGGACGGCCGGGTCCGGCCGGTCCGGGGCATCCTGCCCGCCGTGCTGGCCGCAGCCGACGCCGGCTACGAGCAGGTGGTCGTGCCGGAGAACGCCGTGCCGGAGGCCTCGCTGGTGCCCGGGGTGTCCGTGCTGGGCGTCCGCAGCCTGCGCCAGCTGATCGCCGTCCTCACCGACGAACCGGTGCCCGAGGAGGAGCCCGTCCCCGGCGAGATCCGCCCCGACCCCTTCCTCGCCGGGCTCGCCCTGCCCGGCATGGGACTCGGCACCGGCACGGCCACCGGCGACCACGCGCCCGACCTCGCGGACGTCGCCGGCCAGCACGTCGCCCGGGCCGCCCTGGAGGTGGCCGCCGCCGGGCGCCACCACGTCTTCTTCAAGGGCCCGCCCGGTGCGGGCAAGACCATGCTGGCCGAGCGGCTGCCGGGGCTGCTGCCCGAGCTGGACCGCCAGGAGTCCCTGGAGGTCACCGCCGTCCACTCGGTCGCCGGCATGCTGCCACCCGGCCACCCCCTGGTCGACAGGCCGCCCTACTGCGCCCCGCACCACTCGGCCACCATGGCCTCCCTGGTCGGCGGCGGAACCGGCCTGCCACGCCCCGGAGCGGTCTCCCTGGCCCACCACGGCGTGCTCTTCCTGGACGAGGCCGCGGAGTTCCACAGCAGCGTCCTGGACGCCCTGCGCCAGCCCCTGGAGTCGGGCCACGTCGTCATCGCCAGGGCCGCCGGGATACTGCGGATGCCCGCGAGGTTCCTCATGGTCCTGGCCGCCAATCCCTGCCCCTGCGGCCGCCACGGCACCCCCGGCGACGGCTGCGAGTGCCGGCCGTCCTCGATCAAGCGGTACAGGGCCCGGCTCTCTGGCCCCCTGATGGACCGCGTGGACCTCAGGGTGAGCGTCGAACCGGTCGCCCGGGAGGAACTGCTGCGGCTCCACACCGGCGCCGAGCCCTCCGCCGCCGTGGCCGACCGGGTGCGCACGGCACGGCAGCGGGCCGCCCGCCGCTACGAGGGGCTGCCCTGGCGCACCAACAGCGAGGTTCCCGGCCACGAACTCCGCACCCGCTGGCACGTCCAGCCGGGCGCGCTGCTCAAGGCCGAGCTGGACCTCGACCGGGGCCTGCTCACCGCCCGTGGCCTGGACCGGGTGCTCCGGGTCGCCTGGACCCTCGCCGACCTCGCGGGCCGCGACCGCCCCTCGGCCAACGACGTCAACCTGGCCCTTGAGCTGCGCACTGGCGTCCGGCGCGGCGCGGTCCTGGAAGGGACCGCCCCATGAGCGACAGCGGACTGCTCGACCGGGTCTTCCTGGCCCGGGTGGCCGAGCCCGGCGACGAGACCGCCGGGCGGTGGGTGCGGGAACGGGGCGTGCACGAGGTGGCGGCCCGGCTGCGCGCGGGCGGGCAGCCCCTGCCCGGCGCCGGCGCCAAGCGGTGGGCGGGCCTGCTGGCCCGCGCGGCGCACGCCGACCCCCACGCGGACCTCGCCGCCGCACGGGAGGCGGGCGCGCGGTTCGTGTGCCCGGGCGACACCGAGTGGCCGACACAGCTCGACGACCTGGGCGACGCCCGCCCCCTCGGCCTGTGGGTGCGCGGCCTGCCCAGTCTGCGGATATGGGCGCTCAGGGCCGTCGCCGTCGTCGGAGCACGGGCCTGCACCGAGTACGGCGCCCACATGGCGGCGGTCCTCGCCGCGGGACTCGCCGAGCGCGGCTGGGTGGTGGTGTCGGGGGGCGCCTACGGGGTCGACGGCGCCGCCCACCGCGGAGCCCTCGGCGCCGGCGGGGCCACCGTCGCCGTGCTGGCCTGCGGGGTCGACCGGCCCTACCCCCGGGGCCACACCGAGCTGATCAACAGGATCGCCGAACAGGGACTGGTTGTGGGGGAGTTGCCGCCCGGCGAACACCCGACGCCTAGCCGGTTCGTGCTCCGCAACCGGGTCATCGCGGCGCTCACCAGGGGCACCGTCGTCGTGGAGGCCGCCCACCGCAGCGGCTCGCTGGTCACCGCGCGGGCGGCGCAGCGGCTCGGCCGCTTCACCATGGGCGTGCCCGGTCCGGCCACCAGCGGCCTCTCGGCCGGGGTGCACGAACTGCTCCGCGGGGAGGCCGTGCTGGTCACCGACGCCGCCGAGGTCGTCGAGCTCGTGGGCGACATGGGCGAGCTGGCCCCGGCCGGACGCGGCCCCGTCCTCCCGCGTGACCTGCTGGAACCCGCCGCCCGGCAGGTCCTGGCCGCCCTGCCCGGCAACCGGCCCGCCTCACCCGAAGAGGTGGCACGCGGCGCGCAGACGACCGAGGACGAGGCCGTCGCGAGACTGTACGAACTCCGAGCACTTGGTTACGTCGAACGACACGGCGACGGCTGGAAGTTGACACGCCAGGCGATGATCTCGGTCCGGGCCGGTCGGAGCCGGTGCTGACCGAGCGTGTTCGGCCGTCCGGGGGAACCCCCGACGCCCTTGGGAATTCCCGGAGTTGACGCTCTCGTCCGATCACGCAGAGCGACGCGCGGGGTGGGGTGGAGCGTGCCGTGCAGGGGGTTCGCGCAGGGGTGGAGCCGCACTGTTCGCGCACCGCGACTCCTCAGTCACGCTACGCTCACGAAAGGCCTGACGCAGACCGCGCCGACCGACACGAGACCGACCCCTCACCAACCATCGCTCCTCACTCCCCGCTCACCCTCCGCCACGGCACGACACGGCACTTCCTGGCACTTCACGGCAGAACGGCACAAGGCGACGAATGCCCCAGCACACCTCCGGGTCCGACCGGGCGGCGATCCCCCCAGCCGCCCGCGACGGTGGCAGCGTGCGGCCGCCCGCTCCCTCGACGCTCGACGAGCTGTGGCGGTCGTACAAGGCGACGGGGGACGACCGGCTGCGGGAACAGCTGATCCTGCACTACTCGCCGCTGGTCAAGTACGTGGCCGGGCGGGTGAGCGTAGGCCTGCCGCCCAACGTGGAACAGGCCGACTTCGTCTCCTCCGGGGTGTTCGGGCTCATCGACGCGATCGAGAAGTTCGACGTCGACCGGGAGATCAAGTTCGAGACGTACGCGATCACCCGGATCCGGGGCGCGATGATCGACGAACTCCGGGCACTGGACTGGATCCCGCGCTCGGTCCGGCAGAAGGCGCGGAACGTGGAGCGGGCCTACGCCACCCTGGAGGCACGGCTGCGGCGCACGCCCTCGGAGGGCGAGGTGGCCGCCGAGCTGGGCATCGAGGTGGACGAGCTGCACGCCGTCTTCAGTCAGCTGTCGCTGGCCAACGTGGTGGCGCTGGAGGAACTGCTGCACGTCGGGGGCGAGGGCGGCGACGGCCTGAGCGTCATGGACACGCTCGAGGACACCGCGGCGGACAACCCCGTGGAGGTGGCCGAGGACCGGGAGCTGCGGCGCTTCCTGGCGCGGGCGATCAACACGCTGCCGGAGCGGGAGAAGACCGTGGTGACCCTCTACTACTACGAGGGGCTGACCCTCGCCGAGATCGGGAACGTGCTGGGGGTCACCGAGAGCCGGGTGAGCCAGATCCACACCAAGTCGGTGCTGCAGCTGCGGGCGAAGCTGGCGAGTTTCGGCCGCTGAGCGGCGGTTTCCGGCGCCCGGCGGCGACCGTGCGCCCGGTCTTCCGGTCGTGCTGCCTCCCGTCCGGCCCGGCGCGTCCGTAAAGTGGTCGACGTGCCAAGGATTCGAGCGGCCTCCGTGGCCGAGCACCGGTCGATGCAGCGAGCCGCCCTGCTGGACGCGGCGCGGTCCCTCCTGTCCGAGGGCGGGACGGAGGCGCTGACCTTCCCCGCGCTCGCCGAGCGCACGGGGCTGGCCCGGTCGTCCGTCTACGAGTACTTCCGCTCCCGGGCAGCCGTGGTCGAGGAGCTGTGCGAGGCCGACTTCCCCGTGTGGGCCGCGGAGGTCGCCGCGGCGATGGAGCGGGCGGGTTCCGCCGAGGGCAAGGTCGAGGCCTATGTGCGGCAGCAGCTCGCCCTGGTAGGGGACCGGCGGCACCGGGCGGTGGTCGCGATCTCGGCGAGTGAGCTGGACGCCGGGGCACGCGAGAAGATCCGGGCCGCGCACGGCGGGCTGGTCGCGATGATCGTGGAGGCGCTGGGGGAGCTGGGGCACGAGCAGCCCCGGCTGGCGGCGATGCTGGTGCAAGGGGTTGTGGATGCCGCGGTCCGGAGGATCGAGCTGGGAGCGGCGGAGGACCCTGCGGTGATCACCGACGCGGCTGTGGCGATGGCGTTGCGGGGTGTACGGGGCTGAGGGGGCCGGGGGGACCCCCAGCGCCCACCCGTGCCGCCCTGCCGCCCCAGCGGCACGACTGCCTGCAGCTGAGTAGCTGCGACCGCAGCCCGTGGCTGGGGAGAGGCGGCGGGCGAAGCACCCCGTAAGGGGCGCGGGGAACTGCGCGATCAGCCCCCACCGGCCCGCAGTCGCGCGACCGACCCTCACCGCCCCTCCGGCAGCGAAACCCCCAGCACGGGCAGCAGTCTCGACGGCCCCCGGTTCAGCAGCCACGGCGGCAACAGCAGCAGCGGGTCCAGGTACACGTCACCCCTGAGCAGCCCCCAGTGCACACACGCCCGCCCACCGCAGTGCGCACCCCCTGCCTCGACGGTCCCCACCACCTCGCCCGCCGTCACCTCCTGCCCCTTCTCCACCGTCGCCGTCACCGGCTCGTAGGTGGTGCGCAGGTCCGTCCCCGCGAGGGCCACCGACACCACACCCCGCCCCGCCACCCGCCCGGCGTAGGAGACCCGGCCCGCCGTCACCGCCCGTACCGGCTCGCCGGCGGACGCCGCCACGTCGACTCCCCGGTGCCCGGGGCCGTACACCGTCGCCGGGGGTTCCCAGCCGCGCAGGACCGGCGGCCGTACCCCCACCGGCCAGGCACGGCCGATCGCCGGCACGGGCGGCCCGGCAGGGGGTGGAGGACCGTCCGGCCCCACCCAGGCCGAGGCCGCGGTCGCCGCCAAGGCCGGCGGCAACAGTGTCGCCGCCGCCATCCATCGCATCGCCCGTCGCATGACCACCATGGCCAAACAGTCCCGCACCGACGCCGATCATGGCCGGTACCTGTGGATTACTCCCGAGTTGTGGACAGCGGCGTCACCCGGCGCCTCCCCGGTCCCGTACACTTCTTCTGGCGATCCGGGTCACCGGGTCGACTTCGCACGCCCCGACACCTGGCCGTCACCAGCAGGTGTCAGCGCTTCTCGGTCCTTCGCGGCACAGCGCACACGGGCGTCAGGCGCGGGAGCCGTCCGGCACCCGCGGCACAACCGAGAAATTCAAGGAGATACGGCCATGGCCGTCGTCACGATGCGGGAGCTGCTGGAGAGCGGCGTCCACTTCGGTCACCAGACCCGTCGCTGGAACCCGAAGATGAAGCGCTTCATCTTCACCGAGCGCAACGGCATCTACATCATCGACCTGCTCCAGTCGCTGTCGTACATCGACCGCGCCTACGAGTTCGTCAAGGAGACCGTCGCCCACGGCGGCACGGTCATGTTCGTCGGCACGAAGAAGCAGGCGCAGGAGGCCATCGCCGAGCAGGCCACCCGCGTCGGCATGCCCTACGTCAACCAGCGCTGGCTGGGCGGCATGCTCACCAACTTCTCGACCGTCTACAAGCGTCTGCAGCGCCTCAAGGAGCTCGAGCAGATCGACTTCGAGGACGTCGCCGCGTCCGGTCTGACCAAGAAGGAGCTTCTCGTGCTCTCGCGCGAGAAGGCCAAGCTGGAGAAGACCCTCGGCGGTATCCGCGAGATGCAGAAGGTGCCCAGCGCCGTCTGGATCGTGGACACCAAGAAGGAGCACATCGCGGTCGGCGAGGCCCGGAAGCTCAACATCCCGGTCGTCGCGATCCTCGACACCAACTGCGACCCCGACGAGGTCGACTACAAGATCCCGGGCAACGACGACGCGATCCGCTCCGTCACCCTGCTCACCCGCGTGATCGCCGACGCCGTCGCCGAGGGCCTCATCAGCCGCTCGCGCGTCGCCACCGGTGACAAGGGCGAGAAGGCCGCCGGCGAGCCGCTCGCCGAGTGGGAGCGTGACCTGCTCGAGGGCGAGAAGAAGGCGGACGACGCCGAGGTCCAGACCTCCGCCGAGACCGAGAAGGTCGCCGACGCCGAGCAGGCCGAGGCTCCGGCTGCCGCCGAGGCCGCTGCCGAGGCTCCGGCTGCCGAGGCTCCGGCCGCGGACGCCGAGCAGGCCTGACCCGTCAGCGTTGACGGCGGGGGCGGCGACATCCCGTACGCCCCCGCCGTTCACCCATAGATTCGCGCTCCACATCTACGTGTGGTTCGTGGATCGGGCAGATCTCCCGACTTCGAGAAAGACTTAACGACTCATGGCGAACTACACCGCCGCTGACGTCAAGAAGCTCCGCGAGCTCACCGGCGCCGGCATGATGGACTGCAAGAAGGCCCTGGACGAGGCCGAGGGCGACGTCGACAAGGCTGTCGAGGCGCTCCGCATCAAGGGCCAGAAGGGCGTCGCCAAGCGCGAGGGCCGCTCCGCCGAGAACGGCGCCGTGGTCTCGATCATCGCCGACGACAACTCCTCCGGCGTCCTCGTCGAGCTGAAGTGCGAGACGGACTTCGTCGCCAAGGGCGAGAAGTTCCAGGCCGTCGCCAACGCCATCGCCGAGCACGTCGCCAAGTCCTCCTACGCGGACCTGGACGCCCTGCTCGCCTCCGAGATCGAGCCCGGCAAGACCGTCCAGGCGTACGTCGACGAGGCCAACGCCAACCTCGGCGAGAAGATCGTCCTGGACCGCTTCGCGCAGTACGCCGACGGCTACGTGACCGCCTACATGCACCGCACGATGCCCGACCTGCCGCCGCAGATCGGTGTCCTCATCGAGCTCGACAAGCCGAACGCCGAGATCGCCAAGGGCGTCGCCCAGCACATCGCCGCCTTCGCGCCGAAGTACCTCTCCAAGGAGGACGTGCCGGCCGACGTCGTCGAGTCCGAGCGCCGCATCGCCGAGGAGACCACGCGCGCCGAGGGCAAGCCCGAGGCCGCCCTGCCGAAGATCGTCGAGGGTCGCCTCAACGGCTTCTTCAAGGACGCCACCCTGCTCGGCCAGCCGTACGCGCTGGACAACAAGAAGTCGGTCCAGAAGGTCCTGGACGAGGCCGGTGTCACCCTGAAGCGCTTCACGCGCATCAAGGTCGGCATCTGAGTCCGTACCGCGATCGACGCGCGACCCGCGGGGAAATCCCGATAGGGTCGGTCGACAGCAGTCGTCCGTACGCACCGCCACACCCACGGGCGTGACGGACGGCGGCAGAACTGACGAGGAGGCCATTGCCGCGCATGGGCAGCGAAAAGCGACCCCACCGGCAATGGCCTTCTTTGTATGTGCACCACGCGAAAGAGGCGGGATCTCCATGACCACCAAGGCCCAGAAGAGCGACGACGGCAAAGTGCGCGGCCGGTTTCTGCTGAAGCTGTCCGGAGAGGCCTTCTCCGGTGGCGGCGGCCTGGGCGTGGACCCCGACGTGGTGCACAAGATCGCCCGCGAGATCGCGGCCGTCGTCCGCGACGGCGCACAGGTCGCCGTCGTCATCGGCGGCGGCAACTTCTTCCGCGGCGCCGAGCTCCAGCAGCGCGGCATGGACCGGGCCCGCTCCGACTACATGGGCATGCTCGGCACCGTCATGAACTGCCTCGCCCTCCAGGACTTCCTGGAGAAGGAGGGCATCGACAGCCGGGTGCAGACCGCGATCACCATGGGACAGGTCGCCGAGCCGTACATCCCGCTGCGCGCCGTGCGCCACCTGGAGAAGGGCCGTGTGGTCATCTTCGGCGCCGGTATGGGCATGCCGTACTTCTCCACCGACACCACCGCCGCCCAGCGTGCCCTGGAGATCGACGCCGAGGCGCTGCTCATGGGCAAGAACGGCGTGGACGGGGTCTACGACTCCGACCCCAAGACCAACCCCGACGCCGTCAAGTTCGACTCCCTCGGCTACGGCGAGGTCATCACCCGCGAGCTCAAGGTCGCCGACGCCACCGCGATCACGCTCTGCCGCGACAACAAGCTGCCCATCCTGGTGTTCGAGCTGCTCGCGGAGGGCAATATCGCGCGCGCCGTCAAGGGTGAGAAGATCGGCACGCTGGTGGGTGACCAGGGCGGCCGGGACTGACCGGCACCGCCTGACGGACCCTGACCGGGGGATGGACAATGTCCTGCCGGTCGGGAACCGTCGGAGAAAGAAGACGCGACGCAGCCGGCCGCCGCCTCCGGGCGCAACCGCAGCCGGGCCTTACTCAAGACACGCAGGAGCAAGTGGTGATCGAAGAGACCCTCCTCGAAGCCGAGGAGAAGATGGAGAAGGCCGTCGTGGTCGCCAAGGAGGACTTCGCCGCGATCCGCACCGGCCGTGCGCACCCGGCGATGTTCAACAAGATCGTGGCCGACTACTACGGCGCGCCGACGCCGATCAACCAGCTGGCCTCGTTCTCCGTGCCGGAACCGCGCATGGCGGTCGTGACCCCGTTCGACAAGACGGCCCTGCGCAACATCGAGCAGGCCATCCGCGACTCGGACCTGGGCGTCAACCCGAGCAACGACGGCAACATCATCCGGGTGGTGTTCCCGGAGCTCACCGAGGAGCGCCGCCGTGACTACATCAAGGTCGCCAAGGGCAAGGCGGAGGACTCCCGGGTCTCCATCCGCTCCGTCCGCCGCAAGGCCAAGGACGCCATCGACAAGCTGATCAAGGACGGCGAGGTCGGCGAGGACGAGGGCCGCCGCGCCGAGAAGGAGCTCGACGACACCACCGCGAAGTACGTCGCGCAGGTGGACGAGCTCCTCAAGCACAAGGAAGCGGAGCTTCTCGAAGTCTGATGAACGACTCATCCTGGGGAGCCCCGCCGCACGCCGGGCCGCAGCCCGGGCAGGCCGGACCACCGGCCGGGTACTGGGAACCGACCGATCAGGGCACCGGCCAGGGGTACGACCACGGCTCCGGCCAGGGATACGGCCCCGGCCCCGCCCATGGGCCCGGCCCGGGGTACGGCACGGGTGCAGGCCCTGTCCAGGGTCCCGGTCAGGGGTACGGCCTCGGTCACGCCCACGGCTACGACCAGGGGCATGTCCAGGGAGCCGCCCCTGCGGGTCCCGCGTACGATGCGCAGAACGCGCAGCAGACTCGCCCCATGCCCGTCGTGCCCGACGACGTGCCCGCGTACGGCTCGGACCAGGACGGTGACAGGGGGGCCGCTCGGCTGGGCGGTCCCCCGTTCCGAGACGAGACGTTCCGTCACGACACACCGTCGGCGCAGCCCCTGCCTCACGCGGCGGCGCCGCAGAATCCGGAGCCCATGCCCGACGCCCCACAGCCGGCGCCCGCGCCGCAGAAGAAGAGCGCGGGACGCGACCTGGGCGCGGCCATAGGAGTCGGCGTCGGACTGGGCGTCGTGATCGTGGCGTCCCTGTTCGTCGTCAAGGCCGTCTTCGTCGGTGTCGTGGCGGTCGCCGTCGTGGTGGGCCTGTGGGAACTGACCAGCCGGCTCCAGGAGCGCAAGGGCATCAAGGCGCCCCTGGTCCCGCTGGCGCTGGGCGGCGCCGCGATGGTGGTCGCCGGGTACGCGCGGGGCGCGGAGGGCGCGTGGGTCGCTCTCGCCCTCACCGGCCTCGCGGTCCTGGTCTGGCGGATGACGGAACCTCCGGAGGGCTACCTCAAGGACGTCACGGCGGGCCTCTTCGCGGCGTTCTACGTCCCCTTCCTGGCGACGTTCGTCGCGATGATGCTCACCGCGGAGGACGGCCCGCAACGCGTGCTGACCTTCCTCCTCCTCACGGTGGTCAGCGACACCGGCGCCTACGCGGTCGGCTGGCGCTTCGGCACCCACAAGCTCGCCCCGCGCATCAGCCCCGGCAAGACCCGCGAGGGCCTGGTCGGCGCGGTGCTGTTCGCGATGGCCGCGGGTGCGCTGTGCATGGAGTTCCTGATCGACGACGGCACCTGGTGGCAGGGCCTGCTGCTGGGCCTCGCGGTCGCGGCCAGCGCCACGCTCGGCGACCTCGGCGAGTCCATGATCAAGCGGGACCTGGGCATCAAGGACATGGGCACGCTGCTGCCGGGCCACGGCGGCATCATGGACCGCCTTGACTCCCTGTTGCCGACGGCTCCGGTGGTGTGGCTGCTGATGGTGCTGTTCGTCGGCAGCGGCTGACCGGGCCGACCCCGGCCGATCCGCGGAGTCGCCGGCAGGGTGCGGCGCACACCTGTCGCAGCCGAGCCCCCGTCCCTCGCAGGGCGGGGGCTCGACGACATGTCGGCCCCGGCCGCCACCCTGTCCTCCGCTCCGGCCGCCACCCTGTCCTCCGCCCCGCCTCCGCCGCCGGCCGACCCCATTGATCGGGACCGCGTACGCTGCCCGTGACGTGGTGACCGGCGCGGGCCGGCGAGGACCGAGGAGGACCCCACCATGCTGACGACCACCTACGTGCCCGGCGCCCCGAACTGGCTGGACCTGGGCACCCCCGACCCCGACGCGAGCGCCGCCTTCTACGCGGCCGTCTTCGGCTGGCAGCACCGGTCCGCCGGCCCCGAGGCGGGCGGCTACGGCTTCTTCGAGCAGGACGGCGGGACGGTCGCCGGGATCGGCCCGCTCACCGAGGAGGGCGCGGGCTCGTCCTGGCGGGTGTACTTCCACACCCCGGACGCCGACGCCACCGCCAAGGCCGTGGAGCAGGCGGGCGGCAGCGTCCGGATCGCCCCGTCGGACGTCTTCGCCTTCGGGCGGGCGGCCGCCTTCGTCGACCCCGCCGGCGCGGACTTCGCGGTCTGGCAGCCGGGCGAGACCCGGGGCCTGGACCTCGTCGCGGTCCCCGGCAGTCTGGCCAGGACGGAGCTCTACACCACCGACGCGAACGCGGCGAAGGCGTTCTACGGGGCGGTCTTCTCCTGGCAGACCCGGGACGTGCCGATGGGCCCGGGACTCACCTACACGATCCTCACCCCGGCGGGTGCAGGTCCCGCGGCGGCCCATGGCGGCCTCATGCAACTGCCCCAGGCCAACCTCGACGCCGGATCGACCCCGGAATGGCATCCGTACTTCGAGGTGAGCGACTGCGACGCCGCGTTCGCCGGCGCCACCGAGTCCGGAGCCACCGCCCTCATGCCCGTCACCGAGGCCCCCGGCATCGGCCGCTTCGCCATGCTCCTCGACCCCTTGGGTGCCTTCTTCGCCATCATCACCACGGCCAGGGCCTGAGTCCTCGGCCCCCCGAACCCCGGCCGGATCCGCGGTCGCCAACGCGGTCCGACCTGCGCCACGGCTGAATACGCGATCTTCCGATCCAGTCACCTGAGGGCGACTGACTCGTTGGCATGGCGGAACATGCAGCGCCTGCCGAGCCGGGCATGGCGCGTCAGTGACTTCATCGAAGGATCGGGTGACGCACATGATCAGGACGTCCCAGATTGCGGCTGTCGCGCTTCTCGCCGGCGGCGTGCTCGGGGGATCCGCATCCACTGCCTCAGCAGCGGCGCCTCTCGTCGACCCGCTCCCGCCGGTTGTTGCGGGCCTTCAGTTTCCGCCGCCGCCCCAGGGCGCCACCCCCGACGGGTCGCCCATCGGCGGCGTGTTGTACCAGCTGACGAGCCCCCTCTTGTCGGGGCTGGGCTAGCCGGCTGTGGGGGGACGTCCCCAGCGAGGACGTGCCGGCAACTGTGTCGTTCGCAGGCGACCGTCCTGAACCGCCACCGACCCCGTTACCCGCCCAGGAGGCCTCAGCAACTGGCGGGGCTAGCCTTATCCTCCGCTCGAAGGTCCCTGGAGGCTCCCTGTGCGCACGACTGCTTTCCTGCTGCGGAGCGCGCTGGGCCTTGGCGGCGGTCTGGTGGCCGCCTGGGAGCTGACCCGCCAGGCTTCGGGGCCGGGCTGGAGGAAGCGGCGGGTCTTCTCCGCGGTGGCAGCTTTGACGCTCGCCGTGCTGCTCGCAGTCTAGGGATGGCAGTCGACATGCCCCTCCCGTGCCCGTCGACGACCACTACCGACAGCCGTAGCGACCAACCCCCGCAGGTCACCCCATTCGATCTGCGACACTGGTACAGCCATGCCTATTCCCGGAGAACTCACTTTCGTAGCGCCGCGCGGTGCCAAGAAGCCGCCGCGGCATCTCGCCGATCTCTCGCCCGCCGAGCGCAAGGACGCGGTGGCCGAGGTCGGGGAGAAGCCGTTCCGTGCCAAGCAGCTGTCGCAGCACTACTTCGCGCGGTACGCGCACGACCCCGAGCAGTGGACCGACATCCCGGCCGGTTCGCGGGACAAGCTGCGGGAGGCGCTGTTCCCCGAGCTGATGACGGTCGTACGGCATCTGTCGACCGACGAGGGGACCACGCGCAAGACGCTGTGGCGGCTGTTCGACGGCACGCTCGTCGAGTCCGTGCTGATGCGGTACCCGGACCGGGTGACCATGTGCATCAGCTCGCAGGCGGGCTGCGGGATGAACTGCCCGTTCTGTGCGACCGGGCAGGCGGGTCTGGACCGGAACCTGTCGACCGCCGAGATCGTCCACCAGATCGTGGACGGGATGCGGGCGCTCCGGGACGGCGAGGTCCCCGGGGGCCCGGCGCGGCTGTCCAACATCGTCTTCATGGGGATGGGGGAGCCGCTCGCGAACTACAAGCGCGTGGTCGGAGCGATCCGGGCGCTCACCGACCCTGCCCCGGACGGGCTCGGCCTCTCGCAGCGCGGGATCACCGTCTCGACCGTCGGACTGGTCCCGGCCATCCACCGGTTCGCCGACGAGGGCTTCAAGTGCCGGCTGGCGATCTCGCTGCACGCCCCCGACGACGAACTGCGCGACACCCTCGTCCCCGTGAACACGCGGTGGAAGGTGCGCGAGGTCCTCGACGCCGGGTTCGAGTACGTCGAGAAGAGCGGGCGGCGGCTCAGCATCGAGTACGCCCTCATCCGGGACATCAACGACCAGGCGTGGCGGGGGGACCGGCTGGGCCGCCTGCTCAAGGGCAAGCCCGTGCACGTCAACCTCATCCCGCTGAACCCGACGCCGGGTTCGAAGTGGACCGCGTCGCGGCCGGAGGACGAGAAGGCGTTCGTCGAGGCGATCGAGGCGCATGGTGTGCCGGTGACGATCCGGGACACCCGTGGGCAGGAGATCGACGGAGCCTGTGGTCAGCTCGCGGCCACCGAGCGGTAATCTGAGGGCCGCAGGTACATCTTCATATTCCGACAGGGGAGCGCCACAGCGCTGAGAGTGCGGCAACCGGGCCGCAGACCCTCTGAACCTCGCCCAGGTCATTCTGGGTAGGAAGTTCGGTCATCACTCAAGCTGTTGCGCCCTGCCCGCACACCGCGGGCAGGGCCGCGTCTCTTCCTGGTCAACCCCAGGAGGAAAACACCAGTGCACACAAGGACCTTCTTGGCCGCGGCCGTCGGGCTCGGCCTCGTCACGCTGTCCGCCTGTTCGTCGTCGTCGGGTTCCGAGGCCGACTCCAGGACCGTCACCCTGGTCAGCCACGACTCGTGGGCCGTCTCCAAGAACGTGCTCCAGGACTTCGAGAAGCAGTCCGGCTACAAGGTCAGGGTCCTCAAGGACGGCGACGCCGGGCAGGCCGTCAACAAGGCGATCCTGACCAAGGACAACCCGCAGGGCGACGTCTTCTTCGGCGTCGACAACACCCTGCTCTCCCGGGCCCTCGACAACGGTCTCTTCCAGCCGTACGAGGCGAAGGGGCTCGGCACGGTCGGCACGTCCTACCAGCTCGACGCGGCCAAGCACCGGGTCACGCCCATCGACTACGGCGACATCTGCGTCAACTACGACAAGGCGTACTTCAGCAAGCACAAGCTGGCCCCGCCGACGTCGTACGGCGACCTCGTCAAGCCGCAGTACAAGAACCTCCTCGTCACCGAGAACGCGGCCACCTCCTCACCGGGGCTCGGCTTCCTGCTGGGCTCGGCCGCGCAGTACGGGGACAGCGGCTGGCCGGACTACTGGAAGAAGCTCCAGGCCAACGGCGTCAAGGTCGTCGACGGCTGGGAGCAGGCCTACAACGAGGAGTTCTCCGGGTCGGCCGGCGGCAAGAAGGCCGGCGGTGACCGGCCGCTCGTCGTGTCGTACGCCTCCTCGCCGCCCGCCGAGGTCATCTACGCGGACCCGAAGCCCAGCACCGCGCCCACCGGGGTCGCGACCGGCACCTGCTTCCGGCAGATCGAGTTCGCGGGGCTGCTGAGCAACGCGGGGAACACCAAGGGCGGCAAGGCGCTCATCGACTTCCTGGTCTCCAAGGAGTTCCAGGAGGACATGCCGCTGAACATGTTCGTGTACCCGGTGGTGAAGGGCGCGATCGTGCCTGCCGAGTTCACGAAGTACGGGCCCGCCGCCCAGCACCCCGAGACCATGGCGCCCGACAAGATCGCCGCCAACCGTGACCAGTGGGTCAAGACGTGGACGTCACTCGTACTGAAGTAGCCCCGCACAAGGGCCGTTCGGGGAGCGCGGCGCGGCTCGGGCTGATGTCCGTGCCGGTCGCGTTCTTCGCCGTCTTCTTCGCCTGGCCGGTCGCGGCGATCGTCACGCGCGGGCTGAAGGTCGACGGGGTGTGGCGGTTCGGGCGGATCACCGACGTCGTCGGCCAGTCCGACATCCGGCACGTGCTCTGGTTCACGACCTGGCAGGCGCTGGCCTCCACCGCGCTCACCCTGCTGGCCGCGCTGCCCGCCGCCTACGTCTTCGCCCGCCTCGACTTCCCGGGCAAGCAGGTGCTGCGGGCCGTGGTGACGGTCCCCTTCGTGCTGCCGACGGTGGTGGTGGGGACCGCGTTCCTCGCCCTGGTCGGGCGAGGCGGCCTGCTGGACGAGCTGTGGGGCGTACGGCTCGACACCACCGTCTGGGCCATCCTGCTGGCGCACGTCTTCTTCAACTACGCGGTCGTCGTACGGACCGTGGGCGGGCTGTGGGCCCAGCTGGACCCGCGGCAGGAGGAGGCCGCCCGGATGCTCGGCGTCTCCCCCCTGGCCGCCTGGCGGAAGGTCACCCTGCCCGCCCTGGCCCCTGCGGTGGCCGCCGCCGCGCTGATGGTCTTCCTGTTCACCTTCACCTCCTTCGGCGTGGTGCAGATCCTCGGCGGGCCGACGTTCTCCACCCTCGAAGTGGAGATCTACCGGCAGACCTCCGAGATCTTCGACCTCTCCACGGCCGCCGTCCTCACCCTCGTGCAGTTCGCCGCGGTCGGCGCGATCCTCGCCGTGCACGCGTGGACCGTACGGCGGCGGGAGAGCGCGCTGAGGCTGGTGGACCCGGCGGTGACGGCACGCCGGCCGCGCGGGGCCGGGCAGTGGGCGCTGCTCGGCGGGGTGCTCGCCACCGTCGCCGTGCTCCTCGTGCTGCCGCTGGGCGTGCTGGTCCGGCGGTCGCTGGACGGCGGGTTCGGGTACTACCGGGCGCTGGGCGACGCCGACGGCGGGACCTTCCTGGTCGCGCCGATCGAGTCGGTCGTCAACTCGCTGCAGTACGCGGTCGTCGCCACCGCCGTCGCCGTGGTGGTGGGCGGGCTCGCGGCCGCCGCGCTGGCCCGGCGGGACGCGGGGCGCCTGGTACGGGGGTTCGACGCGCTGCTGATGCTGCCGCTCGGGGTGTCCGCGGTGACCGTCGGCTTCGGGTTCCTGATCGCGCTCGACAAGCCGCCGCTTGACCTGCGCCAGTCCTGGATCCTCGTCCCGCTCGCGCAGGCGCTGGTCGGCGTGCCCTTCGTCGTGCGGACCATGCTGCCCGTGCTGCGGGCCGTGGACGAGCGGCTGCGGGAGGCGGCGGCCGTGCTGGGGGCCTCGCCCTGGCGGGTGTGGCGGGAGGTCGATCTGCCCCTGGTGCGGCGGGCGCTGCTGATCGCGGCGGGCTTCGCGTTCGCGGTGTCGCTGGGGGAGTTCGGGGCGACGGTGTTCATCGCGCGGCCGGACAACCCGACCCTGCCGGTCGCCGTGGCCCGGCTGCTGTCCCGCCCCGGTGATCTCAACTACGGCCAGGCGATGGCCCTTTCCACGATTCTGATGGTGGTGTGCGCGGTGGCCCTGCTGGTCCTCGAGCGGCTGCGCACCGACCGGACGGGGGAGTTCTGATGCCGCTTCTCGAACTGGACCGGGCCACCGTGCGGTTCGGCGGGCGGGCGGTGCTCGACGCCGTCGGCCTGGAGGTGGCCGAGCACGAGGTGGTGTGCGTGCTCGGGCCGAGCGGGAGCGGCAAGTCGACGCTGCTGCGGGCGGTGGCGGGGCTGCAACCGCTCGGCTCGGGGCGGGTGCTGCTCGACGGCCACGACCAGGCGCGGGTGCCGGCGCACCGGCGGGGCGTCGGCCTGATGTTCCAGGACCACCAGCTGTTCCCGCAGCGGGACGTGGGCGGGAACGTGGCCTTCGGGCTGCGGATGCGCGGCGCCGGGAGAGCGGAACAGGCCGAACGGGTCGGTGAGTTGCTGGCGCTGGTGGGGCTGCCGGGGGCGGCCGGGCGGGCCGTCGCCGGGCTCTCCGGCGGTGAGCAGCAGCGGGTGGCGCTCGCGCGGGCACTTGCGCCCCGGCCCCGGCTGCTGATGCTGGACGAACCGCTGGGGCAGCTCGACCGCTCGCTGCGGGAGCGGCTGGTGGTCGAACTCCGGGAGCTGTTCGGGCGGTTGGGCACCACCGTGCTCGCCGTGACGCACGACCAGGGCGAGGCGTTCGCGCTCGCCGACCGGGTGGTGGTGATGCGGGACGGGCGGATCGCCCAGTCCGGCACGCCCCTCGACGTCTGGCAGCGGCCCGCGGACGAGTTCGTGGCCCGCTTCCTCGGCTTCGGCAATGTGGTGCCGGCGACCGTCGAGGGAACCGTCGCGGTGACGCCGTGGGGGAAGGTCCCGGTGCCCGAGGGTTCGGCGCAGGGCCCGCGAACGCTGCTGGTACGGCCGGCGGGGGTACGGCTCGTCGCCGCCGACGCGGGGCTGCCCTGCACGGTGACCGCCCGCACCTTCCAGGGCACCCACGTCACCGTCCACCTCCAGCCCGCGGACGGACCGCGCCTGGAGGCGGCCTGTGCGCTGCGGGAGGCTCCGGAGGCCGGGGACGCGGTGGGCGTCGGGTTCGAGGCGGCGGAGACCGTCGTACTGGACTGACCTCGTGCGCGGGTACGGCCGAGGCCCGCCCCCGGGGATACGGGGCGGGCCTCGACGGTGTACGGGTGTGGTCAGCGGCGCGTCAGTTGCCGCTGTGCGCCCCACGACGGCGCATGCCGAACCAGACGGCTCCACCGCCGACCACCACGAGCGCGGCGGCGATACCGGCGATCAGGCCGGTGTTGGAGTTGGCACCGGTCTCGGCGAGGTTCGACTCACCGACGGCGGGGGACGGGGCGTTGTCCGACGTGGTCGCCGGGGCGGTGCTGCTGCTCTCGGCGGCCGACGGGGTCGGGGAGTCCGACTCGGCCGGGGTGGACTCGGACGCCGACGGCGACGGGGTGGCCGAGTCCGAGGGGGAGGGGCTGGAGCTCTCGTCGGACTTGCACGCCGTCGACGGGGTCGTCAGGTTGGGCGTGATGTCCCTGTCGATCTTGATGCCCTTGGTGTCGACGACCACGTGGACCCGGTACTCCGCGTTCGGCTTCCAGTCCTCGGAGAAGGAGACCGTGGTGCCCGCCTTGGAGCCCTTGACGGTCTGGGCCTCGCCGACCTGCTTCGCGTCGGCGCCGTTGTTCTCGAGGAAGACGGTGATGGTGGCCGAAGTACCGGAGGCGTCGATGTCCTTGACGTTGATGGCACCGTTGCTGCCGTCGCACGTGGCTTCGGCGGAGAAGTCGGAGATGTTGCACGCGAGGGCAGTGCCGGAGGCGGTGAACGCCAGCGCGGCCGACGCGGCGGCAACTCCCAGGACGCGCACGGAACGACGTGCACTGCGGCGAGATATGGACACGTTTGTCCTTACTGAGTGCATAACTGAGGGGGGCTGAGGGGGAGTTGATGCGGCAACGCGGTGAGGCATCAGAATCCCCAAGAGTCCCTCAGGTCTATAAGTGTGCCGTAAGTAGTGTCAACGCATATGCGGTCCACGGATGTTGACTTTACCTTCTGTTTAATTGCTGAGACGTTTCAGCGCTTGTGAAGCTTGCTCGATCCGGTCAACGAGGGCGATACGGGACGCCATCGCGCGCTCCCCCGCGAGCGAGGTCAGCAGCTGCCAGGCCGGCAGCCTCTCGCTCCAGTGCGCCTCGTTCACGAGCACCATCGGGGTCGGCTCACCGCGTGACTCGTAGTAGTTGGGCGTCGCGTTGTCGAAGATCTCCTGTACGGTCCCGGCGGCGCCCGGCAGGAAGACCACGCCGGCGTTGGAGCGGGCCAGCAGGCCGTCCTCGCGGGTGGCGTTGGCGAAGTACTTGGCGATGTGCGCGGCGAAGGCGTTCGGCGGCTCGTGGCCGTAGAACCAGGTGGGGATGCCCACCGAAGGGCCGCCGTCCGGCCAGCGCTCGCGGACCTCGAAGGCGGCGCGCGCCCAGTCGGTGACGGACGGCCGGAACGACGGTGCCTTGGCGAGGAGTTCCAGCGCCTCGTCGAGCATCCCGTCGTCGAAGGGCGCCGCGTACGCGCCGAGGTTCGCCGCCTCCATCGCGCCGGGGCCGCCGCCGGTCGCCACCGTGAAGCCGGCCCGCGCGAGCTCCCGGCCGAGCCGGGCGGCACCGGCGTACTCGGCCGTGCCGCGGGCCATCGCGTGGCCGCCCATCACGCCCACCACCCGGGCCCCGACGAGGAGTTCGTCCAGCGCGTCGGAGACCGCGTCGTCGTGGATCGAGCGCAGCATCGAGCCGAATATGTCGCCGTCCGCCCTGGTCTGCTGGAACCAGGCGTACGAGCGGGCGTCCGGGGTCGCCTCGTAGCCCGCGTCGAGCGAGTCGAACAGCTCGCCGGGCGTGTAGACGAACGCGCGGTAGGGATCGAAGGGGAGGTCCGGGACGGGCGGGAACACCAGCGCACCGGACGCGCCGGCCCGGGCGGCGGCCTCGGGGGACATCGGGCAGCCGAGGAAGACGGCGCCGGCGGTGTCGGTGGTCAGCAGGACGTCCGTACGGCCCGTCAGGTCGACGGCCTGGATCCGGTACTGCGCGAGCGTTCCGTGTGCGGCGACGACCTCGTCGAACTCGGCGAGGGACTCGATCTCACGGTCGCGGGCGGCCCGGTGCTGCGGGGGATTCGGCTGGGCGGGTGTCGGATGCACCCGCCCACTCTAGGTGTCAGCCCTGCACCGCCGCCGGGTCCATCCAGACGACCTCCCAGCTGTGGCCGTCGAGGTCCTCGAAGGAACGGCCGTACATGAAGCCCTGGTCCTGGACGTCGTCGTTGGCCGTGCCGCCGGCCGCGACCGCCTTGTTCACGAGCTCGTCGACCTTCTCGCGGCTCTCCGCGCTCAGGCAGATCAGCACCTCGCTGGTCTTCGTCGAGTCGGCGATCTCCTTCTTCGTGAAGTCGGCGTAGCGCTGCTTGCTCAGCAGCATCGCGATGATCGTGTCGCTGATCACGACGCAGGAGCAGTCGTCGTTGCTGAACTGCGGGTTGATCGAGTAGCCGAGCTCCGTGAAGAACTTCCGGGACGCGGCGACGTCGTCGGTGGCCAGGTTCACGAAGATCATCTGCTGGTACATGGGTCTCTCCCTCGGGTGTCGTGCCGTTCGAGGGGGTAGACCGGGGGGCGCCGCGAAAGTCATCGCGCCGGGCGGGGATTTTTTCGAACGGCCGCTCGTACGGCCGTTCAGTCCGCCGTCCAGCCGGGCTTTCAGCGGGCGAGCGGGAGTGCGGCGAGGTCCGCGATCAGCAGGGTGAGGGGGCCGAAGAAGGCCAGCAGGGCGCCGGTGCGCAGGGCCGCCGCGCTGCGCAGCACGGTCGCCGGGGCGCCCAGGCGGAGCAGGGCCGCGGTGGTGTCGGCGCGGGACTGGCGGGCCTCGACGGCGGCGGTGAGGAGGGTGGCGACCGTGCAGCCGGCCACCACGAGGCCGCCGAGCGCGGTGAGGGGGCCGAAGGCGGGGGCGCTGCCGTCGTCGCCGCGGAGGGCGGTGGTCGCGAAGGCGGCCGACGCCACCGCGCAGACGACGCCGAGGGGGCGGCCGATGCGGGTGGCCTCCGCCATCAGGACGCGGCCGGCGAGGAGACGGCGGGCGCCGGGGCGGACGGACTGCAGGAGGCGGCCGCAGAGGTGGGTGAGGCCGGGGGCGGCGAGGACCAGACCGAGGGCGGTGAGGGCCCAGCCGGCCAGGACACCGGCGGGGCCGCCGGCCAGGCCGCCGGGGAGGGTGGTGTGCGGGGCGGTCTCGGTGACGCCGGCGTAGGACTCCACGGCGAGGCCTGCGGCGAGGACGGCGATGCCCCAGGGGAGGCCGGGGGGTTGGGCGGTGAGGAGGCCAGGGGGTTGGGCGGTGGGGAGGCCGGGGAGCGGGGCCGGGGTGTCATGGGCGGGGTCGGCTGGGGCCGGGGTGAGGGGGGTGTCGCTTACCGGCGCTCGCAGGGTGCCGTCCGCGCCCACCCGTGCCACCCCGGCGGCACGACTGCCCGCGGGGTGCGGGGAGGGCTGGAAGTCGTGCGCGGGGTGTGACGAGGGCTGGGCGACGTGCGCGGGGTGCGAGGGCGGTTGGGCGTCGTGCGCGGCGTGCGGGGAGGGCTGGGTGGCGTGCTCGGGATGTGAGGAGGGCTGGGGGCCGTGCGTGGGGTGGAGCGGTGGCTGGGGGCCGTCTGTCGGGTGGGGTGGGGGGTTCGTGGGCTGGGTGCCGGGGGTGGGGCCGCGGAAGAGGCGGGCGCCGAAGCGGCCGTAGGTGCCGAAGGATTCCGGCTTTGCGGTGCGGTCGTAGGCGCCGAAGCGGCCGTAGACGCGGGTGCGGGTGCCGGGGTGGGGCAGGTCGCGGGGGCGGAGGGCCAGGGCGACCGTCGTGGAGGCGAGGACCGGGAGGACGGCCAGGAGGGTCAGGGCCGCCGGGACGGGCAGGGACCTGTCGGCCGCCAGGAAGTCCTTCGCCGCGCCGTCGAAGGGCATGCCCGTGAGGTCGCCGCGCAGGTGGAGGAAGACGAGGAGGGCCAGCACGGAGCCGAGGGTGCAGGCGAGGGCCGTGTTGACGGCGGCGATCGCCATCAGGCGGGCAGGTCCCAGGCCGAAGGCGGAGAGACCGGAGCGCGGCCTGGCGCCGGGGTCGGTGCGGGCCACCGCGACCGCGAGGTACACCGTGCTGGCGGCCGGGATCGCGCACCAGGACAGGCGCAGGAGGGCCGCCGTCGAGTGGTTCGGGTGGGCCAGCGCGTAGCCGAGGGCGGACAGGAGGAGGAAGCCCGTGCCCGCCGCCGCCGCGGCCACCAGGAGGCGGCGCAGGTGGACGGCAGGCCGGGCGGCGCGGGTCAGACGGAGACTGAGCACTCGGCCCGGCCCTCCGCCTCGGGGACCGGCGGCAGGTGGACGGTGTTCACGCGGCGCCCGTCCAGGAGGTCGACCTTGCGGTCGGCGAGGGCCGCCGTCTCCGCGTCGTGCGTGGCGAGGACGACCGTGATGCCGTGCGAGCGGGCGGCCGTGGTGAGGGTGCGCAGCACGTGGGCGCGGTCGGCGCGGTGCAGCGGGGCCGTCGGCTCGTCGGCGAAGAGGACCGTGGGCGCGGGGGCGAGGGCGCGGGCGATGGAGACGCGCTGGCGTTCGGCCTGCTGGAGCTCGGCCGGGTGCTTGCGGGCCTTGTCGCCGACGTCGAGGCGCTCCAGCCACTCCAGCGCTGCCACCTTGGCCCGGCGGCGGCCGGTGCCGCGCAGCATCAGCGGCAGGGCGGTGTTCTCCCAGACGTTCAGTTCGGGGACGAGGGCCGGGGCCGGGTCGATCCAGCCGAAGCGGTCGCGGCGCAGCCGCTCGCGGGCGAACGGGCCCATCCGGTGCACGGCCTTGCTGTTGAACCAGACCTCGCCGTCCTGCGCAGGGACCAGACCGGCGAGGCACCTCAGGAGGGTCGTCTTGCCGCTGCCGCGCGGGCCGCTGACGGCGAGGATCTCGCCCTCCCGCACGGCCAGCGAGACGCCGGCGATGCCGGGTGAGCCGTCCTGGTGGCTGAAGTGCAGGGCGCGTGCCCACAGCACGTCGTTGTCCGGCGGGGCCTCCATGGGCGTACACCTCGGTTCTGATCCGTTTGCCGTGCCTTCCCACGTCCGGGGGAACGAAGGCTGGGCCGATCGGTCACGTGCACGCTAGGCAGGCCGGGCGGCGGAGCCCGGACAGCACACGGCCCCGGGCCGCCGTTCTCACTCGAACGGACGGCGCCGGGGCCGGATGGTCGGACCGCTGATCCGGTGATCAGAGCTTGGTCCACGCCTCCGTGAGGGTGGCGCGCAGGATCTGCTCGATCTCGTCGAAGGTCTCCTGGTTGGAGATCAGCGGCGGGGCGAGCTGGACGACCGGGTCGCCGCGGTCGTCGGCACGGCAGTACAGGCCGTTCTCGAACAGGGCCTTGGAGAGGAAGCCGTACAGGACGCGCTCGGTCTCCTCCTCGTTGAAGGACTCCTTGGTGGCCTTGTCCTTGACGAGCTCGATGCCGTAGAAGAAGCCGTTGCCGCGGACGTCGCCGACGATCGGCAGGTCGTGCAGCTTCTGCAGGGTGGAGAGGAAGGCGCCCTCGTTGTCCAGGACGTGCTGGTTGAGGTTCTCGCGCTCGAACAGGTCGAGGTTGGCGAGGCCGACCGCCGCGGAGACCGGGTGGCCGCCGAAGGTGTAGCCGTGCAGGAAGGTGTTGTCGCCCTTGTAGAACGGCTCGGCGACGCGGTCGGAGACGATGCACGCGCCGATCGGGGAGTAGCCCGAGGTCATGCCCTTGGCGCAGGTGATCATGTCCGGGACGTAGCCGAACTTGTCGCAGGCGAACATCGTGCCGAGGCGGCCGAAGGCGCAGATGACCTCGTCGGACACCAGGAGCACGTCGTACTGGTCGCAGATCTCGCGCACGCGCTGGAAGTAGCCGGGCGGGGGCGGGAAGCAGCCGCCCGCGTTCTGGACCGGCTCCAGGAAGACCGCGGCGACGGTGTCGGGGCCCTCGAAGAGGATCTGCTGCTCGATCTGGTCGGCGGCCCAGCGGCCGAAGGCCTCCGGGTCGTCGCCGTGGATCGGGGCGCGGTAGATGTTGGTGTTCGGGACCTTGTGGGCACCGGGGACGAGGGGCTCGAAGGGGGCCTTGAGCGCCGGCAGGCCGGTGATCGACAGGGCGCCCTGCGGGGTGCCGTGGTAGGCGACCGCGCGCGAGATGACCTTGTACTTGGTCGGCTTGCCCTGCAGCTTGAAGTACTGCTTGGCGAGCTTCCAGGCGGTCTCGACGGCCTCGCCGCCGCCGGTGGTGAAGAAGACCTTGTTCAGGTCGCCGGGGGCGTGGTCGGCCAGCCGCTCCGCAAGCTCGACGGCCTTCGGGTGGGCGTACGACCACACCGGGAAGAACGCCAGCTCCTGGGCCTGCTTGAAGGCGGTCTCGGCGAGTTCGGTGCGGCCGTGACCGGCCTGGACCACGAACAGACCGGCGAGACCGTCGAGGTAGCGCTTGCCCTTGTCGTCGTAGATGTAGGTGCCCTCGCCCCGGACGATGGTCGGGACGGGCGAGTTCTCGTACGAGGACATGCGGGTGAAGTGCATCCACAGGTGGTCGTACGCGGTGCGGCTGAGGTCCTTCTGGGTCACGGTTATCGGGTTCCCCACATGTAGGTCTGCTTCTTCAGCTTCAGGTAGACGAAGCTTTCGGTGGAGCGCACACCGGGCAGGGCCCGGATGCGTTTGTTGATGACGTCCAGCAGGTGGTCGTCGTCCTCGCAGACGATCTCCGCGAGGATGTCGAACGAGCCCGCGGTCATCACCACGTACTCGACTTCCGACATGGCCGTCAGCGCGTCCGCGATCGACTCGACGTCGCCCTCGACGTTGATGCCGACCATCGCCTGCCGGCGGAAGCCCACGGTGAGCGGGTCCGTGACGGCGACGATCTGCATGACGCCCTGGTCCAGCAGCTTCTGGACGCGCTGGCGCACGGCCGCCTCCGACAGGCCGACGGCCTTGCCGATCGCGGCGTACGGCCGGCGGCCGTCCTCCTGGAGCTGCTGGATGATGGCGAGGGAGACGGCGTCCAACTGCGGGGTGCCGTTCCTGGACTCGCGGGACGAGTCCCTCTGGTCTGCGCTTCGACTGGCCACGACCTCACTGTGCACGACGTCTCGACGGTTCCGCAAGGCCGTATCGATGAAATTCGTTGTTTCAGGTGTCGTGGATTGCGGATTTCGCAGACGTGACGGCGGTGGGGGTGTTGAAAACGTGGGATCTCGGATTACTGTGGGTGTCTCAGTGAATGGACACCCGAACTTGGAGGGCCGGCAGTGAGCACCGAGCTGCGTCGTCTGCGCAATTACATCGACGGTGAGTTCCGGGACGCCGCCGACGGACGGACCACCGAGGTGGTCAACCCGGCGACCGGCGAGGCGTACGCCACCGCCCCGCTGTCCGGCGAGGCCGACGTCGACGCGGCGATGGCGGCCGCGGCCGCGGCCTTCCCGGGCTGGCGCGACACCACGCCCGCCGAGCGGCAGAAGGCGCTGCTGAAGATCGCGGACGCGTTCGAGGAGCGGGCCGAGGAACTCATCGCGGCGGAGGTGGAGAACACGGGCAAGCCGACCGGGCTCACCCGCTCCGAGGAGATCCCGCCGATGGTCGACCAGATCCGGTTCTTCGCCGGCGCGGCCCGGATGCTGGAGGGCCGCTCGGCCGGCGAGTACATGGAGGGGATGACCTCCATCATCCGCCGCGAGCCGGTCGGCGTCTGCGCGCAGGTCGCGCCGTGGAACTACCCGATGATGATGGCCGTGTGGAAGTTCGCCCCGGCGATCGCCGCGGGCAACACCGTCGTCCTGAAGCCGTCGGACACCACCCCGGCGTCGACCGTCCTGATGGCCGAGATCATCGGCGGGATCCTCCCCAAGGGCGTCTTCAACGTCGTCACGGGTGACCGTGACACCGGCCGTGCGATGGTCGAGCACCCGGTCCCGGCGATGGCCTCCATCACCGGCTCCGTGCGGGCCGGCATGCAGGTCGCCGAGTCCGCCTCCAAGGACCTCAAGCGGGTCCACCTGGAGCTGGGCGGCAAGGCCCCCGTCGTCGTCTTCGAGGACACCGACATCGCCAAGGCCGTCGAGGACATCTCGGTGGCGGGTTTCTTCAACGCCGGCCAGGACTGTACGGCGGCGACCCGGGTGCTCGTCCAGGAGTCCATCCACGACGAGTTCGTCGCGGCGCTCGCGAAGGCCGCCGCCGAGACCAAGACGGGCCACCCGGACGACGAGGACGTGCTGTTCGGACCGCTGAACAACCCGAACCAGCTCAAGCAGGTCGCCGGGTTCATCGAGCGGCTCCCGGCGCACGCGAAGGTCGAGGCCGGCGGTCAGCGGGTCGGCGACAAGGGCTACTTCTTCGCGCCGACCGTCGTCTCCGGTCTCAAGCAGGACGACGAGATCATCCAGAACGAGGTCTTCGGGCCGGTCATCACCGTCCAGTCCTTCACGGACGAGGACCAGGCCGTGAACTGGGCCAACGGCGTCGAGTACGCGCTCGCGTCCTCGGTGTGGACCAAGGACCACGGGCGCGCGATGCGGATGTCCAAGAAGCTGGACTTCGGCTGCGTGTGGATCAACACGCACATCCCGCTGGTCGCGGAGATGCCGCACGGCGGCTTCAAGAAGTCCGGGTACGGCAAGGACCTGTCCGGGTACGGATTCGAGGACTACACGCGGATCAAGCACGTGATGACGTCGCTGGACGCGTAAGCCGTAAGCCGTAGGCCGCAGGTTTTAGGCCGCAGGTTGTAGGCCGGGTGCGGGCGCGTGGGGGCTGGTCGCGCAGTCCCCCGCGCCCCTTTCGGGGCGCTGTGCGCGCCGGGGCTTCGAAGCAACTCCGTGTTGATCCGGGGCATCGACAAGGTGTCGGGTCCGTGTCAGGTGGCTCGACGCAGCGTCGATTGCCCGGTGAGAGGCGGGCGCGACATGCTTCAGGTGTGCCCCAGACCTCTTCCCAGACGCCCGCGCTCTCCCGTCGCTCCCTGCTGCGCGCGCTCGGCGGCACCGCCGCGCTCGGCGCGCTGGCGGGCTGCGGGGTGCCCGCCGCCTACGTCAGGGCCGGCGACCGCGCCGCGACCGACGTGTCCGCCGCGGACCACAAACTGGTCTTCGCCAACTGGCCGCTGTACATCGACGTCGACGACGACAACCCGAACAAGCGGCCCACCCTCGACGCCTTCGAGAAGAGCACCGGGATCTCCGTCGACTACATCGAGGAGATCAACGACAACGACGAGTTCTTCGGCAAGATCAGCCCCGCGCTGATGAACCACCAGTCCACCGGCCGCGACCTGATCGTCGTCAGCGACTGGATGTGCGCCCGGTTCGTCCGCCTGGGCTGGGTCCAGAAGATGGACCGCGCCCAGCAGCCGAACGTGGCGAAGTACCTGGACCCGCTGCTCCGCTCGCCCGCCTTCGACCCGGGCCGCCTCTCCACCGTGCCGTGGCAGTCGGGCATCACCGGCATCGCGTACAACCGCAGGAAGCTGGGCCGCGAGATCCGGCACGTCAAGGACCTGTGGGCGAGCGACCTCAAGGGCCGGGTGACCCTGCTCTCCGGCCTCGACGAGGCCTTCGCGCTGCTCATGCAGGGCAACGGCGTGGACATCACCAAGTGGACGGCCGACGACTTCTACGACGTCTGCGACGAGGTGCAGCAGCAGGTGGACCGCGGCCAGATCCGCCGCTTCACCGGCAACGACTACACGAAGGACCTGGTCAGCGGGGACGTCCTGGCCTGCCAGGCGTACTCCGGTGACGTCATCCAGCTCCAGGCGGACAACCCCGACATCCGCTTCGTCGTCCCCGAGGAGGGGGCGGAGCTGTGGTCCGACTCCCTGATGATCCCGGACCGCGCCGACCACAAGGCCAACGCGGAGCGTCTCGTCGACTACTACTACCAGCCGGAGGTCGCCGCCGAGCTGGCCGCCTGGGTCAACTACGTCTGCCCGGTCCCGGCGGCCCAGCAGGTCCTCGCCGACTCCAAGGACAAGGACACCGCGGCCCTCGCCGACAACCCCCTGATCTTCCCCAACGAGGCGATGCGCAAGCGCCTCGCGATCGCCCGGGACATCACGTCGACGGAACGGGTCGAGTTCGCCAAGCGGTGGAACAAGATCGTAGGGCTGTAGGGGGAGGGTGTGGCCCACCAGGTCGACGCACGCGGCTCGGGCGGCGTCTGATCGCTCCCGCGGGTACGGGCCCGCGGCGCGGGCCGGGCTTCGCCACCCGGGGCCGAGTCCGGGGGCCGGGGGGCAGGGGCGCGGACGACCGGCTGACGGTGCCGAGGGAATACTCTGGGGAGATGACGACCGGCATGGTGTCGGGGCCCGTACGTTTCAGCACGGCCGGGCTGCCCGAGGCCCAGCGTGTCGCGCTGTGGGAGGACCACAACGCGACCGCGTTGATCGGTCTGCGCTGCCGCTCGCTCGACGACGAGGTCCTGGAGGCGACGGAGATCAACCTGCAGCTGCCCAGGGTGCATGTGGCCCGGGTGACGGGGAATCCCCACGTCGTCGAACGTACCCGTGCGGTCGTCCGGCAGCTGCCGTCCGAGGCCATCGCCTGCTACCTGACGCTGGTCGGGGAGGCGTTCTTCTACCACGACGGCGGGGTGCAGGTGGTCCGGCCGGGCCAGTTGATCGTGTGCGATGCGGACCGGCCCTTCATGCGCGGCTTCTCCCAGGGCCTGGAGGAACTGGCCGTCAAGGTGCCGCGGCAGCTGTGGCGGGAGATCACCGGCCCGGAGCCGGTGGCCCGCCCCCGGGTGTTCGACTTCGGCACCGGCGACCTGCAGGCCAGGACGCTGGCGCGGCTGGCCGGCCGCGCCGTGCATCCCGAGACGTCCCGGCCGGTCGACGAGGACACCCTGCTCGATCTGCTCGCCGGCGTGGTGACCGGCCGTCCGGCCGCGCTCGCCGCCGTCCATCTGGCGATGGCCAAGGCCTATGCCGAGGACCACCTGAGCGACAGCGGGCTCAACGCCGCCCGGATCGCCAAGGGCATCGGGATCAGCGAGCGGCACCTGTCGCGGGTGTTCGCCGCCGGTGGGACGACCGTTCCGCAGTACCTGCTGGCACGTCGGCTCGAGGGGGCGCGGGCACTGCTGGCCGGGGGCGGGAACCCGACCGTCGCCGAGGTGGCCGCGCGCTGCGGCTTCGTTTCGGCGGCCCGCTTCTCGCACCGGTTCAAGGAGCGGTACGGGGTGCGGGCCACCGACGTGCTGCGGGAGGCCCGGGCGGCCGTCGCCGACAGCTGACGGCCGGGATGGAGCCGGACGCGCCGCCCGCCGCGGTGGGTCAGGCGCCGTCCGGAGCGAGCACGATGTCGAACTCCACCCGCGACCAGGCGCGCCCTCCCAGGTCCCGCCCGTCGGGTGCCGGGGTGTCCGGCCGCTGCCGCCGGAACTCCTTGACCAGTGACTTCTTCACGCCGAACACCGCGTCGTGGTCCAGGAGTTCGTCGCCCTTCACGAAGATGTGCGTGACCAGGGTGCGCAGGCCGGGCGCGCTGACCATGAAGTGCAGATGCGAGGCCCGCATCGGTGACCGCCCGGTCGCCGCCAGCAGTTCGCCCACCGGTCCGTCGTGGGGGATCGGGTACGGGGTCGGGGTCAGGCCCCAGAAGCGGTAGCCGCCGTCCGCCCCGGCGAACAGATGCGCACGAGCGGCCGTGCGGTCGTCGCCGTACTGCGTGTCGTAGAAGCCGTCCTCGTCCGCCTCCCACACCTCGATGCGCGCGCCGGGGACCGGCTTGCCGGTGCTGTCGGTGACGGTTCCCTCCACCCAGCAGGGTTCACCGGCGGCGCCGAACGCGATGTCCCCGCCGTTCTCGATCTTCGGGTTCTCCTCGACGAAGAAGGGGCCGAAGACGGTGGCCTCGGTGGCGTCGCCGTACGCCTGGTTGTTGACGGCGACGGTCTGCATGGAGGCGCCGAGCACGTCCGAGAGGAGGATGAACTCCTGGCGCCGGTCGTCGGTGATGTGCCCGGCCCGGGTGAGGAAGTCGATCCCCTTGCCCCACTCGTCCTCCGTCAGCCGCACCTCCCGGACGAACGCGTGCAGATGCCGTACGAGGGACTCCATGACCTCCTTGAGCCGGGGATCGGTGCAGTCGCCGAACGAGTCGAGAACCTGCCGGGTGATCTCGGCCTCCCGCGCCTGCTGCTCGGCGGGGACGGCGGCCCGGGTCTCGCTGGTCATGGCCGTGCTCCTTCCCAGGCCGCACGCACCAGCCGGCGGACCGGTCCGAGCGTCACGGCCCGCGGGTTGTCGGGCGGGGCGGCGGCGACGATCGCCTCCGCCGCCGGGGTGATGCCGTCCTCGGGCATACCGAGGTCGCGCAGGGCGCGCGGCGGGTCCAACTCGTCGTACACGAGGGCCAGTCCGGCGCTCGCCGTCGGCGCGTCGAAGGCCGCCGCGAGCCGTCGTTCGGCCTCGGGGGCGTGCGGTGCGTTGAAGGCGAGGACGTGCGGGAGGACGACGGCGTGGGTCTGGGCGTGCGGCAGGTCGAACATGCCGCCGAGGACGTGGCAGATCTTGTGGTGGAGTCCCGAGCCGGCGGACGCGAACGCGGTCGCGGAGAGGTACGCGCCGTACAGGGCCCGTTCACGGCCGTCCAGCCCCTCCGGCTCCTTGACGATCAGCGGCAGCCCGGTCCGCAGGGCACGGACGCCCTCGGCCGCGAGGGCCTGGTCGATCGGGTCGGTGCGGGGCGCCCACATCGAGTCGACGCAGTGCGCGAGGGCGTTGAGCCCCGAGGCCACGCTCATGCCGACCGGCAGGGTCAGCGTCAGGGCCGCGTCGTAGACGACGGCGCGGGGCAGGACCCGCGGGTCGGTGCCGGTCGACTTGCGGGCGTCCTCGGTCAGGCCCCAGACCGCGGTGGCCTCGGAGCCGGCGTAGGTGGTCGGCACCGCGACCACCGGGATGCCGGAGGTCAGGGCGACCGCCTTGGCCAGACCGGTCGTCGAGCCGCCGCCGACGGCGACCACCACGTCCACGTCGTGCTCCGCCGCCGCCGCTCGGGCCCGCTCGGCCACCGCGACCGGGACGTGCATGACGACATCGCCGTCCCGGTCGTGCCAGTGCGCGACGGGCAGCCCGGCCGCGATCTCGTGGGCGACGGCCCGTGCGGCCGGGTCGGCGATCACCATCGGCCGCATACCGCCGAGGAGGCCGACTTCGGTGCGGAGGCCGGCGGCCGCCGCACCGGACGCGAACCGGACGCGCTGCGGCAGGGTCTCATGGTCGAAACGCACCGGATCAGGCCCTTCCCAGTACGGCGGCCAGGGCGTCGCGCAGCCGGCCCTCCGGGTCGTCCGGCAGGGTCATGGCCCGCCAGGCGATGTGCTTGTCGGGGCGGACCAGCAGCACCCCGCTCTCCTCGACCTCGCGCAGTTTGGCCCAGTCGTAGTAGAGGTCGGTGACCTCGCGGCCCGGGCCGATGACGACCGTGGCCAGCGGCACCCCGAGTTCCTGGCCGACCTTCTCGGCCGCGGCCTCCCACCTCTCGCCCGTGATGCCGGTGATGAGCGTCCAGCGGTCGTACGGCGCCAGGTCCATCAGCGCCTTGCGGTGCGCGCTGTCCCCGACCCAGGCGTGCGGCAGATGCGAGCCCGGCACCGTGGACATCTCGTAGTAGAGGTCGCGGTCGCGCTCGGACACGGGCGGCACACTGCCGTCGGAGACGATCGCCGACGAGGTGTAGAACTGGCCGAGTTCGACGCCGTGCGCGTTGAACTCGTAGTTCTTCAGGTCCATCGCCCGCACCAGCGCGGCCCGTTTGGCGGCGCCCGCCGGGGTGTTGGCCTTGCGTTCCTCGATCGCGGCCGCCATCTCGGCCTCCGTCGTGGCGTCGAGGACACCGAGGGCCCTGAAGATGTCGACGAACTCCCGGCTCGACCTGTTGGCCCGCTTCACGATCCGCTCGGCGACCGGCGCCCGCTCGGCGGAGTAGGTGTCGAGCAGCGCGGGATCCGCCTGGCCCTTGAGGACGGCCGCCAGCTTCCAGACGAGGTTGTAGGCGTCCTGCACCGAGGTGTTGGAGCCGAGGCCGTTGCTCGGCGGGTGCCGGTGGACGGCGTCGCCCGCGCAGAACACCCGGCCGCTGTGCAGGAGGGTGGCGTACATCTCGTTGTTGCCCCACAGGCTGGTGCCGGTGATCTCGACGTCGAGGTCCGGCATGCCCAGGAGGTTGCGGACGATCTGGACCGCCGCCGCCTCGTCGACCTGCGGGGGCTCCTCGTTGATGTCGTAGCCCCACACGATCAGCCACTCGTTCCAGGGGCGGACCATCCGGACCAGCCCCGCGCCGATCCCGCCGACGTTCGAGCCGGGCTGGATCACCCAGTACAGGACCGAGGGCCGGTGGGAGACGTAACGGCTGATGTCGGCCTTGAAGGTGATGTTCATCGAGCCGGCGATGTCCATCGCCCCCTCGAACGGCAGGCCGATGTCGGCGGCGACCATGGAGCGGGCGCCGTCGGCGCCTATCAGGTACTTGGCGCGGATCAGGTACGCCTTCCCGGTCAGCCGGTCGAGGACGTGGACGGTGACGCCGTCGTCGTCCTGGGTGTGGGAGAGGTACTCGGTGGAGAACCGCACCTGGGTGCCGCGCTTGGCGGCGTTGCGGACCAGGATCGGCTCCAGGTAGGTCTGGGGGATGTCGACGGTGAGACAGGGCGAGGCGAGCCGGTAGTCGGCCTCGCGGTCCGGGCGGGTGCCCCAGGTGTGGATCCGGCCGATCTCCTCCCCGGCGATGCTGGTGCAGAACACCGTGTCGCCGACGAGGTCGTGGTCCGTGGCGTCGGCGAGCACCTGGCCCTCGATGCCGAGGTCGCGGAAGACCTCCATGGCGCGCTGGTTGGTGATGTGGGCCCGCGGGGTGTTGGCCGTCCAGCGGTACTTGGTGATCATGATGTTGTCCACGCCGAGCGTGGAGAGCGCCAGGGCAGCCGCGGCGCCCGCCGGTCCGGATCCCACGACCACGACGTCCGTGACCATGACCGGACCGGCCGGGAGTTCGGTCTCCGCGGTCCCGTCGTTGAATTCCGGCATCCTGGGCACCTTTCGTCCGTCCGGCCTCGTCGCCGGTGGCTTCACTGTGCGCCTGGTGACACCCGCTGACAGCGGTCGCACGCGTTCTCGGCGGAAACCGCAAGACATGGCGGATCCGGGAAGATCCGCCGAGGCGCGGACCGCGTTCCCTCCGGCGACACCCGCCGGCCGCGGCGAGGGCGTCGATGATGCCCCGGGTGGCGGGCGCCGGGTCGCGGGTGGCGGGCTCCGGGCTCCGGGCTCGGCCGCCGTCCGTTGCAAGGTGTCGAGGCCGAGCATGTGCGTCGCGGGCTTGGTGTCGGGTTTCCGGCGGTGCGGTGCAGCCGGGCACGGGCCTGTTCACGGGCCGGTGTGTCCAGGCGGCCGAGCTGCGGGGCGCACCGGCCCGCTCGGCGAACTCCGCGACGCGCTGGTCTCCGGCCGCTGTGATCGATCTGCGGGATTCGCCTCGTAGCAAAGGCTGATCACATGGCCGGCGGGCGATCGCGCTGGATGCGCATGCCGGTCAGCCTGTGGGAAGGCCGATCTGATGGTGTTCGAGCACGGAGCGGAGCTCCGAAAGGACCTGTACGGCGGCCAGTCCTGAGGGGCCACCGAGGGCGCCTGCGGTCAGCTCGGCCAGCGTTTCGGTGAAGGTCGCCTCCGCCGCCTCGACGAGTTGGAGGCCGTCACCGGTCAGGTCCAGCAGTGACGAGCGACGGTCCGATGGATTGGTTCGCCGGATGACCCATGCCTGCTTCTCCAGACGGTCGATGCCCTTGCTGGTCGCACCGATCCCGATGGCGAACTCGGAGGCGAGGTCCGCCACCCGGGACCCGGGGTGGTCGCGCAGGAAGCGCAGGAATTCGAACTGGGAGGTGACGATCCCGTGCCGCTCGCGAAGACGGTCGTTCAGCGCGTTGTAGAGGCGCGTCTCACAGCGAACGAGGTCGTCGAAGAAGCCCGGGAGGTCGACCCGGCCACCGCTTGACTTAGATGCCATGGCATATATCTTAGCATCCATACAGATGCCTTGGCATATAGTTCCATGGCATGCACTTGCGGTGGAGGCGACAATGAGCAGACAACAGCGCGCGGAGATCGACGCGATGGTCCGGCAGCCCCAACCTGAGGGCCCTCGGTCGGTGGAGGAGCTCCGCGCCTGGTTCAGGGCGATGATGGCCGAGATGATCGTCCCGGCCGGGATCCGCACCCGGACTGCGACGCTCGGCGACCGGCCCGCGGTGCTCGTCGAGCCGGCCGGCACTCCGACGGCCGGGACGATCCTCTACTTCCACGGCGGCTCCTACGTGGTCGGTTCACCGGAGACGGCGATGTCGCTGACGGGGAACCTGGTGACCAGAACAGGATTCAGGGCGTTCTCGTTGGATTACCGGCTTGCGCCCGAGCACCCGTTCCCGGCCGCGATCGAGGACGGGCTGTGCGCCTACCGCGCACTTCTCGACAGCGGCGAAGACCCTTCGGCGATCGCGTTCGCCGGGGACTCCGCCGGTGGCGGCCTCACCGCCGCCACCTGCCTCGCCGCCCGCAACGCGGGCCTGCCCATGCCCGCCGCGATCGTGGCGTTCTCCCCCGGACTCGACATGACCCGGACAGGCGAGAGCATGGACACCAAGGCGGGCATCGACCCGTTCTTCACGCGTGAGGGCCTGGAACACACCGGAGCCATGTACCTCGCGGGACAGGACCCGCACCAGCCCCTGCTCAGCCCCGCCACCCTCGCCGACCTGACCGGCTTCCCCCCGATGCTTCTGCAGGCGGGCACCAACGAAGTACTCCTGGACGACTCCACACGCATGGCCACCCGCGCGAGGGAAGCCGGAGTGGACGTCATCCTGGACGTCACCGCGGACGTTCCCCACGTCTTCCAGGCGTTCGCCGGCGTCCTGGACGAAGCCGACGAGGCACTGGAGCGCGCCGCTCTCTTTCTCCGTCAGCGCATCCGCAGCAAGGGCGCGGCACACACGCCGGCAAGCTGAAGGCGGCATGGGGCTACGCGGCGCCGCGCAGGACCGCGCGAAGGTGTTCGGCGCTGGCCCACACGTCCTCGACCGGGCCCTTCTCCTCGGGTTCCGCGGTGAGGACGGTGTCCTGCTCGAGGACGTACCAGCCGTCGTAGCCGTGGGTGGCCAGGTGGGTGACGATGGCCTCGACGTCGACGTCACCGGCGCCCAGCGGGCGGTACATGCCGGCGCGGACGGCGTCGGTGTACGTGAGGCGGCCGGACTGCACCTTGGCGGCGAGGGAAAGGTCCACGTCCTTCATGTGGGTGTGGGCGATGCGTTCGGGGGCCTGGCGGGTGAGTTCGGCGGGGTCGGTGCCGCCGATGAGCAGGTGACCGGTGTCGAGGCAGAGGGAGACCGAGGAGTGCTCCAGGACGCGGCGGACCTCGTCGCCGTTCTCGACCATCGTGCCGACGTGCGGGTGCAGGACGGCCCGTACCCCGCGCTCGGCCGCCAGCGCGGTCAGCCGGTCGAGGTTGGACAGCAGCAGCTTCCAGCCGTCGGCGTCCAGCTCGGGGCGGGAGTCGTAGCCGTCCTGGCCGGTGATGGCGGAGAGGACCAGGACCTCCGCGTCCGAGGCGGCGTAGTTCGCCAGGAGCCGTTCCGCCTCCGGCACCGGGTCGTGACCGGGCACGTGCAGCAGCAGTGGGGTGAAACCGCCGACGGCGTGCAGGTCGTGGTCGGCGAGGACGCGGGCCATCGCCTCGGGGGCGGCGGGCAGGAAGCCGTCCGGGCCGAACTCGGTGGCGGCCAGGCCGACCTCGCGCATCTCCTTCAGCACCCGCTCGGGCGTCAGCTGGTAGCCCCAGCCGGGCACTTCGCACACGCCCCAGGAGATGGGCGCGCCGGCGATCCGGTTCAGCTGCGGGGTGGTCATGCCGTGGCCTTTCGATGGTTCCAGTGAGGGTCGTCGCCGGGGAGCGGGTCGTCGCCGGGTGCGTCACACCCGCACGAGGGCGGGTGCGGACGGCGTCGGGGAGGTGGGAGGACGGGAGGTGGAAGAACGCGTGGTGGAAGAACGTGTGGTGGCGGAGCGGATGGTGACGCAGTGGGTGGCGGGCGGTCGGTTCGGCGCCTGTCGGGCGGCGCGGCTCCAGGAGGCGCGGGCGGTCCCGGCGACGGTCGACGGGGAACGCCCCGGCACGGGTGGGCAGGAGGCGGGATGTTCATCCGCTCGTGGGCGGACGTACGGCACCGCACCGCGGTTCCGCGTCCGGCCGTCGATCAGCCACGCCACGGGCGCCATCGCCCTCTCCGTTCAGGAAACTGTCAGAGCACGGCCGTGGCCTGCGCACCGATCGGTCGCGCACGGCCAACGGCCAGACCGTTCACGTGGTCGCAACGCTAGGGCCGGGAAGGGGTTTGGTGTAGCCCTGGAATCCCTCAATTGGCCGTCATCGGGACCGTCATTTGCCCGTCAATGCGCGGAGCCGTCGTCATCGCCCGGGCCCTTCTATCTCCAACCTGCGTAGTTCCTAGAATGGCCGGGTGGACGACATCGACGCGATCGCGGCGTTGCAGGATCCGGTGCGCCGCCGACTGTACGAGTACGTGGCCGCGCAGGGCCGCGAGGTCGGCCGTAACGAGGCCGCCGAGGCGACCGGGGTGGCGCGCACGCTCGCCGCGCACCACCTGGACAGGCTGGCCGAGGCCGGCCTGCTCGACACCGGGAGCCGGCGGCTGACCGGGCGCTCGGGACCGGGCGCGGGCCGGCCGGCCAAGGTGTACACGCGGGCCCGGGCGGAGCGGGCGGTGTCGCTGCCCGCCCGGGACTACCGCACCGCCGCCGAACTGCTCGCCGAAGCCGCCGAGCAGGCGGGGCTGGACGCCGGGCTCTGCGCGGCCGCGCGCCGTCGCGGCGAGGCCCTGCGCGGCTCGGCGGCACCCTGCGGCGGACTCGAAGAGGCCATGGAGACGCTCGCGGCCCGCGGTTACGAACCGCACCTGGAAGCCGCCGGACGTGCGGAGGACGCGGCCGGGACGACCGCCGCTGTCGTCCGTATGCGCAACTGCCCCTTCCATGCCGTCGCCGAACGCTTTCCGCCCCTCGTCTGCGGCATGAACCTCGCGCTGCTGGAGGGGCTTCTCGGCACCGACGGCCCGGTCCGGGCGCGCATGGCAGCCCGGCCGGGCGAGTGCTGCGTGGTGGTGGAGGCGGTCGGCGAAGTCCTCTAAAAACAACGGTGATTGACATAGAAGGGGATGCGTGCTGCCATGGGGCCATGACCGCATCCCCGCCCGCAGTCCACCTCGCCCAGCTGAATGTCGCCACGCTCCGCTTCCCCCTCGACGACCCGCGTATGGCGCCGTTCGTCGGCATGCTCGACACGGTCAACGCCGCTGCCGACGACGCGCCCGGCTTCGTGTGGCGGCTCGTGGAGGACGGGGCGGCCGACGCCACCGCCCTGCGTCCGGCGGGCGAGGACGTCATCGTCAACCTGACGGTGTGGGAGACCCGGGAGGCGCTGTGGGGATTCACCTACCGCAGTGAGCACCTGGACGTGATGCGGCGCCGGCGCGAGTGGTTCGAGCGGCACGTCGAGGCGCATCTCGTGCTCTGGTGGGTCCCCGCCGGGCATCTCCCGACCGCCGACGAGGCCCTGGAACGGCTGGCCGACCTGCGCGTGCACGGGCCCTCGGCACGCGCCTTCACCTTCGCCGTCTCCTACTCCGCGGACGAGGCCGCGCTCGCGGCGCACCAGGTCGCGGACGCCGGCACCGCCCCGGCCGCTACCGCTCCTGCCGGCACGGCCACCGCTCCTGCCGGCACGGCTACCGCTCCTGCCGGCACCGCTACCGCTCCCGCGGGACGCGGGTGAGGGGTGGGCGCCGGGCGTTCGGCGGACCCCCTCACCGCCGCTCACGACGCCTGGGCGGTCTCCGGCCGGCCGTCGACGGGCAGCTGGGCCGCGACGCCCGGGTCCGCGCCGGTGAGATCGGTGCGGCTGGTCTCGCCGAGCAGGGCCAGGCACACCACCGTGAGCAGGCAGAACGCGGCGATGACCGCGGCGATGAGCGTCGTCGCCCCGGCGCCGGCGCCGGCCTGCACCTCGGTGAAGAGCAGCGGGGCGAAACCGGCCCCCAGCCCTGCGATCTGGTAGCCGAGGGAGGCGCCGGTGTAGCGGCTCCGGGTGGAGAACAGCTCCGTGTACAGCGCGGCGAGCGGGCCGTACATCATCGGGTGGACCAGCGACTGCCCGAGCACGAGGGCCAGCACGAGCAGCCCCGTACTGCCCGTGTCGACCAGCGGGAACAGGACGAAGGCGTAGGCGCCCACCGCCAGCGCGCCCGCCATGACCACCGGGCGCCGGCCCTGCCGGTCGGACAGCGCCGACCAGCCGATGATGCCGAACACCGCGAGCGTGGACGAGACCGCCAGGCTGTTGAGCACCGTCTGCCGGGAGAAGCCGTCCTGCACCGCGTAGGAAATGATGTACGTGGTCACCGTGCCCTGGAAGACGAACGCGGACAGGCCCACCCCGATGCCCAGCAGCAGCACCCGGGGGTGGTGGCGCAGCACGTCCAGCAGGGGAAGGGACCGGCGCGACGAATCCCGCACCGGCCGCGTCTTCCGCTCCCTGTCCGCCTCGGCGAACACCGGTGTCTCGGTGACCCGCAGCCGGATGAACAGGCCGACGGCCAGCAGCACCACGCTGAGCAGGAAGGGGATGCGCCAGCCCCAGGAGAGGAAGGCGTCCTCGCCGACCGCGGCCGACGTCGCGGACATCACCACCGTGGACACCGCCATGCCGAAGGGGGCGCCGGCGTTGGTGAAGCTCGCCCACAGCCCGCGCCGCCCTCCGGTCGCGTGCTCGGCGGACAGCAGCACCGCACCGCCCCACTCGCCGCCCACCGCCACGCCCTGGACGATGCGCAGGAGCAGCAGGCAGACCGGCGCCAGGGTGCCGGCCTGGGCGTACGTCGGCAGGACGCCGATGAGGAAGCTGGCGACGCCCATGAGGGACATCGTCACCACGAGCGTCCGCTTGCGGCCGAGCCGGTCACCGAAGTGCCCGAAGACGATCCCGCCGAGCGGCCTGGCCAGGTAGCCGGTGGCGAAGGTGGTGAAGCTGGCGAGGGTGGCGGCGGTGGGGCTGAGGTCGGCGAAGAACACGTGGGGGAAGACCACCGCCGCCGCGGTGGAGTACAGCAGGAAGTCGTAGTACTCGATGACGCTCCCCAGGAAGCTGGAGGTCACCGCCCGGCGCAGTTGCCGGGGATCGTGTGGTGCGGGGCGGGGAGAAGCGGCGTGCATGTCGTGCTCCCTTGCTGACGCGGAGGTGGATCAGTCCGATGCGGGCGGGGGGTGCGGCATCGCGGGCGGATGACGGGAGTGCCCGTCGGGCGCGGGGCTCGCAGCGTGGAGCGGCGAGGAACTGGCGTCGGCGTCCGGTCGGGCCGACTCCGTGATATCGGGCAGATTTTTTGCCTGCGTCGAGATTCTGACCAACATTGACCCACTCGTCTACCCTCCGGACGCGACGTTCGAAGACGGCGAGGGGAACGCGCGGCGCCCACCCGGCCGCCGGGGAGTCCCGGACGGCGAGGTGGGCGCTGGGCGCTGGTGGTGCGGGGGTTGTTTCGCCTGGGCGGCGGTGGCCGGTGGCCTGTGGGCCATGGGCAGGGCGGGGAGGGGGCAGGCAGCTGCTTGGCCCCCGCCGGTCAGACGGCCTTGACCGGTGGATACACCGGCTGCCACATGGCGGCCCTGACCCGCTTGTCGACGGAGTCGTCGACGGTCGTGCCGGCCACCCCGTCGGCGGCCGCGGCGCGGGCGACCGCCACGGCGACCGCCACCGAGGTCTCGCGCAGCTGGTCGGTGAGGGGCAGGATCGGCGCGCCGGGGCCGTCGGCGTCCGTCTGCTCGGCGACGGCGTGCGCGGCGGCGACCAGCATGCCGTCGGTGACCCGGGTGGCCCGGGCGACGATCGCACCGAGTCCGAGGCCAGGAAAGACCAGCGCGTTGTTGGCCTGCCCGATCAGGTACCGGACCCCGTCCCGCTCTACCGGGGCGAACGGGCTGCCGGTGGCGATCAGGGCGCGGCCGTCGGTCCAGGCCAGCAGGTCGGCCGGAACCGCCTCGGCCAGGTCCGTCGGGTTGGACATCGGCAGGATGATCGGCCGCTCGGTGTGGGCGGCCATCGTACGGACGATCTCCTCGGTGAAGGAGCCGCCCTGGCCGGAGGTGCCGATCAGGATCGTCGGCCGGACCCGCGCCACGACCTCGGCCAGCGCGATGCCGCCCACCTTCTCGTCCCGCTGCCAGTCGGCGACCTCGGCGGCCGGACGGGCGTAACGGACCTGGAAGTCGCGCAGCTCCTGCTGGTCCTCGGTGAGCAGGCCGTACCGGTCGACGGCGAAGATGCGGGCGGTGGCCTCCTGGGCGGTCAGGCCGTCGGCGACCATGGCGTCCCGCAGCTGGTCGGCGATGCCGATGCCGGCGGTGCCCGCGCCGAAGATCACCACCTGGTGGTCGCGCAGCGGCGTCCCGCTGGCCTTCACCCCGGAGAGCACGGCGGCGAGGTTGACGGCACCGGTGCCCTGCACGTCGTCGTTGAAGGTGAACTCGGTCGGGCGGTAACGCTCCAGGATGCGGCGGGCGTTGGCGGGGCCGAAGTCCTCCCAGTGCAGCAGGGCGTGCGGGAAGAGCCGGCGGGCGGTGCTGACGTAGGCGTCGATGAAGGCGTCGTACGTCTCCCGGTCCACGCGCGGATGCCGGTTGCCGAGGTAGAGCGGGTTGTCGAGGAGTTCCTGGCGGTTGGTGCCGACGTCCAGCATGACCGCGAGGGTGCGGTTCGGGTCGATGCCGGCGGCGGCGGTGTAGACGGCGAGCTTGCCCACCGAGATGTCGATGCCGCCCACCCCCCAGTCGCCGATGCCGAGGATCGCCTCGCCGTCCGTGGCGACGATCAGGTCCACGTCGTCCGGGCCCAGGCCGGCGGCCGTGAGCGCGCCCTCGATCTCCTCCGGGGCGTCGACCGACAGGTACACGCCGGCCGGACGCCGGTACTCGTTGCTGTAGCGCTGGATCGCCTTGCCGACGGTCGGGGTGTAGACGATGGGCAGCATCTCGTCGAGGTGGTCGCAGAGCAGGCGGTAGAAGAGCACCTGGTTGCGGTCGTGCAGCGCGGTGAGGTTGACGTTCTTGGCCAGGTCGGTCGGCTGTGCCGCGTACTGCTGGTACGCCCGCTCGGCCTGCTGCTCCAGGGTCAGCACCGCCGGGGGCACCAGGCCCACCAGGCCCAGCATTTGCCGCTCCTCGGGAGTGAACGCGGTGCCCCGGTTGAGGCGGGGCTGGGAGAGCACGGCACGGCCGCGGGCGGTGGTCTCCATGTGGCCTTCGCCGGCGTTCCACTGGGTCGTCATATCGGCTCCTTGCCGTTTCCGTATGGCTTCCAGGATCGCGTGCGGGGCGTCCCGAGTCGCTTCGAGCCGCTCCGGGACGTGCCGGGCGTGCCGGGTCGTGCCGGGCCGTGCCGCGTCGTGCCGGGCCGTGCCGCGTCGTGCCGGGCCGTGCCGGGTCGCTTCCGGGAGGCCGGTCAGCCGCGTCGGGCCGTGGCGTAGGCGCGTTCCAGCTCCGCGACCGTGCTGAGGAAGTCGGCGCCCTTCAGCCGGTCCAGGGTCTCGGCGGCGAGGCGGTCCAGGGTGGTCCAGAGGTCGGCGAGCGGCTCGCGGAGCGCCTCGCCGTCGGCGGTGAGCGAGACGACGAAGGCCCGGCGGTCGTGCTCGCGGCGGGCCCGCGCGACCAGCCCGGCGTCCTCCATGCGGCGGATCGACCGTGAGACCGTGGAATGCGTACGGAAACCCGTTGGCCTTCCTCAAGGCGCTGGACGGCGAGAGCTTCCAGGGGGTCGCGGCTGTTCCGCGGGGACCTACGCCGCCGGCCGGATCAGCCCCGACTCGTAGGCGAAGGCCACCGCCTGCACCCGGGCGCGGGCGCCGATCTTCGCGAGGACGTTGCTGACGTGGGTCTTCACGGTGGTCGGGGCGATGGACAGCCACTGCGCGATCTCGGCGTTGGTCCAGCCGGAGGCGACCGCGATCAGGACGTCGCGCTCGCGCCCGGTGAGGGCGCCGAGCCCCGAGGTGCGGGGGAGGGGGCGCACGGTGTGCTGCTGGCGTACGGCGTCGATGAGCGCGCGGGTCAGACCGGGCGTGATGACGGCGTCGCCGGCGGCCACCACCCGGATGGCCGCGGTCAGTTCGGCCGGGTCGGCGTCGTTGAGCAGGAAGCCGCCGGCGCCTGCCCGCAGGGCCGCCCAGGCGTCCGCCTCCTGTCCGGCCGCGGTCAGCATCAGGACCCGCGGGACGCGGGAGGCGGCCGCGGGCTCGCCGGTGAAAGCGGCGGTGGGGGTGCGGGTCCGGGCGGCGGGGCGGGCGATGCGCCGGATGGTGTCGATGGCGTCCGACCGGGACGGCCGGCTGTCCATGAGGACGATGTCGGGGCGGAGCGCGGCGCTCGCACGGATCGCCTCGTCCCCGTCCGCCGCCTCCCCGACGACCGTCAGGCCCGGCTCGGCGGCGAGGAGCATGCGCAGGGCGAGGCGCTGGAGGGATTGGTCGTTGACGACGAGTACGGAGACCGTGCCTGTCTTCTCCATGCGAGGTCCGTTCCGTGAACGAAACTGTTTCGTTCACATGCTACGCCTGGAGCCGCCGCACCGGGAGAGGGGGGTCCGGCTGCTTGGCGCGGACCAGTCCGGCGTCGTACGCCGTGATCACGGCCTGGACCCGGTCGCGCGCCCCGATCTTGGCGAGCACCCGGCCCACGTGCTCCTTCACGGTCGACTCGGTGAGGACGAGGCGCTCGGCGATCTCGGTGTTGTTCCCGCCCCGGCCGATGGCGACCAGCACCTCGCCCTCGCGGTCGGTCAGCGAGGCCGGCGGTGGTGGAGATCATGTCCCCGGCCGCGAACCGGTCCGCCTGGTTCCACTCGGTGACGTCCACGAACTCCGCCGTCCCGTCGGCCTTCGTCACCTTCTGGTAGCCGTGGTTGTGCGGGCCCCGGATGCGCGGGTCGGTGTCCGGGAAGCAGGTGTCCCGCATCCCGGCGGGCCGCAGCACCAGCCGCTCGGCCACCGAGGCGTACGACCGCCCCGTCACCTTCTCGACCAGCAGCCCGAGCACGGTGTAGTTGATGTTGAGGTAGTCCTCTTTCGTTCCGGGGCGGAACGCGGGCCCCTTCGCCACCGCCGACCGTACGACCTGCTCCGGGGTGAGCGTGTCGAAGCGGTGTGCGTACTGCGCCTCGAAGGAGTCGCCCCCCACCTCCTGTTCGGGTAGCCGGGGAACAGGGGGAGAGCCGGGGCGGAAAAAGTGTTATCGCGAACCCCGTGCTCCGTCTCCACACTGTGATCCCCGACATTGCCAAGGCCACCGCCCCGGCTGAGAGGGTGCGGTCATGAGGACGGACGTGCCGGTGTCGCGGCAGTGGCGGGCCACCGTCGCGGCCGCGCAGGCCGGCGACCGGCGCGCGCTGGACGAACTGGTCGAGGGCTGGCTGCCGTTGGTCTACAACGTGGTCGGGCGTGCCCTCAACGGCCATGCGGACGTCGACGACGTCGTCCAGGAGACCATGCTGCGTGCCGTCGACAACCTCGCCGCCCTGCGCGACCCGGACAGCTTCCGGTCCTGGCTGGTGGCCATCGCCATGCGGCAGATCCGGGACCGCGCGCGCCGCAGACAGGACAGGAAACTGGACGAGGCGGTCCCGGACGGCACCGCCGACTTCGCCGAACTCACCGTGCTGCGGCTCCAGTTGGAGGGGCAGCGGCGGGAGGTCGCGGAGGCCGTGCGCTGGCTGGACGCCGAGGGCAGGCAGCTGGTGTCGCTGTGGTGGCTGGAGGTCTCCGGCGAACTCACCCGGCGCGAACTGGCGGCTGCCGTCGGCATCAGCCGGCAGCACGCCGCCGTCCGCGTGCAGCGGATGAAGGAGCGGCTGGAGACCTCGCGGGGCATCGTGCGCGCGCTGGACGGGGCCTGCCCCGAACTGCGCGAGCTGACCGCCCGCTGGGACGGCCGGCCCGACTCCGTCTGGCGCAAGCGGCTGGCCCGGCACATCCGCGGCTGCGGCTACTGCGGCGGCACCCGCGGCGCCGTCGTCCCGGCGGAGCGGCTCCTGGCCGGGATCGCCCTGGTCCCGGTGCCGGCCGGCTTCGCGCTGTCGCTGGCGCTCGGCGGGAAGACGGCGGTGGCGGCCACCGCCGCCACGTCCGCCGGGTGGCCGGCGAAGGTGCTCGGTGCGCTGGCCAAGCCGGCCGTCGCGGTGACCGCCGGGGCGACGATCGTGGCGGGCGGCGCGTACGTCGTCGTAGGGCCGCCGCGCGACCCGGCGCCGCGGACCGCGGTGTCGCCGACGGCCGCTGTCTCGCGTGCGGTACCGCGGGCGCCGGAGTCCACTCCCTCGCCGTCCTCTTCCTCTTCCTCCTCTTCTGCGTCCGCCTCGCCGTCCGCGTCCCCGTCGGCCTCGGCGGGCGCGGCGGCCTACGGCTCGGTCGTGGACGCGGCCGACGCGGCGCCGGACCCGGAGGCGAAGCCGGGTGCGCTGCCGCACCGGCCGGAGGGCGGGATCACCAGCAGCGGCGGGGCGCACGCGGTGCTGAACCACCGCGGTGACAGCGTGACGCTCAGCGGACAGGGCTATGTCCTGGTCCGCTGGCAGATCTCACCGCAGTACCGGGCCGGCAGCCTGGTCATGCCGTCCTGGACCGGGCTGAAGGGGAAGCTCTTCCACGTCGCGTCGGGGGGCGGGCGGCGCATGGACGACCGGGTGAGTACGACGGACACGTCCGCGACGGGGATGGGAAGCTCCTCGACCGGGTACGCCGTGCTGCCGGCCGGCGCCCAGCAGATGTGGCAGAACGAGTACTACTACGTCGACGGCAGCGTGACGTTCACGGTGAACGAACGCGGGGCCGACTACGGGGTGAGCGTCTTCCCGTCGTCGTGGGACGCGGTGGAGAAGGACGTGCTGTACGGGCCCCCGCAGGGGGCGATCCGGTACGGCCTGGTGCGGGACGACGGGACGGACGCGGCGCCGGTTCCGCAGTATGTGACGCGGTCGGTGCCTGCTGATGCGGCGACGGTGGCACAACGGTCGCGGGTTTAGCTCGGGCCGGTGGGGGTTGCTCGCGCAGTTCCCCGCGCCCCTCCGGGGGCGCGTTCAGCGGAGGGCGTCGAGTACGTCCACTCTGTTCGTGGTGATTGAGTCGACGCTCATCTCCAGCAGGCGGCGCAGGGAGCGGCGGGTGTCCGGGGTCCAGCAGGAGACCAGGTGTCCTGTGCGGTGGACGTGTTCGACCAGGGCGTGGTCGAGCAGGGTGAAGCGGTAGTTCAGGTAACGGGGGCGGATCACGTCCAGCAGCGCCGGGCGGACCGGCGCCAGGGTCTTGCGGGTCAGGGCGATCTCGGCGGACGGGTCGGCCGCCCGCACCGCCAGCATCGTGACGGCGTCACCGGTGTAGTAGACGCGGTCCGTCGCGTCGCACTCCCGGGCCACGGCCACGATCCGCGCCACCGCCCGCTCGCCCGGGTCGCCGGGCAGGTCGAGCATCACCCGGCTGCCGTCCGTCGCCGCCAGCGCCTCGGCGAGGGTCGGCACGCCGCCCGCGGTGAGGCCGCGCACCTCGTCCGCCGACAGGGTGTGCAGGGGGCGGTCGTGCTCCCACAGCCGCTTGAGCGTGGCGTCGTGCAGGAGGACGGGAACGCCGTCACGGGTGAGCCGCACGTCGGTCTCCACCGCGTCCGCGCCCCGGTGGAGCGCGGAACGCAGGGAGTCGAGCGTGTTCTCGCGAATGCGGTAGGGGTCGCCGCGGTGGGCCACGGCGGTCACGGTCTGCATGCGCCCATGCTCTCAGGCCTCGTCAGGGGGCGAGCCACGCCTTCGTGTACGCGTCGATCTCGGCGGAGATCCTCGCCTTGCCCGTCAGGTCCAGGAAGGACGCCTCGACCGCGTTCTTCGCGAGGTCCGCGAGGCCGCGCTCGTCGAGGCCGAGGAGACGGGCGGCGACCGCGTACTCGTTGTCGAGGTCGGTGCCGAACATCGGCGGGTCGTCGGAGTTGACCGTGACCAGGACACCGGCGGCCACGAAGTCCTTGATCGGGTGCTCTTCGAGGGTGCGGACCGCGCGGGTGGCGATGTTGGAGGTCGGGCACACCTCGAGGGCGATGCGGTGCTCGGCGAGGTGGGCGAGGAGCTTCGGATCCTGCGCCGAGCTGGTGCCGTGGCCGATGCGCTCGGCGCGCAGGTGGGTGAGCGCGTCCCAGACCGTGCCGGGGCCGGTGGTCTCGCCCGCGTGCGGGACCGAGCGCAGGCCGGCCGCGATCGCCCGGTCGAAGTACGGCTTGAACTGGGGCCGCGGCACGCCGATCTCGGGGCCGCCGAGGCCGAACGAGACCAGGCCCTCCGGGCGCAGCCGGTCGTCGGTCGCCAGCCGTGCCGTCTCCTCGGCGGCCTCCAGGCCCGCCTCGCCGGGGATGTCGAAGCACCAGCGCAGCACCGTGCCGAACTCGGCCTCCGCCGCCTTCCGCGCGTCCTCGATCGCGTCCATGAAGGCCCGCGCGTCGATCCCGCGCCGGGTGGACGAGAACGGGGTGATCGTCAGCTCGGCGTAGCGCACCTGCTGGCGGGCCAGGTCACGCGCCACCTCGTAGGTGAGCAGCCGTACGTCCTCGGGCGTGCGGATCAGGTCGACCACCGACAGGTAGACCTCGATGAAGTGGGCGAAGTCGGTGAAGGTGAAGTAGTCGGCCAGGGCCTCGGGATCGGTGGGGACCTTGGAGTCGGGGTGCCGCGCGGCCAGTTCCGACACGATGCGGGGGGAGGCGGAGCCGACGTGGTGGACGTGCAGTTCGGCCTTGGGCAGTCCGGCGATGAAGGCGTGCACGTCGGGCACATTGGGCACGTCGTGCGTGTCGCGCGGTGCTGCGGGGTCGGCGTGGCGGTCGGTCAAGGGTTCCTCCCCGGAACGGCGCGGGCCGCCTTGGGGCGGGGTACGGCCGTGGGGCCCTGCGCGGTGATCGGCTGATCGGTGACTCGGGGGTCATGGTAGGCCGGACGGCCCGGGCCGCGGTCCGGCGGGGCCGGGGCCGTACCATGACGGCGGCATGCGCAGGAGGAGGGGGACGTCGCACGATGGCTGACGAGGTGCCGGAGGCTTCGAAGATACGGCTGGACAAGGGGGAGGCCGCCGGGGAGGGGGCCGGCTCCGAGGCGCCCGCGGCACCGGTGGCGCCGCCGGCACCGGAGGCACCGCCGTCGGTGCACGACCAGCGGACGGTCGCGGCGGTACCGGGGCCGGACGCCCCCGCCGACGCGCCGCCGCAGGGCTGGGCCAACCCCTTCGCCGCGCCGTCCGGCACGGTGCCGGGTCCGCCGGTGAACCCCTTCGCGGCGCCGGGCCCGAACGGGCCGCCGAACCCCTACGCTCCGCCTGCGGCCCAGCAGCCGCAGAGTGCGGCGGTGCCGCCACCGCCGATCGCCCCGAACGGGCCGGGGCCGGTCCCGTACGGCTATCCCGGCCAGTATCCGGGCCAGGCGCTGCCGGCGTATCCGGCGTATCCGGCGGGGCCCGGGGGGTATGGCGCGTACGGCGGCTGGCCCGGTATGCAGCCGATGCCGAACAACGGGCTGGGCACGGCCGCCATGGTGACGGGGATCATCAGCGCGATCGGGTTCTGCATGGTGCCGGTCGCGTTCGTGATGGGGGTGCTGGCGATCGTGTTCGGCGTGATCGGGCGGAGGCGGGTGCGGCGGGGGGAGGCGACGAACGGTGGGCAGGCGCTGGCCGGGATCATCTGCGGGTCGGCGGGGCTGGTGATCATCGCCGCGTTCATCACGCTGATCGTGGTGGCGGGGAGCCAGGGGAGCCAGTAGGGGCCGCGTCGTTGTTCGGGTGCGGGCCGGTGGGGGCTGGTCGCGCAGTTCCCCGCGCCCCTTCAGGTGGGGCTGCTCCCGTCGGTCGGGAGTCCTGCGTTCCTTCAGGTGGGGCAGCTCCCGTCGCCTTCGGCCGGAGGTCCTGCGTTCCATTGGGTGGGACAGGTCCCGTCGGCAGGAAGTCCTGCGTTCCTTCGATCAAGCGGGGCCGGTCCCGTCGGGCAGGAGTTGGCTCCGCGCCGCCATCAACGCGAAACCGAGGAGGTTCAGGCCCCGCCACCGCGCCGGGTCCTGAGCCGCCGGGTCCGTCGCCGTCAGGCCGATGCCCCACACGCGGTCCACCGGGCTCGCCTCCACCAGGATCCGGTCGCCGGTCGCCAGGAGGAAGTCGCGCAGGTCGGGCGCGGCGCCGAACTTGTGGACGCTGCCCTCGGTGACGATGCCGAGGCGCTCGCGCTCCCATGTCGCCTCGTCGAAACCCCGGACCAGCCGGCCCGCCTTCTTCGCCTCGGCGGGGTGTGCCGCCGCCAGGACCGCGCGCTCCGCCTCCGCGTCCCCGAAGAGCCGGGCCTTCGCCGCCATCATCCAGTGCTCGGCGGTCGCGTATTCCACACCGTCGACCACGAAGGGTGACGGCCACCACTGGCTCAGGCAGCTCGCCGAGACCTGCCCGTCCGGCCTCGGCCGGTGTCCCCAGAAGTGCAGGTACCTGATCCTGGCCCCCGCCTGGACCGCCCTGATCAGGGCCTCCACAGAATCGATCTTCACCATGCACGCCAGTCTGGCAGCCACCACTGACACTCCGTCCCCCCTTTTCCCTGCCGACTCGACACCTGGTCGACAGATTCCGTCGCGTAACCAAAAGGCAACAACGGAATCACTTGTTGGTCGCCCCCTGCTCTGTCAGGATCGGCAGTCAAATCGAGCTGGAGCTACGCCACCCGCCTCTCGGGACGGGCGACGGCGGAGGAGAAGCGACATGGACAACCCGGGCACCGCCACCCCGGAGACCTTCCCCGCGCAGGAGCGGCTCGCGGGCGGCGCGCAGTACATCGCGGGACGGTTCGCCAAGGGCACGTCGGGACGGACCCACGCCGTCGTCGACCCGGCCACCGGCAGGGACGTGTACACGTACGAGCTGGCCGGTCCGGACGACGTCGACCGGGCCGTGGCCGCCGCGCGGGACGCCTTTCCGGGCTGGGCCGGGACGACCCCCGGCGACCGGTCGGACGCGCTGCACCGGTTCGCCGCCGTGCTCGCCGACCGCGCCGAGGAATTCGCCCGCGCCGAGTCCCTCCAGTGCGGCAAGCCGCTGAAGCTCACGCGCGAGTTCGACGTGCCCGGGACCATCGACAACACCGCCTTCTTCGCGGGTGCCGCCCGGCATCTGCAGGGCCAGGCCGCCGCGGAGTACTCCGGTGACCACACGTCGTACATCCGCCGCGAGCCCATCGGTGTCGTCGGCTCCATCGCGCCCTGGAACTATCCGCTCCAGATGGCCGCCTGGAAGATCCTCCCGGCGATCGCCGCCGGCAACACGATCGTGCTCAAGCCGGCCGAGCTGACCCCGCTCACGTCGCTGCTCTTCGCCGAGGCCGCCACGCTCGCCGGGATCCCGGACGGTGTGATCAACATCGTCACCGGGACCGGCAAGGAGGCCGGTGAGCACCTCGTCGGCCACCCCGACGTGGCCATGACCTCCTTCACCGGGTCCACCGGCGTCGGCAAGCGGGTCGCCGAGGTCGCCACCGCGACCGTGAAGCGACTCCACCTCGAACTCGGCGGCAAGGCCCCCTTCGTGGTCTTCGACGACGCGGATCTGGAGGCGGCCGTCAACGGGGCCGTCGCGGGTGCCCTCATCAACACCGGGCAGGACTGCACCGCGGCCACGCGCGCGTACGTGCAGCGGCCGGTCTACGAGGCCTTCGTGGAGCGGACGGCCGCCCTGATGGAGACCGTGCGGCTCGGGGACCCGTTCGCGCCCGGTACCGACCTCGGGCCGCTGATCTCGCACGCCCAGCGGGACCGGGTCGCCGCCTTCGTGGAGCGGGCGCGCGGCTACGCGCGCGTGGTGACCGGTGGAGAGGCCCCCGGAGGGGAGCTGAAGGCCGGCGCGTACTACCGGCCGACCCTGGTCGCCGACGCACCGCAGGACAGCGAGATCGTCCAGTCCGAGATCTTCGGGCCGGTGCTGGTCGTTCTGCCGTTCGACAGTGATGATGAGGGCATCCGGCTGGCCAACGACACCCCGTACGGTCTGGCAGCCTCCGCGTGGACCGGCGGCGTCTACCGGGCGAACCGCGCGACCCGCGAGATCAAGGCGGGGTGCGTGTGGGTCAACGACCACATTCCGATCATCAGCGAGATGCCGCACGGCGGCTACAAGGCGTCCGGCTTCGGCAAGGACATGTCGGCGTACTCGTTCGAGGAGTACACCCAGGTCAAGCACGTTATGTTCGACAACACGGCGGTGCCGCGGAAGGACTGGCACCGCACGATCTTCGGGGACCGATAGTCAGATCTCCGGCCGTTCGTCACGGCCCCCTTCCCGAAAGGGCACCAAGCGTATGAGGCAGTACGAGCCCGACCGCCCGACCCCGGTCGAAGCGGCCGCCATGCGGCGCAGTCTCCGCACCGGCCGGGCCGCCCTGGCCCGCCGGTCGTTCCTGGGCGGCGCGCTCGCGGTGGGCGGCGCCGGGGCGCTGAGCGCCTGCGGCATCCCCGCGGCCGGCAAGTCCCAGGGCGGGGTCTCCGCCGACGACCACTCGGCCACGGAGAAGGTCGTCAACTTCTCCAACTGGCCCGAGTACATCGACGTGGACGACAGCGGGAAGACGCACCCCACGCTGGACGCGTTCCGCAAGCGGACCGGCATCACGGTGAAGTACACCGAGGACATCAACGACAACGACGAGTTCTTCGGCAAGATCCAGCCGCAGCTCGCCGCCGGCCAGGACACCGGCCGCGACCTGATCGTCCTCACCGACTGGCTGGCCGCCCGCATGATCCGGCTCGGCTACGTCCAGAAACTGGACGCGTCCAACCTGCCGCACGCCTTCGCCAACCTGTCGGACCAGTTCCGCAGTCCCGACTGGGACCCGGGCCGCGCCTACTCGTACCCCTGGCAGGGCATCTCGACGGTCGTCGCCTTCAACAAGAAGGCCCTGAACGGCGTCGAGGTGAAGTCGGTCTCCGACCTGCTCGACAACCCCGCGCTCAAGGGCCGGGTCGGCCTGCTGACGGAGATGCGGGACACCGTCGGCATGACCATGCTCGACATGGGCATCGACCCGGCGACGTTCACCGCCGACGACTACGACAAGGTGATCGCCCGGCTCCAGAAGGCCGTCGACAAGGGGCAGATCCGCCGGTTCACCGGCAACGACTACACCTCCGACCTCAGCAAGGGCGACCTGGCCGCCTGCGTCGCCTGGGGCGGTGACATCGTGCAGCTCCAGGCCGACAACCCGGACGTCGCGTACGTCATCCCGGACAGCGGCTACATGACGTCGACCGACAACCTGATGATCCCCAACAAGGCGCGTCACAAGACGAACGCCGAACGGCTCATCGACTTCTACTACGAGCCCCAGCCGGCCGCGGAACTCTCCGCCTACGTCAACTACGTCAGCCCGGTCGCGGACGTGCAGCCGTACCTCGCCAAGATCGACAAGGGGGCGGCGAGCAACCCGCTGATCGTTCCCGACAAGGCCATGCAGGCCAAGTCCCATGCCTTCCGGGCCCTCAGCTCGAAGGAAGAGACGGCCTACCAGCAGAAGTTCGCGAAGCTCACAGGGGCGTGACGACACCATGACGACAGACAGCAGCGGCGACGTCCGCCTCACCGGCATCGGCAAGACCTACGACAACGGCTTCACCGCCGTACAGCCGATGGACCTGACCGTGCCGCAGGGCTCCTTCTTCGCCCTCCTCGGCGCCTCCGGCTGCGGCAAGACCACCACCCTGCGCATGATCGCGGGACTGGAGGAGCCGACCACCGGCACCGTGCACCTCGGCGACCAGGACGTGACCCATCTGCCGCCGTACAAGAGGCCGGTGAACACGGTCTTCCAGTCGTACGCCCTCTTCCCGCACCTCGACATCTTCGAGAACGTCGCCTTCGGCCTGCGCCGGCGCGGCATCAAGAGCGTGAAGAAGCAGGTCGAGGACATGCTGGAGCTGGTCCAGCTCGGCGAGCAGGCGCGCAAGAAACCGCACCAGCTCTCCGGCGGCCAGCAGCAGCGGGTCGCGGTGGCCCGCGCACTGATCAACCACCCCAAGGTGCTCCTCCTCGACGAGCCGCTCGGCGCCCTGGACCTCAAGCTGCGCCGCCAGATGCAGCTGGAGCTCAAGCGGATCCAGACCGAGGTCGGCATCACCTTCGTGCACGTCACGCACGACCAGGAGGAGGCCATGACCATGGCCGACACGGTCGCCGTGATGAACGCGGGGCGCGTCGAGCAGCTCGGCTCGCCGGCCGACCTCTACGAGAACCCGAACACCACGTTCGTCGCGAACTTCCTCGGCACCTCGAACCTGATCGAGGCCGAGGTCGACTCGAAGAGCGGCGACGACATCGTCCTCAAGGCCGGCGGCGGGAAGCTGGTGCTGCCCGAGGCGCGATGTTCGGCGCCGACCACGACCGGCGGCAAGGTGCTGGTCGGGGTCCGGCCCGAGAAGATCTCCCTCACCCACGCCGACGACGCGGGATCCATCCCCGAGGGCCGCAACCGGATCACCGGGAAGGTCGCCGACGCGAGTTTCATCGGCGTCTCCACGCAGTACGTCATCGACAGCGCCGTCTGCCCCGAGTTCGCGGTGTACGTGCAGAACGTCGAGCGCGACGGCCGGCTGGTCCCGGGCGCCGACGTCGTCCTGCACTGGAGCCCGGCGCACACCTTCGGCCTCGACGCCGCCCAGGACATCGACGCCGGCACCGAGGAGGAGGCCGCCTGATGGCCACGCTCTCCGAGGCGCCGCCGCCGCTCGCGCCCGCCGAACCCGAGACGAAGAAGGCCCCGCGCAGGCGCGGCAGGTGGACCCCGTACTGGCTGCTGCTGCCCGGCATCCTCTGGCTGGTCGTCTTCTTCGCGCTGCCGATGATCTACCAGGGGTCCACGTCGGTCCAGACGGGCTCCCTGGAAGAGGGCTACAAGGTCACCTGGCACTTCGCGACCTACTGGGACGCGCTGAGCGAGTACTGGCCGCAGTTCCTCAGGTCGGTGTTCTACGCCGCCGCGGCCACGATCCTGTGCCTGGTGCTCGGCTACCCGCTGGCCTACCTGATCGCCTTCCGCGCCGGGCGCTGGCGGAACCTGATCATGATCCTGGTGATCGCGCCGTTCTTCACCAGCTTCCTGATCCGCACCCTGGCCTGGAAGACGATCCTCGCCGACAACGGCCCGGTCGTGCACGCGCTGAACTCGCTGCACGTCCTGAGCGTCACCGACTTCCTCGGCTGGACGGCCGGCGACCGGGTGCTGGCCACCCCGCTCGCCGTGGTCTGCGGTCTGACGTACAACTTCCTGCCGTTCATGATCCTGCCGCTCTACACCTCGCTGGAGCGGATCGACGGACGGCTGCACGAGGCCGCCGGCGACCTGTACGCCAAACCGTGGACGACGTTCCGGAAGGTCACCTTCCCGCTGTCGATGCCGGGTGTGGTCTCCGGCACCCTGCTGACCTTCATCCCGGCGGCCGGTGACTACGTCAACGCCGAACTCCTCGGCTCGACCGACACCCGCATGATCGGAAACGTGATCCAGACGCAGTTCCTGCGGATTCTCGACTATCCGACGGCGGCCGCGCTCTCCTTCATCCTCATGGCCGCGATCCTCGCCATGGTCACCCTCTACATCCGCCGGTCCGGGACGGAGGATCTGGTCTAAATGCCCTTCGTCAACTGGCTCAAGAAGAATCTCGTCGTCATCGCGGGACTCCTGACGCTCGGATATCTCCTCCTGCCGAACGTCATCGTCACGGTGTTCTCCTTCAACAAACCGAAGGGGCGCTTCAACTACGAATGGCAGCAGTTCTCGCTGGACGCCTGGAAGCAGCCGTGCGGGGTCGCCGACATGTGCGGCTCGCTCTCCATCAGCCTGCGGATCGCCGCCCTGGCGACGATCGGCGCCACCGTGCTCGGCACGATGATCGCCTTCGCGCTGGTCCGCTACCGGTTCCGCGCCCGTGGTGCCGTCAACTCGCTGATCTTCCTGCCGATGGCGATGCCCGAGGTCGTGATGGCGGCCTCGCTGCTCACCCTGTTCCTCAACATGGGCGCCCAGCTGGGCTTCTACACCATCCTGATCGCCCACATCATGTTCTGCCTCAGCTTCGTCGTCACCGCGGTCAAGGCGCGCGTGATGTCGATGGACCCGCGCCTGGAGGAGGCGGCCCGCGACCTCTACGCCGGACCGGTGCAGACGTTCGTCAGGGTCACCCTCCCCATCGCGGCCCCGGGAATCGCGGCGGGCGCGCTGCTGTCCTTCGCGCTCTCCTTCGACGATTTCATCATCACCAATTTCAACGCGGGCTCCACCGTCACCTTCCCCATGTTCGTCTGGGGTTCGGCACAGCGCGGCACGCCCGTCCAGATCAATGTCATCGGTACGGCCATGTTCCTGGTCGCCGTACTGTTCGTCCTGGCATCGATGCTCATCAACAACCGCCGCAACAGGCAAAAGGCATAACCCCTTTGTTGACTCTGTAGGGAGTTGAAAATCATGGCCCCAAGCGCCATGAGCCGTCAGGCAGATTGGACCAAGTCTCTCTCCGAAGCACAGCCCGTCGCGTACTGGCTGGAAGACCCCGGCAAGCCCCACCCCGAGCCCGCGCTGACCGGCGCCGACACCTGCGACCTGCTGGTCGTCGGCGGCGGCTACAGCGGACTGTGGACCGCGCTCAACGCCAAGGAGCGCGACCCCGGGCGCGATGTGGTCCTGCTGGAAGGCCACGAGGTGGGCTGGGCCGCCTCGGGCCGCAACGGCGGCTTCTGCGCCGCCTCCCTCACCCACGGGCTGCCCAACGGCCTCGCCCGCTGGCCCGAGGAGATCCACCGGCTGCAGGAACTGGGCCGGCGCAACCTCGACGAGATCGAGGCCGCCGTCGCCCGGCACGGCATCGACTGCGAGTTCGAACGCACCGGTGAGATAGACGTCGCCACCGAGACCTACCAGGCCTGGGAACTGCGCGACTGGCACAAGGACCTGGAGCGGCGGGGCCTCGCCGACGACATGGAGTTCCTCGACGCCGAGGCGGTACGGGCGCAGGTGGACTCGCCGACCTTCGAGGCGGGACTGTGGGACCGCCGGGGCGTGGCCATGCTGCACCCGGCCAAGCTCGCCTGGGGTCTCAAGCAGGCCTGCCTCGCACTCGGCGTCCGCGTCTACGAGCACACGCCCGCGCTCGCCCTGAAGGCCTACGGCGCCGGCATGGCCGTACGCACCCCGTACGGGGCGGTCCGCGCCCGGCAGGTCGCGCTCGCCACCAACATCTTCCCGAACCTGCTCAAGCGGGTCCGCGCCTACACCGTCCCGGTCTACGACTACGCCCTGATGACCGAGCCGCTCACCGCCGAACAGCTCGGCGCGATCGGCTGGAAGAACCGGCAGGGCCTCGGTGACTCCGCCAACCAGTTCCACTACTTCCGCCTCTCGGCCGACAACCGCATCCTGTGGGGCGGCTACGACGCCATCCACCACTACGGCGGCCGGGTGCGCCGCGAGTACGACGACCGTCCGGAGACCTACGCCAAGCTCGCCGGGCACTTCTTCAGCTGCTTCCCGCAGCTGGAGGGCGTCCGCTTCACGCACGCGTGGGGCGGCGCGATCGACACCTGCTCCCGCTTCTCGGCGTTCTTCGGCACCGCGCACCAGGGGAAGGTGGCGTACGCGGCCGGGTACACCGGCCTGGGCGTCGGAGCCAGCCGGTTCGGGGCCGACGTGATGCTGGACCTGCTGGCCGGGCAGGAGACCGAGCGCACCCGCCTGGAGATGGTCCGCAAGAAACCGCTGCCGTTCCCGCCCGAGCCGTTCGCCTGGACCGGCATCGCCCTCACCAAGTGGTCGCTGGCCCGCGCCGACGCGCACGGCGGCCGCCGCAACCTGTGGCTGCGGACGATGGACCGGCTGGGACTGGGCTTCGACAGCTGAGCCGGCTCGTCATGTGATCGAGTTCACTTCAACACGGTGCGGAAACCCGCGTAATGCCCCCGGAAGACCTCCCTCTCTCCTCGTGACGCGACGCCCGCGTCCACGGCTGAGATGGGGAGGTCTTCTGATGACTGGGGCGAAGACGGCGGTCGAATGGCTGGCATCCGTCGCACCGGATCCCGAGGCCTGCCGCTGGGAATGGGGGCGCAACCCGCGAGGGATCGCGCTGCTGCCCGCCGGCAGGGCCTGGGACGTACTGATCCTGCCGGGCGAGCTCGGCTATCCGACCCTCGACGTGCTCACCCGCGTCCTCGACCGGCCGGGACCCGTCCTGGTCGACTTCGGGGACGACCGGGTGGGCTTCTTCGTGCCGCCCGGCACGGCGGCCCGGTGGCTCGGCACCGGGATCCGCACGGCGGGCGCCGGCGCCTGGATCGTCGTGCCGTATCCCGGGCGGCCGACCCAGGGGGTGCGGTGGCTGGTGGCGCCGGACGGGTCGGGGACGCTGACGGATCCGGCACTGCTGGAGCTGGCCATGCACGAGGCTGCCGCCGGCTTGGCCGACGACTAGATGCCGGGGACTGGAGGTCGTTGGTCGGCTGCGGCTGCGTCGTGGCTGGTCGCGCAGTTCCCCGCGCCCCTTGCGGGGCGCTGTGCTGCGGGGGCGTCAAGAAGCGCAGCTCTTGACAGGGGGATTGGTCTGGACCAAATTGAGCGCGCACCCCACCTCCACATCCCCCATCCCCGGAGGCACTTGTGGTTCGCGCGAGACCTGTCCTCACCCTGCTCACGGCCGCGCTGCTGGCCGTACCCGGTATCACCGCGCTCTCGTCGGCCGCCCGTGCGGCCGACGCGGATCTCGCCGTCAACGGCGGGTTCGAATCGGGCCTCTCCGGCTGGAGCTGCACGGCGGGCAGCGGCACGACGGTCAACTCACCCGTGCACAGCGGCAGTTCCGCGCTGCAGGCGACCCCGGCCGGCAGCGACAACGCCCAGTGCGCGCAGACCGTGACCGTCAAGCCGAGTTCGCAGTACACCCTGTCCGGCTACGTCCGCGGCTCCTACGTCTACCTCGGTGCGAGCGGCACCGGCACCACCGACGTCTCCACCTGGACCCAGTCCGCCCCCGACTGGCAGAAACTCACCACCACCTTCACCACCGGCGCCTCGACCACCAAGGTCACCATCTACATCCACGGCTGGTACGGCACCGGCGCCTACTACGCCGACGACGTCTCGCTGGTCGGGCCGGGCGGCGCGACCACGGGCCAGCCGCCGGCCGCACCCACCGGGCTCACCGCGGGCTCGGTCACCTCCTCCAGCGTGGCGCTGTCCTGGACCGCGGTCACCGGCGCGACGAGCTACGCGGTCTACCGGGACGGCACCAGGGTTCAGACGGCGACCGGGACGTCGGCCACGGTGACCGGGCTGAACCCGTCGACGGCGTACAGCTTCCAGGTCACCGCCGTGAACGACGCCGGCGAGTCCGCGAAGTCGGCGGCGGTGACGGCCACCACGACCACCGGTTCCTCCGGCGGCTCCACCGGCCTGCCCACCCACGCCCTGGTCGGCTACCTGCACTCCTCCTTCGCCAACGGCGCCGGGTACACCCGGCTCGCCGACGTCCCCGACAGCTGGGACGTCATCGACCTGGCCTTCGGCGAGCCGACCTCGGCCACCTCCGGGGACATCCGCTTCAACCGCTGCCCGGTCACCGAGTGCGCGAACGTCGAGAGCGACGCCGACTTCAAGGCGGCGATCAAGGCCAAGCAGGCGGCCGGCAAGAAGGTGCTGATATCGATCGGCGGCGCCAACGGCCAGGTGCAGCTCACCACGACGGCCGCGCGGGACACCTTCGTCTCGTCCGTCTCGAACATCATCGACACCTACGGCCTCGACGGCCTGGACATCGACTTCGAGGGCCACTCGCTCTCCCTGGACGCGAGCGACACGGACTTCAAGAACCCGACGACGCCGGTGATCGTCAACCTCATCTCCGCGCTGAAGACCCTGAAGGCCAAGTACGGCTCGAAGTTCGTGCTGTCCATGGCACCGGAGACCTTCTTCGTGCAGATGGGCTACCAGTACTACGGCACCGGCAAGTGGGGCGGCCAGGACCCGCGCTGCGGGGCGTACCTCCCGGTCATCTACGCCCTGCGCGACGACCTGACCCTGCTGCACGTCCAGGACTACAACTCGGGCTCGATCATGGGCCTCGACAACCAGTACCACTCCATGGGCGGCGCCGACTTCCACATCGCCATGACCGACATGCTGCTCACCGGCTTCCCCGTGGCGGGCGACGCGGGCAACGTCTTCCCGCCCCTGCGTCCCGACCAGATCGCGATCGGCATGCCGGCCTCGACCAACGCGGGCAACGGCTACGTCGCGCCGTCCGAGGTCACCAAGACCCTGGACTGCCTGACGAAGAGGACCAACTGCGGCTCGTACACCACCCACGGCACCTGGCCGTCCCTGCGCGGCCTGATGACCTGGTCGATCAACTGGGACCGGTTCTCGAACTGGGAGTTCCAGAAGACCTTCGACGCGTACTTCGGCTGAGCAGCAGCCGCAGGGACGTCAGCAGGACGGTGGCCAGGCACCAGCCGGCCACCACGTCCAGCGGCCAGTGGTAGCCGCGGCGCACCAGGCCGTAGGAGACCCCGAGGACCAGGGCCGCGCAGACGGCGACGGCGGTGCGGCGGGCGGCGGCGGACGTGAGCCAGGGGAGGAGGAGCAGGGTCGCGGAGCCGTACGCGATCGCCGCCGTCGCCGTGTGGCCGGAGGGGAAGTAGCCGACCGCCGGGGGCACCACCGGGGTCCCCGGCCGGGCGGTCCAGTCCTTGAGCGGTACGACGATCGCCGGGACCAGGGCCATCAGGACGGCGGCGGCCGTGGGCGGCAGCCACCAACGGTCTGTACCGGTGGCACGGCCGCGCCGGGCGACGCCGACGATGACGATTACCAGGACCGGGATCGCGACCTGCACGTTCCCGAGGTCGGAGAGGAGTTCGGAGAACCGGTCCGGATGGACGAGTGCGCTGCTCAGGCGGCTGTCCAGGCGGAGCAGCGGGCCATGGGCCACGACCTGCCAGGTGATCAGCGCGAAGAGGAGGGCCGGCAGGCCCAGAAGCCCCACGAGTCCCGCGAGGCGAAAGCGAAGGAAGGAGGTCGGCCGCCCCGGAACAGGGGGGGTGGTTCCGAGGCGGCCGTCCGGATCGGAACGCCGCGCGCCCCGGGGGGTTTGGGGCGAGCGACCGTCCGATCGGTGAGGAGATCCGGAGCCGGAGGCGCCGGTTGTGTGCGCGAGGGCACGACCAGGTCGAAGCTGGGGAGGCCCCGGCCTGAAATCGCCCACAGTCCCCTGTGGGCGGGGTGTATCTCTCATCTGGGTAGAACCTACGGCAGGGTCCGGTGCCGCGACAGGCGGAATCGCGTCCCGTCATCCACCTCGCACACCTTCTTCACACGGCCTGACGGGGGCCGCCCCAGCCCCCCACATCACGCCAGGTGGGAGGGGTGGGGCGGCGGTGGCACACGGGTTCGAGACCCGTTGCGCGGGCTCGGCGGAGCCGGTGGCTTAGATCCGCGCGAAGGCCTGCTCGATGATGTCGAGGCCCTCGTTGAGGAGGTCCTCGCCGATGACCAGCGGGGGCAGGAAGCGGAGCACGTTGCCGTAGGTGCCACAGGTCAGGACCAGCAGCCCCTCCTGGTGGCAGGCCTTGGCGAGGGCCGCGGTGGCCTCCGGGTTCGGCTCCTTGGTGGCGCGGTCCTTGACCAGCTCGATGGCGATCATCGCGCCCCGGCCGCGGACGTCGCCGATGACGTCGAACTTCTCGGCCATGGCGGTGAGCCGGGGCTTCATGATCGACTCGATGTTCTTCGCCCTGGCGTTGAGGTCGAGCTCCTTCATGGTCTCGATGGCCCCGAGCGCACCGGCGCAGGCGACCGGGTTGCCGCCGTAGGTGCCGCCGAGCCCGCCCGCGTGCGCGGCGTCCATGATCTCGGCGCGGCCCGTCACGGCGGCCAGCGGCAGACCGCCGGCGATGCCCTTGGCCGTGGTGATCAGGTCCGGGACGATGCCCTCGTCCTCGCACGCGAACCACTGGCCCGTACGGCAGAACCCGGACTGGATCTCGTCCGCGACGAAGACGATGCCGTTGTCCGCGGCGAACTGGCGGATCGCCGGCAGGAAGCCCTTGGCCGGCTCGATGAAGCCGCCCTCGCCGAGCACCGGCTCGATGATGATCGCGGCGACGTTGTCGGCGCCGATCTGCTTGCCGATCTGGTCGATGGCCTGGGCGGCGGCCTCCGGACCTGCGTTCTCCGGGCCGGTGAGCCAGCGGTAGGCGTAGGCGACCGGAACCCGGTAGACCTCGGGCGCGAACGGACCGAAGCCGTTCTTGTACGGCATGTTCTTCGAGGTCAGCGCCATCGTGAGGTTGGTCCGGCCGTGGTAGCCGTGGTCGAAGACGACGACGGCCTGGCGCTTGGTGTACGCACGCGCGATCTTCACGGCGTTCTCGACGGCCTCGGCGCCGGAGTTGAACAGCGCGGACTTCTTGGCGTGGTCACCCGGGGTGAGCTCCGCGAGGGCCTCGGCGACCTCCACGTAGCCCTCGTACGGGGTGACCATGAAACAGGTGTGGGTGAAGTCGGCCAGCTGGGCGCTCGCGCGGCGTACGACGGCCTCGGCGGAGGCGCCGACCGAGGTCACGGCGATGCCGGAACCGAAGTCGATGAGGCGGTTGCCGTCGACGTCCTCGATGATCCCGCCGCCCGCGCGCGCGGTGAAGACGGGCAGCACCGAACCCACGCCCTGCGCCACCGCGGCGAGACGGCGGGACTGCAGCTCCTGCGACTTCGGGCCGGGTATGGCGGTGACGACGCGACGCTCCTGCGGAAGTGCGGTCATGGGGGCTCCCTGATGAGTGGTGCGAACCGATGCGTGCCGGGCGCGTCCCGTCCGGTTGCTCCGGTGGTGCGTTTTCGGACGCTTTCCTTCTTTCTTCGCAGGCTAGGGCCGGGTGTGGGAGGTGGGCATGCTCCATGTGGGCGTTGTCGGAGAGTGACGTTGTCCGCGATGGACATAGTGCGGTGGGGGGGACCGGTGTCCGGCCGGACGGCTCCTCGGCCGCGTAAGCGGTGAACTCCCCTTGCGAGGGCGTTAGATTGGCCGCTGACGGTGGACTGAAGAACGGCTGGTCAGGGAGCGAGAGCGATGGACAGCGACGGGACGCGGGACACGCGGCGTACGCATGCGAATCCCGTACCGCGTCCGGCGGCGCCGCAGGACGCGGGCGCGGTGCCGGCCGAGGCACCCGCGGTACCGCCACGGCCCACGGCGCCCCCGACGGCGGTACCACCGCTGCCGGACGGCTCGGCCTTCCTGACCTGGCTGCGCGCACCCCGGCCCGAGGCGGCGCCGGGGGTGTGGCGGCTCGGGTACCGGGCGCGAGCGGAGCAGGAACCCGAGGAAGTCCCCACGGTTCAGTTGTTGGGAGGGGCGCTGATCGCCTTCCTGGCGGGGTGGTTGGTCTGGTCCCTGCTGTTCAACGGCTACCTGGGCGGCTGGTGGTATCTGCCGCTCAACGTGATGGTCCCGGACTCCTGGGCGCCACCGAATTCGTTGGCGCGCGTCGTCCTCGGTTACACCTGGTATGCCATCACCGCGTTGGTCATCATCCTCATCGCCGGCCGCCTCGGCCGCTGGGGTGAGGTCTGGCGCCGCTACGGCCCGCAGGCCTGGACCCCGACCCACCCTCCCGTCGAACGACCACCCGTCCCCGAGCAGGACCCCGCCGAGTTCCCATATCTTCGTCAGGCCGGGGCGGACCACGCCGCCGACCGGCTCGCCGCCGAAGCGCGTTCCGGGCTGATGCGGGACGTGGACCACGCCCGGATCGCCCGCGCCTGGCAGGGCGTACGCAGCGGCCGGCACACCATGGCCACCTTCACCGCGGCCGTGGTCAAGGACGGCGCCGCCGCCTGCCTGCACCCCTCCGGCGAACGCGACCTGCCCGCCCGGCACGCCCGCCACGACCTGGTCACCGGCCAGGTCCGGCTCGGCACCACCGCCGACGACCCACGCAACCCCTACCGGTACCGGGGCACCGGCCTCGCCCTCGGCCCCGAACTGCTCGGCACCTCGCTGCTCGCCGTGGGCCCGGCCGGCTCCGGCAAGACCGGCAGCCTGGTCCGCCCGCTCGCCGAGTCGCTCTGCCTGCACGCGCTCGCCGGCCGCGCCTCCGTCGTCGTCGTCGGCGCGGCCGGCGCCGGCCTCGGACCCGCCGACGCCTACGACGTCGTCGTCCGCATCGCCCACCCCGAGTCCGTCTACGACCTCGACCTGTACGGCGGCACCACCGACCCCGACGAGGCCGCCGCCATACTCGCCGAGGCCCTCGCCGGCGACCTCGCCGACCCGCACCCCGGCAGCGACAGCCGCCGCTCCACCACCGTCCTCGCCCAGCTGCTCGGCCCGTTCCGGGCGGTCCACGGCCGCTTCCCCTCCGTCCCCGAACTGCGTCAGCTCCTCGACGGCGCCCCCGGCCCGCTCGCCGCGCTCCGCAAGGGTCTGACGACGACCGGACACGAGTCGCTGCTGCGCGAGCTCGACGCGCGGGAACGCCAGATGGGACACCCGGGGGACGTCGGCGCGGTCCTCGCCGACCGCATCGCCCTCCTCGACCGCCCGGCCTTCGCCGGCTTCTTCGACACCTCCGGCCAGTCCCGGCCCTTCTCCCTCAAGGCCCTCGACCACCCGGTCCGGGTCCGCATCGACCTGCCCGAGCGCGGCCACGCGGACGCCTCCCGCATCCTGGCCCGCCTGGTGCTCGCCCAGTTCACGGCGAGCGTCGCGGTACGGGACGACCGCTCGCTCTTCTCCTGCCTGCTCCTGGACGACGCGACGGGCGTGGTGACGCCGGAGGCGGTCCGCGCCGTCCAGCGGCTGCGCTCCGCCAACGCGGGCGTGGTGCTGACCCTGCGCACCCTGGACGACGTACCCCGCCCGCTCCGCGGCCCCCTGCTCGGCGCCACCGGCTGCAGGATGGCCTTCGCCGGGCTCACTCCCTGGGACGGGCAGGACTTCGCCGAGGTCTGGGGCAAGGAGTGGACCGAGGCCCGGGACGTCACCGACCGCCAGATCATCGCGGAGACCCCGGCGGGCAAGGCGCTGCACGTCGTACGCCGGGTGATCACCGGCAAGGCGGCCACGGCACGGGCCGTCACCGTCCGGCAGGTGGAGCGCGAGCGCTGGTCGGCCTCGGAACTGGCCCACGGTCTGCCACCGGGCCATGCGGTCCTCTCCCTCACCACCGTCAAGGGCGAGCACGCGCCCCCGCTGCTGGTGGACCTCAGGGCGGGCGGCCGGCTCTGAACACCGGGGCACACGCGACCGTACAGTGAGGCAGAATCGACAGAGGCCGTTCATACGGCACGGCCAAAGACCACTGGCCTCACTCACGACGCTCACGGCGCTCACGACGCCTTCGACCCAAGAGAAGATCTGACGGCCTGATGCCACCGACGCTCGCCTCGCTCGTCCACCACTCCGCGCTCAAACTGACCGTGCGCGCGGGCGAGGACCGCCTCGACGTGCCCGTGCGCTGGGCCCACGTCAGTGAACTCGCCGACCCGGTGCCCTACATGGAGGGCGGGGAACTGCTCCTGATCACCGCGCTGAAGCTGGACGCGGAGAATCCGGAGGCGATGCGGAAGTACGTGAAACGGCTGGTCGGAGCCGGGGTGGTGGGCCTCGGTTTCGCCGTCGGGGTCAACTACGACGAGATCCCCGAGGCCCTGGTCGACGCGGCGGAACACGAGGGCCTGCCCCTGTTGGAGGTGCCGCGCCGCACCCCCTTCCTCGCGATCAGCAAGGCGGTCTCGGCGGCGATAGCGGCCGACCAGTACCGCGCGGTGACGGCGGGCTTCGCCGCCCAGCGTGAACTGACCAGGCAGGCGCTGAACGCCGGCCCGGAGGGCCTGCTCGCCGCGCTCGCCGCGCAGGTGGACGGCTGGGCGGCGCTGTACGACGCGTCCGGCGCGGTCGTCGCAACGGCACCGGAGTGGGCGGGGCGCCGGGCGGCGCGCCTGACGGCGGAGGTGGAACGCCTGCGGGAACGCCCGGCACCGGCGTCCTCGGTGGTCGGCGGCCCCGACAACGAGGACCGGGTGGAACTGCACTCCCTCGGTACCGGCCGCCGTCCGCGGGCGGCCCTGGCGGTCGGCACGGCCTCGGCGCTCGGCACGGCCGAGCGCTACGCCGTCCACTCCGCGATCGCCCTGCTCACCCTCACGACGGAACGCTCCCGCTCGCTGCACGCGGCCGAGCAGCGGGTCGGGGCGGCGGTGCTGCGCATGCTGCTGGCCGGGCAGCCGGACCACGCCCGCGGGGTCGCCGGGGACCTGTACGGCGGGCTGCTCGACGCCCCCTTCCGGATGATCGTCGCGGACGCGGGCGGCGGCGAGGTGCTGGCCGGTCTCACCGAGGCGGTGGAGTCGGCGGCGGCCCGTGCCGGGGAGGCGGTGCTGCTGGTGCCCGAGGGGGAGCGGCTGGTGGTGCTGGCCGCGGACCGGGGCGCGGCGGTGGCGGCGTGCGTGGAGTACGCGGCGGCACGGGAGGCGGCGCGGGCGGTGCCGGCGGAGCAGGGCGGCGGCGAGGACGACGAACTGGTGGTGGGCCTCTCCGCGCCGTCCGGGCCGATCGCCGCGGCGGCCGCGTACAAGCAGGCCGAACAGGCGCTGTCCGTGGCCCGGCGCAGGGGCCGGGTCCTGGTCGAGCACGACCAGCTGGCGTCGGGATCGGTCCTTCCGCTCCTCGCCGACGACGCGGTGAAGGCGTTCGCCGACGGTCTGCTCAGGGCGCTGTACGAGCACGACGCGACCGGCCGGGGTGACCTGGTCGCCTCCCTCCGGGCCTGGCTCTCCCGGCACGGCCAGTGGGACGCGGCGGCGGCGGACCTGGGCGTCCACCGGCACACCCTCCGCTACCGGATGCGCAGGGTGGAGGAGATCCTGGGCCGCTCCCTGGACGACCCGGACGTCCGGATGGAACTGTGGCTGGCCTTGAAGGCGACGTCGGGGGAGTAGCCGGGTACTTCCCCGCCCGCCCGCCCGCGCCCGCCCACCCACCCGACCCGCCCGCCCGCCGAAACCGCACCGTCCCGGCACCCGCCGAGGACCCCCAGACCGGCTGCCGTCCGCGGCCCGGTGGGGGCCGGCCGCGCAGTTCCCCGCGCCCCTGGGTTTCTCACCAAGCCCGGCGCTGAGAACGGGAGCCCGGCCTGTGACGACGGGCCCGCCCCCCACTTTTTCCAGCCCGTCCGCCGTCTGAGGACGACGCCCGCACCCCCACTATTCAGCCCGTCCGGCGTTTGAGGACGACGCCCGCACCCCCACTGTCCAGCCCGTCCGGCGTTTGAGGACGAGGCCGTCAGGCCGATGCGGGGGTCCGGGGGCGGCAGCCCCCGGGACGGGCGGTCGAAGGGGGCCCACCCCCTGGAGGACGGGACGGGTAGGGGCGGCGGGGGCGAGGAAAAAGCGGCCTGCCCCCCGCACCGTGCCAATCCGGCGCACCCCCCACCCCCACCACTACACCCCGGACAAACGCACCCTCGGCCCCACCGACCTACCGTGGAGCCGAACACCCTGCACACACCCACCCCCAACGCGGAAGGGCCGGGACTCGCAATGACCGCCACCCACGCCTTCTGGCTCGCCGGCCGCCAGGCCACCGGCGAGGACACCTTCGACGTCACCAACCCGTGGGACGCCCGTCTCGTCGGCAAGGTCAGCGTGCCCACCGACGCCCAGGTCGAGGAAGCCGTCGCCGCCGCGTACGCCGTGCGGGACGAGTTCGCCGCCACCCCCGCCCACGTACGCGCCGCCGCCCTCGACCACGTCAGCCGCCGCCTGGCCGAGCGCACCGAGGAGATAGCCCAGCTGATCTCCGCCGAGAACGGCAAGCCGATCAAGTGGGCCCGGGGCGAGGTCGGCCGCGCCGTGTCCGTGTTCCGGTTCGCCGCCGAGGAAGCCCGCCGCTTCAACAGCGGCGAGGCCCAGCGGCTGGACACCGACCTCGGGGGCCAGGGCCGCCTCGCGCTGACCCGCCGCTTCCCGAAGGGCGTCGTGCTCGGCATCGCGCCGTTCAACTTCCCCCTCAACCTGTGCGCCCACAAGATCGCCCCGGCGATCGCGGCCGGCGCGCCGATCATCCTGAAGCCGGCCCCGGCCACCCCCCTCTCCGGCCTGATCATCGGTGACCTGCTCGCCGAGACGACCGGTCTCCCGGCCGGTTCCTGGTCGATCCTCCCGGTCGCCAACGACAAGATGGCCGCCCTCGTCCAGGACGAGCGCCTCCCGGTCATCTCCTTCACCGGTTCCGAGAAGGTCGGCTACTCGATCATGGACTCGGTGCCCCGTAAGCACTGCACCCTGGAGCTCGGCGGCAACGGCGCGGCCGTCGTCCTCGGCGACTACGCGAGCGACGCCGACCTCGACTGGGCCGCCACCCGCATCGCGACCTTCTCCAACTACCAGGGCGGCCAGTCCTGCATCTCGGTGCAGCGGGTCATCGCCGACGCCGCCGTCTACGACCGGCTCCTGCCGCGCATCGTCGCCGCCGTCGAGGCCCAGGTCACCGGCGACCCCGCCGACGACAACACCGACGTCGGCCCGCTGGTCAGCGAGGCGGCCGCCGAGCGGGTCGAGGCGTGGGTGAAGGAGGCGGTCGAGGCCGGTGCCACCCTGGTCACCGGCGGCGACCGCGACGGCGCCAGCTTCGCGCCGACCGTCCTCACCGACGTGCCGGAGGACACCACCATCTCGTGCGAGGAGATCTTCGGTCCCGTCCTCACGGTGCAGAAGGTGCACGGCGAGGCCGAGGCGTTCGCCGCCGTCAACGCCTCCAAGTACGGCCTCCAGGCGGGCGTGTTCACCCACGACCTGCAGGGCGCCTTCCGTGCCCACCGGGCCCTCGAGGTCGGCGGCGTCGTCATCGGCGACGTCCCCTCCTACCGCGCCGACCAGATGCCGTACGGCGGCGTGAAGCAGTCCGGCGTCGGCCGCGAGGGCGTCAAGTTCGCCATGGACGACTACACCTACGAGCGCGTCCTGGTGCTCACGGGCCTCGCCCTCTGACCTGCCACGGACGGGCCGGAGAGCGACGGAACGGCCGCAGCCCGCTGTGCGGGGGCTGCGGCCGTTCTCCGTTCGACGGGAGCTGTTTCATGCAGGGGCCCGGCGCCGGTGCCTTCCGGTGCCGGGCCCCTGTCCGTGTCGGCCGTTCCGGACCCTCAACCGGAGAAGCCGACGTGCGCGAGCCGTAGGGGGCCGCGCAGTTCGAGGTGGAGGTCGTGCACGTCGTCGGCGGTGAGGGGGGCCGTGAGGGAGGTGTAGGTGTAGGCGTCGCGGGTCGGCTCGTCGAGGGTGAGTGCGGCCAGGGGCGGGGCGCCGTCGAGGGAGAGTTCCAGGGTGCCCCGGCCCGCGACCGTGACCGTGACCTCCGTCGAGCCGGTGCCGAAGTCGCAGTTTCGGTAGACGAGGTGGCCCGTGCCGCCGTCCGCCGGGGTGACCGCGTCGCCCGCCGTCCGGGTGCGGTCCACGATCGCGACGCCCGACTGCTCGTCGAAGTCCGCCGGTTCCAGACCCGACGCGGAGGTGACGGGCCGCGGTGCCGCGGGCTCGCCGTCGAGGACCACCGTCGTACGGAGGCGGATGTCGGTGCTGGACGCGCCGGCGAGGAGGTCGTACGGGCCCGGTTCGCGGCGCCGGCCGCCTCGTGCCACGTCCCAGAACCCGAAGGCGGAGAGCGGGACTTCGAAGGTCAGCAGGGTTCGTTCGCCGGGTGCCAGGGTGAGCCGGCGGTGGGCCAGGAGTTCGCGGCGCGGGCGGACCGCCGACGGCTCGGCGGCCCGGGTGTAGAGCTGGGCCACCTCGTCCGCCGGCACGTCGCCCGTGTTGGCGACCGTGAAGGAGACCCGGAGCGTCCCCTCCGCGACCTCGGTCGCCAGGTCCGCGTAGCGGAAGGACGCGTAGGACAGGCCGTGGCCGAAGGGGAACAGCGGGGTGCCCTCGAAGTAGAGGTAGGTCTGGCGGGCGCCGAGCACGTCGTAGTCGAGCAGGCCGGGAAGGTCGGCGTCGCAGGCGTACCAGGTCTGCGGGAGGCGGCCCGCGGGGGAGACGTCGCCGGCCAGGACACGGGCGAGCGCGGTGCCGGCCGCCTGGCCGCCGTGGGCCGTCCAGAGCACGGCGGGCAGCCGGGCCACGTCCACCGCGTACGGGTAGGACGACACCAGCGCCAGCACCGTGTGCGGGTTCGCGGCACGGGCGGCCCGCAGCAGGCGCTCCTGGTGCGGGGGCAGGGCCAGGGTCGTACGGTCCTCGGTCTCGCGGCCGTTGATGTGCGGGTCGTTGCCCGCGACCACCAGGACCGCGTCGGCCGCGGCGGCCACCCTGGCGACGGCGTCCGTACCCCGTTCGACGATGATCAATTCGAGGATCGAGGGGTTTTCGGCGGCAACCTGCACGCCGTCGGCGGCGACAGAGACGTGGCGACCCGTGCCGAGGTGCCGGAGGAGGTGACCGTTCTCGTGGGGTTCCAGGCGGAACGTCTCCTGGACGACCCAGCCGCCGGGCTGGTCCGCGGCGGCGCGGACGAAGCCGTCCTCGGCGACGGAGAGGTAGCGGCCGTCCGGGGCGCGGAGGGTGAGGACGCCCTCGCCCCAGTCGGCCAGGGCGAACTCGGTGCCGGTGGCGTCGGTGGTCAGCGGCGGGAGGTCGGTGCGGCCCGCGAGCAGTGCCGGGTCCAGGGCGCCGGCCGCGCCGCGTGCCTCGTCGGCGGCCGCGGGGGCGGGCGGCACGTGCAGGAAGGCGCCGTCCGCGAGCCGGAGCCGGACCCGGTCGACCCCCTCCGCGAACTCCACGCGCTCCGCGCCGAACCGCTCGTACAGGCCCTCCAGCGGAGTGGAGCGGTGGATCAGGGTGCCGCTGTACCAGTCGAGTTTGCACTCGTCGGCGAGGAGACCGACCACGGCGATCCGGGCGTCGGGTGCGAGCGGCAGCAGGTCGCCGTCGTTCTTCAGCAGGACCACCGCCTGCTCGGCCGCCTCTTGGGCGAGGGCGCGGTGGGCCGGGGTGTCGAACTCGGCGGTCCCCGCGTGCGGATCGTCGTGCGGGTCGAACTCACCGAGGCGGAAGCGGACCGAGAGGTGGCGGCGGACCGCCGTGTCGATGTCCTTCTCCGTCAGCAGCCCCTGGGCGAGGGCCCCGTCGACCCGGGCGATGATCTGCGAGCTGTCCGTGCCATGGTCGGTGAAGCTGTCGACGCCGGCGAGCAGGGCGGCCGCGGTCGCCTCCTCGTGCGTGGCGAAGTAGTGCTCGTGGTCGACCAGGTTGCTGGGCGCGCCGGCGTCGGAGCAGACCAGCAGCTCCTCCTCCGTCCAGGTGCGCAACTGCTCGCGCAGGTACGGGGAGACGTGGTTGGGGCGGCCGTTGACCAGGTTGTACGCGGGCATCACGCCGGCCACCGCGCCCGCCTCCACGGTCTCCCTGAAGGCCCGCAGGTCGTACTCGTGCAGCACCCGGGGGCGGACCGAGGAGGACGAGATGGCCCGGTCCGTCTCGTTGTTGTGGGCCAGCCAGTGCTTGAGGACGGGCGCGGTGCGCCAGTACACGGGGTGGTCGCCGCGCAGACCGCGGGTGTAGGCCGTGGCGATGGCGGAGGTCAGCTTCGGGTCCTCGGAGTAGCCCTCCTCGTTGCGCCCCCAGAGCGGGTGGCGCAGCAGGTTCACCGTCGGCGCCCAGACGTTGAGGCCGACCCGGTCGTCACGGGCGCGCATCGCCCGGACCTCCTTGGACACGGCCTCCCCGACCCGCCGGACGAGATCGGTGTTCCAGCTCGCGCCCAGGCCCACCGCCTGCGGGAACACCGTCGCCGGACCCATCCAGGCCACCCCGTGCAGGGCCTCCTGGCCGGTGCGGAAGGCGGCGATGCCGAGGCGTTCCACGGCGGGCGCGAACTGGTGGAGGAAGGAGACCTTCTCGTCCAGGGTGAGCCGGGCCAGCAGATCGTCGATGCGCTTCGCGAACGGCAGGCGAGGATCACGGAAAGGCGGCGTGGGCGGCGGGTGAGCGGTCACGTGCGGTTCCCCTTGCGCTGGAGCGACGCGGAGCTTTCGAAGCGCTTCGATGCTCATTCGACGCACCGCCGGGTGTCAAGAGACGCTCACCGAAAATTCAAGTGGCACATAAGGAGCGGTCATCCCCAAGACCTCGGGGGAATCTTGGGAGCGGCCCTTGTGCACCCCCGGGTGTTCACTTAACCTCGCAGCAACATCGAAGCGCTTCGACTAGCCGACCGTCCCGCCCGTCGACCAGCCGACTGGCGGCCACCGGCTGGCCGACCGGCCCCGTCCGCCCCAGGGACGCACGACCGTGGTCGGAGGATCGCTTCGGCTCAGCCAGTTCCACTCGAGACACCGCAGCCGACGGCCACCGCCGGGTGTCCTGGTGCGCCACGAAGGGTTGACGCAATGACGCCGAACGCCGCTTCCGCCCCCTCCGGGCCGAGCCGGAGAAGTTTCCTCGCCTCCACGGCAGTCGCCACCGCAGCGGTGGCGGGCGGGATGCCGCTGCTCGCCGCCTGCGGGGCGTCGGACAGCGGGTCGGGAGGGGGCTCCTCGTCGGGCAAGGGCGCGCAGAAGCTGCTGCCGGCCTACGTCGCCAACAACGTGGTGACCCCGGACATCCCGTCGAAGAACGGCTCGTCGATCGGCTTCACCAGCAAGCTCGACCTGGCGACCCTGAAGACCTCGGTGCCGAAGAAGCTCGGCAAGGGCGGCAAGGTCACCGTCATGTCGCCGTTCTGGGGCTCCCCGCCCAAGCAGGACAACCCCTACTACCACGCGATGAACGACATGATCGGCGTCGACGTCGAGTGGCAGAACCAGGACGGCAACACCTACGACCAGAAACTCGGCGCGGTCCTCGCCTCCAGCGACGTACCGGACGTCGTCGTCATCCCGAACTGGAACATGGGCGGCAAGATACCCACCGCCATCATCAGCAAGTTCGCCGACCTCGGCCCGTACCTGTCGGGCGACAAGGTCAAGGACTACCCGAACCTCGCCGCCATCCCGACCGATGCCTGGCGGCGCTGCATCTTCGGCGGGAAGCTGCGCGGTCTGCCGATGCCGGCCTCGTACGTCACCAACATCGTGCCCCTCTACCGCAAGGACATCTTCGACAAGGAGGGCTACGAGGTCCCGCGCTCGGCGGCCGAGTTCCTGTCCCTCGCCAAGGAGATCACCAACGCCAAGGCCAAGCGCTGGGCCTGCCTGGACATGAAGTGGACCGCCTGGCAGATGTTCAGCGTGCTGTCCGGCAGCGAGAAGCCGCTCGGCTGGAACCTCGTCGACGGCAAGCTGGTCAACCGCATCGAGACCGACGAGTACCTCGAAGCGCTGGAGTGGACCCGCAAGCTCTTCGCCGCCGGGGTCGTCCACCCCGACGCCAAGCTCGGCAAGAACGCCCCCGACCCGGGCCCCAAGTTCGCGGCCGGCGAGTTCCTCATCTACCCCAACGACATCAGCCAGTGGTGGAGCCGCACCGCCGAACAGGCCACCCAGAACCCGGACTTCAAGATCTGGGGCATGGACGTCTACGGCCACGACGGCGGCAACCCGCAGGTCTGGGCCGAACAGCCGGCCGGCATCTTCGCCTTCGTCAACAAGAAGGCCCCCGCGTCCGTGATCCACGACGTGCTGGCCGTCGCCAACACCACCGCCGCGCCGTACGGCACCAAGGAGTACATGGCCACCAACTACGGCGTCGAGGGCACCCACTACACCGTCAAGGACGGCGTGCCCACCAAGACCACCCGCGGCAACAACGAGGTCATCAACGCCTACGTCATGATCGCGAGCCCCGCGGCCACCATCGCCCACCCGGACTTCCCCGACGTCGCCAAGGCGCAGGTCGAGTGGCAGCAGCGGATGGGCTCCTTCACCAGGAAGTCCAGCTTCTTCGGCCAGATGATCACCGAGCCGTCCCGCTACACCAACCTCATGGACGACTTCGAGACGCTGGAGGACGACATCACCCGCGGCCGCAAGAAGATCAGCGACATGCAGCAGGCCGTCGCCGAGTGGAAGAGCAAGGGCGGCGACAAGCTGCGCGACTGGTACCAGAAGCTGCTCGACGACAACGGCTCCGCGGCGAGCTGACCGGCACCGAGGCAAGGGAGAACGGCCGTGTCCCACAGCACGGTGCCTCGCAGCAGGGCCGAGGCAGACGACGACGGTACGGGGCGGACCCCGGTGGCACCCGGGGGCGCCACCGCAACCCCCGAGAAGGCGAACGCCGGGAAGCTCGGCCTGCGCCTCAGGTTCAGACGCGACCGCGCCCTGATCCTGATGACCCTGCCCGCGGTCCTGCTGCTCCTGGTCTTCAACTACCTGCCGATCCTCGGCAACATCGTCGCCTTCCAGGACTACGACCCGTACGTCAGCGACAACGGCGTCGTCTCCATGCTGCACAGCGCGTGGGTGGGCCTGGAGAACTTCCAGCAGATCTTCGCCGACTCCGCCTTCTGGAACGCGGTGAAGAACACCCTGGTGCTGTTCTTCCTGCAGCTCGTACTGTTCTTCCCGATCCCGATCGCCCTCGCACTGCTCATCAACAGCGTGGTCCGGCCGCGGGTACGGGCGATCGCCCAGGCGGTGCTGTACCTCCCGCACTTCTTCTCCTGGGTGCTGGTCATCTCCGTCTTCCAGCAGATCTTCGGCGGCGCGGGCGTGCTCTCGCAGCTGCTGCGGCAGCACGGCTACGACGGCCTGGACATCATGACCGACCCGTCGACCTTCAAGTTCCTGGTCACCGCGGAGAGCGTCTGGAAGGACGCGGGCTGGGGGATCATCGTCTTCCTGGCGGCGCTGGCGTCCGTGAGCCCGGACCTCTACGAGGCCGCCGCGATGGACGGTGCGGGCCGCCTGCGCCGCACCTGGCACGTCACGCTCCCCGCCCTGCGCCCCGTCATCGCACTCCTGCTGGTCCTGCGGGTCGGTGACGCGCTGACGGTCGGCTTCGAGCAGATCCTCCTGCAACGCGACGCCGTGGGACCGGGGGCCTCGGAGGTCCTCGACACCTTCGTGTGGTGGAACGGCGTCCGCAACCAGGACTTCGGCTACGCGGCCGCCGCGGGCCTCATCAAGGGCGTGGTCAGCCTCGGACTGGTCCTCGCCGCCAACAAGGTGGCCCATCTCATGGGCGAGCAGGGGGTGTACAAGAAATGACCGCCGTCGCCGACAAGCCTCCCGTCCGGGAACGGCCGCCGTCCCGGTGGGCCGCGCCGCCCCGCCCGGTCTGGGAGGAGGAGCCGAGCAGGGCCGGTGTCGCCGGCAAGGGCCTGGTCCTGACCCTGGCCTGCCTCGCCGTCCTTTTCCCGCTCTGGATCGTGGTCGTCACCAGCCTGTCCTCCCGGAAGACCATCGACGAGGCGGGCGGCCTCGTGATGATCCCCAAGGGCATCACCTTCGTCGCCTACCGGGAACTGCTGAGCGGCGGCCAGGTCACCCGGGCCACGGTCATCTCCGTCCTGATCACCCTCGTCGGCACGCTGTTCTCGATGACCGTGTCGGTCCTGTGCGCCTATGGCCTGTCGCGCATCGGCTCGCTCGGCCACCGCTGGTTCCTGATGCTGCTGCTGGCGACGATGTTCTTCAGCGCCGGCCTGATCCCCACCTATCTGCTGGTGCAGTCCCTGGGTCTCACCGACAGCTACCTCGCGCTGATCCTCCCGAGCGCGGTGAGCGTCTTCAACATCCTCGTCCTGCGCGGGTTCTTCATGGGCATCTCGCAGGAACTGACCGACAGCGCGCGCATCGACGGCGCCGGCGACTTCCGGATCCTGTGGCAGATCGTGATGCCGCTGTCCCGGGCGGTGCTGGCCGTCATCACCCTGTTCTACGCGGTCGGGTACTGGAGCGCCTGGTTCAACGCGTCCCTGTACCTCAACGACCAGGACAAGATGCCGCTGCAGAACGTCATGATCCAGCTGGTCCAGAAGCAGCAGGCCCCGGTGGGCCTGGGACAGGCGATCAAGACGGGCGAACTGTCCGGACTCGCCGTGCAGATGGCGGTGATGGTGATGGCACTGCTGCCGGTCGCGGTCCTGTCTCCGTTCGTCCAGAAGCACTTCAAGAAGGGGATGCTGACGGGGGCGGTGAAGGGGTAGCCGACTTCGCCTTCTGAAGGGGGTGGCGGGGAGCGCCGGCGACTGCGGGTGCGTCGTGGCCGATCGCGCAGTTCCTCCTCCAGCCTTCGGCCGGGGGCACCCCCAGCGCCCCTTACGGGGCGCTGCCCAACCGTGTCCCACACAGCCGGGCGCTCGCACCATCTCCCGGCCGTGGGCTCGCACCATCCCGCAGCCGCAGCCGCAGCCGCGTGCCGCTTCTCAGCTGCGGGCAGTCGTGCCGCTGGGGCGGCACGGGTGGGCGCAGCGGCACTCGGCAAGCTCCGGGAAGCGTCCCCACCCCCCGGCCCCAGCCCCGGACCACCCACCCAACCCACGCTCACCGAAGGTTTCCCCATGCCCACCCTGAGCCGCAGAACCGTTCTCGCCGGTACGGCAGCAACAACCGCCCTCACCGCTCTCCCGACGCTCACCGCCACCGCCCAGGCGGCCGAGCCCCAGCCGCAGGCCTACCGCTGGCGCAACGCGGTCATCGGCGGCACCGGATTCGTCACCGGCGTCCTCTTCCACCCCACCACCCCCGGCCTCGCCTACGCCCGCACCGACATCGGCGGCGCCTACCGCTGGGACGCCCGCACCGCCCGCTGGACCCCCCTCACCGACCACCTCGGCTGGGACGACTGGAACCTCCTCGGCGTGGAGGCGATGGCCATCGACCCTGCCCACCCCGACCGGCTCTACCTCGCCCTCGGCACCTACGCCCAGTCCTGGGCCGGCAACGGCGCGGTCCTGCGCTCGGACGACCGCGGCACCACCTGGGCCCGCACCGACCTCGCCGTGAAACTCGGCGCCAACGAGGACGGCCGGGGCATGGGCGAACGCCTCCTCGTCGACCCGCGGGACAGCGACACGCTCTGGCTGGGGACGAGACACGACGGGCTGCTCAAGTCGACGGACCGGGGCGCGTCCTGGGCGCAGGACGACGGCTTCCCCGCCACTCCCTCCGCCTCCGGTCAGGGCGTGAGTCTCCTCGTCGCCGCGGGCCGTGCCGTCTACGCGGGCTGGGCGGACGGCGACGGCAGCGCGGCCGCCGTCAGTCTGTACCGCACCACCGACGGGGCCACGTGGAAGGCGGTACCCGGCAGGCCCACCGGCACCTCCGCCAGGATCCCGGTCCGCGCCGCCTACGACCGCCACGCCCGCGAGCTGTACGTGACGTACGCCGACGCCCCCGGCCCCAACGGCCAGGCGGACGGCAGCGTGCACAAGCTCGCCACCGGCACCGGCAAGTGGACCGAGGTCACGCCCGTCGCACCCGGCGGCGGCGACACGTTCGGCTACGGCGGGGTCGCCGTCGACGCCCGTCGGCCCGGCACCGTCGTCGTCTCGACGAACAACCGGTGGACGGCCGTGGACACCCTCTACCGGACCACCGACGGCGGCCGTACCTGGACGTCCCTCAAGGAATCAGCCGTCTTCGACGTGTCCGAGACTCCTTTCCTGAAGTGGGGAGGCGCCGAGCCCAAGTTCGGGTGGTGGATCCAGGCCGTCGCCGTCGACCCGTACGACTCGGAGCACGTCGTCTACGGCACCGGCGCCACCCTCTACGGCAGCCGCGACCTCGTCCACTGGGCCCCGCAGGTCCGCGGCCTGGAGGAGACGTCGGTGCTTCAGCTGGTGTCGCCCCCGGTCGGGGAGGCACACCTGCTGAGCGGCTCGGGGGACATCGGCGTCCTGTACCACGAGCGGCTCACCGCGTCCCCGTCCCGCGGTATGGCCACGAACCCCGTGTTCGGGTCGGCGACGGGGCTCGCGCAGGCCGCGGGCAGGCCGGCGTACGTGGTCCGGGCCGGCTGGGGCGACAACGGCAACGGCGCCTTCTCGGACGACGGGGGCCGGACCTGGGCGCCCTTCGCCGCGCAGCCCTCCCTCGCCCACGACGCACCGGGGCCGATCGCCGCCAACGCCGACGGCAGCGTGCTGCTGTGGTCCTTCGTGCACTGGGACGGGACCAAGTACCCCGCCCACCGGTCGGACGACAACGGCGCCACCTGGACCGAGATCTCCTCCTTCCCGAAGGGCGCCACGCCGGTCGCCGACCCGGCCGACCCGACGCTCTTCTACGCGTACGACACCGACACAGGAACGCTACAAGCCAGCACTGACAGTGGCCTTTCGTTCACGGCGCGTGCCACTGGGCTGCCCTCCGGGGACAGTCAGTTCCAGCTGGTCGCGGCGCCCGGCAGGTCCGGCGACCTGTGGCTCGGCGTCAAGTGGAACGGGCTGTACCGGTCCATCGACGGGGGTGCCACCTTCGCCAAGGTGGCCAGCTGCCGGGCCGCGTACACCCTCGGCTTCGGGAAGGCCGCCGACGGGGCCGGCTACCCGGCGATCTACCTGGTCGGCTCCACGGAGTCCAGCACGGCCGTCCACCGCTCCGACGACGAGGCCGGGTCCTGGGTCCGCATCAACGACGATCGGCACCAGTGGGGCTGGACCGGGCAGGCCGTCACCGGCGACCCGCGCGTCTACGGCCGGGTCTACCTGGCCACCAACGGGCGCGGCATCCAGTACGGGGACCCCGTCCGATGACCGCCGGACGGAAGCCGTTGCCCCCCGAACGGAAGCCGTTGACCACCGGACGGGAGCCGTTGACCACCGGACGGAAGCCGCCGGGCCTCTGTGACGCCACCCGCGGCCGCATCCTCTTCGGCGGCGACTACAACCCCGAGCAGTGGCCCGAGGAGACCTGGCAGGAGGACGTCCGCCTGATGACGGCGGCCGGCGTCAACTCCGTGACCATGGGCGTCTTCTCCTGGGCACGGCTCGAACCGCGGCCGGGGGAGCGGGACTTCGGCTGGCTGGACCGGCTCATGGACCTGATGCACGACCACGGCATCGGCGTCGTCCTCGCCACCCCCACCGCGTCGCCGCCGCCGTGGCTGGGCCGGCTGCACCCGGAGACCCTGCCCCGGGACGCCGACGGCCGCACCGAGTGGTGGGGCGGCCGCCAGCACTTCTCGCACTCCAGCGCCGCCTACCGCCGGTACGCAGCCGCCATCACGGAGGACCTCGCCGCCCGCTACGGCGGCCACCCCGCCCTCACGATGTGGCACATCAACAACGAGTACTGCACCTTCGACCATGGCGACGAGGCCGCCGCCGCCTTCCGCCGCTGGCTGCGCGCACGCTACGGCACCCTCGACGCCCTCAACACCGCATGGGGCACGGCGTTCTGGAGCCAGGGCTACGACACCTGGGAAGGCATCCTCCCCCCGCGCCACGCCCACTACCTGAAGAACCCCACCCAGGTGCTGGACTTCCGCCGCTTCACCTCCGACATGCTCCTGGAGTGCTACCGGGCCGAACGGGACATCGTCGCCCGGCACACCCCGCACATCCCGGTGACCACCAACTTCATGCCGCTCTGGACCGGCCAGGACGCCTGGCGCTGGGCGGACGAGGAGGACGTCGTCTCCGTCGACCTCTACCCGGACCCGCGCGACCCGCTCGGCGCACAGCACGGCGCGCTCGTGCACGACCTCACCCGCTCCCAGGCGCGCGGTCCCTGGATGCTCATGGAGCAGGCCGCCGGGCCGGTCAACTGGCGCGGGGTGAACCACCCCAAGCCCCGCGGCCTCAACCGCCAGTGGTCCCTGCAGGCCGTGGCCCGCGGCGCGGACGCCGTCTGCTACTTCCAGTGGCGGCAGTCGAGACAGGGCGCCGAGAAGTTCCACTCAGGGATGGTCAGCCACGCGGGTGCGGAGGGCCGCACGTTCCAGGAGGTCAAGCAGCTCGGCGCCGAGCTGTCCGCGATCGCCGACGAGGTGACCGGACGTCACCTGCACGCCGACATCGCGATCCTTCACGACTGGCACTCCTGGTGGGCCGGCGCCCACGAGGGCCGGCTCTCCGCCGAGGTGGACCTCCCCGACGTCCTGCACGCCTGGCACCGGGCCCTGTGGGAGTCGAACCTCACCACCGACTTCGCCCACCCCGAACACGACCTGTCCTCCTACCGGCTGGTCGTCGTCCCGCAGCTCTACCTCCTCTCCGACACCGCGATCGGCAATCTCCTTGCCTACGTCCGCGGCGGCGGCACCCTGGTCAGCGGCTTCCTGACCGGCGTCGCCGACGAGGACGACCGGATCCGCCCCGGCGGCATGGACGCCCGGCTGCGCGAGCTCTTCGGCATCCGCACCCTGCACGAGTGGTGGCCGCTGGACGCGGGGGAGACCGTCGCGTGCGAGGGCTTCCGGGGGACCCTGTGGTCGGAGGAGATCGAGGCCGTGCCCGGAGTCTCCGAAACCGTGCCGTACCGGGGCGGTGAACTCGACGGGCTGCCGGCCGTGCTGCGCAACGGGCGCGCCTGGTACGTCTCCACACTCCCGGAGCCGGAGGCGCTGCGCGGGCTGCTCGGCCGGATCGCGGCGGACGCCGGGGTGCGCCCCGTGCTCGACGGACTGCCCGCGGGCGTGGAGGCGGTCCGCCGGGGTGAGCTGGTGTTCCTTTTCAACCACGGGCGTGAGGAGGCGAAGATCTCCCTCATGGGAACACATCGAGACCTGCTGACCGGTACGACCGTCACCGGCGAGACCGTCCTCGGCCGCTACGGAGTGGCGGTGCTCAAGCCATGACCGCCGCCGGCGCGGACACCCGCGTCAACACCGCCACCGGGCCCGTCCACGGCACCTGGGAGCCCGCACCCGCCGCCCGCTGGGAGGACGCCTTCCTGAGCGGCAACGGCCGCCACGGCGCCCTCGTGTTCGGCGATCCGAACGACGACCGTGTCATCGTCACCCATCACACCCTCGTCCGCCCGAACGGCGGCGAACACGCCCGCCCACCCCGCCTGGCGGCCGAACTCGCCGCCGTGCAGGACAGGCTGCTCGCGGGGGAGAAGGCCGCCGCGGAGAGCTTCACCGACGGCCGTCCGCTCCAGTGGGTGCAGCCCTTCCACCCCGCCTTCCAGATCCGGCTGCGCAGGCCGCACGGCCGGTCCGACGGCTACCGCCGCTCCGTCGACTTCACCACCGGCGAGGTCACCGCCACCGCGGCCGACTGGACCATCCGGGTCTTCGTCTCCCGCGCGGACGACGTGATCGTGCAGCAGGTCACCGGCGCCGCCGCCCTCGACATCGCCCTCGACCACCGGCTCCCCGGCGCCCCGGCCGGCCTGGGCGTCGGGCACGGCGCGCTGCGCACGGCCGAGGGTGCCCTGCTCAGCCTCCGCGCCCGCTACCCCGGCAGCGACCGTGCCTACACGGGCGTCACCCTGGCCGCCGTCACCGGCGGCAGCACCGCACTCGTCCCGCCGGGCGTCCGCGTCACCGGCGCCGCGTCCGTCCTGCTCCTCACCCGGGTCCGCCGCCACACCGGCGACCTCGACGTGACCGCCGAGGCCCGCGCACTGAGCGACCTGCTCGCCGACCAGGAGTCGTACGACGCGCTGCTCGCCCGCCACCTCGGCCCGCACCGCACCGCCTACGCCCGCGTCACCCTCGACCTGGCCGCCGACCCGGCCGAACGCGCGCTGCCAGGGTCCGAGCTGCTCACGAAGCCGGCCGAAGCGGCCCTCCTGGAGCGCCTCTTCGCCGCAGGCCGCTACCACCTGCTCTCCGCGTCCGGCCTCAACCCGCCCCGCCTGACCGGCCTGTGGACCGGCGACTGGGACACGGCCTGGTCGGGGGCGTTCACCAACGACGCCAACGTCAACCTCCAGACGGCCTCGGCGGCGGCGGCCGCCCTGCCCGAAGTCACACAGGCCTGCGCCGCACTGGTCCAGCGCCAGCTCGGCGACTGGCGGGAGAACGCCCGCGCGGTCTTCGGCGCCCGGGGCGCGGTGGCGCCCGCGCACAGCGACGGCGAGTCCGGTCTTGCCTACCATTTCAGCCGCGAATACCCCCTGCACCTGTGGACGGCCGGCGCGGACTGGCTGCTCAAGCCGCTCGTCGACCACGACGAGATCCGCGGCGGGCGCGATCCCCGGACGGCGGCGGCGCTGGCCGAAGTCGCCCGGTTCTACGAGGACTTCCTCACCCGGACCGACGCCGACGGCCACCTCGTGATCGTCCCCTCCTACTCGCCCGAGAACCGGCCCGCGAACGCGAGCTGGGGCGCGGTCAACGCGGCGATGGACCTGTCCGCCGCCCGGCACGCCCTGCGCACCGCGGCCGACTACCACCCGGGCCCGGACGCCGACCGCTGGCGCGCCCTCGCCGACCGGCTGCCCCCGCACCGGACCAACGCCGACGGCGCGCTGGCCGAATGGGCCTGGCCCGGTCTCGAGGACACCTACGACCACCGCCACCTCAGCCACCTCTACGGCGTCTGGCCGCTCGACGAGATCACCCCCTACGACACCCCGGAGCTCGCGGCCGCCGCCCACCGCGCCCTCGAACTGCGCGGCGCCGAGAACGACTCGGCGCACGGCCACCTCCACCACGCGCTCGTCGCGGCCCGCCTGCGCGACGGCGAGCGGGTCGGCGCCGCCCTCGGCCGGGTCCTGGCCGGCGACTTCTTCCACGCGTCCCTGATGAGCGCCCACTACCCGCACCGCGACGTCTACAACGCCGACGCCGCGCACACCCTGCCCGCCGTGCTCGTCGAGGCCCTCGTCCAGTCGACGCCGGACCGGCTCGTCCTGCTTCCCGCGCCCCCGGCGGCCCTGCGCCAGGGCTGCCTGAGCGGCATCCGGACCCGCTTCGGCGCCGAACTGGACCTCTCCTGGACCCCCGTCGGCGCGCGGGCCGTCCTGAAGCCGCACCGGACGCTCCGCGTCGACCTGTGGACTTCCTCCGGCCGTCGGCCGCTCGACCTCGTCGCCGGAGAAGACCACGTCCTCACCCTGGGGACGTGGTAGCCACCCGCACCTCCCCCCACCCATGGAAGGGACACCATGGCACCACGTACGCTCGGCAGGGCCGTCACCGCCCTGATCGCCCCCGCGCTCGCCCTCGGCGCCACCGTCGGCCTCGCCACGGCCCCCGCCTCGGCCGCCGTCTGGAGCTCCTGCGACCAGTGGGGCACCACCACGCTGAACGGCTACACCCTCTACAACAACATCTGGGGCTCCGGCGCCGGCGCCCAGTGCATCTGGGCCAACTCCGGCACCAACTGGGGTGTCAACGCCAACCACCCCAACACCGGCGGCATCAAGTCCTACCCCAACGCCAAGAAGGTGATCAACAAGACGATCACCTCTCTCGGGTCGCTCACCAGCAGCTACAACGTGACCGTCCCGTCGTCCGGCGCGTACAACACGTCGTACGACATCTGGGACACCGGCTACGCCAACGAGATCATGCTCTGGGTCAACAAGACCGGCGCCGTCGGCCCGCTCGGCACCTCGCAGGGCACACTCACGCTGGGCGGCAGCACCTGGACCGTCTACAAGGGCAACAACGGCTCGAACAACGTCTATTCGTTCGTCCGCAACTCCAACTCCACCTCCGGCACGGTCGACATCCTGCCGATCCTGAAGTGGATCAAGGACACCAAGGGCTGGTTCGGCAACGTCACCATCGGTGACGTGCAGTTCGGCTTCGAGATCACGTCCTCGTCCGGCGGGCTGGACTTCACCGTCAACAGCGAGAGCGTCAGCAGCAGCTGAGCCACGGGCGGCCCCGCCGCCGGCGGGGCCGCCCCGTGCGCCCTCACGCCCGGTCGGCCTCGGCGCGCAGCGCGTTGTAGTCCGCGAAGGCGGTGTCGACGTCCGCGCGGGTCAGGCCGTAGCGGGCCAGGTCGTAGCTGTGCACGCGGGTCCCCCTGGGGCGCGCGGCGACGGCCGGGAGGCGAGCCGCGTCGGCCTCGGTCCAGCGCGCGCCGACGGCCGCGTAGAGCTTCGGGGCGCCCGCGGCCGGGTCGGCGCCCAGCCAGGAGTACGGCACGTCGACGAGGGACTCGCGGGGGATGCCGGCGCGGGCGGCGAGCCCGCGGCGGGCCGAGCGGGCCAGCAGTTCCAGCCAGGTGGCGCCGATCCAGTGCAGGTCGAGGGGGCGGGTGTTCACCGCCATGCCGTGCTCGACCAGGCTGCAGAAGGAGGCCACGGCGGTGGCCGGATCGCGGTGCGTCCACACGATCGTGGCGTCCGGGAAGACCGTCCGCAGCGCGTCCAGGTTCTCCAGGTGCAGCGGCGACTTCAGCACCCAGCGGCGGCGCGGGCGGCCGTACTGGAGGACCTGGTAGATCTGCTTGAGGTAGCGGTAGTCGGCGCCGAAGTCACGCGTCTCGTGCCAGGGCAGGTACTCGGGGATCACCGCCTGGGACAGCGGCATCACCGTGTGCGGCAGCGCGAAGGTGCACTCCTCCGGGCCCTCGGGGCGCAGGTTGTGGATGTGCCGGAAGCCCGGGGCGAAGAGGTTGATGCCGTCGACCAGGCGACGGGCGGTCGTGATCGCCCTCTCGTGTTGCGCGGGGTCGTCGTCCAGGCCGGGGGTCAGCAACTCCCACAGCAGCGGGCAGCGGTGCTCCGCGGACAGGGAGAGGATGCCGTGGGTGAGCGTGGTGGCGGTGCGGGGCAGGCCCACCACGAACACCGGGCGCTCGACGGGCTCCCGCTCGATCTCGGGGTGCGCGGCGAGCAGCCGGCGGATCCGGGCGCGGTTGGCCAGGTGCCGGCCGACGTGCCCGCGCGCGGACAGCCAGCCGACCGGGGTCAGACGGTCGGCTGCCGCCCAACATCGCAGCAGGTGGCGGAAGTCGGCGGTGAAGTTTTCGTCGCCCTCCGCGGGCCCGGCCGCCGCCAGCAGCCGGTCGAAGGCCCGGTCGGGAGCGCGACGGCCCCGGAAGCCGGGGCGCAGCAGCAGGTTGGTGAGCGTGAGGGGGAGCGGGTCCAAGGCCACGGCAGCGGAACCCTTCGTGGGGGGACAGTCGGCGGGGATACTGACTACCCTCTCCAACTGCCCATCCGCACGGCCGAGTTGAGACATTAACCGGCCGGTAACGAAGGGCGTCGCGATCCGGCCGGACTACTCCGTGACCGGGAGGTGTGCCCCGTCGCGCAGGAACAGCGGGATACGGTCCAGCGGCGCGTCCACCGTCACCGCCGTACCGCCCTCGTACGGCTCGCCCGTCCACGCGTCCGTCCACCGGGCGCCCGCCGGGAGATACGTCGTGCGGACCGTGGCGCCCGCCGTCAGCACCGGCGCCACCAGCAGGTCGCGCCCGAAGAGGTACGCGTCGTCCACCGTCCAGGCCGCCTGGTCCCCGGGGAACTCCAGGAACAGCGGCCGCAGCACCGGCAGCCCCTCCTCGTGGGCCTCCCGCATGACCCGCAGGACGTACGGCTTCAGACGCTCGCGCAGCCGCAGGTACTTCTCCAGGATCGCGCCCGCCTCCGGGCCGTAGGACCAGACCTCGTTCGGGCCGCCGGTCATGTCCGGGCCCAGCGGCATGCCCGGGTCGCGGAAGCCGTGCAGGCGCATCAGCGGGGAGAGCGCGCCGAACTGGAACCAGCGGACCATCACCTCGCGGTACGCCGGGTCGTCCGGGTCGCCGCCGTGGAAGCCGCCGATGTCGGTGTTCCACCAGGGGATCCCGGAGAGCGCGGTGTTGAGGCCGGCCGCGATCTGGTGGCGCAGCGTCGTGAAGTCGGTGCCGATGTCGCCGGACCACAGCGCGGCCCCGTACCGCTGACTGCCCGCCCACGCCGAACGGTTGAGGGTGACGACCTCCTCGCCCTCGGCCCGCAGCCCCTCGTAGAAGGTCCGGGAGTTCTCGGCGGGGTAGCTGTTGCCGACCTCGAGGCCCGGGCCCGCCCAGTAGCGCAGGTTCTCCTGGAAGCCCGGCTTCAGCTCGGGCTCGCAGGCGTCCAGCCAGAACGCCGTGATGCCGTAGGGGTCCAGGTAGTTCTCCTTGACCCTCGACCACACGAAGTCCCGGGCCTCCGGGTTGGTGGCGTCGTAGAAGGCGACCTGGACGGTCGACGCCACCTCCTTGTCCGGCCAGTCGGCGTGGGCCGTCGGGCCGTACTGGGTGCCGATGAAGTAGCCGCGCTGCTCCATCACCGGGTGGTTCTCGCTCAGCGGGGACACCGACGGCCAGACGCTCACCACCAGCTTGATGCCGAGCGCGTCGAGTTCGCGGACCATCGCGGCGGGGTCCGGCCACTCCTTGAGGTCGAACTTCCACTCGCCGAGGTGGGTCCAGTGGAAGAAGTCGCAGACGATCGCGGAGATGGGCAGTCCGCGGCGCTTGTACTCCCGGGCCACGGCGAGGAGTTCGTCCTGGGTGCGGTAGCGCAGCTTGCACTGCCAGAAGCCCGCCGCCCACTCCGGCAGCATCGGCGAACGGCCGGTCACCGCGCTGTAGGTGCGCTGCCCGTCGGCCGGGGTGCCGACGGTGATCCAGTAGTCGAGCTGGCGGGCCGAGTCGGCCACCCAGCGGGTGCCGTTGCCGGCCAGTTCCACGCGGCCGATCGCCGGGTTGTTCCAGAGCAGGGTGTAGCCGCGGCTGGAGACCAGCACCGGGATCGAGACCTCGGCGTTGCGCTGGACCAGGTCCAGGACCAGGCCCTTCTGGTCCAGGCGCCCGTGCTGGTGCTGGCCCAGGCCGAACAGCTTCTCGCCCTCGTAGGCGGCGAACCGCTGCTCCAGGCGGTGGTGGCCGTTGCCGACCGCGGTGTAGAGGCGGGAGCCGGGCCACCAGAAGTGGGCGCGCTCCTCGGCCAGTACCTCCGAGTGGTCGTCGCTGCGCAGGAAGCGGACCAGGCCCTCGGCGGACACCTCGACGGTCAGTGCGCCGACCGTCAACTGCCCCTCCCCGTCGCTGATCTTGACGGCCGAACCGGTGGCGGGGGGCGCGTCGAGCAGGGCGCCGGGCAGTCCTTCGAGGACCGGCCCGCCGAGCCGGGCGCGCACCCGGACCGCGTCCGGCCCCCACGGCTCGATGCGCAGCGTCTCCTGACGGCCGCTCCACTCCAGGGCACCGTCCCGCTCCCGGAACGTGCCGACGGTGGGGGAGGACTGCGCGAGGCTGACCTTGGGCTGGTCGTCCGCGGACTGGATTCGGGCAGACTGATTCATGTCACGTGCTCCTGAAGGAGTGCAGACAGAGGGGTGCCCCCGCAAGGGCGGGGCACTGCAAAGGGGTCAGGACCCGGCCGGGGCCGGTCCCGTGCTCGCCCGTACCGTCAACTCGGGTGCGATCAGCACGACTTCTTCGCTGCCCCGGCCGTCGAGCTTGGCGACCAGGTGCTCCACGGCGTACCGGCCCATCTCCTGGGCGGGGATGGCGACCGAGGTCAGCCGGACCGAGGCCTGGACGGCGACCTGGTCCGGGCAGATCGCGACCACGGACACGTCCTCCGGCACGGCCCGGCCCTGCTGGCGCAGCAGCGCGAGCAGCGGCTCCACCGCGGACTCGTTCTGGACGACCAGGCCCGTGGTGCCCGGGCGCTCGTCGAAGATCCGGGCCAGCGTGGCGGCCATCGCGTCGTACCCGCCCTCGCACGGCCGGTGCAGCACCCTCAGGCCCAGCTCCCGGGCCCGGGACCGCAGTCCGTCCAGGGTGCGCTCGGCGAAGCCGGTGTGCCGTTCGTAGACGGCCGGGGCCTCGCCGATGACAGCGATGTCACGGTGACCGAGCTTCGCGAGGTGCTCCACGCACAGCGCGCCGGTCGCCCCGAAGTCGAGATCGACACAGGTCAGCCCGGAGGTGGAGGCGGGCAGGCCGATGAGCACGGAGGGCCGGTCGGTCTGCCGCAGCAGCGGCAGCCGCTCGTCCTCCAGCTCCACGTCCATCAGGATCATGGCGTCGGCGAGCCCGCTGCCGGTGACCCGGCGCACCGCGTCCGGACCCTCCTCGCCGGTGAGCAGCAGGACGTCGTAGCCGTGCGCGCGGGCCGTGGTGGCCACCGCGATCGCGATCTCCATCATCACCGGCACGTACATGTCCGTACGCAGCGGGATCATCAGCGCGATGATGTTCGACCGGCTGCTGGCCAGGGCGCGGGCGCCCGCGTTCGGGTGGTAGCCCAGCTCGCGGATGCTCTGCTCGACCCGCTGCCGGGTGATGGCGGAGATGGACCGCTTGCCGCTGAGGACATAGCTCACCGTGCTCGCCGAGACTCCGGCGTGCTGGGCGACCTCGGCGAGGGTGACCATCCAGCTCTCCAAGGTTTGTGAAGCGCTTCGACAGCGCGCATTGCTGACGGGTGGCGAGTGAGGGTGGTTCGACAGTAGCTTCAGTGCGGGTGGGTGTCCATAGGTTGTCGAAGCGCTTCGACAGCGATTTGCCCGGGCGGCTCGGCAGCCTTTCGAGGGGTGGCGGCCACGAACGGGTCGGCGGAGACGCTGCTCGCCGCCCCGGTCGCGCTCACCCCGCCGCGGGCGTCACGGTGGCGCAGGCCGGTGGCCCGAGCGCGAGTGCACCGCCTTCGACGCCGTCACGCTCGGCAAGTATGACCTCAACGACAGCCTCTGGGGTCACGGCGGGGGCACCGGCCCCCAGAGCGTCCAGGACGCCTCCGCAGCGGGCTCCACCACCTCCTGGGGGCGTCGTACACGTCGTACCCGTCGTACACCGTCGGCATCGGCCGAGAAACGCGCCGGGGCGGTCACCGCGTCAGCCGATCGGACCGCGAGGGCTGGTAGGCAGGGCCCGATTCGGGTACCAACGATCCAGTAGCACTGGTCGGTAACGAACGGTCCCAACAACCCCTTTCGTGGCGAGGTGAGCCGCAATGTCCGCCCCCACCACCAAGAAACCCACCGTCACCGAGCGGGAGGCCCGCCAGGTGGCGGAGGCCGCCCGGGAACAGGACTGGCGCAAGCCCAGTTTCGCCAAGGAACTGTTCCTCGGGCGCTTCCGGCTCGACCTCATCCACCCGCATCCGCTCCCGGCGGACGAGGACGTGCAGCGCGGCGAGGAGTTCCTGGCCCGGCTGCGCGAGTTCTGCGAGACGAAGATCGACTCGGCGCTCATCGAGCGTGAGGCGCGCATCCCCGACGAGGTGATCGCCGGCCTCAAGGAACTCGGCGCCCTCGGCATGAAGATCGACACCAAGTACGGCGGCCTCGGCCTCACGCAGGTCTACTACAACCGGGCCCTCTCCCTGGTCGGCTCCGCGAACCCCGCGGTCGGCGCGCTGCTCTCCGCCCACCAGTCGATCGGCGTCCCGCAGCCGCTGAAGATCTTCGGCACCCAGCAGCAGAAGGACGCCTTCCTGCCGCGCTGCGCCCGCACCGACATCTCGGCGTTCCTGCTCACCGAACCGGACGTCGGCTCGGACCCGGCACGCCTGGCCACCACCGCCGTCCCGGACGGGGACGACTACGTCCTCGACGGCGTGAAGCTCTGGACCACCAACGGCGTGGTCGCCGACCTCCTGGTCGTCATGGCCCGCGTGCCGAGGACCGAGGACAGCAAGGGCGGCATCACGGCCTTCGTCGTCGAGGCCGACTCACCCGGCATCACCGTCGAGAACCGCAACGCCTTCATGGGCCTGCGCGGCATCGAGAACGGCGTCACCCGCTTCCACCAGGTCCGGGTCCCGGCCGCCAACCGCATCGGCGCCGAGGGCGCGGGCCTCAAGATCGCCCTCACCACCCTCAACACCGGGCGGCTCTCGCTCCCCGCGATGTGCGTGGGCGCCGGAAAGTGGTGCCTGAAGATCGCCCGTGAGTGGTCGGCGGCCCGCGAGCAGTGGGGCAAGCCGGTCGCGCTCCACGAGGCGGTCGGCTCCAAGATCAGCTTCATCGCGGCCACCACCTTCGCCCTGGAGGCGGTCGTCGACCTGTCCTCCCAGATGGCCGACGAGAACCGCAACGACATCCGCATCGAGGCCGCCCTCGCCAAGCTCTACGGCTCCGAGATGGCCTGCCTGATGGCCGACGAACTGGTCCAGATCCGCGGCGGCCGCGGCTTCGAGACGGCCGAGTCGCTGGCGGCCCGCGGCGAACGCGCCGTCCCCGCCGAGCAGCTCCTGCGCGACCTGCGCATCAACCGCATCTTCGAGGGCTCCACGGAGATCATGCACCTGCTGATCGCCCGCGAGGCCGTCGACGCCCACCTCTCGGTCGCCGGCGACCTCATCGACCCCGACAAGTCCCTCCAGGACAAGGCGAAGGCGGGCGCCAACGCGGGCGTCTTCTACGCCAAGTGGCTGCCGAAGCTGGTCGCGGGACCCGGCCAGCTGCCCACGTCGTACGGAGACTTCAAGCACGGCGTGGACCTCGCCCCGCACCTGCGCTACGTCGAACGGCACGCCCGCAAGCTGGCCCGCTCCACCTTCTACGCCATGTCCCGCTGGCAGGGCCGGATGGAGACCAAGCAGGGCTTCCTGGGCCGGGTCGTGGACATCGGCGCCGAGCTGTTCGCGATGAGCGCGGCCTGCGTACGGGCCGAACTGCTGCGCCGCCAGGGCGACCACGGCCGCGAGGCCTACCTGCTCGCCGACGCGTTCTGCCGGCAGGCCCGCATCCGCGTCGACGAGCTGTTCACCCGCCTCTGGTCGAACACCGACGACCTGGACCGCAAGGTCGTCAAGGCCGTGCTCGGCGGTTCCTTCGAATGGCTGGAGCAGGGCATCGTCGACCCGTCGGGCGAGGGCCCGTGGATCGCGGACGCGACCCCGGGTCCGTCCCAGCGGGACAACGTCCGCCGCCCGTTCGGGTGAGGACGGCCGCGTCGGCTACAGGCTGCCCGGTGGCATCAGCCACTGGGTGGGCTGGCCGGTGACCGACGCGATGGTCTCGAAGTCGTTGTCGTAGTGCAGCACCGTGAGGCCTTGTATCTCGGCGGTGGCGGCGACGAGGAGGTCCACCGTCCCCGCCGAGCGGTGCCGGCCCTTGGCGGTCAGCTCCTCCTGGACGCGCCATGCGCGCGTCAGCGCGCGGTCGTCCAGGGGTGTCCAGCAGAACAGGGCGTCCATGTCCTCGACCATCTGCACGCGGTTCTCGGCGTTCCTGGCGCTGTAGAGGAACTCGATCTCGGTCACCGGGCATCGGGCGACGAGACCCTCTGCCAGGGGACTCTCCCAGTGGGCGAGGGTCGGCTGCTTGAGGACCCGGACGAGGGCGCTTGTGTCGATGAGGTATTTGGCCGTGTTCATCGCCGATAGTTCGCCTTGTCCAGAAGGATGTCGAAGTCGCCCGCGTCGGCCTGCGCGGCCAGCCGGGCCAGTGCGAGGGCGCGCTTCTTACGTTCGACGCCTTCTTTCAGGGCCGCGGTCACGGTGTCCTTCTTCGTCTTGGTCCCGAACGCTATGGCCGCCTGCGCCAGCAGTTCCTCGTCGATGTCGATCAGAGTCTTGGCCATGGCGACACTCCTCGTATATCAAGCCGAGCCTTGTGTATATACAGTACTGCACGCCCGTGAAGGGGACGCGCTGTCCTCCCGGCCCCCGGATGCGGCCACAATGGGGGGATGACCGACAGTCCCGCCAGTCCGGCACCCCTCGCCGACCCGCACCTCGTGTACGACCCGCTCGTGGGCGACGGCCCGAAGGACGTGGTGATCCTCGGCTCCACCGGATCGATCGGCACCCAGGCCATCGACCTCGTCCTGCGCAACCCCGACCGCTTCCGGGTCACCGCCCTCTCCGCCCAGGGCGGCCGGATCGCCCTCCTCGCCGAGCAGGCGCACCGGCTGCGGGTGCGCACCGTCGCGGTCGCCCGCGAGGACGTCGTACCGGCCCTGCGCGAGGCGCTCACGGCGTGCTACGGCCCCGGCGAACCGCTCCCCGAGATCCTCGCCGGTCCCGACGCGGCCACCCACGTCGCCGCCTCCGACTGCCACACGGTCCTCAACGGCATCACCGGCTCCATCGGCCTCGCGCCCACGCTCGCCGCCCTGGAAGCGGGCCGCACCCTCGCGCTCGCCAACAAGGAGTCGCTGATCGTCGGCGGCCCGCTGGTCAAGGCGCTCGCCAAGCCCGGCCAGATCATCCCGGTCGACTCCGAGCACGCGGCGCTCTTCCAGTCGCTGGCCGCGGGGACGAGGGCCGACGTCCGGAAACTGGTCGTGACCGCCTCCGGTGGCCCCTTCCGCGGCCGCACCAAGGCCGACCTGGCGCACGTCACCGTCGAGGACGCGCTCGCCCACCCCACCTGGGCGATGGGACCGGTCATCACCATCAACTCCGCCACCCTGGTCAACAAGGGGCTGGAAGTCATCGAGGCGCACCTCCTCTACGACATTCCCTTCGACCGCATTGAGGTGGTCGTCCACCCGCAGTCGTATGTCCACTCGATGGTCGAGTTCACGGACGGATCCACGATCGCGCAGGCGACGCCCCCCGACATGCGGGGGCCGATCGCCATCGGTCTCGGCTGGCCCGAACGGGTCCCCGACGCGGCACCCGCCTTCGACTGGAGCAAGGCCTCCACCTGGGAGTTCTTCCCGCTGGACAACCAGGCCTTCCCGTCCGTGAACCTGGCCCGGCACGTCGGAGAGCTCGCGGGCACCGCGCCGGCGGTGTTCAATGCGGCCAACGAGGAGTGTGTCGAGGCCTTCCGGACCGGTCTGCTGCCCTTCAACGGCATCATGGAGACCGTGACCCGGGTGGTCGAGGAACACGGCACCCCCCGTACGGGAACTTCGCTCACCGTGCCGGACGTACTCGAAGCGGAGACCTGGGCGCGGATCCGGGCCCGGGAACTGACAGCGCAGAAGGCGACCGCGGAGGCGCGTGCATGACAGCCCTGATGATGATCCTCGGCATAGTCGTCTTCGTGATCGGCCTGCTGGTCTCGATCGCCTGGCACGAGCTGGGGCATCTCTCCACCGCCAAGCTCTTCGGCATCCGCGTCCCGCAGTACATGGTCGGCTTCGGCCCGACCATCTGGTCGCGCCGCAAGGGCGACACGGAGTACGGCATCAAGGCCGTCCCGCTCGGCGGCTACATCCGCATGATCGGCATGTTCCCGCCGGGCGCCGACGGCCGGGTCACCGCCCGCTCCACCTCACCCTGGCGCAGCATGATCGAGGACGCCCGCTCGGCCGCCTTCGAGGAACTCCAGCCGGGCGACGAGACCCGCCTCTTCTACACGCGCGCCCCCTGGAAGCGCGTGATCGTGATGTTCGCGGGCCCCTTCATGAACCTGGTCCTCGCGGTCGCGCTCTTCCTCACGGTCCTGATGGGCTTCGGCATCAGCCAGCAGACCACCACGGTCAGCTCGGTCTCCCAGTGCGTCATCGCCCAGAGCGAGAACCGCGACACCTGCAAGAAGACCGACGCAGCCTCCCCGGCCGCCGCCGCGGGCCTGAAGGCCGGCGACAGGATCGTCTCCTTCAACGGCGTCAGGACGGACAGCTGGAACCAGCTCTCCGACCTGATCCGCTCCACCCCCGGCAAGGACGTCGCGATCGTCGTCCACCGCAAGGGCCAGGACGTCACCCTGCACGCGAAGATCGCCACCAACCAGGTCGCCAAGAAGGACTCCAGCGGCCAGATCGTCCAGGGCCAGTACGTCACCGCCGGCTTCCTCGGCTTCAGCGCCGCCACCGGCATCGTCCGTCAGGACTTCGGCGAGTCCCTGACCTGGATGGGCGACCGCGTCGGCGAGGCCGTCGACTCGATCGTGAGCCTGCCCGGCAAGATCCCGGCCCTGTGGGACGCGGCCTTCGACGGCGCCCCGCGTCAGGCGGACTCCCCGATGGGCGTGGTCGGCGCGGCCCGCGTCGGCGGCGAGATCTTCACACTGGACATCCCGCCCACCGAGCAGCTGGCGATGGCCCTGATGCTCGTGGCCGGTTTCAACCTCTCCCTCTTCCTCTTCAACATGCTCCCGCTCCTCCCGCTGGACGGCGGCCACATCGCGGGCGCCCTGTGGGAGTCGCTCCGCCGCAACCTGGCCAGGGTCCTGCGCCGCCCGGACCCGGGCCCGTTCGACGTGGCGAAGCTGATGCCGGTGGCTTACGTGGTGGCCGGGGTCTTCATCTGCTTCACCGTCCTCGTCCTGATCGCCGACGTGGTTAACCCGGTCAAAATCTCGTAGCCATACGGCGTTCGAGGCGGCCCGGAACACTGTGTTCCGGGCCGCTTCCATCGAGTGGGTTTACGGGTGGGGGATGTGCTCGCTCCAGTGCCGGTGCCGTAATCTCGGAGCCTGGAACCCGCTTACGACGGGACCTGGACCTAGATCCACGACTTGGGGTTGCACAGCAGATGACTGCGATTTCTCTCGGCATGCCGTCCGTTCCGACCAAGCTCGCCGAGCGCCGGAAGAGCCGGCAGATCCAGGTCGGCTCCGTGGCGGTCGGCGGGGACGCCCCGGTCTCGGTCCAGTCGATGACCACGACCCGCACGTCCGACATCGGCGCCACCCTCCAGCAGATCGCCGAGCTGACGGCGTCCGGCTGCCAGATCGTGCGGGTGGCCTGCCCGACCCAGGACGACGCGGACGCCCTGGCGACCATCGCCAAGAAGTCGCAGATCCCGGTCATCGCGGACATCCACTTCCAGCCGAAGTACGTCTTCGCGGCCATCGAGGCCGGCTGTGCCGCCGTCCGCGTCAACCCCGGCAACATCAAGCAGTTCGACGACAAGGTCAAGGAGATCGCGGCGGCCGCCAAGGACCACGGCACCCCGATCCGGATCGGCGTCAACGCCGGTTCCCTGGACCGCCGGCTGCTCCAGAAGTACGGCAAGGCGACCCCCGAGGCCCTGGTCGAGTCGGCGCTGTGGGAGGCGTCCCTCTTCGAGGAGCACGACTTCCGGGACATCAAGATCTCGGTCAAGCACAACGACCCGGTCGTCATGATCGAGGCGTACCGGCAGCTCGCCGCCCAGTGCGACTACCCGCTCCACCTCGGCGTCACCGAGGCCGGCCCGGCCTTCCAGGGCACGATCAAGTCGGCCGTCGCCTTCGGCGCCCTCCTCTCCCAGGGCATCGGCGACACGATCCGCGTCTCCCTGTCCGCGCCGCCGGTCGAGGAGGTCAAGGTCGGCAACCAGATCCTGGAGTCCCTCAACCTCAAGCAGCGCGGCCTGGAGATCGTCTCCTGCCCGTCCTGCGGCCGGGCCCAGGTCGACGTCTACAAGCTCGCCGAAGAGGTCACCGCGGGCCTCACCGGCATGGAGGTCCCGCTCCGGGTCGCCGTCATGGGCTGCGTGGTGAACGGCCCCGGGGAGGCGCGCGAGGCCGACCTCGGTGTCGCCTCCGGCAACGGCAAGGGGCAGATCTTCGTCAAGGGCGAGGTCATCAAGACGGTTCCCGAGTCGAAGATCGTGGAGACCCTCATCGAGGAGGCCATGAAGCTGGCCGAGCAGATGGAGGCGGAGGGCACGGAGTCGGGGGAGCCGTCGGTGTCGGTGGCGGGCTGACACCGTCTGCGGGCGGGATCTCCTCGCCCCCGCCGCCCCTACCCGTCCCGTCCTGAAGGGGCTCCGCCCCTGCGACCCCGCCAGGGGCTCCGCCCCCTGGACCCCGCTCCTCAAACGCCGGAGGGGCTGAACGACTCAGCCCGTCCGGCGTTCGAGGACAAGGCCGGAGGCCGGAGCGGGGGTCTGGGGGCGGCAGCCCCCAGGGACGGAACCCCAGGCGGCGGCCACTTCGCAGCACGCGGGGCGGCACGGCCAAGCTTCCGCAGGTACAGTGCGGAGATCAGCAGAACCCATCAGCGTGAGGCCCCGCACGTGTTGACGCAGACCACCTCACGGGTGCTCGAACCGAGTGACCTGGACGCCGCGCTCGCCGTACTGGACCGCGAGCCGGTCGCGAACGCCTTCGTGACCTCGCGTGTCCAGGTGGCAGGACTCGACCCCTGGCGCCTCGGCGGCGAGATGTGGGGCTGGTACGAGGACGGCATGCTCACGTCCCTCTGCTACGCCGGCGCCAACCTGGTCCCGATCTGCGCCACCCCGCGCGCCGTCCGCGCCTTCGCCGACCGGGCCCGCCGGGCCGGCCGCCGCTGCTCCTCGATCGTCGGCCCTGCGGAGGCCACCGCCCAGCTGTGGCGCCTCCTGGAACCGCACTGGGGCCCCGCCCGCGAGGTGCGCGGCCACCAGCCCCTGATGGTCACCGACCACATGCCCGCCGACATCGCTCCGGATCCGTACGTCCGCCGCATCCGCAAGGACGAGATGGAGACGATCATGCCGGCGTGCGTGGCGATGTTCACGGAGGAGGTGGGCGTCTCCCCGATGGCCGGCGACGGCGGCCTCCTCTACCAGGCGAGGGTCGCCGAACTCGTCGGCTCCGGCCGCTCGTTCGCCCGGATCGACGACGACGGCAAGGTCGTCTTCAAGGCGGAGATCGGCGCGGCCACGGCCGAGGCCTGCCAGATCCAGGGTGTGTGGGTCGCCCCCGAGTACCGGGGCATGGGCCTGGCGGCCCCCGGCATGGCAGCGGTCCTGCGTTACGCCCTGGCCGACGTCGCCCCCGTGGTGAGCCTCTACGTCAACGACTTCAACACGGCGGCCAGGCGGACCTATCTGAGGGTGGGTTTCCAAGAGGTCGGCGCGTTCATGAGCGTGCTGTTCTGACGGTCCTCCTCCTGACAGGCGTCAGGGGCGCCGGGGGAGGAACCGCGCGACCGGCCGCAACGCGCCCGCGCCCGGACGCCTGCGCTCCGCCCCCTGTACCCTCCCCCCATGTCCCTCGTGATCGGCCCCCTGGACCTCCCCTCCCACGTCGACGAGGCCCTCGCAGTCCAGGCCGTCGCATTCGGCCTCGGCCCCGACGAGGTGGCGGTCCGCCGCCAGATCGTCCTCCGCCACATGCAGTACCCGGGGGCGAGGGCCCTCGGCGCCACGGCCGAAGGCCGCCTCGTGGGGTTCGTCTACGGCATGCCGAACTCCCGCACCCACTGGTGGTCCACCGTCGTGGAGCCCTACCTCCGCGCCCAGGGCAACGCCGACTGGCTCGACGACTCCTTCGTGATCACCGAGCTGCACGTGCACCCGAGCCACCAGAACCGCGGCGTCGGGCGCCGCCTGATCACGCTCATCACCGACGGCGCCGCCGAGCCCCGCTCGATCCTCTCCGCGATCGACACCGACAGCCCGGCCCGCGGCCTCTACCACTCCCTCGGCTACGTCGATCTCGCCCGCCAGGTGCATTTCCCCAGCGCCCCGAAGCCGTACGCCGTGATGGGCGCGCCCCTGCCGCTCCGCCGCAAGTAGCCGCGGTAGCCCGTCGTCGTTAACCGATTTCCACCGGCACAGCGTGCCCGGCTAACCTCCTAGCCATCACCCTTTTCCGGCAGGAGTACGAGAACCATGGCGAACGCACCGGTCCAACGCATGTCCCAGTTGATGGCGAAGACGCTGCGTGACGACCCGGCGGACGCCGAGGTCCTCAGCCACAAGCTCCTTGTCCGCGCGGGCTACGTCCGCCGCACCGCCGCCGGCATCTGGTCCTGGCTGCCCCTCGGCCTGAAGGTGCTGTCGAACATCGAGCGGATCGTCCGCGAGGAGATGGACGCGATCGGCGCCCAGGAGGTGCTGCTGCCCGCCCTCCTGCCCCGGGAGCCGTACGAGGCGACCGGCCGCTGGAACGAGTACGGCCAGGAGCTGTTCCGCCTCCAGGACCGCAAGGGCGGCGACTACCTCCTCGGCCCGACCCACGAGGAGATCTTCACCCTGCTGGTGAAAGACCAGGCGTCCTCCTACAAGGACCTGCCGGTCATCCTCTACCAGATCCAGAACAAGTACCGCGACGAGGCCCGCCCGCGGGCCGGCATCCTGCGCGGCCGCGAGTTCCTGATGAAGGACTCCTACTCCTTCGACCTGGACGAGGACGGCCTCGCCACGTCGTACGCCCTGCACCGCGAGGCGTACCGGCGGATCTTCGAGCGCCTCGGCCTCGACTACCGCATCGTCGCCGCCACCGCCGGTGCGATGGGCGGCTCGAAGTCGGAGGAGTTCCTGGCCCCGGCCGAGGCCGGCGAGGACACCTTCGCCGACTGCCCGAACTGCGACTTCGCGGCCAACACCGAGGCGATCTCGTACACGCTGAAGCCGGTCGACGCCTCCGGCGTGCCCGCTCTCGAGGAGATCCCGACACCGGACACCCCGACCATCGAGACCCTCGCCGCCCACCTCGGCGTCCCGGCCTCCGCCACCCTGAAGAACCTGCTGGTGAAGGTCGACGGCGAGATCGTGGCCGTCGGCGTGCCGGGCGACCGCGAGGTCGACCTGGGCAAGGTCGAGGAGCACTTCGCGCCGGCCGCCGTCGAGCTGGTCACCGAGTCCGACTTCGCCGGCCGTCCCGACCTGGTCCGCGGCTACGTCGGCCCGCAGGGCCTCGGCGAGAAGGTGAAGTACATCGCCGACCCGCGGGTGGCCCCGGGCACCTCGTGGATCACGGGCGCCAACAAGGAGGGCACGCACGCCAAGAACGTCGTGGCGGACCGTGACTTCACCGTCGACGAGTACGTGGACGTCGTCGTCGTGCTGGAGGGCGACCCCTGCCCGAAGTGCGGCACCGGCCTGAAGCTGGACCGTGCCATCGAGATCGGTCACATCTTCCAGCTGGGCCAGAAGTACACCAACGCCCTCAAGCTCGACGTCCTCGGCCAGAACGGCAAGCCGGTCCGGGTGACCATGGGCTCCTACGGCATCGGCGTCTCCCGCGCCGTCGCCGCCCTCGCCGAGCAGACCGCCGACGACAAGGGCCTGGTCTGGTCGCGTGAGGTCGCCCCGGCCGACGTGCACGTCGTGGCGGCCGGCAAGGCCCTGCAGACCGAACTCGCCCTGGACGTCTCGGAGAAGCTGCGGGCGGCCGGGCTGCGGGTCCTGGTCGACGACCGGGCCGGGGTCTCCCCGGGCGTGAAGTTCACCGACGCCGAACTCATCGGCGTACCGCAGATCCTGGTCGCCGGCCGCCGCTCCGGTGAGGGCGTCCTGGAGCTCAAGGACCGCAAGACGGGCGAGCGCGAGGAGCTCACGGTGGACGAGGCGATCGCCCGCCTGACCGCGAGCTGAGCCCCAACTCCCGCCGCGGCGGCCCCCGGTGACACACCGGGGGCCGCCGCGGCTTTTCAGGAAGGTCTCAGACAGTTCTTCGGCCCCGTACGGGAGCCTCACAGACTTCTCCCAGGCCGGTACCCGAACGTGATGCGTGACAGGCAGTCACGCAGGAGGGGATCGGTCATGACCGGGAGAGTGCACGGCGAGAAGTCCGGGGAAAGGGGCGCGGCCGCTGCGGTGCGCCGGGGTACCCGGCGTACGGCGGCCCTGGCGGCGGCCGTCACGCTGGCCGCGGCGGCCGGGGTGTTCGCCCTGGTCGGCACAGTGCAGTCGGACGCCGCCATGACAGCGAGCAGCGGCAGCGGCACCGGTACGGCGCCGAGTTCCAGCAGCTCCGCAAGCAGCTCCCACTCGACGTCGGACAGGGACGGTTCCTCGTCCTCGAAGTCGACCGGCTCCTCCGGCTCCTCCCGCACCTCCGGCTCGTCCTCCTCGGACCTCCAGTCCTCCTCCGGCGGGCTCACCTCCGGCAGCGGATCGAGTTCCTCCGACGCCACCTCGGGGGCGTCATGACCACCGCCCGCGCCCCGCGCCCGACGGCTGCCGCCGAGTGGCGTGCCCTCGGCACCACCGTCCGCCTGGTCGTCACCGACCCGGCCCTGCTGGACTCCTGCAACCTGCTGCTCGCCCGGCAGCTGGCCGAGGTCGACGCGGCCTGCAGCAGGTTCCGCGCCGACTCCGAACTCACCGCACTCGACACCACCCACAGCCGCCCGGTCCGGGTCAGCCCACTGCTCGCCGAGCCTCTGGTACGCCAACCGCGCCACCGGCGCCGTCGGCCTGGTCCTCTTCACGGTGGTCGTCCTCCTCGGCATCGCGGTCCGTCTCCGCGTCCGCCTCCCGGGCCTGCCGCGCTTCGGCACGATGAGCCTGCACCGCATGCTCTCCCTCTCGGCCACCGCCTTCCTGGCCCTGCACGTCAGCGTGGCGGTCGTCGACGGCTACGTGAACATCACGGCGCTGGACGCCCTCGTCCCCTTCGTCTCCGACTACCAGCCGCTCTGGCTCGGCCTCGGCACGGTCGCCCTGGACCTGCTGCTCGCGGTCCTGGTCACCAGCCTCCTCAGGGACCGCCTCGGCCACCGCGCCTGGCGGGCCGTGCACTGGCTGGCCTACGCCTCCTGGCCGGTCGCCCTCGTCCACGGCATCGGCATCGGCACGGACGCCGGCACCGACTGGATGACCTGGCTGACCGTCAGCTGCGTGGCGACGGTGGTCACCGCCTTCGCCCTGCGCACCGCCCGGACCGTCCGCGCCGCCCGCCAGACCCCCGCCGCACTGCTGCACACCGAAGGGGCCCACCGGTGACCACGCTCTGCACCGACGTCTACCACGGCCTGTGTGCGGAGCTCCTCCCGGAACACATCACCCTGGACGAGTGGGGCTACCCCTTGATCGACGGCCGCCCGATACCCCCACGGACGAGGAAACGAGCCCGCAGAGCGGCGGCCTACTGTCCGGTCCTGGCCTTGAAGCTGGGGGAAGGGTAATTCTCCTGGGGGCGCGGGGAACTGCGCGGCCAGCCACAATGCGCCCGCGGCCCGCAGACGACCGAAGCCACCCCGAACACCTCGCCCTAAACCCACCCGGCGAATTCAAGCAACAGCTCCGCATCCTTCGGCCGCCCAACCCTCCGCGCACGGATACCCGACTCCACCGCCCGGAACAGCGTCCACCCCCGCAACCGCTCCTGGTCGACCTCCAGGGACTCCGCGAGCCGCTTGATCCGCCGCCGGGTGATCGACGCCCCGGAGGGCGACGCGATGAGATCCTCCACCCGGTCCCGCACCAGCCGCGCCAGATCGAACGCGCACTCCCCGACCACGGGGTCCGGCCCCACCGCCAGCCACGGCATCCGCTCCCCGGCCAGCACCTTGCTCTGCCGGAACGTGCCGTGCAGCAGGCGTTGTTCGGGCGGCGCCGACAGCAACTCCTCCCGGGCCGCGAGCGCCGCCGCCACCAACGGGGCCACCTCGGCGTCACCGGCCGCCGCGGCCATCGCCGCGGCCTGCCGTCCCGTCCGCTCGGCCACGGTCTCGAAGACGTGATCCCGCGGCGGCGGCACCCAGAGCCGCCGGAGTGTCCCCGCCGCCTCCAGCAGCGCCTTCGCCTCGGGGAGGGACCGCACCGACACCTCGGGATGCAGCCGCTCGAGCAGCAGTACCCCCGCCGGCCCGTCGGCCTCCAGCACCTGCACCGCACCGAGCCCGCCCCAGTGCGCCAGCGCCGCCGCCTCGCTCTGGGGCCTGGCCCGCCGCGGCGCCAGCTTCAGCACGGCAGGCGTGCCGTCCGCCCGCCGCACCAGCAGCACCACACTGCTGCGGCCGCCCGGCACCTGCACCCGCTCCACGGTCAACTCGCGTTGCACGACGGCCTGTTCCACCGCACCCGGCAGCTTCTCCAGCCACTCGTCACCGTCCGGCGCCGTCTCACCGAGCGCCCTCACCAGGCGCCTCGGCGGTTCGAAAGCCATACGCGAGTCGTTCCTTTCCTGTTCCAGGTCTCTAGGGGGTAGCCGAGGCGGACAGCGAGGGCGAGGCCGACCCACCGGCCGCCGCTCCGGAACCCGCGCCGGAACCCGCCCGTTCGGCGAGCCCAGGGAAGGCTACGCTCTCCCCGCGCCAGCGCACGGCCCGCACCGCGGCCTCCCGCAGCGCCGCCGCCGCCGAACCGCGCCGCTCCCCGGAAGCGGCCCGGACCAGGTCGGAGTACACGTCGGCCACCCGCTCCTCCAGCTCGGCCGCGAGCCGTACGGCCGTGGCCGCGTCCGTGACGGCGAACGGCAGCGCGTACGCGGCGCTCGCGGCGACGGGCGCACCGCCCAGGTCCCGTACCTCGCGGGCCAGGGCGTCCCGGCCGGCCCGGTGCGCGTCGTACGCCGCGCGTGCCTCGGCCAGCCGCTGCCCGCCGATCCGGCCGCCGACGACGCCGTAGCCGTAGACCGCCGCGTGTTCGGCCGCCAGCGCCGCCTGGAGGGCCTTGAGGACGCCCTCCTCCGCCTCGTCGCTCACCGGTCACCCTTCGTCAGCAGGTACGCGTGGCCGGCCCCGGCCGCCGCCACCCCGGCCAGCAGCCGGGCCAGCTCGCCCGGCACGTCCAGCAGTGCCCTGGCCCGCTGGTCGGCGAGACTCCGTTCGGCGGCGGCCAGCGAGGCGAGCGCGGACTTCTCGTCGGCGGGCACGGTCGGCGAGGCCGACGGGGAAGCCGCGCGCGAGGGGGAGCCGGTCGCCGTGGGGGAAGCCGTGCCCTCGTCGAACGCCGCCGCGTGCGCCGCCACTTCCGCCCGCAACGGCCGCAAGCGCTCCGCGAGCGCGGGATGAGCGGCGAGGACGGCGTCGTACTGGCGCAGCAGCCCCCGGCTGTCCCGCGCCGCACGCGCGCGTGCCCGGACGGACACCGACGTACTCCCACCGCTCTGGGCGGAGTCCGGACCGGAGGAGCAGCCCGTCAGCACGGCAGCCGAGGCCACCGAGACGATCAGGCTCCTTCTGCGCAACAGCGAGGGGAACGACACGGCAGACGTCCTCAAGGGGGCTCGTACGAACACACGGCCGGACATGCACCCGACCGTGATCACGTTACCCGCGCATCCCTCCAACTGACGTCACCACCCCGACGCCGCCCGCCGAGGCCAGCCAAGGAGCGCGGGGGAACCGCGCGCCAGGCCGCACCGAACCCGCACCCGCCCGCAAGCCACCCCACCCCACAGGCGCCCGGCCGCACCACCCCCGCACCCGGACGCAACACCCCCCGCGACCCGATACCCTTTGACCAGACGCGCGACCCATCCCACAACAGCACACGCGGCCGAGGAGTCACCCGGATGAGCACCACCCAGAGCGAGAGGCTGCGAGAGCTCCTGGAACCGCTCGTCACCTCCCAGGGACTGGATCTCGAAGAGATCGCCGTGGACTCCGTCGGACGCAAGCGCGTGCTGCGCGTCGTCGTCGACTCCGACACCGGGGCGGACCTGGACCAGATCGCCGATGTGAGCCGTGAGCTCTCGGCGAAGCTCGACGAGACGGACGCGATGGGCGACGGGGAGTACACCCTGGAGGTCGGCACCCCCGGCGCGGAGCGCCAGCTCACGGAGTACCGGCACTACCTGCGCGCCGTGGACCGCCTGGTCAGGTTCCAGCTGGCCGAGGGCGGGGAGCTGGTCGCCAGAATCCTGGACGTCGACGACGAGGGCCTCGAACTGGAGGTGCCCGGCGTCAAGGGCCGCAAGGCCACCGCCCGCAGACTCGCGTTCGGCGAGATCGACAAGGCGCGTGTGCAGGTCGAGTTCAACCGCAAGGACAAGAAGGACATGACGGAAGAGGAGGAGGCGTAGCCGTGGACATCGACATGAGCGCCCTGCGGGGCTTGGTTCGGGAGAAGGAGATCTCCTTCGACCTGCTGGTCGAGGCGATCGAGTCGGCCCTCCTCATCGCCTACCACCGCACCGAGGGAAGCCGCCGCCACGCGCGCGTGGTGCTCGACCGGAACACCGGGCACGTGACCGTGTGGGCGAAGGAGGACCCCGAGGACCTGGAGGAGGGGCAGGAGGCGCGCGAGTTCGACGACACCCCGTCGGACTTCGGGCGGATCGCCGCCACCACCGCCAAGCAGGTGATCCTGCAGCGACTGCGCGACGCCGAGGACGACGCCACGCTCGGCGAGTACGCCGGCCGCGAGGGCGACATCGTCACCGGCGTGGTCCAGCAGGGCCGCGACCCGAAGAACGTGCTCGTCGACATCGGCAAGCTGGAGGCCATCCTGCCGGTGCAGGAGCAGGTCCCCGGCGAGACCTACCCGCACGGGATGCGGCTGCGGTCGTACGTCGTACGGGTGGCGAAGGGCGTCCGCGGCCCGTCCGTCACGCTCTCCCGCACCCATCCGAACCTCGTGAAGAAGCTCTTCGCCCTCGAGGTGCCGGAGATCGCCGACGGGTCCGTCGAGATCGCCGCCATCGCCCGCGAGGCCGGTCACCGCACGAAGATCGCGGTCCGTTCCACCCGTTCGGGCCTGAACGCCAAGGGCGCCTGCATCGGCCCCATGGGCGGCCGGGTCCGCAACGTCATGGGCGAGCTGAACGGCGAGAAGATCGACATCGTCGACTGGTCGGACGACCCGGCCGAGATGGTGGCGAACGCGCTGTCCCCGGCCCGCGTCTCCAAGGTCGAGGTCGTGGACCTGACGTCCCGGTCCGCCCGGGTGACCGTGCCGGACTACCAGCTGTCGCTGGCGATCGGCAAGGAGGGGCAGAACGCCCGGCTCGCCGCCCGGCTCACCGGCTGGCGCATCGACATCCGCCCGGACACCGAACAGGCGCCCGAGTAGATCACCGGCGGGCTCCCGACGGGGCCCGCCGCGGTTCACCCGGACGAGGGGAATAGATCCAAGCCGCAGGTGGCTTGGATTACGACAACGGGCGTTCGATCTTTGCCCCGAAGGGGTGAGGTCGGTTCGGGGAGGTAGACTTAGCAGTGTCTGGCCGGACGCATGCCCGCGCATGCCCTGAGCGCACCTGTGTGGGGTGCAGGCAGCGAGCGGCCAAGACCGAACTGCTGCGGATCGTGGCGGTCGAGGACGAATGCGTCCCCGATCCTCGCGGTACGCTGCCCGGCCGGGGTGCATATGTACACCCCGTCCAGGTCTGTCTGGACCAGGCGGTGCGCCGCCGGGCACTCCCGCGGGCGCTGCGCGCCCCGGGTCCGCTGGACGTAAAGGCGTTGCGCCGGTACGTCGAGCAGTAACACCGTAAGAAGCGTCGTTCGGAACGTCCGTGCGGCTCTGGTACCCCGCGAGTTGGAAGTAGGTCGAGATTGCGATGAGCACTCGATGAGCACGCGATGAGTACGCCCATGAAGTAGCGACGGTCCGGACGCACCCGGACCTAAAAGGAGCGAAGTGGCTAAGGTCCGGGTATACGAACTCGCCAAGGAGTTCGGGGTTGAGAGCAAGGTCGTCATGGCCAAGCTCCAGGAACTCGGTGAATTCGTCCGTTCGGCGTCCTCGACGATCGAGGCGCCCGTAGTACGCAAGCTGACCGACGCGTTCCAGGGCGGTGGCAACGGCAAGGCCGCCCCGCGCAAGGCAGCCCCCAGGCCCGCGGCGCCCTCTCCGGCGCAGGCGGCACGTCCCGCTGCCCCCAAGCCGGGCGCCCCGCGTCCGGCCGCCCCGCAGCCGCAGGCACAGGCCCCGGCGGCCCCCGCGGCTCCGCAGGCGCCCGCGACCCCGGCTCCGGCCCCGGTCACCCCCGCGCCGGCCGCCTCCGGCCCGCGTCCCGTCCCGGGCCCCAAGCCCGCGCCGCGCCCGGCTCCGGCCGCGCCCGAGTTCACCGCACCGCCGGCGCCTCCGGCCGCCGCGGCGCCGAGCCAGGCCGCCGCGCAGGGTCAGCGTCCGCAGGGCGCCGGTCCCCGTCCGGGCCAGGGTGCCCAGCGTCCCGGCGGCCGTCCGGCCCCCGGCCAGCGCGACGCCCGTCCCGGCCAGGGCGCGCCGCGTCCCGGTGGCCAGGCCCCGCGTCCGGGCGGTGCCCGTCCGGCCGGTCCGCGTCCCGGTAACAACCCCTTCACGTCCGGTGGCTCCACCGGCATGGCCCGCCCGCAGGCCCCGCGCCCGCAGGGCGGTCCGCGCCCCGGTGGCCCCGGTGCCCCCGGCGCGGGTCCCCGTCCGCAGGCGCCCGGCGCCCAGGGCGGCGGTCCGCGTCCCCAGGCTCCCGGCGGTTCCCGCCCGAGCCCGTCCGGCATGCCCCGCCCGCAGGGCGGTCCGCGTCCCGGCGGCGGCTCCGCGGGGCCGCGTCCGAACCCCGGCATGATGCCGCAGCGTCCCGCTGCCGGCCCGCGTCCCGGCCCCGGTGGCGGCGGTCGCGGTCCCGGCGGTGCGGGTCGTCCCGGCGGCGCCGGTCGTCCCGGTGGCGGCGGCGGCTTCGCCGGTCGTCCCGGTGGCGGCGGTGGCGCCCGTCCGGGCGGTGGCGGCGGCTTCGCCGGCCGTCCCGGCGGTGCTCCCGGCGGCGGTGGCGGCTTCGGCGGCGGTCCCGGCGGTGGCGGCGGCGGTCGTCCCGGCTTCGGCGGTCGTCCCGGCGGTCCCGGCGGCCGTGGTGGCACGCAGGGCGCCTTCGGCCGTCCCGGCGGTCCGGCGCGTCGCGGTCGCAAGTCGAAGCGGCAGCGTCGCCAGGAGTACGAGGCCATGCAGGCCCCGAGCGTCGGCGGCGTGATGCTGCCGCGCGGCAACGGCGAGACCATCCGTCTCTCCCGCGGCGCATCGCTCACCGACTTCGCGGAGAAGATCAACGCCAACCCGGCGTCCCTCGTCGCGGTCATGATGAACCTCGGCGAGATGGTCACGGCCACGCAGTCCGTCTCCGACGAGACCCTGCAGCTCCTCGCCGGCGAGATGAACTACGAGGTTCAGATCGTCAGCCCGGAGGAGGAGGACCGCGAGCTGCTCGAGTCCTTCGACATCGAGTTCGGCGAGGACGAGGGCGACGAGGAGGACCTGGTGGTCCGCCCGCCGGTCGTCACCGTCATGGGTCACGTCGACCACGGCAAGACCCGGCTGCTCGACGCCATCCGCAAGACGAACGTCATCGCGGGCGAGGCCGGCGGCATCACCCAGCACATCGGTGCCTACCAGGTCTCGACCGAGGTCAACGACGAAGAGCGCAAGATCACCTTCATCGACACCCCGGGTCACGAGGCGTTCACCGCCATGCGTGCCCGTGGTGCGAAGTCGACCGACATCGCGATCCTGGTCGTCGCGGCCAACGACGGCGTCATGCCGCAGACGGTCGAGGCGCTCAACCACGCCAAGGCGGCCGACGTCCCGATCGTCGTCGCGGTCAACAAGATCGACGTCGAGGGCGCCGACCCGACCAAGGTGCGCGGTCAGCTGACCGAGTACGGCCTGGTGGCCGAGGAGTACGGCGGCGACACCATGTTCGTCGACATCTCCGCCAAGCAGGGTCTGCACATCGACGACCTGCTGGAAGCGGTCGTCCTGACCGCGGACGCCTCGCTCGACCTGCGGGCCAACCCGCACCAGGACGCGCAGGGCATCTCGATCGAGTCCCGCCTCGACCGCGGCCGCGGTGCCGTGGCGACGGTTCTCGTCCAGCGAGGCACGCTGCGGGTCGGCGACACGATGGTCGTGGGCGACGCCTACGGTCGCGTCCGCGCCATGCTCGACGACAACGGCAACAACGTCGCCGAGGCCGGCCCCTCCACGCCGGTCCAGGTCCTGGGTCTGACCAACGTCCCGGGCGCCGGTGACAACTTCCTCGTGGTCGAGGAGGACCGTACGGCCCGCCAGATCGCGGAGAAGCGTGCCGCTCGCGAGCGCAACGCGGCCTTCGCGAAGCGCACGCGCCGCGTCTCCCTGGAGGACCTGGACAAGGTGCTCAAGGCCGGCGAGGTCCAGCAGCTCAACCTCATCATCAAGGGTGACGCTTCTGGTTCCGTCGAGGCCCTGGAGTCCTCCCTGCTCCAGCTGGACGTCGGCGAAGAGGTCGACATCCGCGTCCTGCACCGCGGCGTCGGTGCGGTCACGGAGTCCGACATCGACCTGGCGATGGGCTCCGACGCCATCGTGATCGGCTTCAACGTCCGCGCGGCAGGCCGCGCGGCGCAGATGGCCGAGCGCGAGGGCGTGGACGTCCGGTACTACTCGGTCATCTACCAGGCGATCGAGGAGATCGAGGCGGCCCTCAAGGGCATGCTCAAGCCGGAGTTCGAGGAGGTCGAGCTCGGTACGGCGGAGATCCGCGAGGTCTTCAAGTCGTCCAAGCTGGGCAACATCGCCGGTGTCCTCATCCGGTCCGGCGAGGTGCGCCGCAACACCAAGGCCCGCCTCATCCGCGACGGCAAGGTGGTCGCGGAGAACCTCAACATCGAGGGCCTGCGCCGCTTCAAGGACGACGTCACCGAGATCCGCGAAGGGTTCGAGGGCGGTATCAACCTCGGCAACTTCAACGACATCAAGATCGACGACGTCATCGCGACGTACGAGATGCGCGAGAAGCCGCGGGTGTAACGCCTACGGTGCGTAGCCGGCCGACGGGACTTCGGTTCCGTCGGCCGGCACTTTTCCCACCCACCCGACTCGGTGGGCCGAGAGGTGGCCGACACGGGGCTCCGCCCCGGACTCCACCCTCGCCCACCCACCACCCGACTGGGTGGCCTGAAAAGGTGCCCCTCGAGCGGTCCCTGTTCGACGGACCGGGGCGGTGTCCTCCGGCTCGACCGAGTCGGCGGACCGGAGCGGTGCCCTTCCGGCCGACCGAGTCGGGTGGTGGGTGGGCGAGGTCCGGGTCCGGGGCGGAGCCCCGCGGCGGTGCCTCTCAGGCCGACCGAGTCGGGTGGTCGGCCGGGAAACTCCCGGGTCCCGGGGGCAGCCCCCCGTGACGGCTGGGGAAAGTCGGTCGAGCCCCCGGCAGGGACGGGGTACCGTTCCTGACAGGGCCATCGATCCCGTACCGGCGGGTTAACCGGATACATACATGTACGTGGGGACCCTGTCCTTCGACCTCCTCCTCGGCGACATCCACTCGCTCAAGGAGAAGCGCTCCGTCGTCCGCCCGATCGTCGCCGAACTCCAGCGGAAGTACGCCGTGAGCGCGGCCGAGGTGGACCACCTGGACCTTCACCGCAGGGCCGGCATCGGCCTTGCCATGGTCTCCGGCGACGCCGCGCACCTGACCGACGTACTCGACCGGTGCGAACGGCTGGTCGCCGGCCGCCCCGAGGTGGAGCTGCTGTCCGTGCGACGGCGCTTCCACGGCGACGACGACTAGACCTGAGACCTGAGAACGACAAGAAGAAAGAACGGGAGACGGACCAGTGGCCGACAACGCGCGTGCCAAGAGGCTGGCGGACCTCATCCGAGAGGTGGTGGCCCAGAAGCTGCAGCGCGGGATCAAGGACCCGCGGCTCGGCACCCACGTCACCATCACGGACACCCGGGTCACGGGTGACCTCAGGGAGGCGACCGTCTTCTACACGGTGTACGGCGACGAGGAGGAGCGGAAGGCGGCGGCCGCCGGTCTGGAGAGCGCCAAGGGCATCCTCCGGTCCGAGGTCGGCCGCGCCGCCGGCGTGAAGTTCACGCCGACCCTCGCCTTCGTGGCTGACGCCCTCCCGGACACCGCCCGGAACATCGAGGACCTCCTCGACCGGGCGCGCCAGTCCGACGCGAAGGTCCGCGAGGCCTCCGCGGGCGCCGCCTACGCAGGCGAGGCCGACCCGTACCGGAAGCCGGGCGAGGACGACGCCGACGAGACGGACGACGCCACCGAATGACCAGCAAGCCCACCCCGCCCGACGGCCTTGTCATCGTCGACAAGCCGTCGGGCTTCACCTCGCACGACGTCGTCGCCAAGATGCGGGGCATCGCCCGCACCCGGCGCGTCGGACACGCCGGCACCCTCGACCCCATGGCCACGGGTGTCCTCGTCCTCGGTGTCGAGCGGGCCACCAAGCTCCTCGGGCACCTCGCGCTCACCGAGAAGGAGTACCTGGGGACGATCCGCCTCGGGCAGAACACGCTCACGGACGACGCCGAGGGCGAGATCACCTCGTCCACCGACGCCTCCGAGGTCACCCGCGAGGCCGTCGACACCGGCATCGCCAAGCTGACCGGCGCCATCATGCAGGTCCCGTCCAAGGTCAGCGCCATCAAGATCGACGGCGTCCGGTCGTACAAGCGCGCCCGGGACGGCGAGGACTTCGACATCCCGGCCCGCCCCGTGACCGTCTCGTCCTTCACGGTGTACGACGTCCGGGACGCCGTCGCCGAGGACGGCACCCCCGTCCTCGACCTGGTCGTCTCCGTCGTCTGCTCCTCCGGCACCTACATCCGCGCCCTCGCCCGCGACCTCGGCGCCGACCTGGGCGTCGGCGGCCACCTCACCGCGCTGCGCCGCACCCGCGTCGGACCGTACAAGCTGGACTCCGCGCGCACCCTCGACCAGCTCCAGCAGGAGCTGACCGTGATGCCGATCGCGGAGGCCGCGGGCGCCGCGTTCCGCCGCTGGGACGTCGACGAGCGTCGGGCCCGCCTGCTCACCAACGGCGTGCGCCTGGAGATGCCCGACGAGTACGCGGGCGGCGGCCCCGTCGCCGTGTTCGACCCCGAGGGCCGCTTCCTGGCACTCGTGGAGGAGCAGAAGGGCAAGGCGAAGAGCCTCGCCGTCTTCACCTGAGCCCTCCGGTTTCTGCCCGTGGAGCGGCGACCACGGGGTCTGGCGCCGCCGCCGCTCCACGGTCCCCCCTCGGTTCCCCCACCCCTAGGGTGTATCCACCCGCCCCGGGCTATTCACCCGACCGAGCAGGCGCTCGGAGTGAACCGGGGGAGCGGAGGGGGGCGCGTTCACCGCCCGCTCTGTCCCGCTGATCATTTCGCGCCTACGGTCGAAGACAGCCCGGGACAAGGGCACGGGTGTACGGGCGGGGAGGTTCGATCATGGCGGGACGGGGCCCGCGGACCGGGAGCGGTCGCCGGACGGCGGAGGCTGCGCGGGAGGCGGTGCAGGAGACGGCGCCGGGGCTGGACGAGCGGCTGGTCCGGATCCGGGACCTCGCCGGGCGCCCGCGCGGCACCGGCTTCCTGGCCGATCACCACGGGACGCTCATCACCAGCCACGAGGCCGTCGACGGCCTGGCCCGGATCGTGCTGCACGCGGCCGGGGACCGCACCTGCGTGGTCGGCTCGGACGCCGTCGTCCCGCTGCCCGCCCACGATCTGGCCCTGGTCCGCACCGAGGGCCTCGCCGTGGAGCCGCTCCCGATCACCGTACGGGAGCGCATCCCGGCCGGCGCCTACGTGCGCATCGCCGCCGACCGCTGGCGCGAGGCCCGGGTGCTGGCCGCGACCCAGGTGACGTACACCGCCACCGACCGCTTCCACCTCCTCGAGGACGCACTGGAGCTGGCGATCGGCACGGCGGGCCGGGACGCCCTGCGGCTGGGCGGCGGCGCGGCCGGCGGCCCGGTCCTGGACGCGGAGACCGGCGCGGTCCTGGCCGTCCTCGGCACCGCCCTCCAGTCCGGCCAGCGCGACGTGGGCTTCGCCGTCCCCCTCCACCACCCCGGCAGCGGCCCCCTCGCCGACCTCCTGGCCACCAACGCGGCCACGGTCCCCGCCTACGGCATCGACCTCAACCTGGCGGGCGTACTCGAACTGACGGCGACCTCCGTGGGCCAGGACGGCCCCCCGGGTGCCCTGGCCGGTTACGTGGGCCGCACCTTTCCCCACATGACGGCGCCCCGCCCTGAAGCGCCCCGAAGGGGCGCGGGGAACTGCGCGACCGGCCCCCACGCACCCGCAGCCGCCCCACCACCTTTCATGGCACTCACCGGCGAACTCACCGACCCCGTGCAACCGGTCGAACGCTCGGTCACCTCAGCCGAACTGTCGGCCTTCGCCGAAGGCACCGGCACCGGCACCGGAAAGACAACCAGCACCGTCCTGGCCCTCGTCGGCGCCCCCGGAACGGGCCGCACCACAGAACTCGCCGCACTCGCCGCCCGCCGCACGCGCGAGGCGACCCCCGCCCCCACCCTCTGGCTCCGCGGCGCCGACCTCAGGGACACCGACGACTCCGTCGCCGCCGCGGCCCGCCGCGCCCTGGAGCGCGCGGTCCGGATCGTCGCCGCCTCCCGCTCCCAACTCCCCGGCGACCTCGGCGAGCTGACCGTGGAGCGGCTGGCCAGGCTCGCCGCCCGCGCCGGCCGCCCGCTGCTCCTCCTGCTGGACGGCCCCGAGGAGATGCCCCCTGTCCTCGCCCACCGGCTCCCCGCCTGGACCGAGGGCACCGCCGACTGGCTGCGCGACACCGGCGCCCGCCTGCTGCTGGCCTGCCGCGAGGAGTTCTGGCAGCGTGCCGGCACCGAGTTCCCGCCGGAGCTGCTGCACCAGGGCACCGGCGACCCCGCCTGCGTCCGGCTGACCGACCTCTCCGCCGACGAGGCCCGCCGCGCCCGCTCCCGCTACGGCATCCCCGACGGGACCCTCATCGACCGCGACGCCCGCCACCCCCTCACCCTGCGTCTGCTCTCCGAGGTCCGGACCGCCCTCCCGGACGCCCCGGGCGACGGCGACCCGCTCGACCGGCACGACGTCTTCGCCGCCTACCTCGACCTGATGTGCCTGCGCATCGCGGTCCGCCTGGCCGCCGAGAACGGCTTGCGCGGCACGGCCGTACGACGGCTCGCCGCCAGGGTCTCCGGGCAGGTGCACGAGGCAGCCCGGCGCAGCCTCGGACCCGGGCAGGGCGAGCTGGACCGGGAGTCGTTCGAAGCGGTGTTCCCCTGGGGACCCGTCCCGGCCCACCTCGGCGGCGGCTCCGGCTGGGCCTCCGCCGTGCTCACCGAAGGCCTGCTGGTGCCCGCGGGCGGCGGGTACCGCTTCGCCCACGAAGAGCTCGCCGACTGGATCCAGGGCATGCACCTGGACCTGGACGAGGCCCTGCACGCCCTCGTCCACCGCCCCCGCAGCCCCCTGGGCGCCCACCCGCTGCCCGTCCCGCACCACAGGGCCGGCCCGGTCGTCCAGGCGCTGCTGCTGCTCGACCGCGAGTACGGGCCCGCTCGACTCGCGCCGCGGCTCGACGAGTTGGCGTACGCCCTCGACCTGGACCCCGGCTCCTGGTGGGCCGCGCGCCTGCTCACCCAGACCCTGCTGGGGCTGCCCGACGCGACCCCGTACACCGGGGTGCTGCGGCTGCTCGCCGACCGGGTCGTGGGCCGGCAGCGCCCCGCGGCCCCGGAGTTCGGCCCGGACTTCTGGACCGCGCTCGCGCTCCCGGACGCCGACCGCCTCGACCTGCTGCGCAGGCTCGTCCTCGCCGACGAGCCGCTGCCGGAGACCGCCGGCATCAGCCGCTTCGGACCCCGGCCGACCCGGGCGCCGACCCGGCCACCGACGGAGGAGCCCGACGGCGCCGCCCCCCGCTACCTGGACGCCGTGGCCCGGCTGCTGGCCGCCGACCCCATCGCCGTACAGCCGTGTCTCACCCGGTGGTTCGACGACGAACGGCCGCTGCCCGCGATGCCGCACGCCACCGTGGCGACGGCGGCCCAGGCGCTGCTGCACACCCACCGGCACCGCGCCCTGGACGAGCTGACCGAGGTGCTGGTGGACGCGGCGCACCGGCGCGGCGACGAACTGCTCGCCGTACTGGCCGAGGACGAACCGTCGGCGGTGTGCCGGGCCGTGGACCGCTGGGCGCACGACGAGCGCCCCGCCCGCCGGGTGGCCGCCGTGGCCCACGGCCTGCGCACCGCCCCGCACGTGCACAGCGAACCCGACCGCGAACTCCTCCGCTACGCCGCCCTCGCCCTGCTCGCCCGCCCCGCCGACTGCACCCTGCACGGCGGCGCCCTCGCCCTGCTGGTCCGCGACCCCGCGACCCGCGCCCGCCATCTCCCGCAGGCGCTGCGGCACTTCGCCGACGGCGACCACCAGCTGACCCCCGCCGCCCTGCTCCCCGCCCTCGCCACCCACTCGGACGAGGTCCTGGAGGCCTTTCGCGCCCGGCTGCGCGGACCGGACGCGGGCCAGGTCCTGCGCACCCTCGCCCACGTCACGTCGCCCGCCGTCGCCCGGCGGGTCACCGAGCTGGTCCTGGAGGCCGCCGAGCTGCGGCCGGAGCTGGCCGGGCAGGTGGCCGGGTTCGTCGAGCGCCGCCTGGACCAGGGCGCCGAGTCCCGTACCGTCCTGCTGCCGCTGGTCACCGAGCTGCTCGCCGACGGCCCCGAGCCGGTCCGGGCGGCCCTCGCGACCGTACTCGGCGCCGCCGGCACGCCCGCCTCGCGACCGCTGCGCCAGGAGCTCCTGGAGTTCCTGCTGGACCGTGAGCGCGACCCGGGCGTCCTGGACGCGCTGCTGCACGCGGCCGCGTCACAGCGCGAGGACGACGGCGACGGGATGCGTGAGCTGGTCAGGCGCACCGGGCTGCTGCTGGTCCGCACCCCGGACGGTGCGACCCGCTTCGACCGCGGGCTGGTCGACCTCGGCCGGCACGTCCCCGGCTTCGCGGCCCTGATGGCCCGCTGGCTCACCGACACCCCGCAGGACTGGGCGGCGGTGGTCGGGCCCAGCACCCGCCGCATGCTGGGAAACCTGGCGGGCGTCCGGGTCCCGGCGTGAGCGCGGACACGTGCGCCCGGTCACAGCGACCGTGCCGGTGTGAGACGGGTCCGGCAAACATGGCACCCTTAGACCTGCGTAAGACGGACAACGGACACAGGTTCGAGGAGCGGACACAGTGCAGCGCTGGCGTGGCTTGGAGGACATCCCCGAGGGCTGGGGGCGCAGCGTCGTCACCATCGGGTCCTACGACGGTGTGCACCGCGGTCACCAGCTGATCATCCGGCATGCCGTGGAGCGAGCCCGTGAGCTGGGCATCCCGGCCGTCGTCGTCACCTTCGACCCGCACCCCAGCGAGGTCGTCCGCCCCGGCAGCCATCCGCCGCTGCTCGCCCCGCACCACACCCGCGCGGAGCTGATGGCGGAGCTGGGCGTGGACGCGGTCCTGATCCTGCCCTTCACCACCGAGTTCTCCAAGCTGTCGGCCGCCGACTTCGTGGTGAAGGTCCTGGTGGACAAGCTGCACGCCAAGGCGGTCGTCGAGGGCCCCAACTTCCGCTTCGGCCACAAGGCCGCGGGCAACGTCGAGTTCCTCGTCGAGCAGGGCAAGGTGTACGACTTCGAGGTCGAGGTCGTCGACCTGTTCGTGCGCGGGGAGGCGGGCGGCGGCGAGCCGTTCTCCTCGACCCTGACCCGGCGCCTGGTCGCCGAGGGCGACATGGCCGGCGCCCGCGAGATCCTGGGCCGCCCGCACCGGGTGGAGGGCGTGGTGGTGCGCGGCGCGCAGCGCGGCCGCGAGCTGGGCTTCCCCACCGCCAACGTGGAGACCCTCCCGCACACCGCGATCCCCGCCGACGGCGTCTACGCCGGCTACCTGCACGCGCAGGGCGAGGTGATGCCGGCCGCGATCTCCGTCGGCACCAACCCGCAGTTCGACGGGACCGAGCGCACGGTGGAGGCGTACGCCATCGACCGCGTGGGCCTCGACCTGTACGGCCTGCACGTCGCCGTGGACTTCCTGGCCTACGTCCGCGGCCAGGCCAAGTTCGACTCCCTCGACGCCCTGCTCGAGCAGATGGCCGAGGACGTCAAGCGTTGCCGGGAACTGGTGGCGGCCGAGAACGCCTGATCAGCGGCGAGTTCAGCAGAGGCGTGACGCCGAAGGGCGGCCGGTGCGGCGAGGCACCGACCGCCCTTCGGCGTTCCGGCTACTGCTGCGGGGGCTGCGGCGGCTGCGGGGGCTGCTGCGGATAGCCGTACCCCGGCTGCTGCGGGTAGGGCTGGGCGCCGGGCTGCGGCTGGCCGTACGGCTGCTGCTGCGGGTGCGGCTGCGGGGGATACGGCTGCCCGGGCGGCGCGTACGGCTGTGCCTGCGGCTGACCAGGTGCGTACGGCTGCGGCTGGCCGGGGGCGTACGGCTGCTGGGCGGGCAGGGGCTGGCCGGGCATCGGCGGGGCGGCCACCGGCGGCGGGTTGCCGTCGTTGGTCCACAGGCCGTGCATCTGCTGGTGCCGGACGAAGTCCTCGGCGACCATCGCCGCGAGGTTGAAGTAGGCCTCCCGCACCTTGGGCCGCATCATGTCGAGGTCGACCTCGGCACCGGCGGACAGGTGCTCGTCGAAGGGAACGACCACGACGCCCCGGCAGCGCGTCTCGAAGTGCGCCACGATGTCCTCGACCTTGATCATCTTGCCGGTCTCGCGGACCCCCGAGATCACGGTGATGGACCGCGACACCAGGTCGGCGTACCCGTGCGCGGACAGCCAGTCCAGCGTGGTGCTCGCACTGCTCGCGCCGTCCACGGACGGCGTCGAGATGATGATCAGCTGGTCGGCGAGGTCGAGCACCCCGCGCATGGCGCTGTACAGCAGACCGGTGCCGGAGTCGGTGAGGATGACCGGGTACTGCTTGCCCAGCACGTCGATCGCGCGCCGGTAGTCCTCGTCGTTGAACGTGGTCGAGACGGCCGGGTCCACGTCGTTGGCGATGATCTCCAGGCCGGACGGGGCCTGCGAGGTGAACCGCCGGATGTCCATGTAGGAGTTGAGGTACGGGATCGCCTGGACCAGGTCGCGGATGGTGGCGCCGGTCTCGCGGCGCACGCGGCGGCCGAGCGTGCCGGCGTCCGGGTTGGCGTCGATGGCGAGGATCTTGTCCTGGCGCTCGGTGGCGAGCGTGGAGCCGAGCGCGGTGGTCGTGGTGGTCTTGCCGACCCCGCCCTTGAGGCTGATCACCGCTATCCGGTAGCAGGAGAGCACCGGCGTGCGGATCAGATCCAGCTTGCGCTGCCGCTCGGCCTCCTCCTTCTTCCCGCCGATCTTGAACCGGGAGGACGCGGCGGCGGGCCGGCCGCTCTTCGCCTTCTGCTTCTTGTTGTTGAGCAGCCGGTCGGAGGACAGCTCCACGGCGGCGGTGTAACCCAGCGGCGCGGCGCCGGGGTTGGTCATCTGCCGCTGGTCGTGCTGGATGGGCTGCGGCCAGGCGGCACCCGCCCGGGGGTCGACGGGCGGCTGGGGCGGCACGGCCTGCGGGTCGGACGCCTGCGGGTTCTGCGGCGCCTGCTGCGGTGCGGCCTGTGCGGCGCGCGGGTCCTGCGGGGCGGCCTGCGGCGGCCGGCCCGGCTGCGGGAACCCGTAACCGCCGGGCGGGACCTGGGCCTGCGGCTGTCCTGGCTGTGGGAAGCCGTAACCGCCCGGTGCCTGCGCGGGCGGGAGGGGAGCGCCCGGCTGCGGGAAGCCGTAGCCGCCCTGCGCGTCGGGCACGGGGGGCTGCGGGGCGTACGGCTGCGGCTGGCCGGGCTGCGGGGGCGCCGGCTGGTTCCAGGCGGCGGGTGCGGGCAGCGGTGCCTGCGGCTGGAACGGCTGCGGACCCTGCGCGGCGGCGGGCTGGGGCTGTGCCTGACCGGGGGCGGGCTCCGGTGCCGCCGGCTGGACCGGCCACTGGGCGGCGGGCGCGGGCGCCGCGGGCTGGTACGACGGCGGCAGCGGCGGAACCACCGCCGGAGGCGTCGGCGGGGGAGCCCAGCCGGTGGGCACGAGGTCCTCGGGGGCCGGGGGCGCGTCCTGCGGCGGGGCCGGGGGCGCGGGGACGGCGGGGGGCTCGGCTGGGGCGACGGCGGCTACGGCCTCGTCGGTCTCGGAGCGCGTCCCGGCGTCGTTGCCGGTGCCGTCGTCCTGGGCGTCCACGACGGCCGCGTCCCGGGGCTCGTCCTCGTCCGTGTCGTCCGCGGGAGCGGCTTCCCGCACCGTCTCCTCCGCCTCGGCCGCACTGTCGGCATCGGCAGCGGCCTCGTTCTCGGCCTCGGCATCGACTTCGGCAGCGGCCTCGTTCTCGGCCTCGGCGTCGGCGTCCGTGCCCTCGAACTCGTCGCTCGGGGATGCGTCCTCGGCCGTTTCCTCGCCGGTGTCCGCGGAGTCCTCGGCGTCGGCCTCCTCACTCGCCGGGAGTGCGACGGCCGCGGCCCCGGGTTCGGCCTCCTCTTCCACCTTGTCGGCGGCGACGGGCCCGGCGGCCTCGGCCGTCTCGCGCTTCAGCGCGACGGGGGAGAACCGCATCGTCGAACCGCTCTCCAGGTCACCGCTGCCCTCCTCGGGCTCGGGCTCGGGCTCCGGCTTCTCGGCGGCGGGCTGCGGCTCGAAACCGACCGGCAACTGCGGTACGGCGGCCGGACCGCCGACGGGCGGCACGGCCGGAGCAGGGGCCGGAGCCGGGGCCTGGGCCGGGATGAACGGTGCCTTGGGAGGCGCGGCCGGCGCACCGGCGTCCGCCCTCGGCGCCGGGGGCGTGAACGGCGCACCCGGCGTGGCGGCGGGCGGAGGCGTGAACGGAGCCCCCGGCGTCGCCACGGGCGCAGGAGTGAACGGCGCGCCGGGAGTTGACGCGGGCGGCGCGGTGAACGGCGCACCCGGTGTCGAAGCGGGCGGCGGAGTGCCCGGCGCACCCGGCGCCGGGGCGGCCGGCGCCGAAGCCGCCGGAGGCGTGAAGGGCGCCCCGGGCGTCGTGGTGGCCGGCGGCGTGAACGGCGCACCCGGTGTCGAAGCGGGCGGCGGCGTGAACGGTGCTCCGGGGGCCGACGTCGGCGGGGGCGTGAACGGCGCACCCGGACCGGACGTCGGCGCGGGCGGCGGCGGGGTGAAGGGCGCCCCGGGACCCGGCCGCCCGCCGCCCTGCTGGGCGTGCGGAGGAGGGGTCAGCCCGGGGATCGGCGCCCCCGGCGGGAACGGCGAACGAGGCTGAGGGGCGCGCGCCGTACCAGCACCGGCGGCCGCCCCGCCCGGCCCCGGACCGGCGCCCGGCCCGCTCTCGGCGTCGGACGCCCCCGCGGGTCCCGAGCCGCCCGGTGCGCCGGTCGCCGGCGCGGAACCGTCGGCCGCGTTCTGCGTGTACCAGGCGGGCGGCGCGTAGTCGATCGTGAACTCGCCCGTCATCTCGTTGAGGGACTCCGCGTCGGGCTGGTCATCGCCGGGTGTGGCCCAGCCCCCGCGGATCCCGTCCCGATCGCTGCTCACAGTTCCTCCTGGTGTGGTCGAGCACCCTCATGCCGTGCCGGCGCGACGACCATGTCGTGTCGTTCTCAGCATCCGTATTCGTGTGAGGTAGTCCGATCCACCGGCTCTCCCCCTCGGGACACCGGCGCCGTATTCACCGTCCGGACGCCGTGCCCCCCTCCCAGCCTAATCACCGTGAGCCGCACCTCGGCAGGCCCGTCCGCCTCTCATCGGAGGTCCGCCTGGTCACACCCTGCCCGGAAGTGGTGTGCGGAGCCTTCGTCTTGCCGAACAGGTGATGAACAAAACGGGCAAGTGCCGTCAGTCCGGATACGAGTTGGCGTCCGCCGTCCCGCCCCGCCATGTGTGGGGGGGACGAACTGACCGGCGGGGGGGGGGGGGGGGGGGGGGGGGGGGGGGGGGGGGGGGGGGGGGGGGGGGGGGGGGGGGGGGGGGGGGGGGGGGGGGGGGGGGGGGGGG
>NZ_JBVJNZ010000011.1:0-363801 GCF_055583445.1 Streptomyces sp. NPDC104761 | reverse complement strand
ACGCGCCGCCCTCCCCTCCGAACGCAGAAAACCCCCCCCCCCCCCACCCCCCCTCCCCCCCCCCCCCCTTCTTCCCCCACCCCCCCCCCCCCCATCCCCCCCCCCCCCCCCCCCCTCCCCCCCACCCCCCCCCCCCCCCCCCCCCCCCCGCGCCCCCCCCCCCCCCCCCCCCCCCCCCCCCCCCCCCCCCTCAGCCGTTCATGAGGGTGCGTCAGCCGTTGCGCTTCCAGCGCGGCTTGTCGTCGCGGCGGCCGAAGGAGCCGGAGGACGACGAACCGCGGTGGTCGTCACGGCGGCCGAACGGGCGGTCGTGGCCGCTGTGGCCGCCGCTGCGGAAGCCCGGGCGGTCGTCGCGGCGGTCACGGTTGAACGGGCGGTCGCTGCCACGGTGACCGGACGGACGGTCGTCCCGGCGGAAGCCGCCCCGGTCGTCGCGGCGCTCGAAGGAACGGCCGCCGCGGTCGTCACGGTCCCGGTCGAAGGAACGGCCACCGCGGTCACCACGGTCGTCGCGGCGGAACCCGCCACGGTCGCCCCGGTCGTCACGACGCTCGTCGCGGCGGAAACCCCCGCGGTCGTCCCGGCGGTCGCGGTTGAACGGACGGTCCGTGCGGTCGCGGTCCCGGTCGAAGGAACGGCCACCGCGGTCACCGCGGTCGTCGCGGTCGAAGGGGCGACGCTCGTCACGGCGTTCGAAACCGCGCTCGCGGTTTTCGCGACGCTCGAAGGGGCGGCCGCCACGGTCGTCACGGCGGTCGTCGCGACGCTCGAAGCCACGGTCGCGGTCACGGTTGAACGGGCGGTCGCCACGGTCCCGGTCGCGGTCCCGGTCGAAGGAACGCTTCTCGAAGCCGCGCTCCCGGTTGTCCCGGCGCTCGGTCTCCCGCGCCGCCGGAACCGTCGGCTCGGCCGCCACGACGGCCTCCTCGACCACGGCCTCTGCCTGGGCCTGCGCCTCGGCGACCGCCGCCTCCGGGTCCTCGCCGCGCTCGCGGGCGACCCGGGCGACCAGACGGTCGGCCTCGTCGCGCAGCTCGGCGGCCCGGCGCTGCGCCCGCTCCAGCTCCTTGGTGAGCTGGGCGACCTCGCGCTCGGCCTGCTGAGCCGCGTTGGCCGCGGACTCGGACTGGACCTCGGTCATCGAACGGGCGCCGGTGATCTCGGCGACCTCGGGCTCGAAGGCGGTACCGGAGTTGATGATGTGACGTCCGGCGTCGACGCCCGCGTCCTCCATGAGGCGGAAGATCTGGCGGCGCTGGTGCGGCAGGGAGAGCGAGACGACCGTGCCGGTGCGGCCCGCGCGGGCGGTACGGCCGGCCCGGTGCAGGTAGTCCTTGTGGTCGCCGGCCGGGTCGACGTTGAGGACCAGGTCGATGCCGTCGACGTGGATGCCGCGGGCCGCGACGTCGGTGGCGACGAGGACGTTGACGTAACCGTCCTTGAAGTCGGCGAGGGTCCGGGTCCTGGCCCCCTGGGTCATGCCGCCGTGCAGCGCGTCGGCCTTCACGCCGGAGTCGCGCAGCTGCTCGGCGACGCGGTCGGCGCCCAGCTGGGTGCGGACGAAGATGATCGTGCGGCCCTTGCGGGAGGCGATGGCCGCGGTGACCGGCGCCTTGTCCTTGGGCTTCACGATGAGGATGTGGTGGGACATGGTCGTGACCGCGCCCTGGGCCGCGTCGACCTCGTGCGAGACCGGGTCGACCAGGTAGCGCTTGACCAGCGTGGAGATCTCGTTCTCCATGGTGGCGGAGAAGAGCATGCGCTGGCCGCCGGCCGGGACCTGGTCGAGCAGCTCGGTGACCTCGGGCAGGAAGCCCAGGTCGGACATCTGGTCGGCCTCGTCGAGGACGGCGATCTGCACGTCCTCGAGGGAGCAGGCGCCGCGGTTGATGATGTCGCGCAGGCGGCCCGGGGTGGCGACGAGGATGTCGACGCCGCGCTCCAGGGCGTAGATCTGGTTGCCCATGGACGTACCGCCGCAGACGACCTTCATCTTCAGGCCGAGGACGTCGCCATAGGGCTGGAGCGCGTCGGCGACCTGCATCGCCAGCTCGCGCGTCGGGGTGAGGATGACGGCACGCGGCCGCTTCTTCTCGGTACGGCCGCCGGCCAGCGTGGCCAGGGTGGGCAGGCCGAAGGAGAGGGTCTTGCCGGAGCCGGTGCGGCCACGGCCGAGGATGTCCTTGCCGACCAGGGCGTCCGGGATGGTCGCGGCCTGGATCGGGAAGGGGGTCGTCACGCCGTTCTGCGCGAGCTTGCGCACGACGCCCTCGGGGAGGCCGAGGTCGGCGAAGGTGGTCTGGGGGGTGGTGTCGGTGGTGTCAGCGGTCTCCTCGGAGACCTGGGTCACCAGCTCGTCGTCCTGGATGTTCTCGGGCACGACGATCTGATCATTACTGGACACGGACATGCGAATGCGAAACCTTCCGGAGTCTCTTCGGCACGCGCCCGTCAACTCCGTGATTCGCTCACGACCGCCTCAATGCGGTCCGCCACGGCAAGGGAGAGTACGCGCCACACGGCGCGCTCTGCGGTGGCGCCGGGCAAATGGGATCAAACGATCTACCACCATACGCACCCAACACCCACGAAGGCAAACCGAGCCGCAACCTCGCAGCTCACAGCAGGTTCACCACAGCCCCATCGACGCTCACGCCAATCCATCGACGCACAGATCACACAGATCACGTACACCGGGTCAGACAGACCGGACGCGTAGCCCTACAGGTCCCCCAACACCCGGGCCCGCCCTCTTCTTCCCCGCGCCCGAGACCACCCACCCCGACCGCCCCGAACGCGCCCGCCGGCGTCGGACTCGCCACCCGGACCGCCGCAGCTGCCGTAGCTCCCCCGCCGGACCGCCAGGCGACTCCGCCCGAGCTCCTCGTGTGGCGCCGCCCGAAAGTTTTTTTCCGCCGCAACGGCGCTCAGCCCCCGCCGCGCGGCCCGGCGGTGCCGAAACCACCCGCACCCCCGCGTCCGGCGCCACCCCCTACGCCGGTGTCCCCGCCGCCGGTGCCGGCTCCCGCTGGACCAGTTGGGTCCCCGTGCCCTCGTGTGCCGACGAGGACGGCTCGGCGGACGGCGGATCCGTCGCCGGAGGCGGCGGGGTGGGGGAGTCCGGCGGCGGGGTGGGCGAGGCCGCCGGCGGCGCGGGGGTCGTCGGGGCCCCTGTCGGCCCGGCCGGCACCCCCGGCACCACGCTCCTGCCCGGCTTCGCCGGTACGGCAGGCGCCACGCTCGCCCCCTTCGTCGGCTTCGCGGACGCCGACGACGACTCCCCCGGCTTCGCCTTCTCCCCGTGTCCGCGCTTGCCGTCGGCCACCACGCCGCCGTACCCCGCACCGCCCTCGCCCCACCCGCCCGACCCGCCGTCGGCCGCGTCACCGTCCCGGTGCCCCGCGGAGTGCGACGGCTTGGCCTTGCCGGCGTCGTCCCCCACGTTCACACAGCCGGCGGCGGCCGCGACCGCCATCACCGTGACGGCCAGACGGACGGGTACGTACAAGGGGCGCACGGCGGCCACCTCCGGGGCGGAGAAAGAAGTCAACCTGCCCAACTCCCGCCGCCCACAAGAGGACACGCCTCGCCGCCCGACCGTCGCGAGGGCGCGCACGGGTGGTTCACCATGGGGTGTGCGATTCGACTCCGTTCCCATGCCGGCGAGCGTCGAGGCCAGACCTCGTGACAGCCGCGGCTACCCGGTGCCCGCCATCACCCCGTGGGAGGGCGACGCCCCCCAGTTCGCCCTCACCGACTACGAGCGCAGCGCGGAGTGCGCCCGGAACAGGCGGTGTTCCGTCTGCGACACCCTGATGCCGAGGGGACCGGTGTGGCGGGTGGTCGGCGCCGCGGAGAGTGCCGCGATCCGCGACGCGCTGGCCGCCGGACGGCCGTACCGGAACCTGGCGCCGACCTTGGAGGGCCCCGGGCACCGCGCGTGCATGCTCTACGCCTCGATGGTCTGCCCGTACCTGGCCCGTCCCAACGCCAGGCGGGGCACCAGCGCACAAACCCCGGACGACATGACCGCGCATGTCGTCCGGGGTGCCGTGCGAGGAAAGCTGGGTGCCGTGGTGGGGTTCGCCGACTACGAGTTCGCCGTCACCAGGTCCCAGGTGCTGTTCCGTTTCCTCGACGTGGTCGAGTTCCTGCCGCACGACACGGCGGACCAGCACCTGGCAGCGCTACGGGCCGAACTCGCCCGCGCGGACGCCGGCCCGGACGGCCGCTCCGACGGCCGCCTGGACGGCGGTCAGCCGCGGTAGGCGGGCAGTCCCTTGTGCGTGGAGGCCTTGACTGGGTTACCGAACCCGTGGCCGGACTTGGTGACGGTGTAGGTGCCGTTCGGGGTCCGGAACGCGATGGTCCTGCCGTTGGGCGACCAGGTGGGCTCGGTGTAGTCGGTGGCGGCGTGCGGGGTGATGTCCTTGACGGCGTTGGTGCCGGCGGTCAGGTCGTCCACGAAGAGGTGGTCGTGGCCGCCGACCGAGCGGACGAAGACGACCTCTTCCGCGTCCGGCGAGAGCGCCGGCTCGGACCCCTTGGTCAGCGCACCGCCCTGCTGACGCAGGTAGTCGTCCCGGATGTAGACCTCGCCGTTGTGCGTGTTCTCGTAGACGGCCGTGCCGTAGGACCCGCCGGCGTTCGGCCAGGTGTTGTTCGTCTTCGGGAGCGCGCCCGTCTCCGGGTCGTCGCTGTTCAGGCTGATCCTGGCCGGCCTGCCGTGGTTGCTGGTGGCCTTGACGCTCTCCAGCACGGTGCTGCCCTGGATCCTGGCGGAGAAGATGATGTTGTTCTTCGCGGGGATGCCGTTCGTCCGGTCCGCCGCGGCGACCTGCCAGGTCGGGTGGGACCAGGTCTGGTGGCCCGGGTTGGCGGCGACGGTGACCCGGTGGCTGCCGTCGGGGTCCGAGACGACGAGGTTGCCGTGGCCGTCGACGAAGACGGCCTTGCTGCCGCTCGGGTTCCAGGCAAGGTCGCGGACGACGGTACCGAAGTCGATCGACCTGCCACCGACGAGGACGTGCCGGGTGCCGTCGCTGATGGTCAGCCCCCGGGGCACGCTCACCGCCTTGGCGGCGGGAGCGGCCGTCGCGGTGGCGGACAGGCCGGCCACGGCCAGCAGCGCGGCGACACCGGTGGCGGCGGCCGCTGTGGTGCGACGACGGTAACGTGCGGACATCGGGTTCCCCCCAGGGTGCATGACCAGGTCGATGACAGAAGTGTTGCCAGGGGGCATGACGGAGCTGTGCGTGCGCTGTCACAGGCGTGCAATAGAGACCGGAGACCTCCGTTCCGCGCGTTCGTCCCTGACAATGGCCCTGTGCTGGAGATGACCCGCGACGGGTTCGAAGAACTGGTGAGCGAGGCCCTGGACCGGATCCCGCCGGAGCTGACGCGGGTCATGGACAACGTGGCCGTGTTCGTCGAGGACGAACCGTCCGCCGACGACCCGGAGCTGCTGGGCCTCTACGAGGGGACCCCGCTCACCGAGCGCGGCGAGTGGTACGCCGGGGTCCTCCCCGACCGCATCACGATCTACATGGGACCGACCCTCCGGTACTGCGAGACGCCGGAGGACGTGGTCCACGAGGTCGCCGTGACCGTCGTCCACGAGGTGGCGCACCACTTCGGCATCGGGGACGCCCGCCTCCACGAACTGGGCTGGGGCTGACCTGCCCGGCTCCTGAACCCGTCGAGGGGCACGAACCGCCGCATATGAGCCGGTGATCCTGGGCATACGGCACCAATGGCCCGCGTCCGCACCCGAACCCGAGCCCGCCTGCCCGTCCTGGAACTCGCCCCCGAGGCACATGCGCCGCCCGCCTGGAGCCGCGTCCTCGGCCTGGCCGCCGTCGTGCTCGTCGGCGCCTGGCTCGGCCTGCTGATCGTCGGGAACGTCCGTGCCCAGGTCGGCCCGATGGACACGACGATGACGCTGCGCCCGTCCCTCACCGGCGGCACGAAGATCAACGTCTCCCCGCTGGGCGCCCTCTACCTGGACACCCACTCCGGCCCCGTCCGCCTCGACGTCAACGTCGACCAGCTCGATCCGGTCCGCGCCGAAGCCCTGGTCGACCACCCCGAGCGGCTCTCCGGCCTCCAGGACGAGGTCGCCCACGACGTCGAGCACGGCACCCTCGACCTGGCCGTACGCTCCTGCGTCGCCGTCGTCACCGGCGCCACCGCCCTCGGCCTGGCCGTCTACCGCCGCCCGCGCCGCGCCCTGGCCGCCGGCGGTCTCGCCCTCGCCCTGCTCGCCTCGTCCGGTGCGACCGCGTTCGCCACCTGGAACCCCGAGTCGGTCCTGGAACCGCGGTACTCCGGCCTGCTCTCCTCCGCCCCGGCGCTGGTCGGCAACGCGCGCAGCATCGTCACCGAATTCGACGTCTACCAGAAGGAACTGGCCCGCCTGGTGACGAACGTGACGAAACTGCACGACGTCACGTCCACGCTCCCGGCCTACTCCCCGGACCCGGCCACCCTGCGCGTCCTGCACGTCTCCGACATCCATCTGAACCCGGCGAGCTGGAAGATCATCGCCTCGCTGGTGGAGCAGTACAAGGTGAACGTGATCGTCGACTCCGGCGACACCATGGACCACGGCACCGCGGCCGAGAACGGCTTCCTGGACCCCGTCGCCGACCTGGGCGTGCCGTACGTCTGGGTCCGGGGCAACCATGACTCCCGTACCACCCAGCACTACCTCTCCCGCATGAAGAACGTGCACGTCCTGGACGACGGCCGCGCCGAGACGATCGCCGGGCTGCGCTTCGCCGGGATCGGCGACCCCCAGTTCACCCCCGACCGCTCGTCCGTCCCCGGCGGCGACGCGGCCGAGGAACTGGCCGGGGACCGCCTCGCCACCGCCCTGCGGGAGCAGCGGGCGGCCGGCACCCCGGCGGACGTCGCGATCGTCCACGAGCCGTCCGCGGCCCGGATGACGGACGGCGAGGTGCCCCTGGTCCTGTCCGGCCACCTCCACCACGAGCAGACCGAACTCCTGCCGCACGGCACCCGGCTCCGCGTGGAGGGATCCACCGGCGGCAGCGGGCTACGGGCCGTCGAGGGCAAGTACCCGGACCCGATCGAGGCCTCGATCCTCTACTTCGACCGGGACAGCCACCGGCTCCAGGCCTGGGACGAGATCAAACTGGGCGGCCTGGGACAGACGACGGCCGAGGTCAGCCGTCACCTCCCGGAGGACAACCAGCCGGGCGCGACCCCGTCCCCCTCGCAGAGCCCGTCACCCTCAGGGAGCACGACCAGCACACCCTCGCCCTCGGCGCCGTAAACCGTTTTGGCGATACTCCCCGCCATCCCATATGCTTCTCACGTCCCCGACGCGCTGACGAAGCGCCCAGGCGGGCCGATAGCCCTCATCGTCTAGCGGCCTAGGACGCCGCCCTTTCAAGGCGGTAGCACGGGTTCGAATCCCGTTGGGGGCACGCAAGATCGTGTGCAACACTGTTGCACACACAGCTTGGTCCTGTGGAGCAGTTTGGAGTGCTCGCCACCCTGTCAAGGTGGAGGCCGCGGGTTCAAATCCCGTCAGGACCGCTGGGGTTTCACGTGAAACCTCGTGGCTGGGTAGCTCAGTTGGTACGAGCGATCGCCTGAAAAGCGATAGGTCGCCGGTTCGACCCCGGCCCCAGCCACAACAGACAGCCCCTCCGGGATTCCGGAGGGGCTGTTCTCATTCCCCGCCCCGCCCACCGCGCTTTTTCCACTCCCGGCGCATCAGCTGCAGCTTTTCGTGGAAATCCGGGTCCTCGGCGATCTTTCCCGAGGTGAAGGGAACGGGCAGCAGGAACGACGTGCCGTCGGTCCGGGTGACTCCGATCTGGGTGATGCTCCCGTTGCGCCCACGGCCCGCGAGCTCGTGGATGCTCTCGATGTCCCTCCAGGCCACGCGCCGGCGGCCGGTCATCCCGCGGGTGCGCAGGCCCTCCGCGTCGATGCGCGTGAGCCCCATGGTCATCCCGACCATCACCACGCACACCACGGTCGGCGCCAGCCCCAATGACAGCCACAGCCCCACGGCCGCGCCTGTCTGGTGATCGGCCAAGAGCTTCCACGCACGCTCGGCCGCCCACCCGGCCCACACTCCGAGGAGCAGCGCGAACGCCCACATCACGGAGCGCTGCCTGGCTCTGTACCGAAAGACCGTCTCGTTCATCCGTGCAGTGTGGCAGCGCGGACCCCGGCAGCCTGGCGCTGCCCGTCAGCCGCTTCGTTTTGGGCAAGACCGGGGTGGATCATGGCGTTCCTTTGGAATGCAGCTGCGACCATGACAACTGCATGTCAACGCTGAGCTGAACCTGCCTGGACCCCAAGCGCTCGTACCCCCAAGGCTGTTCACCCCCATCCGGCGTTCTCGTGACCGCACCGCGAACGCTCCGGGAGACTCCGTGCACAGATCCCGCCCCACCGTCGGGCTGTCCCTCGCCATGGTCGTCGTCGCGGGGGTGATGAACGGCCTGGGCAGCGGGCCGGCAGTGGCGGACCCGGGGACCGACGGGACGCTGTACGTGAACCATGACGTGACGTGCAGCGACAGCGGGACGGGCACACAGAGCCTGCCCTTCTGCACCGTGCAGGCCGCGGCGGACGTGGTGGAACCGGGGGACACGGTCCTGGTCCTGTCGCCGGACAACCGCCCCTACGCGGAAGCTGTGACCTTGACCCGCTCGGGCACCGGCGACGCGCCGATCACCTTCACCGGGGTCCCCAGCGCGGGTGTCACCTGGGCGCAGCTCGCGGCGCCCGGTTCCGCACCGGCGCTGACCCTCGACGCCGTGCACGACGTCCGGGTCGCATCGCTGATGTTCAGGTACGGCGGCAAGGACGCGGTGGCGTCGAAGGGGTCCGACCACATCACCTTCGACCGGCTGTCCTTCATGCGCCCCGCGTCGGGTACCGGCAGTACGGGGACCGCGATCACCGTGGACGGCGCCTCCTCGGACGTGACCGTGTCACGGAACACGATCTACGACGGATACGCGTACGGCGTGCGGGCGGAGCAGGGCGCGGCCCGGGTCACCGTGACTACCAACGTGATCAACAACCCGCTCCTGGGCGGGATCACGATGACGGGGACGACCGGCGCGGACGTCACGGGCAATTCGGTCGTCTCCTCGTGCGCCACCGGGATATCGCTGGACGGCGGAAGTTCCGGAGCGGTGGAGAACAACGTGCTCGGCTCCACCAAGCAGACGCAGAACAGCACGTGCCCGGCGCCCACGGCTCCGCTCTATGCGGTGTCGGCCGATTCCGCGGGACAGGTCACCGGCGACTACAACGTTGCGGAGCTCGGCAGCGGCCCCGCCGCCTCAGCGCGCCCCGAGTACGCCTGGGCCGGAACCCCCTACGCCACCACCGCTGCCCTGCGGGACGCGACCGGACAGGGCGCGCACGACATCGACGGATACAGCGCGCCGGTCACCGGGTCGCCGCAGGAGCACTCCCCGCTCGTCGACTCGGCCGACGCCCAGGCGCCGGGCGAACTCACCACCGACGTCAAGGGCGCCCCGCGCGTCGACGACCCCCTGGTCGACGACACCGGCACCGGCGCTTCCCGACCCGACCGGGGCGCCGTCGAACGGCAGGACCTGATCACCATCCCGTCCGACGACCATCCGTCCCCCTGGACCGGAGTCGCACCGTTCACCACGTCCGTGAAGACCAGCGACGCCACCAGCTCCTGGGGCGAGGCTCTGACCTACTCGGTCGACTTCCAGGACGGCAGTGCCCCCGTCACCGGCCCGCAGGGCGACCCGATCGCCCACACCTACACCACACCCGGCAGCTACACCCCGGTGGTCACCGTCACCAACACCGACGGCACGAGCCGGACCACATCCTTCGGAACGGCAACGGCGGGTACAGCCACCCCGCCGCCCGCCTCGCTGTCCGCCACGGCGGCCGTGGGGGGCGTGGGGACCGCCGCAGGCGCCGCGCAGTTCGCCGTTCCGGCGCCGGCGGACTCGTGGGAGGTGGCCCAGCGGGTCCTGACCTACGGCGACGGCAGCCAGGAGGGACTGGACACCCGGGCCCAGGGGGCACTGCACCAGTACCCGGCTCCCGGCACCTACACCGCCACGCTGACGCAGACGGACCTCCTGGGCCGCACCACCACCGCCACGACGACCTTCCACGCCGCGGACACCTTCGTCGCCATGATCCCGCAGCACGACACCGAGAAGACGATCGCCGCCCACGGGGTCCTGAAGTTGTCGGCCGCCACACTGCGCGCCGATTCCGACGGCGTCGACGCGGCTCAGCTGCAACTCGTCACCAGTGCCGCCAGAGCGAGCGGCTCGCTCACCCTCTACACCGCCGGCACCACCCGTCCCGCCACCTCCACCATGAACTTCGAGCCCGGCCGGACGGCGCTCAACGAGGCGACGGTCAAGGTCACCCCGACCGGTTCGGTCGACATCTACAACAGCGGTTCCGGCGCGGTCACGGTCAATGTCGCGACCGTCGGCCTCCAGTCGAACGCCCAGTACGGCGACTTCTACCACCCGGCCACACCGGCCCGCCTGCTGGACACCCGCAACCACACCGGGGGCATCACCGGCCCGGTCGCCGGCAACCACTCGGTCACGCTGTCGGTCGGCGGCCCTCACGGTGTCCCGGCGGGAGCGCACGCGGTGGTCCTGAACGTCACCGCGACCAGCACCAAGTCGTCCGGCAGCCTGGTCGTCTCCACGCACGGTGCCACCGGCTCCGGCGTGACCGGCCCCTACTGGACCACCGGGCAGACCGCGACCGCCCAGATCGTGCTCCCCCTGAAGGACGGCAAGGTCGTGCTCCACAACGCCGGCACGGGGTCGGCGCAGCTCGTCGCCGACCTCGCCGGCTGGTACGGCGGCGCCCCGGCGGGCGGCTCGGAGTTCCTGCCCGTCACCCCGGCCCGCATCCTGAACACCCGCACCGGAACCGGCACCGGCAAGGTCGCCAGGCTCGCCGCCCACGCCACCCTCAAGCTCAAGGTCACCGGCGCCCACGGCGTCCCCGCGACCGGGGTCACGGCCGCCGACCTGAACCTCACGGTGCCCGCCCCGTCCGGGAACGGCTACCTCGTCGCCTACCCGGACGGCACCTCGCGCCCCGGCGTCTACTCGCTGAGCTTCACCAAGGGCCACACCGCGACCGCCCGTGCACTGGTCAAGGCCGGCACCGACGGCGAGATCGACCTCTACAACGCCGGTAGCACCTCGGTGGACGTGTACGCGGACCTGCTGGGCGACTACGACGTCTTCCCGGCGCGCTGACCCAGAGAGAGGAGACGTGATGGCACCCGAGGACCACGGCTTCGAGATCGTCCGGCGCGGCTACGACCGCGCCCAGGTCGACGCCTACCTCGCACTCCTGGCCCCGGGCACGGCCCCGGACGCGCCGCCCGCCTTCGACATCGTGCGCCGCGGATACGACCGGGCCCAGGTCGATGCCCGGCTGGCCGAGTTGAGGGCGGCGGGCGGACACACCTGAGCCTTCTTGGCGACGCGGCCCGCCGCCGCTAGGTTCTGGCGGGTCAACACGTCACCAGGGTGGGGAAGATGAACCGGGATCAGGACATACAGCTGGAGAAGGACCGTGCGCGCTACGGCCTCCTCGCCGTCGTCGTCAGCAACCTCGCGATCGCCGGGGTCGCGGTCTTCGGCGTCTGGCGGCTCAACGGCAACGAGTCCGTGATCATCGGCGTCCTCACCGCCGCCTTCACGGCGGTGAGCAGCATGACCACGGCGTACCTCGGGATCAAGGCCGTATCGAACACGGCAAAGTCCATCGCCGCAGCCTCCACCCCGGCCCCGACCCCCACGGCCCCTGCCCAGCGAACCCCCTAGGGGCTTTCACTCACCGGCGCCGGCATGGTGCCGCTGAAATGGGGCGACCGGCCAAGTGCCCCTTCAGGGGCGCTGGGGGTACCCCCCGGCCGAAGGCTGGGGGAGGAACTGCGCGACCAGCCCCCACCGGCCCGCACCCGAACCGAACCGTCCGCCCCCGGCACCGTCGGCCAAACCGCCGGAGGCAAAAGCGTTCGCCATGAATTTCCATGAGGTGAGATCCTGGACCGCGTATGTCTACGCATCCCGCTCCCGCCCTCGGCCCCCTCGCCCCCCGCCTGACCGAGCTCTCACTGCGCGACGCGCACCGGCTCGGGCGCAGGCTGGAAGGTGCGCGCAAGATCCGTAAGCCGGAGGCCCGGGCCGCCGTCCTCGCCGAGATCGAGGCAGAGGTGGCCAGGGCCGAGGAACGGATGGCCGCCCGGCGCGCCGTCGTGCCCGCCGTCTCGTACCCCGAGCAGCTGCCCGTCAGCCAGAAGAAAGACGAGATCGCGGAGGCGATACGCGATCACCAGGTCGTGATCGTCGCCGGTGAGACCGGTTCCGGGAAGACCACCCAGATCCCCAAGATCTGCATGGAGCTCGGGCGCGGCGTGCGCGGCATGATCGGGCACACCCAGCCCCGCCGGATCGCCGCCCGTACCGTCGCCGAGCGGGTCGCGGAGGAGCTGCGCACGCCCCTCGGGGAGGCCGTCGGCTGGAAGGTCCGCTTCACCGACCAGGTGAACCCGGACGCCACCTTCGTCAAGCTGATGACGGACGGCATCCTGCTCGCCGAGATCCAGACCGACCGCGAGCTGCGCGCCTACGACACGATCATCATCGACGAGGCCCACGAGCGGTCCCTCAACATCGACTTCCTGCTGGGCTACCTCGCCCAGCTGCTGCCGCGCCGGCCCGACCTCAAGGTCGTCATCACCTCCGCCACGATCGACCCCGAGCGGTTCTCCCGGCACTTCGGCGACGCCCCGATCATCGAGGTCAGCGGCCGGACGTACCCGGTCGAGGTGCGGTACCGGCCGCTCCTCGAGGAGGACGCGGAGGACGCCGACCGGGACCAGATCACCGCCATCTGCGACGCGGTGGAGGAGCTCCAGGGCGAGGGACCGGGCGACATCCTCGTCTTCCTCTCCGGCGAGCGGGAGATCCGGGACACCGCCGACGCGCTCACCAGGAAGAACTACCGGTTCACGGAGGTCCTCCCGCTCTACGCCCGGCTCTCGCACGCCGAGCAGCACCGGGTCTTCCAGCCGCACACCGGCCGCAGGATCGTTCTGGCGACCAACGTCGCCGAGACCTCGCTCACGGTCCCGGGCATCAAGTACGTCATCGACCCCGGCTTCGCCCGGATCTCCCGCTACAGCCACCGCACCAAGGTGCAGCGGCTGCCCATCGAGGCGATCAGCCAGGCCAGCGCGAACCAGCGCAAGGGCCGCTGCGGCCGTACCTCCGACGGCATCTGCATCCGGCTGTACAGCGAGGACGACTTCGTCTCCCGGCCGGAGTTCACGGACGCCGAGATCCTCCGTACGAACCTGGCGAGCGTCATCCTGCAGATGACCGCGGCCGGCCTCGGCGACATCGAGAAGTTCCCCTTCATCGACCCGCCGGACCACCGCAACATCCGGGACGGCGTGCAGCTGCTCCAGGAGCTGGGCGCCATCGACCCGGCCGAGAAGGACCCGCGCAGACGGCTCACCGACACCGGCCGCAAGCTCGCCCAGCTGCCGGTCGACCCGCGGCTCGCCCGGATGGTCCTGGAGGCCGACAAGAACGGCTGTGTCCGCGAGGTCATGGTCATCGCCGCCGCGCTCTCCATCCAGGACCCGCGCGAACGCCCGGCCGAGAAGCAGACCCAGGCCGACCAGCAGCACGCCCGCTTCCGCGACGAGACCAGCGACTTCCTCGCCTTCCTCAACCTGTGGAGATACGTCAGGGAGCAGCAGAAGGAGCGCGGCTCCAGCTCCTTCCGGCGGATGTGCAAGCAGGAGTACCTGAACTTCCTGCGGATCCGCGAGTGGCAGGACATCTACACGCAGCTGCGCACGGTCGCCAAGCAGATGGGCATCCACCTCAACGAGGAGGACGCACCCGGTGACCGCGTGCACGTCTCCCTCCTGGCCGGCCTGCTGTCCCACATCGGCATGAAGGACGTGAAGGACGGCGCGAAGAACGAGTACCTGGGGGCGCGCAACGCCAAGTTCGCGCTCTTCCCGGGCTCCGCACTCTTCAAGAAGACCCCGCGGTTCGTGATGTCGGCCGAGCTGGTGGAGACCAGCCGCCTCTGGGCCCGGGTCAACGCGAAGATCGAGCCGGAGTGGGTCGAGCCGCTCGCCGAGCACCTCCTCAAGCGGACGTACAGCGAGCCGCACTGGGAGAAGGACCAGGCGGCCGTGATGGCGTTCGAGAAGGTCACGCTGTACGGCGTACCGATCGTCGCCGACCGGAAGGTGAACTACGGCCGGATCGACCCGGAGACCAGCCGCGAGCTTTTCATTCGCAACGCACTGGTCGAGGGCGACTGGCGGACCCACCACAAGTTCTTCGCCGACAACCGCAGGCTGCTGAGCGAGGTCGAGGAGCTGGAGCACCGCGCCCGGCGCCGGGACATCGTCGTCGACGACGACACCCTCTTCGACTTCTACGACCAGCGGGTGCCCGAGCACGTCGTCTCCGGCGCCCACTTCGACTCCTGGTGGAAGCGGAAGCGGCACGAGCAGCCGGAGTTCCTGGACTTCGAGCGGGAGATGCTGATCCGGGAGTCGGCCGAGGCGGTCACCAAGGCCGACTACCCGGACTCCTGGCGGCAGGGGCAGCTGAAGTTCCGGGTGACGTACCAGTTCGAGCCGGGCGCGGACGCCGACGGCGTGACCGTCCACATCCCGCTCCAGGTCCTCAACCAGGTCAAGGACGAGGGCTTCGACTGGCAGATCCCGGGCCTCAGGGAAGAGGTGGTCACGGAGCTGATCCGGACCCTCCCGAAGCCCATCCGCCGCAACTACGTGCCCGCGCCGAACTTCGCGAAGCGTTTCCTGGACGCGGCGGTGCCGTTGCAGGAGCCACTGACCACGACCATGGCGCGCGAGCTGAAGCGGATGGTCGGCGTGCCCTTCGAGGCCGAGGACTTCGACTGGGCGAAGGTCCCCGACCACCTGAAGATCACCTTCCGGATCGTCGACGAACGGCGTCGGAAGCTGGCCGAGGACAAGGACCTGGAGGCGCTGAAGCTCCGGCTGAAGCCGAAGGCCCGCCAGGCCCTCTCCCAGGCCGCCGCGGCCACCGCCTCCCGCGAGGGCGGCGAGTCCCTGGAGCGCAAGGGCCTCACCGACTGGACGATCGGCACCCTGACGCGCGTCTTCGAGACCCGTCGGGCCGGGCAGCCGGTCAAGGCGTACCCCGCGCTCGTCGACGACGGCGACACGGTCTCGGTCCGCCTCTTCGACACCGAGGAGGAGCAGGCCGAGGCGATGTGGAAGGGCACCCGCCGGCTCGTCCTCCGCAACATCCCGGTGAACCCGGCGAAGTTCGCGTCGGAGAAGCTGACGAACGCGCAGAAGCTGGCGCTGTCGGCGAACCCGCACGGCACGATCCAGGCCTTGTTCGACGACTGCGCGATGGCGGCGGCGGACAAGCTGATCGCCGACTTCGGGGGGCCGGTGTGGGACGAGGAGTCGTACCGGAAGCTGTACGACAAGGTGCGCGCCGAGATCGTCGACACGACGGTCCGTACGGTCGGGCAGGTGCAGCAGGTGCTTGCGGCCTGGCAGGCCTGTGAGCGCCGCCTGAAGGGTGTACGGAGCCCCGCGCTCCTCGCGAACCTGACGGACGTCCGCAAGCAGCTGGACGCCCTCGTGAAGCCGGGCTTCGTGACCTGGGCCGGTATACGACGCCTCCCCGACCTCATGCGCTACCTGGTCGCCGCCGACCGCCGTCTCCAGCAGATGCCGACGAACGTCCAGCGGGACACCACCCGCATGGAGAAGGTCCACGAGATGCAGGACGAGTACGCCTGGCTCCTGGAGCAGCTCCCGAAGGGCCGGCCGGTGCCGCAACAGGTTCTGGACATCCGCTGGATGCTGGAGGAGCTGCGGGTCAGCTACTTCGCGCACGCGCTGGGCACGGCGTACCCGGTCTCGGACAAGCGGATCGTGAAGGCGATCGACACGGCGGCTCCGTAACCGACCGGGCACGCTGGGTGAGTTCGACCAGGGCCCACCCCCTCCTGTACAGTCCTTCTCGCAGCACAGCGCAAGACAAAGTGCCGCGAAACCTGGTCCTGTGGAGCAGTTTGGAGTGCTCGCCACCCTGTCAAGGTGGAGGCCGCGGGTTCAAATCCCGTCAGGACCGCCCAACCGCCAAGGCCCGCATCCCCCAAGGGAAGCGGGCCTTTCGCATACCCCCAACCACAGGCGAGTCGGCCACCGCCACGAACCGCCGCCGCGGCGGAAAGACAGACACCAGTCGCACCCCCACTCCCGCCGCCACGGCGACCACCCCAACGGCGCGGACCGGCGGTGCCGGACCGGCCACAGCCAGCGGGCCAGGCACCGCCGGGAACCGCCGTCGTGGCTGAGCGCCATCGCGGCGGAAAGACAAGCACCGGCCGCACCCCACTACCGCCACCACAGCGACCCTGACCGGCGGCGCCGGACCGGCCACAGCCGACGGGCCAGGCACCGCCGGGAACCGCCGTCGTAGTTGAGCGCCGCCGCAGCGGAAAGACAAGCACCGGCCGCACCCCCACTCCCGCCGCCACGGCGACCACCCCAACGGCGCGGACCGGCGGTGCCGGACCGGCCACAGCCGGCGGGTGGCGGGAGGAGAGGGCGGCCCGGCAGGGGGCACCTGTGGAGTAGGCGGGCAGAAAGAGGGGCGTATCGGAGGGGGTCGGTCTGAAAAGAGGCTGGATCGGTCGCATCTGGTCGGCTTGGGGCGTGCGGCGCGTAGTGGTCGGTGCCCTTGACGGCGTCACATTCGGTGGTAACCAGGAGGGAGGGCTTGGTTGTTGTCGGCGCCCTTCTGGAGGTGGCGTATGGCGGCTTCGGTGCGGCACGAGACGCGGGCGTTACTGAGGGCCCACCTGGCGGCCGCCTCGTCGTACCGGCATCTGACCCGCCACTGCGCGGTCTGCCACCAGCTGCTGCGGCTGGCCATGGACTCCGTCCCGCACGCCGCGGAGCCCCCCGAGGACGCCACGGAGGACCAGGCCCCGGTCAGTCCGTGACGGTGGGCCCAACCGCCGTTCCCCCAAGGGCCGGTGGAGCGCGCGACTCCTCTAGCGCACGCGGGGCAGTACAAACAACCCGTGCGGTATGTGACGGGTGTCACCGCATGAGTTTCCGAAACGGCGGTACTTACCCCCTTCCTACAACTGGTCAATTTAATATGTGCAATTGCACCACCCTGGGAGCCCGACGACGGACCTCGCCCCGAGCCCCCTCCGGTGCCCGCACAGCGGATCCGACAGCGATCCCCAGACTCCGACAAGGCTGCTCACAGAGGCGCCGGTCAGGCTCGCCGAAGACGCCATGGACGCACAAAAAAGATCGCGCTGGACCCGGCGGAGTCCAGCGCGATCCACGACGCACCCTGTGTCGCTTGCCTGAAGGTTCTTGTCGGCCTGGGCGTGGTCCCTGTTGGGGCAGGTCCCGCGTCGCTTGTAGCTAGGGTTCGGGGCACTTCGGCCAGTTGGGGGACCGGTCGGTTTGCCCGCTATTCAGTTGGATCAGGCTTCACTGCGCTGCTGCGGGATGCCCGCCAGCAGGGCGCGCACCTCAGCCTCGCGGTAGCGGCGGTGTCCGCCGAGCGTGCGGATCGACGTGAGCTTGCCAGCCTTCGCCCACCGCGTGACCGTCTTGGGGTCGACGCGGAACATCGTGGCGACCTCGGCGGGGGTCAGCAGCGGCTCGGCATCAGGGGTGCGAGCGGTCATGAGCGGCCTCCTCGGGAGAACCGAACCTTCTCGGTTCTTTCCTCTAAATTCTGCACCTTGACCCGCGTTGCCCGAAATGGCGGACGCGAGTCGAGTCGGTTATAGGACGAACGGCTTGTCCTCGGCACTACAACTACACCATCTGTCCAGCCGCGTCGGCCAAACCGATGGAATTGCCCTCCCAGGTAGGCATCAGCCGCGGAAGCCGATGGACCATGCCATAGCGGACAGTCACGCCACTGTGACGATCAGTCACAGGACGATCAGGAGGCACCAGACCCCCCAAAACACGTAATGCTGAGAATCCGCCCACAGTGCACCACACTTGGACGGATGGAGCCCTCCCCGGACTCCTTGTCCTATTTTGGCACGAGGAGTGGCAAGAGGCGCAAGAGCCGTGTAAGTGCTATCCGTCACCCTTGACGCAAAAGCCCGGATCGGGATCCAACGTCCAGTGCGTTCACTGAAGTGCCGTCAACGTACGTTGTTTCATGGCTTCTGGGCCGTGACGTACGTCACTCACCACACACACGTCACGCAGGTGTCACCCGGCGGTAAACCGCATCGGACGGCCCGTCACTCAGTACGGATCACCGGGCATCCGCGCTCAGACGGGTTCCCAGACCGGCCCTCGGACCGGCCGGCGGACCGCCACGCAGACCTGCCCTCAGTTCGCCGAACGGCGGTCCCGTACCGTCCGCCACCGCTCCACCAGCCGCCCGTACGCCTCCCCGGCCGCCGCCCCGTCCCCCTGACGCAGCGCCTCGATGCCGGCCGCCACGTCGGCCGCCGAATGGTCGTCCTCCAGGTCCCCGGCGGGCAGGGTGTGCACGAGGCCGCCGTAGTCCAGCTCGACCACCGAGCGCGGATGGAACTCCTCCAGCCAGCGGCCGACGTCCACCAGGCCGTCGATCAGCGGCCCTTCCTCCACGCTGTCCTTGAGCGTGCGCAGCGCCCGGGCCACCCGGCGCCGGGCCTGCACCATGGGCGTGCGGTAGCGCAGCATCGGCGGGATCTCGGCGGTGCCCTTCTCGTACCGGCGCTCCTCGTCGGAGACCAGCACGAACCAGTTCAGCGGCACCTGCCAGGTCGCCGTGCGGATCCAGGGCCGGGAGTCGGGGTTGCGGGCCAGCCAGCGCTCGTAGTCCATCGCGGCCTGCCGGCGCACGACCGGCGGCAGCATCACGTCCAGGACCGGCTTCGGCAGCTCCTCGGAGAGCTCCTCCAGAGCCCGCCAGCCGCGCAGCCGGGTCCGCCACGGACAGACGCAGACGACGCCGTCGACCTCCAGGACGAACGCGTCGCCGCTCTCCTGCACCGGCACCGCGATCGGCGGGGTGGGCAGCAAGTCGGCCAGGGAGCGCCGGAGTTCGTCCTGGTAGGAGGGGCGCTCCGGGCGGCGGGCGTAGCGCGTCCAGTGGTCGCGCTCCCGGTCCGGGAAGGCTGCCAGCGGCTCGTACACACGCAGGTACGTCGCGTAGGGGACGACCACCGAGGACACCTTGGGCACGCCTGCTCCCTCCCCATCGGACCGGGCTCGAAACCAGCGGAACCCACGGTGGAGCCATGACGGAGCCGACCGGGGCCGACCGCGGAAACCACAGCAAATCGTCCCACGCTCATACGTGCACACGCGGCACGGGAGAGTGATCCTGAACACTGCGCGGATGGTGTACGGGCAATGGCTCTACGCTCATGCCAGGCCCCCGCCACCCTTACGGGAGCCCCCGCTTCCACCCGCGCGACACACGCGACACAACCGGGAGTCACCACAGTGACCGACGTTTCCACCGGCGTCCTGCACACCCTGTTCCACTCGGACCAGGGCGGTCACGAGCAGGTCGTGCTCTGTCAGGACCGCAAGAGCGGCCTCAAGGCCGTCATCGCCATCCACTCCACCGCACTGGGCCCCGCCCTCGGCGGCACCCGCTTCTACCCGTACGCCAACGAGGAGGAGGCCGTCGCCGACGCCCTCAACCTCGCGCGCGGGATGTCGTACAAGAACGCCATGGCCGGGCTCGACCACGGCGGCGGCAAGGCCGTGATCATCGGGGACCCGGACCGCGACAAGACCGAGGAGCTGCTGCTCGCCTACGGGCGGTTCGTGGCCTCGCTCGGCGGACGGTACGTCACCGCCTGCGACGTCGGCACGTACGTCGCCGACATGGACGTGGTGGCCCGCGAGTGCCGCTGGACCACCGGGCGCTCCCCCGAGAACGGCGGCGCGGGCGACTCCTCGGTGCTCACCGCCTACGGCGTCTACCAGGGCATGCGGGCCAGCGCCCAGCACCTGTGGGGCGACCCCTCGCTGCGCGGCCGCACCGTGGGCATCGCCGGCGTCGGCAAGGTCGGCCACCACCTGGTGGAGCACCTGCTGGAGGAGGGCGCCCGGGTGGTCGTCACGGACGTGCGCCGGGAGGCCGTCGGCCGGATCTCCGACCGCCACCCGCAGGTGCAGGTGGCCGTCGACACCGACGCCCTGATCCGCGTCGAGGGCCTCGACATCTACGCCCCCTGCGCGCTCGGCGGCGCCCTGAGCGACGCGTCCGTGCCGGTGCTGACCGCCAAGGTGGTGTGCGGCGCGGCCAACAACCAGCTCGCCCACCCGGGAGTCGAGAAGGACCTCGCCGACCGCGGGATCCTCTACGCGCCGGACTACGTGGTGAACGCCGGCGGGGTCATCCAGGTGGCCGACGAGCTGCACGGGTTCGACTTCGAGCGGTGCAGGGCGAAGGCGGCGAAGATCTTCGACACCACCCTGGCGATCTTCGCACGTGCGAAGGAAGACGGGATTCCGCCGGCCGCGGCGGCCGACCGGATCGCCGAACAGCGGATGCACGAAGCGGCAACGGCAGCCGGCCACTGATCGAACACCGGGTTTCCGGACGGTTTTCCGGTACCCGCCGACGGGCACTTCGAGAGAACTCTCACGTTCGTCGGCGGGTCGTCCGCCAGGAAGTGGTTAAAATCGTGGTTGACCAGCGGGGACGGGGCACCTCGCGGGTCGTGCAGCCAGGCGCGTGGTGCGGGCGACGTACCGTATGGGCGCGGGCTCAGGTACCGTGGAAGCCCTACGGACCGGTCTCTCCGAGGAGAGCCCGTTCCGGATCATGAACGCGTGTCAGACTCTGGGGCCGTCGAGCCCCGTCACCGAGGGGGTCGAGCCATGGGGCGCGGCCGGGCCAAGGCCAAGCAGACGAAGGTCGCCCGCCAGCTGAAGTACAACAGCGGTGGGACTGACCTGTCACGTCTGGCCAGCGAGCTGGGCGCATCGACTTCGAGCCAGCCGCCTAATGGCGAGCCGTTCGAGGACGACGACGAGGATGACGACCCGTACGCCCAGTACGCGGATCTCTACAACGACGACGATGAGGACGAGGACGAGGACGACCAGTCCGGTCCGCACTCCCAGCATCGTCGCGGTGCTTGACGCCGGCGGCTGCTGAGCCGCTTCACAAACCCGGTCCGGGGTTTCGACGCCGGACCGGGTTTTGTGCTGGGCTCGCGGGGCTCCGCCCCGGCCCCCGCTCCTCGAACGCCGGAGGGGATGGGCCTATGCGTAGTCGCCCACCAGTTCCGCACCCGTGGTGTGTTCGCCGCGGTCGGTGATCTCGCCGGCGACCCAGGCGTCGACCCCGCGGTCGGCCAGTGCGGTCAGTGTCACGTCCGCCGATTCCTGCGGGACGATCGCGATCATGCCGACGCCCATGTTGAGCGTCTTCTCCAGTTCGAGCCGCTCGACGCTGCCGGTGCGGCCGACCAGGTCGAAGACCGGACCGGGGGTCCAGGTGGTGCGGTCGACGATCGCGTGCAGGTGGTCCGGGATCACCCGGGCCAGGTTCGCGGCGAGTCCGCCGCCGGTGACGTGGCTGAAGGCGTGGACCTCCGCCGTCCGCATCAGGGCCAGGCAGTCCAGCGAGTAGATCTTGGTCGGCTCCAGGAGTTCCTCGCCGAGGGTGCGGCCGAGGTCCTCGATGTGCGCGTCGAGCGCGAGACCGGCCTGGTTCAGCAGGACGTGCCGGACCAGGGAGTACCCGTTCGAGTGAAGCCCGGAGGACGCCATGGCGATCACCGCGTCACCCGTACGGATACGATCCGCGCCGAGCAGCCGGTCGGCCTCCACCACGCCCGTACCGGCTCCGGCGACGTCGAAGTCGTCCGCACCGAGGAGGCCCGGGTGCTCGGCCGTCTCGCCGCCCACCAGGGCGCAGCCCGCCAGTACACAGCCCTCGGCGATGCCCTTGACGATGGCGGCGACCCGCTCCGGGTGCACCTTGCCGACGCAGATGTAGTCGGTCATGAACAGCGGCTCGGCGCCGCACACCACGATGTCGTCCATGACCATGGCGACCAGGTCGTGGCCGATGGTGTCGTACACGCCGAGCCGGCGCGCGATGTCGACCTTGGTGCCCACGCCGTCCGTCGCGGAGGCCAGCAGCGGGCGCTCGTAGTTCTTCAGGGCGGAGGCGTCGAAGAGGCCGGCGAAGCCGCCGAGGCCGCCGAGGACCTCGGGGCGCTGCGTCTTCTTCACCCACTCCTTCATCAGCTCCACGGCGCGGTCGCCCGCGTCGATGTCGACGCCGGCAGCCGCGTAGGAAGCACCGGGAACAGAGTTCTCAGACATTGCCTGGGATCTTTCGGGTTGGTTTCTACGAGGCTTACGGGCGACGGATCGCGTCGGCCGCGGCCGTGGCTGCGGGACCGGCCGCCAGCTCGGTCTCCAGGAGCTGCTTGCCGAGCAGTTCGGGGTCCGGGAGCTCCATCGGGTACTCGCCGTCGAAGCAGGCGCGGCACAGGTTCGGCTTGGCGATGGTGGTCGCCGCGATCATGCCGTCGATGGAGATGTACGCCAGGGAGTCGGCGCCGAGCGAGGTGCCGATCTCCTCGATCGTCATGCCGTTGGCGATGAGCTCGGCGCGCGTGGCGAAGTCGATGCCGAAGAAGCACGGCCACTTGACCGGCGGCGAGGAGATCCGGATGTGGACCTCGGCCGCGCCCGCCTCCCGCAGCATCCGCACGAGGGCCCGCTGGGTGTTGCCGCGGACGATCGAGTCGTCGACGACGACCAGGCGCTTGCCCTTGATGACTTCCTTGAGCGGGTTCAGCTTGAGGCGGATACCGAGCTGGCGGATGGTCTGCGAGGGCTGGATGAAGGTCCGGCCGACGTAGGCGTTCTTGACCAGACCGTTGCCGAAGGGGATGCCGGAGGCCTCGGCGTAGCCGATGGCGGCCGGGGTGCCGGACTCCGGGGTCGCTATCACCATGTCGGCGTCGACCGGGGCTTCCTCGGCGAGCTTGCGGCCCATCTCCACGCGGGAGAGGTACACGTTCCGCCCGGCGATGTCGGTGTCGGGGCGGGCCAGGTACACGTACTCGAAGACACAGCCCTTGGGCTTCGCGTCCGCGAATCGGGAGGTGCGCAGGCCGTTCTCGTCGATGGCGACGAACTCGCCCGGCTCGATCTCGCGGACGAAGCTGGCACCGCAGATGTCGAGCGCGGCGGACTCCGAGGCGACGACCCAGCCGCGCTCCAGACGGCCGAGGACCAGCGGGCGGATGCCCTGCGGGTCGCGTGCGGCGTAGAGGGTGTGCTCGTCCATGAAGACGAGCGAGAAGGCGCCCCGGACCTTCGGCAGGACCGCGTGCGCGGCCTCCTCGATGGTCAGCGGCTTGCCGTCCTCGTCGGTCTGGGCCGCGAGGAGGGCGGTCAGCAGGTCGGTGTCGTTGGTCGCGGCGACCCGGGTGGACCGGCCGTTGTGGTCCTTGGGGAGTTCGGCGACCATCTCGGCGAGCTGCGCCGTGTTGACGAGGTTGCCGTTGTGGCCGAGCGCGATCGAGCCGTGCGCGGTGGCCCGGAACGTCGGCTGGGCGTTCTCCCACACGGAGGCACCGGTGGTCGAGTAGCGGGCGTGACCGACCGCGATGTGACCCTGGAGCGAACCGAGCGAGGTCTCGTCGAAGACCTGGGAGACGAGGCCCATGTCCTTGAAGACGAGGATCTGGGAGCCGTTGCTGACCGCGATACCCGCGGACTCCTGGCCCCGATGCTGGAGGGCGTACAGCCCGAAGTACGTGAGCTTGGCGACCTCTTCACCGGGAGCCCAGACACCGAAGACGCCGCAAGCGTCCTGGGGGCCCTTCTCACCGGGGAGCAGATCGTGATTGAGGAGACCGTCACCACGTGGCACGGCACCGAGTGTAGGCGAGATCGACCACTGGTCCGAATTGGGGATACCCGGCGGTAATGGATCTACGACCACGGACACGGTTGTGGCTTTCTCCATTTCCGCAGGTCAGCACGGTGGGAGCTTTCTCCAGATGGCGCCGGTTCGGGCGGAGCGGTGCCCGCGCAACCCCCTCACACCGTATCTCTGAGTGAGGTGTCGCACATCATTCGGGGGGTCGCGCGGCCGCCGAGTGTCATGCCTTGGACAGCTGGACCCGGTCGCCGCCGCTCGCGGTGAGGGTGAGTTTCGCGCCCTCGCCCGTCATGGTCAGCGGTCCGGAGGTGAGCGTGCGGGAGAGGGTGCGCTCGAAGGTCATCCGCGCGTTGTCGCAGGCCATCCGGGTGGTGCGGACATGGCTCAGCCGGAACTGGTCGCCGGTGATCTGCACGGTGCCGCTGAACTGGTTGCACCCGAAACTGCCGGCCGCCCGGTCGTCCTCGATCCTCACGTGGGCGCGCGCCGGGGCGCGGAGGGTGGTGCCGTCGACGGTCACGCTGTCCACGGTCCAGTCGGTCCCGGTCACGGCCGGCACAGTCCCCACGGTTCCGCCTCTCCCGCCGCCACAGGCCACCGCGAGCAGAGCGAGCAGGGCGGCGGCCACTGCCCTCGCCAGGGTCGTACGGCGCATGCGCTGTTTCAACCCGTACCCGTCCATACCGTTTCGACGGCGTGCCCCGGGCGACCGGTTCCCTCACCCGAGGACGGGCAGGTACGCCCCGAGGTCCGCACGCTCTCCGCTGGCGCTGACCCTGGCGGACGCCAGGGCCTCCTGCCAGCCCAGCCGTCCGGTGGCCAGCCGGATCCAGGTCAGCGGGTCGGTCTCGACGACGTTCGGCGGGGTCCCCCGGGTGTGCCGGGGCCCTTCGACGCACTGCACCACGGCGTACGGCGGCACCCGCACCTCGGTCGACCCGCCGGGCGCCTTGACGGCGAGCGCGTCGGCGAGCAGCCGGGTGCAGGCGGCCAGGGCCTGCCGGTCGTAGGGGATGTCGAGTCCCGGGACCGCCGCGCCGAGGTCGTCGGTGTGCACGACCAGCTCGACGGCCCGGGTGACGAGGTAGTCGTCGAGGGAGAGCGCGCCGGCGCTGGTGGCGAGCAGCCGGGTGCCGGGATGCGTGTCGAGCAGGCGGCGGAAGCTGTCGTCGATGTCGGCGAGGTAGGCGTCGAGGTCGGGGTGGCCGGCGGCGAGGCGGCGGGTGAAGGCGTCGATGGCGGCGGCGTTGCCGGAGGTCCCGAACGGCCAGTCGAGCAGCACCGCGTCCGCCTTCGCCGGCTCGGGCTGGTCAAGGGCCCGGTGGACGGCGGTGAGCGCCATCCCGATGTGGGCGACGAGGTCCCGTACGGTCCACCCCTCCAGCCGGGTGGGGAGCGCGAGTTGGTCGGGGGCGAGGGTGCGGACCGCGTCCCGCACGTTCGAGAACTGGGCGAGAACCGCCGCGCGGGTCTTGGCGGGGTCGTACGTCCTGGGGCGCTTCTTGGCGGGAGGCATGGCGGTGAGCGTATTGCCTCGGTCCGACAGACGAGACCGGAGTTGTCAGGCTGGGTTGACAATGCTCGATCCGTCAATCCAGACTGACAGACATGGAGACACAAGAGCTCTCGGAACGCCTCAGGTCGCACGACCCCGCGGTGGGGCTGCGGGCCGTGGGAGCCCTGCACCGGCTGGCCGAACAGGTCGAGGCGGCGGCGGTCGTGCGCGCCCGCGAACAGGGCTGGTCCTGGGAGCAGATCGGGGACGCCCTCGGGGTGTCCCGGCAGTCCGTTCACGCCAAGTACGGGAAGTGAGACGACCATGTTCGAACAGTTCGCGGCGGAGGCCCGGGCGACCGTCTCGTCGGCGGTCGAGGAGACCACCCTGCGCGGCGACCGCCGCATCGGCACCGAGCACCTCCTGCTGGGGGTCCTCCACGACCCCGGCGCGGCCCGCACCCTCGGCACCGACCTGGAGACCGCCCGCGCCGCCCTCGACACCCTCGACCGCTCGGCGCTGGCCGTGGTCGGCATCGACCTCCACGGCATCGAGCGATCACCGATCCCCGCGTCCCGCAAGCGAACCCCCTTCACCTCGGGCGCCCGCGCCGTCCTCCCCCGCGCCCTCGCCGAGACGAAAAGGGCCCACAGCCGCCGCATCACCCCGGAACACCTGCTGCTTGCCCTGCTCGACTGCGAACACCCGGATCCGGTGGCGGCGCTCCTCACCGAACTCGACATCGACCGCACCGCGGTCCGCGCCCGCCTGAGGCAGCCGGGCCACTGAGCCGTCGGGCTCCGGCGGGGCGGTCAGGGGGCGAGATCGGAGGCCGGGCTGATCACCCAGTGGTTGCTGTTGATGACCCGGCCGGCGAAGTCGACGTCGATCTCGCCGAGGAGGCGGAAGCCGAGGGACCGGCAGATGCCGTTCGAGGGGCCGTTGGCCGTCGCCGGGAAGGCGTGGATGTCGCCCCAGCGGTCCTCGGCCCGGGCCTGTTCCAGGAGGGCACGGGTGGCCAGCCTGCCGAGCCCGCGCCCCTGGAACTCGGGCAGCACCATCCACCCGATCTCCGAGACCGGCTTCCCGCCTTCGTCGTGCGACCAGATGCACACGTTCCCGGCGACGATCTCGGGGGCGCCGGGATCAGGAACGATCATCTTGATCCAGGAGGTACCGGCCGCCGCCTCCGCCGCGTCCCGGCGCACCTTGTCCCTCATCCCGTCCCCGGGCAACGGACCGCCGAGGTCCTTCATCATCACGGGGTCACAGCGCATGCGGACATACGCGTCCACGTCGTCCGGGGTGACGTCACGCAAGTACATGCCAGAAGGATGCGGTGTTCGGCGCCAACCCGGAAGGTTCCGGGAGCCGGCCGTGACAGCCAAGAACGATCACCCGTGAGTGTGATCACCAGCCAAACCCGCACCGCACCGCCACGGCCTGGCGACACTGGTCTTCGCCTGGAAGGGGGTGCAACATGACGGTTATGGCCGAGCGCACGTCTCAGATGTCGGTGGAAGAGTTCGAAACGATCGCCTCCGCCGCTCCCGAGACCGTCACGTTGGAGTTCATCGACGGACGGATCGGAGTCAAGAAGGTGACGGACGGGGACCACAGCACCATCGTGTCCTGGCTCGCCCGGCGCTGTATGCAGAGCAGGCCCGACCTGGACCTGTACCAGGGCCAAGGGCTCCGGGTCGATGCGTACCGGGAAGGCAGAGCGAAGCCGGACGCAGTACTCGCGCCGGAGGCTCACTTCGCGGGACACGGCGAATGGGCCGACCCGGACGGCGCGCTCATGGTCGTCGAGATCACCTCGTACGACTCGGACACGGACCGACGGGACCGGCATGAAAAGCCGACCGCGTACGGTCAGGCCGGGATCCCGCTGTACCTCCTGATCGACCGGGACTCCTGCACGGTCACGGTGCACAGCGGCCCGGACCGGCAGGTCGGCGGGTACCGCACCGTCCAGACCTCGAAGTTCGGCGAGAAGGTGGTACTCCCCGATCCGATGCGCATCGAGCTCGACACGGAGATCCTCAAGAACTACGTCCGGTGAGCCGAGAAGGCCCCGCCCGGAAGCGCATCCGGGCGGGGCCTTCGTCCGTTCTGCGGCCGGTTACGCCAGCAGTGCCTCGATCGTGCCCTCGTGCGCCTCGCGCAGTTCGGACAGGCTGAGGCTGAACTCGCCCTGGATCTCCACCGCGTCGCCGTCCACGACACCGATGCGGGTGACCGGCAGGCCGCGGGCGCCGCACATGTCGTTGAAGCGGACCTCCTCGGAGCGCGGGACGGCCACGAGGGCGCGGCCGGCCGACTCGGAGAGGAGGAAGGTGAAGGCGTCGAGGCCGTCCGGTACGACGAGCCGCGCGCCCTTGCCGCCGAGCAGCGCGGACTCCACGACCGCCTGGATCAGACCTCCGTCGGACAGGTCGTGCGCGGAGTCGATCATGCCGTCGCGGGACGCGGAGATCAGGATCTCGGCGAGCAGGCGCTCGCGCTCCAGGTCGACCTTCGGGGGCAGACCGCCCAGGTGGTCGTGGACGACCTGGGACCAGGCCGAGCCGCCGAACTCCTCGCGGGTGTCGCCGAGGAGGTAGAGCAGCTGACCCTCCTCCTGGAAGGCGACCGGGGTGCGGCGGGCCACATCGTCGATCACGCCGAGGACGGCGACCACCGGGGTCGGGTGGATGGCCGCCTCGCCCGTCTGGTTGTAGAGCGAGACGTTGCCGCCGGTCACCGGGGTGCCGAGCTGGAGGCACCCGTCGGCGAGGCCGCGGATGGCCTCCGCGAACTGCCACATCACCGCCGGGTCCTCGGGCGAGCCGAAGTTCAGGCAGTCGGAGACCGCGAGGGGCTTGGCGCCGGTCGTCGCCACGTTGCGGTAGGCCTCGGCCAGGGCCAGCTGGGCGCCCGTGTAGGGGTCGAGCTTGGCGTAGCGGCCGTTGCCGTCGGTGGCGATGGCGACGCCGAGGCCGGTGGCCTCGTCGATGCGGATCATGCCCGAGTCCTCGGGCTGGGCCAGCACCGTGTTGCCCTGCACGAAGTGGTCGTACTGCGAGGTGATCCACTTCTTGGAGGCCTGGTTGGGGGAGCCCACCAGCTGAAGGACCTGCGCGCGGAGTTCCGCGCTGTCGGCCGGGCGCGGCAGCTTGTTCGCGTCGTCCGCCTGGAGGGCGTCCTGCCAGGACGGCCGGGCGTAGGGGCGCTCGTAGACCGGGCCGTCGTGAGCGACCGTGCGCGGGTCGACGTCGACGATCTTCTCGCCGTGCCAGAAGATCTCAAGACGGTCGCCGTCGGTCACCTCGCCGATGACGGTGGCGATGACGTCCCACTTCTCGCAGATCTCCAGGAAGCGGGCGACCTTGGCCGGCTCGACCACCGCGCACATGCGTTCCTGCGACTCGCTCATGAGGATCTCCTCGGGCGAGAGGGTCGAGTCGCGCAGCGGGACGTCGTCCAGGGTGACGGTCATGCCGCCGGAGCCGTTCGAGGCCAGCTCGGAGGTGGCGCAGGACAGACCGGCCGCGCCGAGGTCCTGGATGCCGACGACCAGTTTCTCCCGGAAGGCCTCCAGGGTGCACTCGATGAGGAGCTTCTCCTGGAAGGGGTCGCCGACCTGGACGGCGGGGCGCTTGGAGGGCTTGGCGTCGTCGAAGGTCTCCGAGGCCAGGATCGAGGCACCGCCGATGCCGTCGCCGCCGGTGCGGGCGCCGTACAGGATGACCTGGTTGCCGGCGCCTGAGGCCTTGGCGAGGTGGATGTCCTCGTGCCGCATGACGCCGATGGCACCGGCGTTGACCAGCGGGTTGCCCTGGTAGCAGGCGTCGAAGACGACCTCGCCGCCGATGTTGGGCAGGCCCAGGCAGTTGCCGTAGCCGCCGATGCCGGCGACGACGCCGGGCAGCACGCGCTTGGTGTCGGGGTGGTCGGCGGCGCCGAAGCGCAGCGGGTCGACCACGGCCACCGGGCGCGCGCCCATGGCGATGATGTCGCGGACGATGCCGCCGACGCCCGTGGCCGCGCCCTGGTAGGGCTCGACGTAGGAGGGGTGGTTGTGGGACTCGACCTTGAAGGTCACGGCGTACCCCTGGCCGACGTCCACCACGCCCGCGTTCTCGCCGATGCCGACGAGCAGGGCGTCCGACTGGGGCGCCTTCTCGCCGAACTGGCGGAGGTGGACCTTGGAGGACTTGTACGAGCAGTGCTCGGACCACATGACCGAGTACATGGCGAGCTCGGCGCCGGTCGGGCGGCGGCCGAGGATCTCCACCACCCGCTCGTACTCGTCCTTCTTCAGGCCGAGTTCGGCCCAGGGCAGCTCGACGTCGGGGGTCGCGGCCGCGTGCTCGACCGTGTCCAGAGGCGTCCGGCTCATGCGTTGACCAGCTTCTTGAGGATCGAGGAGAAGAAGGGGAGGCCGTCCGTGCGGCCGGTGCCGATCAGCGGCTCGACGGCGTGCTCGGGGTGCGGCATGAGGCCGACGACGTTTCCGGCCTCGTTGGTGATGCCGGCGATGTCGCGGAGCGAGCCGTTGGGATTGAAGTCCAGGTACCGGAAGGCGACCCGGCCCTCGGCCTCCAGCTTGTCGAGCGTGTACTCGTCGGCGACGTACCGGCCGTCCATGTTCTTCAGCGGGATGTGGATCTCCTGCCCCGCGCTGTAGTCCGTCGTCCAGGCGCTGGAGGTGTTCTCCACGCGCAGCTTCTGGTCGCGGCAGATGAAGTGCAGGTGGTTGTTGCCGAGCATCGCGCCGGGGAGCAGGTGGGCCTCGGTGAGGACCTGGAAGCCGTTGCAGATACCGAGGACCGGCAGGCCGGCCTTCGCCTGCTCGATGACGGTCTCCATCACCGGCGAGAAGCGGGAGATGGCGCCGGCCCGCAGATAGTCGCCGTAGGAGAAACCACCGGGAAGGACCACCGCGTCGACCTGGTGGAGGTCCTTGTCCTTGTGCCAGAGGGCGACCGGTTCCGCGCCCGCGAGCCGGATCGCGCGCTGGGTGTCACGGTCGTCGAGGCTTCCGGGGAAAGTGACGACGCCAATACGAGCGGTCACTTCGCCGCCTCCGCGACTTCGTCGACGCGAACCGTGAAGTCCTCGATCACCGTGTTGGCGAGGAAGGATTCCGCAAGATCGTGGATGCGGGCGAGCGCGGCCTCGTCGACCGGCCCGTCAACTTCCAGTTCGAATCGCTTTCCCTGACGTACATCGGAGATGCCTTCGAAACCCAGGCGCGGCAGCGCACGCTGGACCGCCTGGCCCTGGGGGTCGAGGATCTCCGGCTTGAGCATGACGTCGACTACGACGCGTGCCACTGGCACTCCCGGTGTTGTGGTGCTGACTGCTGAGCAGATACCCGTGATACCCGTCGGTGGTCTCCGACCGGTGCCTTCAGACTACCCGCACAAAATTTCTACGCGAGTAGAGTTGTAGGAAACTACGTGAGCCGCATCACGATCGGGTGACAGCGGCCGATCCTCACGAAAAGTTCTGGGAAAGTTCCCCGGGTTCGTCCACGACATCTATTGCGCTGGGGACACGCGGACAGATTTAGTCGGGCTTCACTTTGTATTGCCAGGCACTGTACAAATGAATTGGCAATAGCCGATACTCGGCACGTCATCTTCCGCCGTCGCGGTCATCGCCGATGAGCTGTCGATGAGCTGTATAGACGTGCCACACGAAGGGACCGAATATTCGTGGCGCAGAAGGTCGTGGTCACTCTCTTTGACGACATCGACGGCTCGGAAGCGGCGGAAACGATCGCCTTCGGACTCGACGGGAAGTCGTACGAGATCGATCTGAATCAGGCCAACGCCAAGAAACTGCGCAAGGCCCTGGAGCCTTACGTGGTGGCCGGCCGCAAGCGGTCGAGGTCGGGCAAGGCGTACAAGCAGACGGAGGTCGCCCCCGACCCGGCGGCCGTCCGCGCCTGGGCACAGGCGAACAAGATGGATGTCCCGGCCCGCGGCCGCATCCCGAAGAAGGTGTACGAAGCGTTCAGCGCCGCCCAGTGACAGGTGCGGCCGGCTGCCCTCAGGGTGCGTCAGCCACCCCTGGGGGCAGCCGACTTGCGCTACCCCCCTGCTGATCAGCTAATGTCTGGAGCACGCCGACGGGCCCGGCCGAAAAGCCGAAGCCCACGGAGTACATGCGGGTGTAGTTCAGTAGTAGAACATCCCCCTTCCAGGGGGAAGGCGCAGTGTGCAATTCCTGTCACCCGCTCTGCACCGCCGGTCCTGAGCATGCTTGTGGATCAGGTAGGCTGGTGCTCGCACCGATCGGTGGGAGCCGGTCGGGAGCAGTGCGGACGTAGCTCAGTTGGTAGAGCGCAACCTTGCCAAGGTTGAGGTCGCGAGTTCGAGCCTCGTCGTCCGCTCCAGCTCATAGAGGAAACCCCAGTCACATGACTGGGGTTTTTTCGTGCGCCCGCCTCCGGGTCGCCGGGACGCCCTCTGACATTTGTCATGGCGAGTGATGACACGGCGCACTGCTGCCCGGCTCCGGCCGCGGGGACGCTGGAGTCATGAACTACGAACACGTGATTGAGGTCACAGATCTCCGGCGTGTCTACGGGGGCGGGTTCGAGGCGGTCCGTGGAATCACCTTCTCCGTGGCCCGCGGGGAGATCTTCGCGCTGCTCGGCACCAACGGCGCCGGCAAGACGTCGACGGTCGAACTGCTGGAAGGACTGGCACCGCCCGACGGCGGCCGGGTACGGGTGCTCGGCCACGACCCGCACCGGGAGCGGGCCGCCGTACGCCCGCGCACCGGCGTGATGCTCCAGGAGGGCGGTTTCCCATCCGAGCTGACCGTCGGCGAGACGGTACGGATGTGGGCCGGCTGTACGACGGGCGCCCGGCCCACGGCCGAGGCGCTCGGCCTGGTCGGGCTCGGCGGCCGGGCGGCCGTCCGGGTCAAACAGCTCTCCGGCGGCGAGCGGCGCCGCCTTGACCTGGCCCTCGCGCTGCTCGGAAGGCCGGAGGTGCTGTTCCTGGACGAGCCGACCACCGGACTGGACGCCGAAGGCCGCCGGGACACCTGGGAGTTGGTGCGCACCCTGCGCGACGACGGAACGGCCGTCCTGCTCACCACGCACTACCTGGAGGAGGCCGAGGACCTCGCCGACCGGCTCGCGATCCTGCACGAGGGACGCATCGCGGCCGCCGGGACACCGGGCGAGGTGACCGCGGGCCGGCCCGCGCGGATGTCCTTCGAGCTGCCCACGGGCTACTTCCTCGGGGACCTGCCGCCGCTCGCCGCGATGGGCGTGTGCGGACACGAACTCGACGGCGGCCTCGTCCGGCTGCGGACCCGCGAGGTGCAGCGGACCGCCGCCGCGGTACTGGGCTGGGCCGAACGGACCGGGGTCGAGCTGCACCGGCTGGAGGTGCGTTCCGCCTCGCTGGAGGAGGCGTTCCTGGGGATCGCGAAGGAGGCTGCCGCATGAACACGGTGGTCGCGGCGCGGCTGCGCGCCCTCTCCCGCGCCGAGCTGCTCCTCTTCGGCCGCAACCGCAGCGCGGTGCTCACCGCGCTGCTCATGCCGCTCGTGCTGCCGGTCAGCGTGCGGCCCGCGATCGACCAGGCGGGCCTCAAGGGGATCGGCCTCGGCACCCTGACGCTGACCGCCGCGATCGGCTTCTCGTTCCTGTTCGCCGTCTACAGCTCGCTGGTCGGCGCGTTCGTCGCCCGCCGCGAGGAACTCGTCCTCAAGCGGCTGCGCACCGGCGAGCTGTCCGACGCGGAGATCCTGACCGGCACCGCCCTGCCCGCCCTCTGTCTCGGCCTGGCCCAGGCGCTGCTGCTGGCCGTCGGCTGCACGGTACTGCTCGACGCGGGCGCGCCCAGGGCGCCGTACCTCACGCTGCTCGGACTCGTCCTCGGCCTGGTGCTCAGCGCCGTGCTCGCCGCGCTCACCGCGGCCGTCACCCGGACCACCGAGAGCGCCCAGATCACCGCGGCGCCCCTGGTTCTCGTGTCCATGATGGGCTCGGGCATCGCCGTCCCCGCGGACGTCCTGCCGCACCGGCTCGCCGCGGTCTGTGAACTCCTCCCGCTCTCCCCGGCGGTCCGCCTGGTCCGCGCGGGCTGGACCGGGGAACTGAGCGCCTACGAGGCACTGGGCGCGGTCGCCACCGCCCTGGCCTGGACCGTGGTCGCGGTGTTTGCTGTACGGCGGTGGTTCCGCTGGGAACCCCGGCGCTGAGGGGCACGAGGGGAAACGGGACCGGGATGAGCGGGGCAGCAGGCGGCTGGTGGCGGCGGAAGACCACCCCCGCCAAGGTCGAGACGTACACGCGCTGGTCGTTCCACTTCTTCGCGGTGATCGAGGTCGCGGCGATCGGGCTGCCGGTGTTCTCGCAGGCCGGGCCAAGGGTCGCGGGCTGGCTGATGGCGATGGTCGTCGTCCACGCGCTGCTCTGCGCGGTGACCGCCTCCCGGGCGCTGGACTGGACGCGCGGCCGGCGGGGGCAGCCGGTGCGGCTGCTGTGGGCGCTCGCCGCGGCGACGTACGTCTTCGCCGTCGTCGCCCTCGTCCTGCGCAAGCACGGGCCGGGACCGGACCTGGACGCCGCCGGCGGCAGCGTCTTCACCGGGGTGCTGGCCTTCGGCGCCGGGACCATGGCGCTCGGGGTGCACCACCGCAAGCGGGTGCTGTCGCTCGTCGCGGGCTTCGCCTGCGGTGCCGGAGCGGTCTCCTTCCCGCTCGGCTACCCCGGGGCGGCCGCGCTGCTGACCGCGCTCGTGGTGTTCCTCGGCGGTGCGTTCCTCGCCTTCACCTCGGTCTTCTCCGTCTGGCTGCTGAACGCCGTCTACGAACTCGACGAGGCCCGCGAGACCCGCACCCGGCTCGCCGTCGCCGAGGAGCGGCTGCGGTTCGGGCGGGACCTGCACGACGTCCTCGGCCGGAACCTCGCCGTCATCGCCCTCAAGAGCGAACTGGCCGTCCAGCTGGCCCGGCGCGAACGGCCCGAGGCCGTCGACCAGATGATCGAGGTGCAGCGGATCGCCCAGGAGTCGCAGCGGGAGGTCCGCGATGTCGTCCGGGGCTACCGGGAGGCCGACCTGGGGGCCGAACTCGCCGGTGCGCGGGGCGTGCTGACGGCCGCGGGAGTCGCCTGCGAGGTGACCGGCGAGGCCGCCGGGCTGCCCGCCGAGGTGCAGTCGGCGCTCGGCTGGGTGGTGCGGGAGGCGACCACCAACGTGCTGCGGCACGGGGACGCGGGACGGTGCACCGTGGGGCTGCGGGTACGAGAGGGATGCGTGGTGCTGACGGTGGAGAACGACGGAGTTGTGGTGCGCGGGGCCGGCGGAAGCGGCGGGGGCGGTGGGTCCGGGCTCGCCGGGCTGCGGGAGCGGCTCGCGGTGGTCGACGGCACGCTGGAGGCCGGGCCGGTCGGGACGGACGGGTTCCGGCTGGTCGCCTCGGTGCCGCTGTCCGGTCGTGCGACCGCCGATACGAATGTGAGTGGAGTCACTTCATGACGTCACCGGTACGGCTGCTGCTCGCGGACGACGAGCATCTGATCCGGGGTGCGCTGGCCGCGTTGCTGGGACTCGAGGACGATCTGGTCGTCGTCGCGGAGGCCGCGAGCGGGCCCGAGGCGCTGGCCATGGCGCAGGCACACCGGCCCGACGTGGCGGTGCTGGACCTGCAGATGCCGGGCGCCGACGGTGTGAGGGTCGCCACATCGCTCCGCGCCGAACTGCCCGGCTGCCAGGTGCTGATCGTCACCGGTCACGGACGCCCCGGGCACCTGAAGCGGGCGCTGGCCGCCGGAGTGCGGGGGTTCGTCCCGAAGACGGTGAGTGCGCAGCGGCTCGCCGAGATCATCCGGACCGTGCACGCGGGACGCCGGTACATCGACCCGGAGTTGGCCGCCGACGCGATCTCCGCCGGGGACTCGCCGCTGACCGCGCGGGAGGCGGAGGTGCTGGAGCTGGCGGCCGACGGGGCGCCGGTCGCGGAGATCGCCGAGCGGGCCGCGCTGTCGCCGGGGACCGTGCGGAACTACCTCTCCTCGGCCGTCACCAAACTCGGTGCGGAGAACCGTCATGCGGCAGTGCGTCTCGCACGGGAGCGAGGTTGGGTATAGTTGCTCTCGCGCCACGGCGCATGCGGACGTAGCTCAGTTGGTAGAGCGCAACCTTGCCAAGGTTGAGGTCGCGAGTTCGAGCCTCGTCGTCCGCTCAGAGGAGAAGGCCCCCGGTTCGTGCCGGGGGCCTTCCGCGTTCTTCCGGGGCTTTCGCCGCTCCCGGGCCGGGGGCCCGGGAGACAAGCCGCCGTCGTCACGACCAGCTGTTGCCCGTCAGCCGCTCGTACGCCTCGATGTACTTCGCGCGGGTCGCCTCGACCACCTGCTCCGGCAGCGGCGGCGGGGGCTGCTCGCTCCTGCGGTCCCAGCCGGACTCGGCCGAGGTCAGCCAGTCGCGCACGTACTGCTTGTCGAACGACGGCTGGGCACGCCCCGGCTGCCACTCGTCGGCCGGCCAGAAGCGCGACGAGTCCGGGGTGAGGACCTCGTCGGCGAGGACGAGCGTGTCGTTCTCGAAGCCGAACTCGAACTTCGTGTCGGCCAGCACGATCCCCCGGTCCCGGGCGATGTCCCGCGCCCTGCCGTACACCGCGAGGGTGGCCTGGCGCAGCTGGGCGGCGGTCTCGGCGCCGACCTGGCGGGCGACCTCCTCGTACGACACGTTCTCGTCGTGCTCGCCGACCTCGGCCTTGGTGGCCGGGGTGAAGATCGGGGCGGGCAGCTCGGAGCCGTCGACCAGGCCCTCGGGCAGGGCGAGGCCGCAGACCGTGCGGGAGTCCTGGTACTCGGCGAGGCCCGAGCCGGTGAGGTAGCCGCGGGCCACGCACTCGACCGGGAGCATCTTCAGTGACTTGCAGATGAGGGTGCGTCCCGCCCAGTCGGCGGGGGCGCCCTCGGGCAGCTCGGTGCTGATGACGTGGTTGGGGACCAGGTCGGCGAGCTTGTCGAACCACCACAGGGAGAGCTGGGTGAGCACCCGCCCCTTGTCGGGGATCTCGCTCGGCAGCACCCAGTCGTACGCGGACAGGCGGTCGCTGGCGACCATCACGAGGTCTCCGGCCGCGTTCTGGTACAGCTCGCGCACCTTGCCGGTGTGCAGATGCACCAGGCCCGGCACCTCCACGGGCTCGGGCTTTTCGACGAATCCGGACACGGTTCCTCCCCGTGGTTCTGTACAGGTGCCCTCGATTCTCCCGTATGCCGGGTTGTGCACGGACAGCGGGGCGGCGCGGACACGTGTGCGAGACGGCGTGCCCGCGTCAGTCGTGCTTGCAGATGCGGTCCAGGAGGTTGGCGGTGGCCCGCTGGACCCGGGCGTCGATGTGGCCGGGGCGGTCCAGGGCCGGTGACCAGGCGAACGTGCCGGCGGCGAAGACCAGGGCCCCGGAGGGAGCGCGGTACAGCGAGGTCTCCTGGTGGCGCAGGACGCCGTCGTTGTCGGTGTAGGGGGAGTGGGCGAGCAGGATGCGTTCCTCGTGCTCGGGCAGCGCGGTGCGCGGGAAGTAACGGTCCGCCTCGCCGGCGACCAGGCCCGGGAGTTCGTCGCCCTCGTGCGCGCCGGTGGCCTCCCAGAGCCAGTGCCCCGCGTTCCGCACGATCAGGGGGGACGGCTCGGGCACCCGGCCCGCGTACTGGATGCCGACCGTCTGCTGTTCGGGCCGGTCGATCTCGCGCCAGAGCACGGGCTTTCCCGGGCCCTTGCGTTTTCGGCAGGTCAGCAGGCGGTCCGCGACCCCGGACGGGGAGGGGCCCAACTCCACCTGCCAGTACATGGTGTTGGCGGAGAGGAAGACGAGGCTGGTGCCGCTGTCCCGGGCCAGCTCGACGGTGCGGCGCATCTGCGGCGACCAGTACTCGTCGTGGCCCGGGAAGACCAGCCCCCGGTAGCGGGTCGGGTCGACGCGGCCGGCGTGCAGGTCGCGGGCGTCGGCGTAGGCGAGGTCGTAGCCGTAGCGCTCGGCCCAGCGGATGAAGTCGTAGGCGTGGCCGACGTGCAGGGGCAGGCCTGCGCCCGCGTACGGCCGGTCGAAGGAGACGGTGGTCGCCGCGTCGGCCTCGCCGAGCAGCCGGCCCCGCTCGTCCCAGGCGTGGTAGAGGCTGGCGCCGGTGCGGCCGTCCTCCGGGTAGAGGTTGTACGCCTGCCAGGTGATGTCCGGCAGCAGGAGCAGCAGGTCGGCCGGGTGGTTGTCGCGGATCGTGAAGGGCACGTGGGAGCGGTAGCCGTCGGCCGTGGTGAGCACGGCGACGTACGCGCCGATGCTCCAGTACGACGGGACCTGCAGCCGCCAGGAGAGCCACCAGTGATGGCAGGAGACCGTGCGGTCGGCGGCCAGCGGCGGGGGCTGGACGATGCCGGACAGCCGGGGGCTGGTGGTGATCTTGGACGCGCCGTCGCCGCCGTAGTGACCGATGCGGTAGATGTCGACGCTGAACTCCTGCGGCGGGTCGACGGTGATGTGGAAGTCGACGGCCTCGCCCGGGGTGACCGCGCCGGTCGAGGTGAACCCCTTGATCTGACGGTGCACGTCGTCCGCGGAACGCGGGCCGCCGTCGGCGGAGCGCGGTGCCGGGACCCGCGGGTTCTCGCCGGTGGGCTGTGGCCTGCCGGGGTCCACGTACCAGGGGACGACATGACCGGTGTCGTCGAAATAGGTCTCGCTGCCGCGCAGCCAGGGGACGGGCCCCTGACCGAAGGGGTCCGTGACGGCGTGCGCAAGTGCTCCCGACTCCCAGCGGCGGATCTGGTCCGATGCCATGGTGGCTCCCCTCCCTCGTGCCCCCGTGAAGTGTGCTGATCGAGCCGATGTGCGATGTATGCGATGTGTACGCCGTGCCGTGCTGTTCCGTGCTGTTCCGTGCCGTGCTGTTCCGTACCGTGACTGTGGCGTCTGTCTTATGTCGGATGCGCTTGCCACACCCGGCAACGGTCCCAGCACATCACATAACGCACGCGTACGGTCACGGTTCGTCGCGAATTTGCCTGAAGTGGAACACTTTGCTCCGCTAAAGCGCCGAAACGGCGAGGTCAGACCAGCCGGACCGGTTTCTCGGGCCGTATTCCGGACTCGACCAGCCAGGCCCGCAGCGGGGCCGGGTCTCCCTCCTCGATGAGGCTGAGGATTCTGGGCGTCAGGTCGGCGGCCCGCTCGCCGTCGACCAGCAGGGCCGGACCGTCGAGCCAGTCCAGGCCGGGGGTGGCTCCGGCGGTGTCCACGGCCGCGCAGCACACCATCGCCTTGACGTGGTCGGCGAGGAGTTCGCGGGCGGTGCGCGGGGGCTGGAGCGGGAAGAGAGGCAGTGCCCCGTCGTCCCAGAGGGGACTGCCAGGGCCGCCCTGGCCGCCGGCGGCCGGTGGACAGCCGGGGCGTGTGGTGCAGGCCGTGCTCGCGTGCGCTCCCTCGTGCTCCTCCCGGGCGAGGGCCGCGGTGAGGCCGGCGGCGAGTGCGGCGCTGCGTTCGGTACCGGTGGGCTCGCCGTCCGCCTCGTCGTCGTAGCCGGGGATGCGGACGTCGTGGCCTGAAGTGCGGTGATCTTGGCCGGAGGAGCGGGGATCGCCCTCGGAGGTGCGCGGGTCGTCGTCGTACGCCGGAAGGCTGCGGGGCCTGTCGGAGGCGGCGGTCGGGTCCGTCAGGTGGTCCAGGACCCGGGCCAGGGTGGGGCCGCCGGGGTCCGGGGCGCCGGGGTCGAGGGTGGCGCGGACCCCGAGGGCGTCCAGGACGCGGTGCAGGCGGGCCGCCTCGGTGCGCCAGGTGCGGTCGACGACCTCGTCCGGGTACTCCTGCCAGGCCACCGGCGACCAGGCCGGTCCTGGCTCGGCGGGGCCGCCGTGGAAGAGGCGGGCGGCGAGCAGCGAGGCGGCCTCGTCCACGAGGCCCGGTTCCTCCAGCAGGTCGCAGGCGGGCCGCTCGCCCAGCCGGGAGGCGAAGCCCTCGGCCAGCCGGTCACGCCGGGACAGCTCGGTGAGGGCCGCGACCACACCCGCGTCCAGCCGGGAGGGCCAGCGGCCCATCCGCCAGGCGGGCAGCGCGACCCGGGTGAGCAGCCGGTCCCAGCCGGCGTAGGCCAGGCCGACCTGTTCCTGGGCGACGATCCGCAGGCCGTAGTCCACGGCCTGGGCCCGCTCGGCGGCCGCGGCGGCGACCCCGCGCTCCATCAGCGCCGCGTGCTCCCGGCAGCCCCGCAGGAGCAGCCGGGCCACCCAGGCGATGCCCGCGCACACCAGGCGGGTGGCCGGGCGTCGGGCGGGCGCCGCGGAGACCGCCACCGCCGCGTCCAGGCCCCGGACGAACCGGCGGGCGGCCGCTATGTCCGGGTGCGCCGAGGGTCCCGTACCCGCGACGACCGGGGCGAGGACCGCGCGGAGCTCGCCGACGCGCATCCACCACAGGAACGGGGAGCCGATGACGAGGACGGGGGCGGCCGGGGTGCGGCGGTGCAGGCCGGGGGTGCCGAGCTCGTCACCGCCCTTGGGCGCGGGCGGCCCGTGGGCCGGGTGGGTGCGGTCCTCCAGCCAGCTGTCGCAGTCCGGGGTGAGCGCTATGGCGGAGGGCGCCGGCACGTCGAGGCGGTCGGCCAGGTCGCGCACCATCCGGTACAGGTCGGGGGCGGACTCCTCCTGGATCGGCACCGTGGGGCTCACTGCCGGGCGGGCGCGGGCCACGACCAGGGCGACGCCGGCGGCGGCCAGCAGCACGACGATCGCGAGGGCGCCGACGGCCCAGCGGGCGGTGTCCCAGCCGCGGCCGACGAAGTGGCCGGTGGAACCGCCGGCCAGCAGGATCACCGTGGCCGCGGCGGGCAGCAGCGCCACGGCCAGGGCACGGCCGCGGATGCGCAGCACGGCGAGGGCCCGGGTACGCGCTGCCTGCGCTCCCGCCTCCGCACCGATACCGGTACTGGTCACGTCCCGACCTCACCCCCTGTCTGCTGTCCTCGGCCTGTCCTGGCTGTTGCTCACTCCCCCACTGTGGCACCCGCCACTGACATCGCAATGCCGGTGGGCCAAGTGCCGGAACGCCTGCGCCGCACCCTAGTTGGGGGTTCGGCCCCCGTCAGCCGGATAGGGCATCGGTCACTCGATGGAATGGCTTTGGTCAGAGGTGATCGACAGACAGCAACGATCAGGCCCCGGATTTCTGGTCCGGGGCCTGATCAGGAACGGGTCTGCGGAGGCGGCGGGCTCAGGCCTCCTGGGCCGCCGCCTTCGCGGCGATGTCCGTACGGTGCTGGGAGCCGTCGAGGCCGATCCGCGCCACCGCCGCGTACGCCCGCTCACGGGCCTGGGTCAGGTCCGCGCCGGTCGCCGTGACGGAGAGGACCCGGCCGCCCGCGCTGACGACGTCGTCACCGGCGCGCTTCGTGCCCGCGTGCAGGACGTAGGCGTGCGGTGCGTCCTCGGCGGCGACGGCGTCGAGGCCGGTGATGGGGTCGCCGGTGCGCGGGGTGCCCGGGTAGTTGTGCGAGGCGACGACGACGGTGACGGCCGCGTCGTCGTGCCAGCGCAGCGGCGGGAGGTCGGCGAGGGTGCCGTTCGCGGCGGCGAGCAGGACACCGGCCAGCGGGGTCTTCAGGCGGGCGAGGACCACCTGGGTCTCCGGGTCGCCGAAGCGGGCGTTGAACTCGATGACCCGCACACCGCGCGAGGTGATCGCGAGGCCGGCGTAGAGGAGACCGGAGAACGGGGTGCCGCGGCGCTGCATCTCGTCGACGGTGGGCTGCAGGACGGTCTGCAGGACCTCGTCGACGAGCTTGGGGTCGGCCCAGGGCAGCGGGGAGTAGGCCCCCATGCCGCCCGTGTTCGGCCCCTCGTCGCCGTCGAGGGCGCGCTTGAAATCCTGCGCGGGCTGGAGCGGGAGGACCGTCTCGCCGTCGGTGATCGCGAAGAGGGAGACCTCGGGGCCGTCCAGGAACTCCTCGATGACGACGCGGTCGCAGGCGGCGGCATGCGCCTTGGCGACGTCCAGGTCGTCGGTCACCACGACACCCTTGCCGGCCGCGAGCCCGTCGTCCTTCACGACGTACGGCGCGCCGAAGGCGTCCAGCGCCTCGGCGGCCTCCTCGGCGTTTGTGCAGACGTACGAACGGGCGGTGGGGACTCCGGCCCCCGCCATCACGTCCTTGGCGAACGCCTTGGACCCCTCGATCTGCGCGGCCTCCCCGGAGGGGCCGAAGACCGGGACACCCGCCTCGCGCACGGCGTCGGCGACCCCGGCGACCAGGGGGGCCTCCGGGCCGACGACCACCAGGTCGGCGCCGAGTTCCAGGGCGAGCGCGGCCACGGCCCCGCCGTCCAGGGCATCGACCTGGTGCAGCTCGGCCACCTCGGCGATGCCGGCGTTGCCGGGGGCGCAGTGCAGCGCGGTGACGTCGGGATCGAGGGACAGAGAGCGGCACAGGGCGTGTTCGCGGGCGCCGCTGCCGATGACGAGGACCTTCACGGGGGCCAGCGTAGCTGGGTGGGCCGACTGGAGGTTCCTCCAAGGGGGCAGGCCGAGCAGCGGCCCCCTGCCGACGCCCCCTGCGGGCCGCCGCCCCCAAGCCCCCCTCCGGCCCGAACGGCCTCGTCCTCGAACGCCGGACGGGCTGGGGGGTGGCGTCCACTGCGGCGCCGTCGTGGCTGCTCGCGCAGTTCCCCGCGCCCCTTACGGGGCGCTGCCGCTCGGCCCGTCAGATGATTCAGGCAGCAACCGCCCCCTCCGGCGGTCGCGCGATGGAGCCGGCGAGAACCCCCTCAGCCGATCGCGCGTTGAGGCGGCAAGCACCCCTTCAGCCCGTCCGGCGTTCGAGGCGGCAATCACCCCCTCCAGCCGGTCGCGCGTTTGAGGCGGCAATCAGCCGCCGGCCCTTCCGGCCATTGAGGTAGTAGCGGCGGCGTCTCGCGGCACTTCCAGTGGACGGAACGCCGGACTGGACGGGAGCCTCCGCTCTCCTGCGCTGGATGCGCTGGGAACCCAGGGGCGCGGGGAACCGCGCGGGCAACCCCCGACGGCTCGCAGACGCCAGCCTGGCTGCACGCCGTGTCTTCGAGGCGTCGGCGGCCGCCACGCGTCACTCGTTCTGGATCTCCTCGACCACCGTCGCCCCCAGCTCCTTCACGATCAGTTCGTGACCGGAGAGGGCCGACTCGTCGAGGTCGGGGTCGTCCTCCTCGGGGATGTCGTCCTCGGGAGACACCGGCGGCGGCTCCGGGGCGCTCGGCGCGGGGGCCGGGGCCGTTGCCCTCGGGGCGGGCGTCGGCGCACTCTGCGCAGGGGCGGTGGCCGCCGGGGCCTGCTGGACGGGCGCAGGGCGGGCCGGGGCCGCAGGTGCCGCGCCGTATCCGGCGGGCGGAGCCGCGCCACCGCCGCCCGTCGGGTCGACGACCGCCTCGATCCGCCACTGCACGCCGAACTGCTCGCCCAGTGCCTGCCGCAGCACGTCCTCGCTGCCACTGCTCGCGAAGTTGTCGCGGGCGCCGGCGTTGACGAAGCCGATCTGGAGGGTGGTGCCGTCGAAACCGACGACCTGGGCGTTCTGGCTGAGCAGGATCCAGGTGAAGCGGCGGCGGTTCTTCACCGCCTCCAGGATGTTCGGCCAGAGCACCCGGGGGTCGAGGCCACCGGCAGGGGCGGCGGCAGCCGGGGCCGGCGCCGGGGCGGCTGCCGGGGCCGCCGAGGGCTGCGGGGCCTGCTGGGGGGCCGGAGCGGCGGCGGCGCCGCCCGCGGCCGTGGGCCAGCCGCCGGGGCGGCGGGTGCCGCCGCCGCCCACGGGAGCAGCCGTCGGCCAGGCACCGGGCGCGGGAGCGCCCGGGACGGGCGGTGCCGGAGCCGGCGCGGCGGCGGCCGGAGCCGGAGGCTCTGGAGTCGGAGGCTCTGGAGTCGGCGCAGGGGCCGGAGCGGGAGCCGGGGTCGGGGTCGGCGCCGCTCCCCCTCGTACGGCCGCCCGGGCCGCCGCCGGGCCGCCCCCCTGCTGTACAGGCGCCGGAGGCTGGACGTGCGCCTCGGGACCGGGGACGTACCCCATGGCGGGAGCGCCGCCCCCGCCCGAGAAGCTGACGCCCCGCTCCAGGCGGTCGAGGCGGGCCATCACGGAGCGCTCGTCGCCGTACGCGGCCGGCAGCAGCACGCGGGCGCAGATCAGCTCCAGCTGGAGGCGCGGGGAGGTGGCACCGCGCATCTCGGTCAGGCCCTCGTTGACCAGGTCGGCGGCGCGGCTGAGCTCGGCGGCGCCGAAGGTACCGGCCTGGGCCCGCATCCGTTCTAGGACGTCGGCGGGGGCGTCGAACAGTCCCTTCTCCGCGGCGTCCGGCACGGCGGCGAGGATCACCAGGTCCCGCAGCCGCTCCAGCAGGTCGGCGACGAAGCGGCGCGGGTCGTTGCCCCCCTCGATGATCCGGTCGACGACCTCGAAGGCGGCGGCGCCGTCCCCGGTCGCGAAGGCCTCGACGACGGAGTCGAGCAGGGACCCGTCCGTGTACCCGAGGAGGGACGTGGCCATGGCGTACGTCACACCCTCCGCGCCCGCTCCGGCGAGCAGCTGGTCCATGACGGACATGGAGTCACGCACGGACCCGGCACCGGCGCGCACGACGAGCGGGAGCACACCCTCCTCGACGGGGATCTGTTCCTTGCCGCACACCTCGCCGAGGTAGTCCCGCAGCGTGCCCGGCGGCACCAGCCGGAACGGGTAGTGGTGGGTCCTCGACCGGATGGTCCCGATGACCTTCTCGGGCTCGGTCGTGGCGAAGATGAACTTGAGATGCTCCGGCGGCTCCTCGACGACCTTCAGCAGCGCGTTGAAGCCGGCCGACGTGACCATGTGGGCCTCGTCGATGATGTAGATCTTGTAGCGGCTGGAGGCGGGCCCGAAGAAGGCCTTCTCGCGCAGTTCACGGGCGTCGTCCACACCACCGTGAGAGGCCGCGTCGATCTCGATGACGTCGATGGAACCGGGGCCGTTCCTCGCCAGGTCGCGGCAGGACTGGCACTCCCCGCACGGAGTCGGCGTCGGGCCCTGCTCGCAGTTCAGGCACCGGGCGAGGATCCGCGCGCTGGTCGTCTTGCCACACCCACGCGGGCCGCTGAACAGGTACGCGTGATTGACCCGGTTGTTCCGCAGCGCCTGCTGCAGCGGGTCGGTGACATGCTCCTGCCCGATGACCTCGGCGAACGACTCCGGGCGATAGCGGCGGTACAGCGCGAGAGACGACACGCATACGAGGTTATAGGCGCCCACTGACAACCAGCCCCGCCCACAAACGCAGGCGCCCCCCACGCACCCGCCAGAGCCAACCTACCCTTGCTGCCTTCCGGCCCTGGGGGAGTTCAGTCAGATAGCGCCGCGTGAGGGGCTCTGCACAGAGTACCCGACGTCAGCGGGTGGGAACGAGTTCGCGAGCACTCCTCCCGGTCATGTAATGTCTCCAGCGGAGGATTCGCCTAGAGGCCTAGGGCGCACGCTTGGAAAGCGTGTTGGGGGCAACCCCTCACGAGTTCGAATCTCGTATCCTCCGCCAGTGCCTCACCGGGCACGTTGTCGAAGGGCCCCACCGCTTGCGGTGGGGCCCTTCGACGTGTGATCACGGTCGGGCATCGGCCAGACATGATCAGGGGCGCACTGGAACGCCATGCCGGCCGGCATCTGATGGAACTCACCGAGGAATCGACGTTGCGGCTCGAGGCACATGAACAACGCCCGTCACACAGCCACGAGGCGTACCTTGTCACCGCAGAGCAATTCCGCGGTTGCAGTCGGCATGATCAGGCGCCACAGCAGCGCTCGGTTCGAACCGCACCGATCGGAAGGCGGCCCGGAGCTCGTCCTCCCGGAGCAGGTCCAAGACGGTGGATCTTGGTCCACGAAAACCCGGGGGCGTTTCCTCGGCCACAGCCATGTGCAACGCAGCGTGACAGACGTCGTCGAACGGCTGCGTGCGCATGCGACAGATCTTGCGGCGCACGTTCCTGGCATCACCGACTGCTCGGGCCTGTGCCCAGCCCTGCCGGCCGTCGGCAAGGCTGAGCCAGGCGACCCGGAGGCGTGGCCTCGGCCGTACGACCCTGATCACGAGCCGCCGCTCTCCCGCCTCCCGGCTCGGTGAGTCCACGGAGCCGACTCGGCCAGCGGGAGCACGTCACAGCGCTCCACGGAACCTCGGGCGAAGCCGGCACCCAGGTCGGTCCGGACATGGCGGCCCGCATTTCAGCCATGAGCCGCCCAGGAACTGCACAGGAAACTCCCATGAAAGGCAAAGAAATGCCCCTGCTCGAACGTCCACCTTGTTGACGTGACCGCGACATCCGTACAGTCTGCCCGGCCTCGGCGCGCACCCCGCGCCGCGGTCGTACCGCGCACCCCCCACAGCCTTCCCGGTTCACCCACCACGTGGAGGACGTACGTTGCGCAGAATCGTTTCTCTCCCTGCCGTGGCCACACTCGTCACCGCCGCCCTCGCCCTGGCCGCTCCCGCCGGCCAAGCGGCCCAGGCCACGGCCTTCCTCGCCCATGGCGTCACCGTAGCCCGCGCCTGCACCGCCCCGACGAAGAAGAACGAGATGGCCTGCAACGCCCTGCAGGTCACTGGGGGCACACCGCGGTCGGCACCCGCCGAGAGCGCGCTGACCGCGGCCGCCGCGCCCTCCGGCTACGGCCCCTCCTCGCTCCAGGCGGCGTACAACCTGCCCTCTGTCGGCAGCGGTTCGGGCCAGACGGTGGCGATCGTCGACGCCTACGACGACCCCGACGCCGAGTCCGACCTCGCCGTCTACCGCTCCCAGTACGGCCTGTCCGCCTGCACCACGGCCAACGGCTGCTTCACGAAGGCCGACCAGAACGGCGGCACCAGCTACCCGCGCGGCGACTCCGGCTGGGCCGAGGAGATCTCCCTCGACCTCGACATGGTCAGCGCGGCCTGCCCGAACTGCAAGATCCTGCTGGTCGAGGCCAAAACCGCGGCCATGACCAACCTCGGAACGGCCGTGAACACCGCGATCAGGCTGGGCGCGAAGTTCGTCTCCAACAGCTACGGCGGCTCCGAGTCCTCCAGCGACGCGACCTACGACTCCAGCTACTTCAACCACCCCGGCGTCGCCATCACCGTCTCCTCGGGTGACGGCGGCTACGGAGTCGAGTACCCGGCCGCCTCCAAGTACGTGACGGCAGTGGGCGGTACGTCCCTGAACACCGCCTCCAACTCCCGCGGCTGGACCGACACGGTCTGGAGCGGGGCGGGCTCCGGCTGCTCCAAGTACGACGCCAAACCCAGCTGGCAGAAGGACACCGGCTGTGCCGACCGCACCGTGGCGGACGTCTCCGCCGTCGCCGACCCGAACACCGGCGTCGCGGTCTACGACAGCTACCGCTCGGCCACCGGCTGGATGGTCTTCGGCGGCACCAGCGCCTCCTCACCACTGATCGCAGCGACCTACGCACTGGGCGGAGCCCCGACCTCCGGCTCCTACCCGGCGTCCTTCCCGTACGCCCACGCCTCGGCCCTGTACGACGTCACCAGCGGCTCCAACGGCAGCTGCGGCGGCTCCTACCTCTGCACCGGCACCACCGGATACGACGGCCCGTCCGGGCTCGGTGTCCCGAACGGCACTACCGCCTTCACCGGCTGAACGTCCGTATGACGTAAGCCTGTTGGCTCCGCACGCCGCGTGGGGGGCCACCGTCTTGCCGCGGCACTGAGCCGTGCCGCCGGGCCGGAGTCGGCGAACATGCCGGCTCCGGTCTCCCACGCGAACAGCACCTTCCAACCCGTCTGGCATCGCCTGGACCGCGGCAACGGCCGCGGTGATGTTCGCGCTCGCCCGTGGCAAGGCACGCACCGGCGCCGTGCTGGACGATCCGGCGCCGAGGTCCGAGGGTCGGGTCACACTGATCGACGGCCTGCCGGCGGCCGCCGTGCTGCTCGGCCCTCTGCCGGACTCCCTGGCCGGCCTGTGGCGGCCGACCCGGGCGCCGGACATGTCCTGGTCCACCACGCGCCGCGCGACATCAAGGAGGTCTTCTTCGGCCAGCGCTGACGGCCCGGCCCTTCCGGCCACACACTTCACTGCCGGCGGTGCCGCTCTCCGGGCGTAAACCCGTGAAAAGCGCCGGTCTGGACCGGTGGCTGATCCTCGTACGCCGTCGGCTGCCGGACGGACTCGTGCGGTACCAGCTCCGGGTCGGGTGTCCGTCCGCCCGCCGGGGCCTGGAGGCTGCCGTAGCGCTCCATGCGCTGCCACCGCAGTCGTGAGCCCGACAGGGCGGTGAAGACGGACTGGATGACCACCAGGTACATCAGCTGGCGGTAGACGAACTGCTGGAGCGGCAGGCTCCACAGCGGGCCGGGGCGCTCGCCGTCCAGGCGGAACGCGTACAGGCCCATCAGCAGTTGCAGGAGCAGGAAGGCGAGCCACAGGGCGGTGATGCGCAGCGGGTCGAGGAAGACCAGGCCGTAGACGGCGAAGACGTCGACCACGGGCGCGAGCAGGGGCAGCAGCACCTGGAAGAGGAGCAGGTAGACCAAGCCCCGGCGGCCGAGCTTGCCGGCGGCGCCGCGCTGCACGAGTGCGCCGCGGTGCTTCCACATCGCCTGGAGAGTGCCGTAGCACCAGCGGTACCGCTGCCGCCACAGGGCGTTCAGGGAGGCGGGCGCCTCGGTCCAGGCCACCGCGCGCTCCTCGTACACCACACGCCAGCCGGCGCGGCACAGCGCCATGGTGAGGTCGGTGTCCTCGGCGAGGGTGACGTCGCTGACGCCGCCGAGGGCGAGCAGTGCCCGGCGTCGGAAGGCGCCGACGGCGCCGGGCACGGTCGGCATGCACTCGGCGAGGTCGAACAGGCGGCGGTCGAGGTTGAAGCCGACCACGTACTCGATGTGCTGCCACCGCCCCAGGAGACCGCGACGGTTGACGACCTTCGCATTGCCGGAGACGGCACCCGTGCGGGGGTCGGCGAAGGGCTGCACGATCATGCGGACGGCGTCGGGTTCGAAGACCGTGTCGCCGTCGACCATGACCACCAGGTCGCAGGTGGCCGCGGCGAGTCCCGTGTTGAGCGCGGCGGGCTTGCCCGCGTTGGGTTGCCGGATCACCCGCACCCCGGGCAGCCGGAGCGACTCCACCAGGTCGGCGGTGCCGTCGGTGGAGCCGTCGTCCACCACGATGATCTCGACCGGATGGTCGGAGGCGAGCAGTGAGCGTACGGCGGCCTCGATTCCGGCGCTTTCGTTGAAGGCAGGGACGATGACGCTGACCCGTTCGGTCACCGGCGGCCCCCAGGACCCGGCCTGGTGTCCCTTGCGCTGCCGCCGGTGGCGGCGGGCCGCGACCAGCACGACCGCCGCGCGGAGCACACTGAGTGCTCCGGCCGCGTACATCAGCCAGCCCAGCAGCCGCACCACCCGGTCGCCGCCCTGCAACATGCCGATGAGGGCCATTCCCTGGAGGTGAGCGCCCAGTCCGGCGGGCTGGACCGGGCCGGCCATGCCGACCGCGGCGCCGACCGTCGCGAACCGGTAGCCCCGTGCCTTGAGCCGTGGGATCAGGGTGTTCAGCGCGGCGACGGTCTGGGAGCGGTCACCGCCGCCGTCGTGCATCAGCAGGATCTGCCCGGCGTGGCCGTGCGGGGTCGCGTTCGCGACGATGCGGTCCGTGCCGGGGCGCTGCCAGTCCTCGGCGTCCTGGGTGGAGAGGACCGTGACATAGCCCAGCGCGTCGGCCTGTTCGAGGACGGACCAGTCGGCGTTGTTCAGTGCGTCGTTCTCCGAGGAGTACGGCGGCCTCAGCAGTGCGGTGGTGACCCCGGCCGCACCGGCCACCGCGAGCTGGGTCTCGCGCAGTTCCAGGGAGCGCTGCCACGGGGCGAGACGGGACAGGTCGGGGTGGGTGAAGGTGTGGATGCCGATCTGGTGGCCGTCGGCGACGATCCGGCGGACCAGTTCCGGGTGGGCCACGACCTCGGTGCCGACGACGAAGAAGGTTGCCTGCACGTGGTTGCGGCGCAGCACGTCGAGGATGCGCGGAGTCCAGACGGGGTCGGGGCCGTCGTCGAAGGTGAGGGCGATGGTGCGGGTCCTGGGCCGAACGGTGTGCGGGGAGCCGGCGGCGTCCGCGATCACCGGGCCGCCGTCGGTCACCCGGCTGGGCACCGCATCGGCACGACCGCGGGGGCCGGTCACGTCGTCCGAGGTGATTCCGAACATGTGGTGGGTGTAGCCCTGCAGCAGGAGGGCCGTCGAAAGGGTCACCACGAGCACGCACAGAAGCAGCCAGTGCGTGCGGGGGGTGATCTGGCGAGTGCGGCGGGGCGAGGCGCTGCGACGGCGGCGATCGGTCACGTCAGGGCCTTGGCTCACTTCACGGGCCGGTGGGACGAGGCGGTGGAGCGCCCCTTGGCGGAATGCGCGGTGGTGGGGGTGGCGCTGGGGGTTGCGGTGGTCGTGGCGGCCGCGGAAGTGGTGCCGGTCGGCGTCGCCGTGGGCCCGGACGTGACCGCGGGTGCGGTCGAGGCCGTCGGGCGACCGGTCGAGGCGGAGGCCGTCTGACGCGCACCGGGGCGGGAGCTGTCGTGCGCCGCGCCGGAGCTCTCGCTCCCCGCCGCTCGGCCCGTGCCGGACGAGGAGCCGGAGTCGGGGGTGGTCGCGTGGGCCGCGGCCGGATGCGTCGTGTCCGGCAGCGGCACGAACGGGGAGCTGATGGTGGGGCCGCCCAGGACCGTGCTGATCAGCAGGACGACATAGCAGGCGGCGGGGATCACCAGCAGCTGTGCGGCGCGCCGCACGCGGCGCTGGCGGCGCCCCGAGGCGTCCACGAAGACAGGTCGCGCCGAATCGTCCTCCGGCGTGTCCTGGTGCGGGGGCAGCACGGTGATGACGTCGCCGTGCGGGGAGTCCCACTCCGTCGTGGCGGGCTGGTCCGGCCCGGCCCAGGGGAGGGGCGCACCGGTGCCCCAGGGCTCCGGCACGGCCGTCTCGGTGACGGCGGTGGCAGTGATGCCACCGCTCTCGTGGCCGTGGGCACGCCCGTACCAGACATCGCCGTACGACTCCTCGCCGTACGCTCCGCCGCTTTCGTCCGTCAACTGCACGAGTCCGCCCCTGCCCTGGCCGACGACCGACCTGGTCGCCTGCATGGAAAGAGCGCGAGAGGCCGAAACCGTTACACCTCCCGCCTCGGACAGCTACACGTCCCCCTTCGGACACTCACGTTTCCTGCCATGCACGGCTGCCCTTCACGCCTCGGCCAGCCACTTCACCACCGCGTACCCGTGCTCGGCCGTGTGCGCATAGAACGTCGTCAGTTCCCGGTGTGCCTCGGCGCACACCCGCCGTGTCTCGGGCTCCGCGCTCTCGCGGCCGTAGGGGAGCAGCAGTGTGTCCCGGGCGGTGGCCCACAGGGCGTCGAAATCGGCCGCCGTCAGGAACCCGGCCACCCTGCGGGCATGGGCGGCCGTCAGCACCAGCAGCGGCGGTCTGTGCCGGTCGGCCCGGAACACGGGGCGGCCACCGAGCACCACGTCGGGACCGTGCGGGAGAGCACCGGCGTAGATGCGCTCCTGGTCCAGGCAGCGCTTGTCCAGTACTTCCTCGCGGTGCCGACCGGCCCGGTGCAGGACGGTCTCCGAGTCGATTGCGAAGAGCTGTTCCAGCCAGGCCACGCTGTTGCGCAGCGCCGGGGCCGGCACCGCTCGCAGACGGAGATACGCGCTCATGACAGGAGGAGCGCACGGAGGAGGCGAAGCATCACGCGGGCGGGTGGCACCGGCTGATGGCCCGGCCGCCGGACGGGCGCGGCCCCAGCACAGGGCACGACGGAAACGTCACCCGGCCCGGACGGTGCCGGTCGCGCTGCGCCATCCGCACACCGGATCCAGCGGCGACGACGTGGGAAGGCTCCTGGGACGTTGTGACACTTCTGTGAGGATGCACGCTGGTCACCATGGGGCCGTCGATGCGACCGGAGCACGGCGGACGACGTGGACTCGGCTGTGATCGGTGCGAACGAGGGCAATCTTGGGCCAGGTACGGCAACCCCGGCGCGTACAGGAGTACGACGGGGAACTCGGCGCTGCGGTCGCTCGGGCCCAGGAGGGCGACGAGAGCGCCTTCGCGGTCGCCTACCGGATCGTGCAGCCGGGCATGCTCGGCTACCTCCGCGGCATCGTCGGCGATGAAGCGGAGGACGTGGCGTCCGATGCGTGGCTGGAAATAGCGCGCGACATCGGACGTTTCAGAGGCGACGGAGCCGGCTTCCGCGGCTGGACGGCCACCATCGCCCGGCACCGGGCGCTGGACCATCTCCGTCGCCGACGGGTACGACCGCAGGCGGACGGGACCGACCAGGACGTACTGGACTTGGCCGGCCCGCACAACACCCCGGAGCAGGCCCTGGAGTCCCTCTCCACCGAGCGGGCCCTGGAACTCGTCCGTGGACTGCCGCGGGACCAGGCCGAGGCAGTGCTCCTGCGGGTGGTCATCGGCCTGGACGGTCCGGCCGCCGCACGGGTCCTGGGCAAGCGTCCGGGAGCGGTGCGCACGGCCGCCCACAGGGGTCTGAAACGCCTCGCACGTCAACTGGGCGTGGGTGGTGAGACGGCGGAGAGTGTGACGGATGGGACTTCCCGCACGCTGGGGGAGTCGACATGAACGACGATGCCGGCAGCGGTCACCCCAAAGGCACGAGGCCCGGCACACCGTACGAAATGGCAACGCTCGGACAGGAACGGAAACGGACATGGGCAAGCGGCTGAGCGGCTACGGAGTACCGGGCCGTCGACCTGCGCAGCCCGGTGGTGCCGCGTCCGGCCCCGCGAACGTGCATGACGCCGACGCGCTGGAGACGGTCCTTGCCGCCGCCGTCCGCGCGGACGATCTCGCCCCCGAAGCCGAGCAGCGGGCCGTGGCCGCATTCCGGGCCGCGCATGCCGGAGGGGCGCACCGAGCACGTACCCGGCGCCGGGACGACTGGCGGCCGGCGAAGCAGCGGCGGGCACGGCGCCCGGTGAAGACGACGCTCGGCGTCGTGTTCGCCAGCCTCGCCCTGGGCGGCGTCGCGGTCGCGGCCATCGGTTCCGCAGGCTCCTCCACCGACAGCGCCGACCGCGGCCCGGGCACCACCCGTCCGTCCGCGGTCGCTCCGAACCGGCCGGGCGGCGCGGTCTCGTCACCGCCCTCGGACGGCGCCCGGCCGACGGGCCGGCCCACCACTGCCCAGGACACCGAAGCCCACTGCCGCGCCTACGAGAAGGTACGGGGCAACGGCACGGCGCTGGACTCGACGGCCTGGCAGCGGCTCATCGAGGCCGCCGGAGGCGAGGAGAAAGTCGCCGCCTACTGCTCGGAGCAACTGGCCGGGGCGACGGTCGCACCGAGCACGTCCGCCGGGGCGGACAGGTCCGGCAAGGGTGCCGCGAACTCCGCCAATGGCACGGCGGGTAACACCGGCGCCTCCGGCAACAGCACGGCGGGCAAGAGCCAGGCGAACGGCGGCCACGGAAACGGCAAGGACAAGTAGCCCCCGGACGCACCGACAGGGGCGCGACGAGCGCACCCCTGAGCCAGTGACTGCAACGTGAGGGGCTGCGGTCGGCGGCGGCGTCCTAGACGGAACGGCCAGGAAGCAACCATGCGAACGCTTGCGGACGGCCGCGCGGACGCTTGGAAGGCGTGGTGGCGGCGAACCTCGCTGATCGCGCCCGCCCCCTACGGTCCGCCGTTGAAGAAGCCGGACTTCAGGTCTCCGATGACGGCGTCGAGCGGATGGCCGCTGACGATGAACGGTCCGCTCCAGGGCGCGGTGAGTGCGAAGAGCAGTGCCAGGCTCAGCCCGACCACACTCGCGATCCCCACGATGAGCAGTGACGTTCGCAGACTGCTGCGGAAGACGAGTGCGCCCGAGTTCACGATCAGAGCCACACCGCTGACCACCAGCGTGACTACGTAGAGCGTGGGTACGTCGCGCGCGGCGGCGGCGACGCGGGCGCGGCGGCTGCTGGTGACACCGTCAAGGGAGAGCGCCAGCTCCGCACCTGTCGGGACACCCACCTCGGGGCGGGCCGCCTCGGTGCGCACGCTCCGTTCCAACCGTGCGATCGCACGAGCGGTGGCCGGGTCGTCACCGGACGCCGCCGCCGTACCCTCCCACTCCCTGGCCCGCGTGGTCTGCAGGTAGTCCAGCAGTGCCGCATGGATCGGCTCCGACCGGACGTGCGGACTCGTCGCCGCCCACGCCAGCCGGGAGGCCGCCGCGGCCTCCTCGCTCACCAGCCCCTCGGCCGCGCGCAGGTAGCCGGCCTCGCTGGCGAGTGACAGTGCCGCGAAGATCGCGAAGGCGGCGCCGAGCGTCGGCATCAGGGGCGTGGCGATCTGCGGCACCCGGTCCCGTTCCCCGGCCGGTACGAGCGCCCGGACGCCAACCCGCGCCGCTGCCGCGACCAGGAGGGCGAGCAGGAGCCCGCCCACGACCAGCACCGCCGCCGGCAGCGAGGTCAGCCAGTTCACCGCATCACCTGCGGCGCGTTCCGGCGAGCGCCCCGCGGCGGCGGCGCGTCGGGCACCGCGACCCGGAGCTCCACATCGACCACTTTTCTCCGCATCGACCACTTTTGACGACCGCTCCATGATCACAGGTCGAACACCTCTGACGCGCGCGACGCCCGGCACGGCATCTGTCTTCATCGGCCGAACAGCCCATGCGGGCCGCCGGTCGGCTGGATACTGCTGCCGCGCCCGGGATGCGGGAGCGGATGATCGGTGAACGACGAGGAGTACGGCCAGTGACCAGCGACCCCCGCACGGGACCGCCCAGCTTCGGCAGTGAACGCGAGATGCTGCGGGCTTTCCTCGAGTACCACCGCGCGACCCTCGCGATGAAGTGCGAGGGGCTCACCGACGAGGAGCTACGTCAGCGGTCGATGCCGCCGTCCACGTTGTCGCTGCTCGGTCTGGTGCGGCACCTGGCGGAAGTGGAACGCGCCTGGTTCCGCCGGGTGTTCGAGGACAAGGACGCGCCCATGGTGTGGTCCGACGAGATCGACTTCCAGGCGGCGTACGACGCGAGCGGGTCGACCAGGGCGGAGGCGTTCGCCGCGTGGGAGGCCGAGGTGGAGACCTCGCGCCGGATCGAGCGCGCTGCCGAATCCCTGGACCAGGCCGGATACCAGCCGAGGTGGGAGGAGGAGGTGTCGCTGCGGATGGTGATGCTGCACGTGCTGCTGGAGTACGGCCGCCACAACGGGCACGCCGACTTCCTCCGCGAGGGCGTCGACGGCACCGTGGGCGCCTGAGCGGAGCAGCCGGGCCGGACGGCTGCCGACCGCCGGTACCCGCTTCCGGGCCCGCCACGCCGGGTGGGTCCGGGAGGGGCGGACATGGGCTCCGCTCAGCCCTCGCGCCAGCCGAGCTTGATGAGGAGGTTCTTCGCCTCCTCGGCGACCTCGGCCTGGGCGACCACGTCGTAGCGGGCGGCGACGATCTGGCTGCGGGACGCGAAGTCGCGGCGGCCACCGGTGAAGGCGTGGCCGGCGAAGCCGAAGAGGGCGCCGAAGATCGCGCCGTAGAACAGCCCGCTGATCATCAGGACCAGGACGTGGTGGTTGCCCGCGGCGAACAGCGACAGGAGCAGGCCGACGAGGAGCCCGAACCAGGCACCCGAGCCCGCGCCGGCCAGGGCGGCCCGGCCGCGGGTGAGGCGGCCGAGCACCGTCTCCACCATCCGCAGGTCGGAGCCGATGATCGCGGTGTGCTCCACCGGGAACTTGCTGTCGGAGAGGAAGTCGACCGCACGCTGCGCGCCCTCGTAGGTCGGATACGAGCCGACGACCGGCCGGTCGAGCGGCGCCGTGGGCGGTTGCTGGGTCATCGCGGGACTCCCTTCCCTCACCGCCCCCGTCGAACAGCCTGCTGCGGGGAGGTGGTCGCCGCAAGGCGGACGTGCCCGACCCGCACGCGTGGTGGACGGCGCTGCCCCCGACGAGGTGCTCCGCCGCCCCGCCGAGGCCGGCGCCGGAGCCGGCCAGGGACGAGACGGACCGCCACGGTGGTCACGGCTAGGCGGCGATCCGCACCTTCTTCGTCACCGTCACCTGGTCCAGGTCGGAGACCCGTACCGTCACCGACATCGTCCACTCGCCCGCGAGGGGGAGGTTGACGGAGTCGGCGGCCCAATAGCCGCCGCGGTCGGTCACGTTCGCCGGGAGCGGGCCGATCTTCTGGGCGGCGAGGGTGAAGGAGAGGCGGAGTTCGGGGACGGCGGAGATGCCGCCGTCGGGGCCGAAGACGACCGCCTGCACGGAGTTCGCACCGACGCGTCCGGGGTCCAGGGTGATCTGCACCTTGCCGTGGCCGTTCGGGGTGCCGACGTCGAAGGGGACGAGGGCGACGACGGCCGCGGGGATGCCGGCCGAGGCGGCCGGCGCCGTTCCCGACCCGGCCGCCTCGGCCGCGGCCCGGCCGGGGAGGGTGCCGGTGAGGATCGTGGTGATGCCCAGGACGGCGACGCCGACGGCCACTTCGGCGAGGACCGAACGGCGCAGAGCGGCCTGGTGGCGGCCGGCGGGGGTGGCCCGAGGTTCGTCTGGGGTGGCCCCAGGTTCGTCGGGGCGTGGTGTGTCCTGCCTCCCGGCCGGCGGGTCCGCCGGGCCTCCTCCGACCGGCAGTGGGACGCGCTCGGGGGCCGGCACGGCCGGGGCCTGCGCGAGCCTCGCCGTCCAGCGCCGGGACTGCGAGGCGGCCGCCAGCAGCAGGGTCACCCCGGCGAGCTTGACGAGCAGGAGCCTGCCGTACGACGTGTCCGTGAGGGCCTGCCAGGAGCCGAGGCCGCGCCAGGACTGGTAGACGCCGGTGACGACGAGGACCGTCACCGCCCCGAAGGCCGTTCGGGAGAAGCGGGTGACCACCGCGGCGGGCAGCGGCACGTCGGAGCGCTGGAGGGTGATCAGGAGGGCAGCGAGGCCGCCCATCCAGAGCGCCATCGACAGCAGGTGCAGCACCGACGAGGTCATCGCAAGGGGGACCTGGACACCGGCCGAGGCGTGTTCCGCCGCCGCCCAGGTCAGGGCCAGGGCGACGGAGAGGGCGGCGGCCGCGGCGAGCCAGGGGCGTGACGGACTGGACGGAAGGTCGCGGCCCACGCGCCTGCGGAGCAGGAGGTGGAGTGCTGCGGTGAGCGCCAGCAGGGCCACCCGGGCCAGCAGGGCCAGACCCGGGCGCCCGGACGCGGACCTGGCGAGGGCGGAGAGGTCGAAGGCCGTCGCCGGGGAGGTGCCCTCCTCGTACGGGGAGCGCAGGACGAAGAGGAAAAGGGTGGCGGCGAGGAGCGTCCACCACGCCGTGCGGACCGGGGTGCGCAGGGGGGCGGGGTCCGGCGGGCGGCAGACGGCCAGGAAGGCGACGGTGCCTGTCAGCAGGGCCATGGCGAGGTACGCGACGTAGCGGCCGATGTTGTAGAGGCTGCCGGTGAGCGGGTTCTCGACGGGGCCGGCGGAGACGGCCGCCGCGGTCGCCGACGGCTTGCCCACGGAGAAGGTGAGGGCGCCGGAGACGGGGTGGCTGTCCGCCGAGACGACCCGCCACGCCACGGTGAACGTGCCGGTGCCCAGCTTCTTCGGGAAGGTGATCCGCGCGGTGTCCGAGCCGGCCGGCCCGTGTCCGGCCTCGCTGGTGTCCACCCGGTGGTTGGTGGGGTCGTACACCCGGAACGAGTCGTCGAGCAGGCCGACGGCCTCGGTGAAGGTGAGGGTGACGGATGCCGGGGACGACTTGAGCACGGCGCCGTCGGCGGGGTCGCTGCCGCGCAGGGCGGCGTGCGCGGAGGCGGGAGCGGCCGATGCGAGGAGAAGGGCGGCGAGGAGGCTGCCGAGGAGCGCGAGGGCGCGCAGGGCTCTGTCGTTCCTGCGGTTCCTCTGGTTCCTGCGGTTCCTCTGGTTCCTCTGGTTGCCGGTCGGGGCCTGCCGCTTGTCGTGTCCTTCGCTCACGTCACCCGCTCCGAGTTCGGAAACACGCGTTCCCGGGTCATACGGACGGGAAGCTTGTAGCGCTCAATTTGTCTGCGGGTGAGTGGGGGCTGAGCGCGCAGTTCCCCGCGCCCCTTGCGGGGCGCCTGGGTTCGGACGCTGAAAAGGTCACCACGTCGGGCGTGCCGACACCCCGCCGTCGACCACCAGGTCGTGGCCGGTGATCCAGGACGCGAGCGGTGAGGTCAGGAAGACCACCGCGTTCGCCACGTCGTCCGCGGTGCCCAGCCGGCCCGTCGGCACCGCCTCCTGCCACCGCCGTACCCCTTCGGGCCAGTCATCCGCCAGCCCCTCCCGGTCGATGAGACCCGGGGAGACGGTGTTGACGCGGATGCCGGAGCGGCCGTACTCGAGGGCCGCCGCCCGCGCGTGCATGACCACCGCGGCCTTCGCGGTGCTGTAGTGGGCGTGGCCGACGGCCGGGTGGGTCGCCTCGATGGACGCGATGTGGGTGACCGTGCCGCCGCCGGGCAGGCCGCGCATGGTCTCGGCCGCGGCCTGGGTGCAGGCGAAGACGCTGGTGAGGTTGGTGTCGACGACCGCGCGCCAGTCGGCCGCGGTCATGCCGGGCAGCGGTTGTACGGGCTGTACCGCCGCGTTGTTGACCAGGGCCGTCAGCCGTCCGCCGCCCCACTGCGCGGCCTCCCGGACGACGCGGTGGCAGGTCTCCTCGTCGCTCAGGTCTCCCTGTACGACCGTCGCCCTGCCGCCGAGGGCCTCGATGTCCGCGGCCGTCTCCCGCGCCGCCCGTACCGCCGTGCGGCAGTGAACGGCCACCGCCGCGCCCTCCTCCGCCAGGCGCCGGGCGACGGCGCGGCCGATGCCGCCGCTCGCGCCCGTGACCAGGGCGGTCTGTCCGTCGAGCAGAAGGGTCATGGACGGCAGAGTCCCGTGATGCGGGCGGCTTCGGAGGGGTAACGCGCCGTGAGGTCGGCCGCGTTCCCGTGTTCGTACCCCTCGAAGGTGAATCCGGGGGCCATGGTGCAGCCGAACAGGGTCCAGGCGCCCGGGGTCGCCACCCGGGCGCCCATCCAGGTGCCGGCCGGGACGGTCAGCTGGATGTGCTGGCCGCCGAGGAGGTCGGGGCCGAGGACGGGCGTGCTGGTGGTGCCGTCGGGGGCGAGCAGCAGGAGCTCCAGCGGGTCGCCCAGGTAGAAGTGCCAGATCTCGTCGGTGGGGAGACGGTGCAGGGCAGAGAAGTCGTCGGCGGTGAGGAGGACCACGATCGCGGTGCCCTCGGGGCGGCCGTCGGGGCGTGCGGGACCGGCCCAGGTCTCCCGGAACAGGCCGCCCTCGCGGGGGATCGGCTCCAGGCCGTAGTGGGCGATGAGGTCATCGGCGGTCGGCTTCGGGCTCGGGCTCGGCATCGGGGAGGTCACCCGGGAAGGCTACCGGCCGGGTGAGGAAAGCCAGTTGAGCGTGCTTCTCGGGCAGGTGGACGTCGGGGAGGTCGATCTCGGGGAGGACGACGGCCGGGCCGAGCTGGAAGCCCTGGCGCCGGAAGCGGGCGATCGCCTTCTCGTTGCGGACGTCCGGGTCCACGACGATGCGGTGGCGGTCCCTGCCGAGCAGCACGTACGCCGTGAAGGCGGTCAGCAACGCCTCCGTCCAACCGGGGCGGGGGCCTTCGGGTCCGGCCGGGGCGAGCAGGACGTGGACGCCGACGTCACCGGGGCGGACGTCGTAGCACTCGCCCACACGGTCGGCCGCCGGCTCGTACGTCTGCAGGAGGCCGACCGGCGTGCCGTCCTTCTCGGCGAGGTGGGCGTGGTGGGTGTCGAGGGTCGCCATGTGGGCGTAGATCTCGGCGACCTGGGCGCGGGTGAGTCCGGTCATGCCCCAGAAGGCGGCGCGTTCCGCGTCGACCCAGCTGTGCACGACGGCCGCGTCGCGCTCGGGGTCGAGGGGGCGGAGCCGGACGGTGCCGAAGCCGGCGAGGGTGTGCTCGAAGACGGGGTGGTGCTCAGCCATCGGTGTCCTCCGTGAGGTCTGTGCGTTCCAGCCGGGCCCAGTCGGTGACGACCGGGACCAGTTCTCCCCTGAGCCACAAAGGGAGTTGGTCGGTGTGGTGGGGGGCGCCCGGGACGCCGTCCGCGCCGAGCGGGACCACCCAGAGGCTGTCGTCGCGGCGGGCCAGGTCCCAGACGTAGCGGGCGGCCGGGCCGCGGGTGGCGCGGTCGGTGAGGCCGGGGACGGCGGAGGTGCACAGCACGCAGTCGTGGTCGCCGGACAGCGCCGGTCCGTCGTACGGCGACGGGCCGGGCAGCGCCTGCCAGGAAGCGAGGCGGTGGGTGTCGCCCCAGGTGCCGGTGGGCGGGTCGGCGGCGACCTCCTGCACGGCGGCGCGGACGGCGGCGGGGCGGTCGACGCCGTACAGCTCCGTCGCCCGCAGGAGGTGTTCGAGGGCGAAGGCGATCCGGGGGACGAGGGCCAGCCAGGGGCGCAGGACCTCGGGGAGGTCCGGGGGTTCGGCGAGCGCGGCGAAGGCGGGGTGGGCGGCGAGGTGCCGTACGACGGCGGAGCGTACGGCCGCGTAGGCGGCGGCGTCGGTGCTGTCGGCGTCCATCCGGCGGTCCCAGGCGAGGAGGCGGTCACGGAGGGCGCCGGCCTCGGGGGTGAGGCCGTCGAGGGCGGCCAGCTGGTCGAGGAGGGGGGCGGCGGAGGCGAGGTGGGTGTCGGTGTGGATCGCGGGCAGGCCGGCGGCGGACCAGGCGCGGCGCTCGTCGAGGAGGGCGCGGATGCGGTCGGCGCGGTGCGGCGGGGCGAACTCGACGCCGAGGGGGGCGGCCGGGCCGCGCTGGTTGGCCATCACGGCCACGCCGTCCGTGAGGTCGCCGTACGGCATCTCGTGCCAGCCCTGCCAGTCGTGGCCGGGGAGCCAGGCGGGGGCGAGGCGGGTGCGGTTGGTGTGGGACCGGACGGGGACGCGGCCGGCGACGCGGTGGAGGAGGCCGCCGTCGGTGTCGGCGGCGTGCACGACGTTGACGGGCTCGGCCCAGGCGTCGAAGGCACGGTCCACGTCGGTGACGTGGCGGGCGCGGAGGAGGGGGAGGAGGGCGCTGAAGCCTAGGTCCTCGGTGACGCGGGGTGGGTAGCGGAGGGCCAACGCCTCGGCTTCGCCATCGGCGGATGTCTTCCCACCCGCACCACCCGTGCGGCTTTCGTGGTCGGGTGCGGGTGGCCCCTGTGGGGGCCGAGCACCGCCGGCGGCTGCCCGAGAATCGCTGCCATCCCCCGCCGTCTCCTTCGCCGCCCCCGCCTCCGTCCCCGGACCCGCCTCCGTCCCCGGACCCGTCCGCGTCCCCGGACCCGGACCCACCTCCGAACCCGAATCCGTCCCCGAACACGTCCCCGTCCCCGAACCCGTCCCCGAACCCGAACCTGAACCTGAACCCGAATCCGTCCCCGCCACCGAACCCGGATCCGTCCCCGAACACGTCCCTATCCCCGTCCCCGAACCCGGGTCCGTCGTCGTCCCCGGACCCGTCCCCGGGCACCCGGTGATGACCGGCCCCCGGGGTGTTTCGAGTAGCTCGATCTCGGTCGGGGGGTTGCCGTAGATCTCGATCGTCTCCGTGTGGCGGTCGGCCGGGGTCCAGGTGCCGTCCGGGGCGAGGGCCTCCACGTCGGTCCCGGTGCGCCGCAGGCGCTCGCGGTAGAGGTCCTGGTAGTCGGCCATCGCGTTGGTGATGGACCAGGCGACCGTGCCCGCGTGGGCGAAGTGGGCGATGCCGGGGACGCCCGGCACCGCCAGGCCGACGACGTCGAACTCCGGGCAGGCGAGGCGGATCTGCTGGTAGACGCCGGGTGCCTCGATGAACCGGTGGGGGTCGCCGGCGAGGAGGGGGTGGCCGGTGGTGGTGCGGGAGCCGGCGAGGAGCCAGCCGTTGCTGCCCGAGGTGCCCGGGCCATCCGTGGCGAAGAGCGGAACGGCCTCCTCGCCCAGGTGCCGTATCGCCTCCTCGCGCCACAGCTTGGCCGGGAAGCCGGCGAACAGGATGTGGGTGGTCAGCCAGACGCCCAGGGGATGCCAGGGCTCCCAGGTGCCGGGGGCCAGGCCGGTGCGGGCGAACTCCGGGGTGCGGGCGGCGCCGGCCGGCAGGCCCTCGTTGACGCCGGCCACGTACGCCCGTACCCACTGCGCCGTCTCCGGGTCCCGTCTCTCCAGCGCCCCGAAGCAGCGTCTCGCCGTGTCCGCCAGGCGGGCCCGGCGGGCGAAGACGTCCCAGGCGACGGCCGTGGCGCCGAGAAAGGACGCCGACGTCCCCTGCGCGCGGTGCCGTTCCGTCTCCAGCTGCCAGGCCCGGTCATGGGCGGTGACCCGGCCCTGGGCACGGGCGAGTTCGAGGGCGTCGGCCGCCCGCAGATGCGGGATGCCCCAGGCGTCGCGGTACGTCTCGATGGCCACCTTGTGACCCCCTTGTATGAGGTTAGCCTTACCTAAGTTGAATCGCGGAGGAATCGTACGCGAGGGTGAGGGAGCCGCGGAGGCCGGGGGAGCGCGGGCCGCGGCGAGCGCGCGGCGCCGGTCCTGGCGCGGGATCATCGAGCCATGGACGCCGACACCGACTCCCCCGCCCTGCACCTCGCCCAGGACCCCGAGGCCGACGAACTCCTCAGCCGCAGCAGGCTCGCCGCGCTCACCGGCATGCTCCTCGACCAGCAGGTGCCGATGGAGTGGGCGTTCAAGGGGCCGGCGACCATCGCCCGGCGCATGGGCACCGACGACCTGGACGCGCACGAGATCGCCGCCCAGGACCCGGAGGCGTTCGCCGCGCTGCTCGCCGAGAAGCCGGCCGTGCACCGGTATCCCGGCTCCATGGCCAAGAGGATCCAGCAGCTGTGCCAGTACCTCGTCGAGCATTACGACGGTGACGCCGAGTGCATCTGGCGTGACGCCGGCAGCGGGGCGGAGCTGCTCCGGCGGCTGCAGGAACTGCCCGGCTTCGGGAAGCAGAAGGCGCAGATCTTCCTGGCACTGCTGGGCAAGCAGCTCGGGGTGACGCCGACGGGGTGGCGGGAGGCCGCCGGGGCGTACGGGGAGGCGGCGGCGTACCGGTCGGTGGCCGACATCACCGGGCCCGAGTCGCTGGCGAAGGTGCGGGCCCACAAGCAGGAGATGAAGGCGGCGGCGAAGGCCGCGAAGGGCGGGGAAAAGTCGTAGGGGGCGTCGGGCTGGGTCAAGCCGTCGGGGGTGTCGGGCGGGGCGGCCGTGGTTCTCGGGGCGTCATCCGATCAGACCCTCCCTGCTGGCATCGCCGCCTTCCCCGGTCTCAGCTGGAACCATGACCGAGCCCCCCAGCACCGGCCCCGCCGACGACGACCGGAAGGCGCACGCCACCGGCACCGCTCGGCATGAGCCCGAACCGCCCTTCGAGGGACCGCTGCACGCCCTCTCCCGGGCCGCCTGGCAGATCGTCCTGCTCACCGGGATCGCCTCCCTGATCCTCGGCGTCCTGGTCCTCCTCTGGCCCGGCGCCTCGCTGCTCGCCGCCGGTGTGCTCTTCGGCATCTACCTGCTGTTCGCCGGTGTCTTCCAGTTGGTCGCCGCCTTCGGCACGCACCGGGCGACGTCGCTGCGCGTGCTGGCCTTCATCAGCGGCGCGCTGATGATCGTGCTGGGCCTCTTCTGCTTCCGCGGCCCCCTGGAGTCGATCCTGCTGCTCGCCCTGTGGATCGGCATCGGCTGGCTGATCCGCGGGATCACGCAGACCGTGGCCGCCGTCTCCGACTCCCGGGTGCCCGCGCGGGGCTGGCAGGTCTTCCTCGGGATCGTCACGTTCATCGCCGGCGTCGTGCTGATCGTCTCGCCGTTCACGTCGGTCGCGGTGCTCACCCTGGTCGCCGGTATCTGGCTGGTCGTCGTGGGCGTCGTCGAGATCGTCACGGCGTTCGGCATCCGCGGCCGCGCCAAGCAGATTCCGCAGGCCCTGTGAACCCCGGCCTCGTCGGCGCGGGCCTCGTGGACGCGGACCTCGCGTGCGCGGGCTTCACGGGAGCGGGCTTCGTGAACGGTGCGGGCCTGGTGAACGGCGCGGAACTCGTGAGGGGCGCTGAACTCGTAAGCGGCGCGGAACTCGTAAGCGGCGCGGAACTCGTGGGCGGCGCGGAACTCGTGGGCGGCGCCGGCCACGTCGGCGTCACCCCGTCCGCTTCGTCAACCTCGCGCCCCGCAGGTACGCCGAGCGAGCGGTTCTCGGGCCCCGCGCGGTGAACAGCGGCCACTTCGCGGGGAGATGACCGGCATGAGCAGCGGTCCTTCGGCGGGACGCCGCCCGCGGCCGGGCCCCGCCTGGCCGCGGGTGCTCGTGCTGCTGCTCGCCCTGCTGCTGGCCGGCGTCCCGACGGCGGCCGAGGCGCTCGCCGTGGCAGCCCCGGCCGTCTCGGCGGAGACCGTCGAACACGATGTCCCCGACATCCCGCTGCGGCTGCCCGCCCGCCCCGTCGACCGCGTCGACGTACCCCAGCGCCCCGCACCGCTCCCCGGCCCGGCCCCCGCCGGCCCGGCGGACCGCCACCGGCCCTGCCCGACGGCACCGCGTCCGCCGTACGCCACGCCCCTGCTGCGCACCGTGGTCCTGCGCTGCTGAGAGACCGGCCTGTCCCGCACTCCCCCAGGTCAGTCAGCTCAGTCAGCTCTACGCAAGGAACACCGTCATGTCCTCAGACCCGTACGCGGTCCTGCGCGCCCTGCTGCGCGCGGAAGCCGTGCGCAGCACACCGAAACCGGAGACGAAGACGGCCGAAACGCCGCAGCCGCGGCGGCAGGCGCAGGCGCAGAAACGCGGTTGACCCCGCGGAGCCGAGCCGGAACCGAGCCGTGGCCGAGCCGGGTGTCCTGTGCGGGCGCCCGGCTCACCGGCGCCGGCGGGCCGTGCCGAACAGCGACCGGGTGATCTCACGGCCGAGTTGCGTGCCCACCGACCGGGCGAGGGACCTGAACATTCCGCTGCCGACCACCTGCTCGACCAGCGAGGGTTCTTCTCTGCGCACCGCTTCTCCGCGCGCTGCGGGAGCCTGCGGCTCGGCCGGCGTCCGCTGCAGCTTCTCGTACGCCGACTCCCGGTCCACAGCCTGTGCATAACGACCGTGCAGCGCGGACCCGCGCACCGCGGCGTCCAGCTCCGCCGCGTCGACCGGCCCCATGAGCGACCGGGGGGCCCGCAGCCGGGTCGCCGCGACCGGCGTCGGGGCGCCCGTCTCGCCGAGCACGGTCACCACGGCCTCGCCGGTGCCGAGCCCCGTGAGCAGCTCCTCGAGGTCGTACGACGACTTCGGGAAGGTCTGCACGGTGGCCCGCAACGCCTTCTGGTCCTCGGGGGTGAAGGCTCTGAGCGCGTGCTGGACGCGGTTTCCGAGCTGGCCGAGGACGTCGGACGGTACGTCCTTCGGGGTCTGCGTCACGAAGAAGACGCCGACTCCTTTCGAGCGAATGAGGCGCACGGTCTGCGTGATCGAGTCCAGGAACGCCTTCGAGGCCTCGTCGAACAGCAGGTGCGCCTCGTCGAAGAAGAAGACCAGCCTGGGCCGGTCGGCGTCGCCGATCTCGGGGAGGTCGTGGAAGAGGTCGGCGAGCAGCCACATCAGGAAGGTGGAGAAGAGGAGGGGCTTGTCCTGGACCGCGGGGAGTTCGAGGACCGAGACGATGCCGCGGCCGTCCGGTGCCGTGCGCAGGAGGTCGGCGGTGTCGAACTCCGGCTCGCCGAAGAAGTCCGCCATGCCCTGGGCCTCGAAGGCGGTGAGCGAGCGCAGGATCACCCCGGCCGTGGCCGTCGAAAGGCCTCCGATGTCCTTCAGCTCCGCCTTGCCCTCGGGCGAGGTGAGGAAGGCGACCACCGCCCTGAGGTCCTTGAGGTCGATCAGCTCCAGGCCCTTGGTGTCGGCGTAGTGGAAGATCAGACCGAGGGACTGCTCCTGGGTGCGGTTGAGCTGGAGCACCTTGGCGAGCAGCAGCGGGCCGAAGCTGGTGATCGTGGCGCGGACGGGGACGCCGTGGCCCAGGCCGCCGAGGGCGAGGAACTCCGCGGGGAAGCCGGTCGCCGTCCACTGCTGGCCGACCTCGGCCGCCCGGGCCTCGACCCCGGCGTCCGGCTGCCCGGGCGCGGCGATGCCGGACAGGTCGCCCTTGACGTCCGCCAGGAACACCGGGACGCCGTGCGCCGAGAGCTGCTCGGCGATCAGCTGGAGCGTCTTGGTCTTGCCGGTGCCGGTGGCGCCGGCGACCAGGCCGTGGCGGTTGAGCATGGGGAGGGGGATGCGGACCTGCGCACCGGGAAAGCAGTGGCCGTCCCGGAGGACAGCGCCGAGTTCCAGCGCCTGACCGGCGAAGGCGTACCCGGCGGCGATCCCGGCGACCACGGGATCGGCGGCGCCCGCGGGGAGCTTGACACCCGCTTCCTCGGCGTCACCGGAGCTCATCGTCATCGGACCCCCTGTTCCCGTTTGGCCCGCTTGATGACCTTTACGGCGTCTTTTCCAGCGTCGCACTCGGTCGCCATGGCTGCGCCCGGAACGTCTGGACCGGTAGGCTTTCCGTGTGATCTTCAAGCGCATCGGAAACGGCCGGCCGTACCCCGACCACGGCCGGGAGAGCACCCGGCAGTGGGCGGACGTCGCACCGCGCCCGGTCCGCCTCGATCAGCTCGTGACGACCAAGGGGCAGCTCGACCTGGAGACCCTCCTCGCCGAGGACTCGACGTTCTACGGCGACCTCTTCGCGCACGTCGTGAAGTGGCAGGGCGACCTGTACCTGGAGGACGGGCTGCACCGCGCGGTCCGCGCCGCCCTGCAGCAGCGTCAGGTGCTGCACGCGCGCGTGCTCGAACTCGACTGACACCCGTAGGCCATCGGGCATTTGCCGCCGGTTGACCCTTTCGGGTTAGACCGTCCGCCGTCGGATGATCATCTATTAGTCAACGCACCCGTGGCGCACTACGCTGCGCTCATGAGCATGCTGACTCCCCCCGGCATGGGTGGCCAGTACCGGATCACAGGGGACAAATACCCACGCATGCGCCCGCGCCGACGACGCGCCCGGCTGGTCCTCTCCGTGGTCGCCTCCGTCACCGCGCTCGGCCTGGCCGGCTGGGGCACCCTGCAGCTCATCGACGTCTTCACGGGCGGCGGCGGAACGGCCTCGGCGGCCGGCTCGGCGGGAGACTGCGTCAAGCAGGCGGCGGCCAGCGCGAGCCCCGCGGCCGGTGCGACGGCCGTGGTGTTCCCGAAGCCGGCGCAGATCACGGTGAACGTCTACAACGCCACGACCCGGAGCGGCCTGGCCAAGGACACCGCGGACGAACTGAAGAAGCGCGGCTTCAAGATCGGCGACGTCGGCAACGCGCCGGCGAAGTTCGACCAGAAGGTCAAGGGCACGGCGATACTGCTCGGCCCGGCCACCGCACTGAAGACCTCGCTCCCGGTCCTCGCCACCCAGGTGACGGCGGCCGACCAGCGCACGGAAGCGGGCCGCAAGGGCACCGCCGTCGACCTGATCATCGGCAACGCCTTCAAGTCCCTGACCCCCCAGGCAACGGCAGCAAAGGCCATCACAGCCCTCTCCGCCCCCAAGCCGACGACCTCAACCACGAAGAAGACCTGCTGAGAGCAGAGCCGGGCCCGGGCGCCCCAAAGGGGCGCGGGGAACTGCGCGACCAGCCACGATGGCGCGTTGCTCCGCAACGGGCGGCGCCCCGACGGCGGCTTGCGGCTGCCCGGCACCGCCGAATCGCACCGTCGTGGCTGAGCGCCGTCGCGGCGGAAAAGAAGGGGGCCCGGCAAGCGCCCCAAAGGGGCGCGGGGAACTGCGCGACCAGCCACGACGGACCCGCGACCGCTCACGCACCCGCACCGCTACGGCGCCCAGCCGAACGCCCCGCCGGACACCGCGAGGCCCCGCCGAACTCCGCCATCGTGGTCGCTGCTCATCGCCGCGGCGGTCAAAGAGACGCGAGGCCCGGCAAGCGCCCCACAGGGGCGCGGGGAACTGCGCGACCAGCCACGACGGACCCGCGGGCGCCCGCGCACCCGCACTCCTGCGGCGCCGAAGCGGACGGACCGTTACTCGGCCGCGCCGTAGAGCCGGTCGCCCGCGTCGCCCAGGCCCGGCACGATGTAGCCGTGCTCGTTGAGGTGGTCGTCGACCGCCGCCGTCACGACCGTGACCGGCGTCCCCGCCAGCTCGCGCTCCATGAGCTCGACGCCCTCCGGCGCGGCCAGCAGCACGACCGCCGTCACGTCGTCCGCGCCACGCCTGATGAGTTCGCGGATCGCCGCGACCAGCGTGCCGCCCGTGGCCAGCATCGGATCCAGGACGTACACCTGGCGCCCGGAGAGGTCCTCCGGCATCCGCGAGGCGTACGTGGACGCCTGCAGCGTCTCCTCGTTGCGGATCATGCCCAGGAAGCCCACCTCGGCGGTCGGCAGCAGCCGCACCATGCCGTCCAGCATGCCGAGCCCGGCCCGCAGGATCGGCACCACCAGCGGCCGCGGCCGGGCGAGCTTGACGCCGGTCGTGGCGGCCACCGGGGTCTGGATGTCGACCGCCTCGGTCCGCACGTCCCGCGTCGCCTCGTAGGCGAGCAGGGTGACCAGTTCGTCGGCGAGCCGCCGGAACGTCGCGGAGTCGGTGCGCTGGTCGCGCAGCGTGGTGAGCTTGTGGGCGACCAGGGGGTGGTCGACGACGTGGAGACGCATGTCCACAACAGTAACCGCGCCCTCTCCCGCCTCGCGCACGTCCGGGCAGTCCCACGCTGGCATCAAACCCCCCATCCGGGGGAAAGTGGAGGTGTCGGACTGGGGGTGATGTGACCGTGCCGGAACTTCCCGAGCCGCCCGAGCGGCCGGACCGCGCGTACGGCGCGCCCGAGGGTGAGACGGAGGCCGAGCGGCGGCGCCGCCGGGCCCGGTTCCTGCGCGACCTCGCCGAGGCGCGGGCGTTGCGCGACCGGGTCCAGCCCCGCCGCGCCAAGGTGGCCAGGCTGCGGCAGGCGATGCGCATGCGGACGTTCCGCTGGTAGGAATCGCCGAGAGACGGCGAGACTCGGCAACAGACGTGAAGCCGATCCTTCGGCAAAGATCCACTCCTTGTGGCGCGTTGCGGTCCGTCACGGGGAAGGCCGTGCGTGGGCCGCGGGAAAACCCGCGTACGATCCGCAGGTGGCGGCAACGAGTGCGCTGGTGACTGCGTTGACGGGCGCATGGATGGCTCTTTGCATACGTGCGATCAAAACTGCCAGACACAGGGAGCCGAAGACGTCCCCTGAACGCCTTGTTTCTGCCACGATTCCGAGTGGGCGGGGCTCGGAGCACAGCTCTCCCCTCCCAGAACCTCCGCCGGGGGGACCCCCAACCGGCACGCCTAAGACCAGTGGGAGAGTCACGGTGTACTTCGCCGCACTGCTCGCGCGCACCGAAGACGGGTGGGAAGCGAGCGACACAGAGCTCGACGATGTGGAGACCCTGTCGGACCTGGCCGACCTGGCCCGGGAATCGGCGCCGGACGCCGACGACACGGTGCTCGTCTTCATCGAGCAGGAAGACGCTTGGTTCGGCGTCGTGCGCGTCGACGGCGAGGAGGACCCCCGGGTCTTCGTCTCCAGCGCAGCCGCCGCCGCCCGCAGCTCGTACGGCGAGCTGCTGCTCACCGACGAACTGCTCGGAAGGGAGCCCAAGGACGAGGCCGACGACCTGGACGCCCTCGACCTCGACGGCACCGAGGACGGTGAGCCGGACGCCGAGGAGGACGACGACGCGGACGGTTCCGCCGTGCCGGCCGGCCCGGTCGGCGACGCCGCGATCCTCGACGACCTGGGCGTGAGCGCGAAGGAGTTGCTGGCACTCAGCGACGACGCGCTCAACGAGATCGCCGAGGCCCTGGGCGCCTCCGACGTCCTGGAGACCGTCCGCTGACGCTCCCCGAGGCATCCGGGTCCCCCGACCCGGTACGCGACCGCTGGCGGGCTGCGATGCGGCTCGCCCTGGACGAGGCCGGCCGGGCCGTCCGGGGCGGGGACGTCCCCGTCGGCGCCGTCGTGCTGTCCCCGGACGGTACGACGGTCCTCGCGGCCGGGCACAACGAACGCGAGGCCACCGGCGACCCCACCGCGCACGCCGAGGTCCTCGCGCTGCGCCGGGCCGCCGCGGCGGTCGGGGAGTGGCGGCTCACCGGCTGCACCCTGGTCGTCACGCTGGAGCCCTGCACGATGTGTGCCGGCGCCCTGGTCCAGTCCCGGGTGGACCGGGTCGTCTACGGCGCCCGCGACGAGAAGGCCGGCGCCGCGGGGTCCCTCTGGGACGTCGTGCGCGACCGGCGCCTGAACCACCGCCCCGAGGTCGTCGAGGGCGTCCTGGCGGACGAGTCCGCCCGTCTCCTCACGGACTTCTTCCGCACCCGCTGACCCGCCCGCCGACCGGCCCTCCGACACGCCCGCCGACCCGCCCGCCGGGGCCTTCCCCGGCCGCCGAATACCGATTTCAGAGCACGGCCTCCCGTGCTGTAAGGTCTCCCTCGGTAGCGTGTCCGAGCGGCCGAAGGAGCTCGCCTCGAAAGCGAGTGTGGCGCAAGTCACCGAGGGTTCAAATCCCTCCGCTACCGCTGTCGAAGGAAGGGCGGTCCCGTGTCGGGACCGCCCTTCCTTCGGTTACGCCGGCTGCTCGGGACGCTTGCCCGCGTAGTTCCACACGAGGGCGCCGAAGACCGGGGCGTGCAGCAGGAACAGCAGCCAGAGCCACTTCGGGACGTACCTGACCCGCTCCCTCGGCGTGCGGACGCAGTCGAGCAGTGCCGCCACGACGAGCACGAGCAGCAGGGTGACGAGCCCGAAGGCCATCGCCGTCATCAGCATCCGCGTTCTCCCTCTCGACCCCCGGTCGGCCGGGGTCTCCCCGGTCGTCCCGGCCCTTCATCGGAGCGGGCCCCGCGATCGGTTCACGCGACCGGTTCGCCCTGGGGAGAGCCGGAGATTCGGAGAAAAAATCCGGCGCCCATCGCGCCGTTGGTCATACAAAACGATCGGAGGGTTACACTCGCGCCCGGCAACCGGGGGAACCCGGGGGACGCGACAGGGGAGAGGCCAGGTGGCGGTGAACGCCAAGAAGATCGCCGTCTACGTACTCGTGATCTTCGCGCTCTACGTGATCATCACGGACCCGCCCAAGGCGGCGGACTGGATCCAGATAGTCTTTCAGGGCATATCGGACGCCGCGAAGGCCGTCGGTGACTTCTTCACCTGGCTGGCCGACGGGGCGAAGTAGCCGCGCCGGGAGTACTCATGATCCGCCACCTGGTCCTCTTCAAGCTCAACGAGGGCGTCGGGCGCGACGATCCGCGGGTCGTCGCGGGCGCCCGGGCCTTCGCCTCCCTCGGCGACCAGATCGAGGAGCTGCGCTTCTGGGAGTGCGGCTGGAACATCAGCGACCGCCCCATCGCCCACGACTTCGCGATCAACTCGGCGGTCGAGGACCAGGACGCGCTCAAGCGGTACCTGGAGCACCCCGCCCATCAGGCGGGCGTGGCGCAGTGGCGGGAGTTCGCCACATGGGTGATCGCGGACTACGAGTTCTGAGCCGGACGGACGCGGGAGCATCCCGAGCCCCCTGCCCGCCGGGCAGGGGGCTTTGCTGCACCTTGTGCCTCAACTTGCCCGTATTAATACCCAACACGACGTTACCAGGTGCTTGCACACAGTGCACATGTCTTGTGATGCTATGACCGCTTTTGACGGATGATTGACCGATGAAGAGGTGGCGTTGACCGTGTCGGCCAGTTCTGCGCCGCCCCAGGAAGAGGCGCCCGCCCCAGCCCAGACCCCCGCCGCTCCCGCCCAAGCCTCCGCCCCCGCCCAAGCCGCCGCGCCCGCCCCGGAGAAGCGGCGGGGCGCCGATACCCGAGCACTGACCCAGGTGCTCTTCGGGCAGCTCAAGGAGCTCAAGCCGGGCACGCCGGAGCACAACCGCGTGCGCGCGGCGCTCATCGAGGCGAACCTCCCGCTCGTGCGCTACGCGGCCGCCCGCTTCCGCTCCCGCAACGAGCCGATGGAGGACGTCGTCCAGGTCGGCACCATCGGGCTCATCAACGCCATCGACCGCTTCGACCCGGACCGGGGCGTGCAGTTCCCGACCTTCGCGATGCCGACCGTGGTCGGGGAGATCAAGCGCTACTTCCGGGACAACGTCCGCACCGTGCACGTACCGCGCCGGCTGCACGAGCTGTGGGTCCAGGTCAACAGCGCGACCGAGGACCTGACCACCGCCTTCGGCCGCTCCCCCTCCACCGCCGAGATCGCCGAGCGGCTGCGGATCAGCGAGGAGGAGGTGCTCTCCTGCATCGAGGCCGGCCGGTCGTACCACGCGACCTCCCTGGAGGCCGCGCAGGAGGGCGACGGGCTGCCGGGCCTCCTCGACCGCATCGGCTACGAGGACCCGGCCCTGGACGGCGTGGAACACCGGGACCTGGTCCGCCACCTGCTCGTCCAACTCCCCGAGCGGGAGCAGCGGATCCTCCTGCTGCGCTACTACAGCAACCTCACCCAGTCCCAGATCAGCGCGGAGCTCGGCGTCTCCCAGATGCACGTCTCCCGCCTCCTGGCCCGCAGCTTCCAGCGCCTGCGCTCGGCCAACCGCATCGAGGCATAGGGCCGCGCCCCAGGGACCCGTTACCGGTCCGAGACCCGTCCCCGGCGACTTGGTGAGACCGTAACCGCAAACAGGATCGAGCCATCACCGCCGCGAGCGAATCGCTCACCAGCGCACTTCCCGACAGTTGAGGGTCGAAAAAGCGTCAGACCCCCTTCTTCCAGGGCGGATTCGCGTCTCGCATGTCGACATGTCACTACAGCGTGTTGCCGACATGTGACATTCTGCGGGAAGCGCGTTTGCAGGGGCTCCGGCTCCGGTATTCAGGTGAAGGCATCGTTCCTCGCAGGGAACGCCGCCGCGACCGTCCCGCGACCCAAAGGGGGTGGCATGTCCGCAGACCAGGGCAGCTCGAAGGTGCTCACGCCCACGAACAGCGAGGCAGCGCCCAAGGAGCTCGACGCCATCGACGTGCTCGACAGCATCGATGGCGCGATCGACGGCGCCCCGGCGCTGGAGGCGCCTCCGGCCCAGGAAGTTCCGGCCGTCTCGGAGAGCCTCGACACCCGCACCCTGTCCCGCTCCCTGTTCCTGCGCCTTGCCGCACTCGAGGAGGACAGCCCCGAGCGTGCCTACGTCCGGGACACCCTGATCGAACTCAACCTCCCCCTCGTGCGCTACGCGGCGGCCCGCTTCCGCAGCCGCAACGAGCCGATGGAGGACATCGTCCAGGTCGGCACCATCGGCCTGATCAAGGCGATCGACCGCTTCGACTGCGAACGGGGCGTGGAGTTCCCCACGTTCGCGATGCCGACCGTGGTCGGCGAGATCAAGCGGTTCTTCCGCGACACCTCCTGGTCGGTCCGCGTCCCGCGCCGCCTCCAGGAGCTGCGCCTGGCCCTCACCAAGGCCAGCGACGAGCTCTCCCAGAAGCTGGACCGCTCGCCGACGGTGACGGAGCTGGCGGCCGTCCTGGGCGTCTCCGAGGAGGACGTGGTCGACGGCCTCGCCGTCGGCAACGCGTACACCGCCTCCTCCCTCGACTCCCCGGCCCCCGAGGACGACGGCGGCGAGGGCTCCCTGGCCGACCGCCTCGGCTACGAGGACACGGCCCTGGAAGGCGTCGAGTACCGCGAGTCGCTCAAGCCGCTCCTCGCCAAGCTCCCGCCGCGCGAGCGCCGGATCATCATGCTCCGCTTCTTCGCGAACATGACCCAGTCCCAGATCGGCGAGGAGGTCGGCATCTCCCAGATGCACGTCTCCCGCCTGCTGACCCGCACCCTGGCCCAGCTCCGCGAGGGCCTGATCTCGGACTGACGTCGACTGACATCGCGCCTACGGGTTCCTTACTGACGGAGCGTCAGCCACACTGGCGCGATGCCTCTCCGCAGGACAGGGATCCGTAGGACGCAGACCCGCAGGACGCAGATCCGCAGGAAGCGGATCCGCAGCACGCCGAGCGGCGAGACACCGAGCCGCAGGACGCCGAGTGGCCGTGGGGCCGATGCTCCCGCGGCGCCGGTGGCCGGTCCGGTGCGGCCACGCAGGGCGCCTGGCGGCCGGTGGGGCACCGGCACGGCTGCCTCGGCGGTCGCCGCCTGTCTGGCCTCGGCGCTCGCGGCGTGCGCGGGCGGCGGCCACGGCGGCTACACGGCGGTGGGTGCCGCGGGCGGCGCACCGAGCGCGTCGGCACGGCCGACGGGGTCGGTGACGCTGGTCCCCCTGGACGGGGCGAAGGGGGCGGACGACCCGACGGCCCGGGCGGGCGAGCGCGGGCCGGCCCCGACCGCCGCCACGGCCGGCCAAGCCGCCACAGCCGCCTCGCCGTCCGTCACGACCGCTTCCCCCGGCTCCGCTTCCCGCCGCGACGGCACCCAGCCACCCCGAAGCGATCCGCCGGCGTCCACCTCACCACGGCCCGACACCTCTTCGGCCACGCCATCGCCCTCGCCCGCCGCCCTCACCTGGAGCACCCCCACCCGCGAGGCCACCGACAGGCGCTGGTGCGAGAAGGTGACCGTCACCTTCGCCAACTCCGGTGGCACGGCCGTGCGTTCGGGCACGGTCACGCTCGGCACGCACATCATCGACCTGCTGGGCATCGACTGGTCGACGGTCACGTCGACGGAGCCCGTGCCGGCCCCGGTCGCGCCCGGCACCCACAAGGCGACGACCTGGACGGTCTGCGTGGACGACTGGCGGGTGCCGCTCGGCATGCACGTCGAGACGCGGGTGGTCACCGTCGACTGGAGCTGAGCACGACGAAGGCCCGGGGCACGCGACCCCGGGTTCCCTCTGCCGTACCGGCCGCCGCGGCGGCCGTCCTACATGAACGCGAGCCAGGCCACCGCCGCCACCACGACCACCGCGGCGACGACGCCGAGGATCAGGCCGAGGCGGGGGCCGGAGGAGGAGTAGGTGGTCGCCGTCTGCTGAGGAGTCTGCGGGGCCTCGTCGACGAACGCGCGGAACATCTGGGTGCTGCCGGCGGGGTCGTAGTTGCCCTGGGGGCCCTGGGTGTTAGCCATGGCCCGAGACACTAGCGAATCCGGGGGTCCGGCCCAAGTGGGGGGCCTCCATTGCACCCGGCCCACCCCACCTGCGCGTTTACGTTCGCAATACTTGCCTTTGCCAAGTTTTTGTACCCCTCCTCGCCGATATATTTGCCTGTGGCAACCAAGCAGTTCTATGGTTGCCCCAAGCAACGAATACGGTCGTGAGGAGGTGTGCGGGATGGCGAAGCAGGCGCAGTTCGAGGAGCTGGCGCGTCAGCTCAGCGCCGTCGGAGCCGTGAAGCGGGACCTGGGCCGCATTCTGCCGCCCGAGTGCCCGACCGGCTCGGCGGCGGTACTGACGCTGCTCGGCCGTCACGGCTCCATGCGCATGAGCAAGCTCGCCGAGCTGCTCGCCGTGGACATGTCCGTGACCAGCCGGCACGTGGCGCACGTCGCCGAGCGCGGCTGGATCGAGCGCTCTTCCGATCCTGCGGACAAGCGCTCCCGCATCCTGCACCTCACGCCCGCGGGCGAGGCGACCCTCGAGGAACTGTCCCGGCGCAGCACCGAGCTGCTCGCCGAGCGGCTGGACGACTGGAGCGACGAGGAGGTCGACCAGCTGATCCGGCTGATGACCCGGCTCCGGGACAGCTTCGGCGACTGCCGGGCCACGGCCCCGCACCTGCGGCCCGCCGCCGTCGGCACGGCACCCGCACCGGGCGCCCCGAAAGCCGCGGCCGAGGCCATGGACAAGGTCACGGTCACCTCCGCCGCCCGCGCCCCCACGCCCGTACTCGAACCGACGCCCACGACGACCACCCGTACACCCGCATAAGACGTCAGAAAAGGAAGCCCATGGCAACGACCACACCAGCCGGTGTGCGGGCTCACGCCAAGCACGGGGGAGGCAGCGCCGCCGGCTCCGCCGAGCACGCCCCGATGTCCCACCGGCAGATCATGGAAGCCCTCACCGGGCTGCTGCTCGGCATGTTCGTGGCGATCCTGTCGTCGACGATCGTCACCAACGCCCTGCCGCACATCATCGGTGACCTCGGCGGCGGCCAGTCCGCCTACACCTGGGTCGTGACCGCCTCGCTGCTGGCCATGACGGCCACCACCCCGCTGTGGGGCAAGCTCTCCGACCTGTACAGCAAGAAGGCGCTCGTCCAGATAGCCCTCGTCATATACGTCGCGGGCTCCATGGTCGCCGGTCTCTCGCAGAACCCCGAGATGCTGATCGCCTGCCGTGTCGTCCAGGGCGTCGGCGTCGGCGGTCTGTCGGCGCTCGCCCAGATCGTCATGGCCGCGATGATCTCGCCGCGCGAGCGCGGCCGCTACTCCGGCTACCTGGGCGCGACCTTCGCCGTCGCCACCGTCGGCGGCCCGCTGCTCGGCGGTGTCATCACCGACACCTCGTGGCTGGGCTGGCGCTGGTGCTTCTACGTCGGCGTCCCCTTCGCCGTCATCGCGCTGATCGTGCTGCAGAAGACCCTGCACCTGCCGGTCGTGAAGCGGGACGTCAAGGTCGACTGGGCCGGCGCGTTCTTCGTCGCCGCCGCCGTCTCGCTGCTGCTGCTCTGGGTCACCTTCGCCGGTGACAAGTACGACTGGATCTCCTGGCAGACGTACACGATGGTCGGCGGCTCGATCGTCCTCGGCCTGATCTTCGTCCTGGTCGAGTCGAAGGCCAAGGAGCCGATCATCCCGCTGCGGCTGTTCCGCAACCGGACCATCACCATGGCCTCACTGGCCTCCCTGTTCGTCGGTGTCGCGATGTTCACCGGCACCGTGTTCTTCAGCCAGTACTTCCAGCTGGCCCGCGACAAGTCCCCGACGATGTCCGGTGTGATGACGATCCCGATGATAGGCGGTCTGTTCATCTCCTCCACCGTCTCGGGCCAGTTCATCACCCGCACAGGACGCTGGAAGGCCTGGCTGGTCAGCGGTGGCGTGCTGGTGACGGCGGGCCTCGGCCTGCTCGGCACCATCCGCTACGACACGGCGTACTGGAAGATGTCGATCTTCATGGCGCTGATGGGTCTCGGCATCGGCATGATGATGCAGAACCTGGTGCTCTGCACGCAGAACCAGGTCGCCCCGTCCGACCTCGGGTCGGCCAGCTCCACGGTCACCTTCTTCCGGTCCCTGGGCGGTGCGGTCGGCGTCTCCGCGCTGGGCGCGGTGATGGCCAACCGGATCACGCACTACGTCACGGACGGCATCGCCTCCCTCTCCCCCAAGTACCAGGCCGCCCTGGCCGGTTCCAGCTCGTCCACCGACAGCATCCCGGACCTGAGCACGTACCCGAAGCCGCTGCGCACCCTCGTCGAGAGCGCGTACGGCCACGCCATCGCCGACGTCTTCATGATCGCCGGAGGCCTCGCGGCCCTCGCGTTCCTGATCAGCCTGTTCATCAAGGAGGTTCCGTTGCGGACCAAGGGCGCGCTGGCGCAGGCCGCCGAGGGCGAGAACAGCGAGACCGCGGAGAGCCCGGAGACCGTGGCCGCCGCCGTCGCCGCGCCGGTCGCGGCTCCCGCCGAGGAGCGGCAGGTCCCGAGCTGGGCCGCCCCGGTCGTGAGCAGCACCACGGAGGCCGCGGCCCAGCCGGAGACCGCCGGGCTGTTCACCGCCGTGGCCACCATCGCCGGTCCCGAGCAGTCGGCGGGCTCCGGTGCCACCCCGGTGCACGGCTTCGTGCGCGGTGCCGAGAGCGCCCCGGTCGCGCAGGCCGCGGTCACCCTGATCTCGCTGTCCGGCCGCCAGCTGGGCCGCGCGGTCGCGGGCTTCGACGGTTCCTACCGGCTGGACGCGCCCGGTGCGGGCTCGTACGTGCTGATCGCCTCCGCCGACGGCTACCAGCCGCAGGCCGCCACGGTCGTGGTGGGCGAGGAGCCGGTGCCCTATGACATTTTGCTGAGCGGCACCAGCGGCCTGAGCGGTGTCGTCCGCGGCGCCGGCAACGCGCTCCCGGTCAAGGACGCGATGGTCATCGTCACCGACGTGCGCGGCGACCTGCTGGCCACGACGGCCACCGGTGACCAGGGCGACTTCCGGTTCGGCGAGCTGGTGCCGGGTGTGGTCACGGTCGCGGTGAACGCGGCCGGGTACCGGCCCCGCGCCCTGCCGGTCGAGATCGGCACCACCGGGGTCACCCGGATCGAGGTCGACCTGGACGCCGGCGCCCAGCTGCAGGGTGTCGTGCGGGCCCCGCACGGCCCGCTGGCCGACGCCCGCGTGACCCTCGTGGACGCGGCGGGCAACGTGGTCGGCACGTCCACCACCGGCCCGGACGGCGCGTACGCCTTCGCCGACCTGGACGGCGGCGACTACACCGTGATCGCGACGGGCTACCCGCCGGTCGCCACCGCCCTGAACGTCACGGGCGCCGGTGTCGAGGGCCACGACATCGAACTCTCCCACCCGGCCGAGTAGTTCGAACTCCGGCCCGTGGCAGGCGCGCCCACAAGGAGGCGCCCGCCGCGGGCCGGTCTCATACGACCAATTTGTCATTGTCTGAGTGTCTGCAGGGAGAAACGGGATGGGACTGACCGCGAGGATCCGCACCCGGGACGGATGGGCCGTGTCGCACGCGGTCGTCACGGTGACCGACATGACCGGCAGCCAGGTGCTGCGTGCCGAGGCCGACGACGAGGGCACGGTGCGGGACCCGAACCCGCTCGCGCCGGGGGCGTACACCGTCATCGTGACGGCCCTGGGCTACGCGCCCGCCGCCTCCAGCGCCATCGTCACCGCGAGCGGCCGCGCCGAGATCGGCACGGTGACGCTGGCGCGCCAGGGCGGCACCGAGCTGCCCCCGCCGGGCCCGTGGACGGTGGACCCGGCGCACTCCACGGTGGGCGCGGTCGCCCAGCACCTGGGCATCTCCAGCGTCCGCGGCCGGTTCACGGACTTCAGCGCGGGGATCGAGATCGCCCCCGACGACGTCACCAAGTCCCGTGTCCAGGCGGTCATCCGGGCCGCCTCCATCGACACCGGCAACGGCATGCGCGACACCCATCTGCGCTCCGCCGACTTCCTCGACGTCGAACGCCACCCCGAGATCACCTACACCTCGACGGGACTGACGGCGGCCGGTTCCGACCGCTGGACGGTGCACGGCGAGCTCTCGCTGCACGGTGTCGTACGGCCGGTCGACCTCGCCCTCGCCTACCTCGGCACCGGCGCCGACCCGTGGGGAGGCACCCGCGCCGCGTTCCGCGCGACGACCGAGCTGCACCGCGAGGACTTCGCCATGAACTACAACCAGGTGGTGCAGGCGGGCATCGCCGCCATCGGCACCACCCTCAAGATCGAGCTGGAGATCCAGGCGGTCCAGGGCGAGTCGCTGCCGCAGGCCTGAACATGAGCCCGTCAGGGACATGCTGAGCGGGCCCGGCGCCCCTAGGCTGGCGCCATGGCACCGAACATCGCGACGAACACCACCGTCTCCCTCGACGAACTGCTGGACTTCGTACGGCCCCGCCACCGCGCGATCCTGCTCACCCGGCGCGCCGACGGCAGCCCGCAGGGGTCGCCGCTGACCTGCGGGGTCGACGACTCCGGGCGCATCGTCGTCTCCACCTACCCCGAGCGGGCCAAGACCCGGAACGCCAAGCGGGACGAGCGGGTGAGCCTGCTCGTCCTGAGCGACGACTGGAACGGGCCGTGGGTCCAGGTGGACGGCCGCGCCGAGGTGATCGACTCGCCCGAGTCGGTGGAGCCGCTGGTGGAGTACTACCGGAACATCGCCGGTGAGCACCCGGACTGGGACGAGTACCGGGCGGCGATGGTGAAGCAGGGGAAGTCGATCATCCGGGTGACGCCGGAGAAGTGGGGCCCGGTGGCCACCGGCGGGTTCCCGGCGCGGCTGGCGTCGCCGGACGCGTAGGCGCGGTGCGCGCTGCTCGGGGCCGACGGCGCCCGCTGCGGAGTTCCGGACAGCCGCCGGTTCGCACGCGGAGGCCGGCGTCCTCGACCGGGCGGGCCTCGTCACCGCGTCCCTCGCCGTGGACGACCTGATCGCCGGCACCGGCGTCGCCCACGGGGCGCCGGCCCGCTGCTGGACCGCTCGTGGACCGGCAGCGGCAGCGTCCCGGTCGTCGGGTCGGAGGACCTGTCCCGAGGTGTTCACCACCCTGGTCGGCTTCGGTCTCGACGAGGTGTTCGCCCAGGGCGTCGTCGACATGAAGCGCGCCAAGGACGCGGGCCTCGACGTCGGCGTCACCCGCACCGCGGACACCGTCGGTCGGCCGCGGCGGCGTCGTGGCCGGTCGCGCAGCCCCTCCCCCGGCCTTCGGCCGGAGGTGCCCCCAGCGCCCCTTACGGGGCGCCCTTCGCCACCATCGCTTCGATTCCCGCGATCAGCAGATCCAGCGCGAACGTGAAGTCCCGGTCCAGCATCTCGGCGACGGTGTCGCCGCCGCGTGCCGCCATGAGGTCCCTGGACTCCTCGATGATCTGTGCGGTCGCCGGGGCCTCGGTCACCGCGTTCATCGCGGTGTCGAAGTACTCGTCCGGGGTCATGCCGGCCGCCGCCACGCGCTCGGCGAAGTGGCCCTCGATCGTGCCGTAGCCGTAGACGAACTGGAAGACGGCCGAGATCGCGCCCGTCACGCCGTGGGCGGGCAGGCCGGCGCGGCGGACCACCTGCTGGACCACCCGGGAGAAGGCGAGCGAGTGGGGGCCGATGTTGAGATAGCGGCCGGCCAGCGGGGAGAGCCAGGGGTGGCGGACCAGCAGGGTGCGGTACTCCGTGGCCAGCGCCCGCAGTTGCGCACGCCAGTCGCCGACGGCGGCGTCAGGCAGGGCCAGCTCGCCGAAGGCCGCGTCCAGGGCGAGTTCGAGCAGGTCGTCCTTGGTGTCGACGTACCAGTACACGGACATCGCGGTCACGTTGAGCTCGGCCGCCAGCCGCCGCATGGAGAACTTGTCGAGCCCGTCGGCATCGAGGAGCCGGACGGTGGCGGAGGTGATCCTGGCCCGGTCGAGCCCGGACGGCTGACCACTGCGCCCGCCCTTGCCGCCCTTCTCCTCCAGCCACACACTGGCCCGCGCCATAAGCGACACCCTTCTCCACGACCACTTCTGACGATGCTAGAGCGCCCCTGGAAGGGGCGCGAGGAACCGCGCGACCAGCCACAATCCACCAGCACCCGCCGCCGGACAAGTACCCCCCTCCCCCTGGGCGACATTCTTCTCCGCCTTCCTGAGGAGCCCCGCCGACAGCGACTTGCCCGACGCCACCCAGGAACTGAGCACCGCGCCCAGCACCGCAACGCCCAGCCCGTTCCCGAACTCGGCCCGCGTGCCGTTGATCCCGGCGCCCACCCGAGCACACGTGAAGCGGCCCCTATGCGGCGTACAACGCAGTTTCCGGGCACGGCAAAGGGCGGTGACCGCGAAGGTCACCGCCCTTGCGCCGCTCAGGGAGCCGTCAGCTGCTGCTCGTCTTCTGCGTGAGGTCGTAGAAGGTGGACGAACCCACCGTCACCTTCTTGAAGTTCTTCTCGACCCAGGAGGTGATCTGCGAGGACGTGCCGCTGCTGCCGCCGCCCATCATGCCGCCGCCGGTGCCGGAGGAGACGAAGTAGTGGATCTTGCCTTCGGCCACGTACTTCTCGAACTGGGCGAGCGTCGGGGACGGGTCGGTGCCGTTGAAGCCGCCGATCGCCATCACCGCGTCGCCGGTGGAGAGCTGGTAGCTCGCCGCGTTCTGGGCGCCGACGGCCGCCGCGACCCAGGTGTACTGGGAGGAGTTCTTCTGCAGCAGCGCCTTGGCCTCGGAGGAGACGGTCGCGCCGTTCAGCAGGCCGCCGACGCCACCGCCGCCGCCCATGCCGCCTGCCTCGCCCGTCCGGCCGCCGCCCGGGAACCCGCCGGTGCCGTTCTGGCCCTGCGTGCTGCCGTTGCCGTTCTGCTGGTTCTGGCCGAAGCCGCCGCCGGTGCCGCCCGGGAAGCCGCCGGTACCGCCGCCCGGGAAGCCGCCGGTGCCGTTCTGGCCCTGTCCCTGGCCCTGCGTGGTGCCGTTTCCGCCCTGCTGGTTCTGGCCGAAGCCGCCCGCGCCGCCGCCGATGCCGCCCCGGCCGCCGCCGGGACCGCCACCGCCGCCGAAGCCCATCGTGCTCGCGCCCGCCGGACCGGCCGTCGGGATGGAGCCGGTGTGCGCGGAGTCCACCGTGGAGAGGGTGTACGCCGTCGGGCCCGCCAGCGCGGCCAGCAGGCCGACCGCGGCCGCCCCGAGGGCGAGCTGCCGGGAGATCCGGCCCGCGAAGATCAGGCCGAGCGCGGCGGCCAGACCGCCGATCAGGACCAGGTACTTCAGCCAGGGCAGGTAGGTGGAGGTGCGGTTGAGCAGGACGTAGCCCCAGACCGCGGCCGAGACCACGGCGGCGGCGAGGGTGATCGACGCCCACAGCTCGGCGCGCTTCTCCCACAGCAGCCCCGCGCCCATGCCGACCACGGCGGCGATGTAGGGGGCGAGGGCGACCGTGTAGTACTGGTGGAAGATGCCCGCCATGTAGCTGAACACGATCATGGTCATCAGCAGCGAGCCGCCCCAGACCAGGAACGAGGCCCGGGTCACCGAGGTCCGCTTCAGCTTGCGGGTGGCCACCAGGCCGCCGACCAGGAGGATCAGCGCGGCCGGGATCAGCCAGGAGATCTGGCTGCCGATCTCGGCGTTGAACATCCGGTCCCAGCCGGTGGCGCCCCACTGACCGGTGCCCGTACCACCGCCACCGCCGCCGACGCTGCCGGTCTCGTCGCCGCTGATGCGGCCGAGGCCGTTGTAGCCGAAGGTCAGCGACAGGAAGCTGTTGTCCTGCGAGCCGCCGATGTAGGGGCGGGAGGAGGCCGGCCACAGCTCGACGATCGCCACCCACCAGCCGCCGGAGACGACCAGCGCGCCGGTCGCCAGGGCCAGCTGCCCGATCCGCTTCTTCCACGTGTGCGGGCCGACGGCCGCGTACACGAACGCCAGCGCCGGCAGGATCAGGAACGCCTGGAGCGTCTTGGCGAGGAAGGCGAAGCCGATCGCCACGCCCGCCCACACCAGCCACTTCGTACGCCCGTCCTCGACGGCCCGGACCACGAAGTAGCAGGCCAGCGCCATCAGCAGGGCCAGCATGGCGTCCGGGTTGTTGAACCGGAACATCAGCGCCGCGACGGGGGTGAGCGCGAGCACGGCGCCCGCGATCAGGCCGGCCGCGGGGCTGAACCGGCGGCGCACGGAGGCGTGGACGACCGCGACCGTGCCGACGCCCATGAGGACCTCGGGGCCGAGGATCGTCCAGGAGTTCAGGCCGAAGATCCGGGCCGCGATCTCCATCGGCCACATGAACGCCGAGGGCTTGTCGACGGTGATCGCGTTGCCCGCGTCCAGCGAGCCGAAGAACATCGCCTTCCAGCTCTTGGTGCCCGCCTGGACGGCGGCCGAGTAGAAGGAGTTGGAGTAGCCGTTGGCGCTCAGGTTCCAGAAGTACAGCACCGCGGTGGCGAGCAGCAGGCCGAAGAAGGCCGGGCGCACCCAGCGGGGGTCCTCGGGGCGGCCGCGCCACAGTCTCCGTACGAACGGCTGCTTCGGTTCACCGGAGCCGGGGACGGGCGCCGCCGGGACGGCGGGGGCCTGCTGCGGCCGCGGGGGAGCCGTGGGGGGCGCGGTCGGGGGCGGGCCCCACTGGGCCGGGTGCTCGGTGTCGGTGCTCATCGGGGGTCCCCCGGCTCGGTGTCGTGGGGGCGCACCGGCTGCAACTGCATGGTGGCGTCCCTCCAGGTGCCGTCCGCGGCTTCACCGGCGCGGAACTGAGTGGTCGTGGTGCCGTTCTGGGCGTACGGCGGGCGCTGCGGGAGCGGGCCCTGCGGCTGGTACGGCTGGTATCCGCCGGTCGTGTACGTCGCGGACGACGGGTTGTGCTGGGCCACCACCGTCGACTCCTGGCCGCCGGTTCCGTCGCGGTCCGGGAAGACCCAGGCGCGGAAGAGCAGGAACCGCAGCACGGTCGCGGCGAGGTTGGCGGCGATCAGCACCGCCAGTTCGGTGGAGTGCGCGGGGTCGCTGCTCGCCGCGTTCAGGGCGGCGAGGGAGCCACTGGTCAGCGCGAGGCCGATGCCGAAGACGACCAGGCCCTGGGCCTGGTGCCGGACCGCCCCGCCCCGGCCGCGCACCCCGAAGGTGAGGCGCCGGTTGGCGGCCGTGTTCGCCACCGCCGACACCAGCAGCGCGAGCGCGTTGGCGACCTGCGAACCGGAGAACTCCCGGAAGAGGCTGTAGAGGAGGAGGTAGAAGAGGGTCGACAGGCCGCCGACCACGCAGAACCCGACGAGCTGGCGGGCCAGCCCCTTCGGCACGTCCTGGATGTCGCGGTCGCGCGGGTCGTCGCCGAACGGCCGGGCGACCCGGTCCAGCGGCAGCGAACCGGTGGCCAGGGCCTTGCCGACCCGCCACACGCCCTTGAGGTCCTCGGTCGCCGTCTTCACGATGTGCACGGTCGAGTTCGGGTCGTCGACCCAGTCGACCGGCACCTCGTGGATGCGCAGTCCCGCGCGCTCGGCGAGCACCAGCATCTCGGTGTCGAAGAACCAGCCGGTGTCCTCGACCATCGGCAGCAGCACCTGTGCGACGTCGCGGCGGATCGCCTTGAAGCCGCACTGCGCGTCCGAGAACCGGGCCTGCAGCGAACCGCGCAGGATCAGGTTGTAAGAGCGGCTGATGAACTCCCGCTTGGCGCCGCGCACCACGCGCGACGAGCGGGCCAGCCGGGAACCGATCGCCAGGTCGGAGTGGCCGGAGATGAGCGGTGCCACCAGCGGCAGCAGCGCGTTCAGGTCGGTCGACAGGTCCACGTCCATGTAGGCGAGGATCGGCGCGTCCGAGGCGGACCAGACGGTCCGCAGCGCACGGCCGCGGCCCTTCTGCTCCAGCCGGAACGACCTCACCTCGGCGATCTCCGCCTCGAGCCGCTTCGCCACCTGGGGGGTGGTGTCCGTGGACGCGTTGTCCGCGATGGTGATGCGGTACGCGTACGGGAACGTGCGCTGGAGGTGGTCATGCAGTCTGAGGACGCATGGGCCGAGGTCCTTCTCCTCGTTGTAGACGGGGATCACTACGTCCAGGACAGGCGTACCGGCGTTACCGGCCGGGAGGTGCTCCCGCGCCGGCAGGGTGCCGGGAGAAGAGTCGGTTCGCATGGCATCGACTCTGGTCAAGCGCCCTGTTGCACCCATGTGGTGGCACTGTGCTGTGCCTGTGAGTGCGATTGCCAGTTCGTTTCGGGGGACGGCTGCGGGCCCGCCGGGGCAAGCGCGGGCAGATAGAGGGTGAACACCGTACGGCCGGGCACGCTGTCCACGGTGACGGCGCCGCCGTGCGCGGTCGCGACGGCCTGCACGATGGCCAGCCCGAGGCCGGTGGACCCCGTGGACCGGGACCGCGCGGAGTCGCCGCGCGCGAACCGCTCGAAGACGTGCGGCAGCAGGTCCGGCGGGATGCCCTGCCCGTTGTCCTCGACGTCCACGCACAGCCACGGCCCGCGCCGCTGGATGCGGGCGGTGACGGTGGTCCCCGGCGGGGTGTGCTTGCGCGCGTTGCCGAGCAGGTTGATCAGCACCTGCTGGATACGGGCCGCGTCGGCGGCGACCAGCGCCGGCTCGTCGGGCAGGTCCAGGCGCCAGTTGTGGTCCATGCCGGCGGCACGCGTGTCGCTGATCGTGTCGACGACGAGCGGGATGAGGTCGGTGTGCTCGAACTGCAGCGGACGGCCCGCGTCCAGCCGGGCGAGCAGCAGCAGGTCCTCCACGAGCAGGGTCATCCGCCCGGCCTCGGACTCGATCCGGCCGAGGGCGTGCCGGGTGTCGGGCCCGACCTGCTCTCGCCCGCGCCGGGTCAGCTCGGCGTAGCCGCGGATGGAGGCGAGGGGGGTGCGCAGCTCGTGACTCGCGTCGGCGACGAACTGCCGTACCCGCATCTCGCTCTGCTGGCGGGCGTGCAGGGCGCCGTGCACGTGGTTGAGCATCCGGTTGAGCGCGGAGCCGACCTGGCCGACCTCGGTGTGCGGGTCGCACTCGGTGTCCGGGACCCGCTCGCTGAGGTTCACCTCGCCGGTGTGCAGCGGGAGTTCGGAGACCCGGGTGGCGGTGGCGGCGACCCGGCGCAGGGGGCGGGTGGCGATGCCGACCAGGACGTAGCCGGCGATACCGGCGGCGACCAGGCCGGCGGCGGTGACGCTGAGCTCGACGATGATCAGGGTGTTGACCGTGTTGTCGACGTCCGTGGTCGGCAGGGCGACGTAGTACCCCTCGCGCGAGTTGTCGGGATCCTCGGCCCACTTGACGAGGTAGTCGCCGAGCCCGGGAAGGGTCACGGTGTGCGTCTTCTGGTCCTGCGCCACGGCGGCGAGGGCCTGCTTCTGCGCCGCGTCGAGCGCCACGGCGGTCATCTGCTTGAACACGCCGGTGGTGCTGTCGTTCTGCTGCTGACTGTAGGACGCGCTGGTGATCGAGCCGTTCTGCACGTAGGCGGCGACGGTCCTCGGCTGCGTCGGACCGCTGGTGAGGAGCTTGTCGACCTTGCCGGCCGCCGTGAGGTTCTGGACGGGATCGGGATTCTTGGCAGAGGACGAGGACGACGAAGAGGACGAGGCGTTCGGGTTCCTCGGAACGGCGCCGGCCGGGCCCTGGTCGCCGCCCGGGCTGTTCTGCGGCCGGCCCACAGCGCGTATGGCCGTCTCGTCCACCTTGTTGTCGAGCTGCTGGTACAGGTGCGACCTCAGCGCGAGGGTCGTCACGGTACCGATCACCGCGCACACGACGGCGATCAGCGTCACGGACGCGACGACGAGCCGGGTCCGCAGGGTGCGCGGTTTTCCCGCTCGTCGTTTCTGCGTACGCGGCCGTCGTCGCCCGCTCATGAGGCGGCTGGCTTGATCAGGTACCCGGCGCCACGCCGGGTGTGGATCATCGGCTCCCGGCCGGCGTCGATCTTCCGTCGCAGGTAGGAGATGTAGAGCTCGACCACGTTGGCCTGGCCGCCGAAGTCGTACGACCACACGCGGTCCAGGATCTGGGCCTTGCTGAGCACCCGCCGCGGGTTGCGCATCAGGAAGCGCAGCAGCTCGAACTCGGTGGCGGTGAGGTGGATCGACTCCCCTGCCCGCGAGACCTCGTGGCTGTCCTCGTCCAGGGTGAGGTCGCCGACGACGAGCACGGAGTCGGACCGCCGGTCGGCCGCGCCGGAGCGGCGGATCAGCCCGCGCAGCCGGGCCACGACCTCTTCGAGGCTGAACGGCTTGGTGACGTAGTCGTCGCCGCCGGCGGTGAGACCCGCTATCCGGTCCTCGACCGCGTCCTTCGCGGTCAGGAACAGCACCGGCACGTCCGGCAGTTCGCGCCGAAGGCGCCCCAGCACGGTGAGGCCGTCCATGTCGGGCAGCATCATGTCGAGTACGACGGCGTCGGGGCGGAACTCCCGGGCGGTCTGGATGGCGCCCTGGCCGTCGCCCGCACTCCTGATCTGCCAGCCCTCGTACCGCAGGGCCATGGAAAGGAGTTCGGTGATCGACAGCTCGTCGTCCACCACAAGCACTCGGACGGGGCTCCCGTCCGGCCTCAGCAGTTCGGTGCGCCCCTGGGGCGAGGTCGTGGTCATGGTGGACACCTTGTCGGGGTCCTCTGAGAACACGCTTTCACTAATCTGTGATTTCCCTAAGAAACGCACAGGCGCCTCTCAGGGAACACCTGGGAATCCCCTCACACGTGCATGAACTCGTGACCTCGCTCGCGCCGGGCTGTGCGGATCATGTCCGTCCGGGCCACGCCCCGGACCGTTCATGAACCGCCGATGAGCCGCTGATGAGAGCCTACCGAGCCGGCCCGGATCCCGCGCGGCGAGGAACCCGCCGCGGGGCTGCCGACGGTCAGAAGAGGCCGTCCTGCGGGACCTCGAACTCCCTTACCGGGACCTGGAGTCGGCCCTCCTCCCCACTGCCGGCAGCGGTCAGCTCCCACCCGGGCAGCAGGCGCGTGTCGAGGACGACGACACCGCGCCGGGTGGCCAGATGCAGATCCGGCCCGGCCGCCGCGACCAGCTCGCCGCTCACCACACCGCCCGGCACCAGCTCGGCCACCTCACCGACGGCGGCGGCCACCCCGTCCAGCCCGAACACCGCCATGTGGTCGACGACTTGGCACGGCTCCGGGACGAGCGACTCGGGCCAGCCGCCGAGCGCGACGGCAAGCGCGTGCAGTCCCTCGACCTCGGCCGCCCGCTCGGCCCGGTCCGCCGGCAGCTGGGCGCGCACGACGCGCTTGTCGCCGTACGGGATCCGGTCCGGCACCCGGAGCGCGGCCCGCAGCAGCTCCTCGGCCCGCCGGGCGGCCATCAGCGGCCCGGCGCCCAGCCAGCTGAAGCACACGGCCCCCTGCTCCAGCAGCCGGGCCGGGCCCCGCTCGACCGCCGTGATCCCCACCTTGACCATGCCGGGCCCGAACCACGCCAGGTACACGTGGTACGGCCGGGGGTCGTCGGGGACCGTGTCGGCGGCCACGGAGTGCGCCCGGTCCAGCCGCGCGCACTCCTCGCACCGGGCTCCGGTGGTCCGCCCCGAGACGGGTGTCCGGGTCGGACAGGCGTGCCCGCGCGCCCCCACGCACTCCCGCACACCCCCGTCGACGACCCCGAAGGCCACCCGCTTCCCCCAGCCGAGAGGACTGCGCCGCCCACCGCTCCACCGCAGCACGGGGCCGTCCTCCGACCACCGCAGCCCCGAGCATTTCCACACCTGTGCCATCACTCGCGAGGGTAGAGGGCGGCACTGACAACGGCCCGGGGGCAGCCGGGCCGTGCTCCCCGGCGCCGCCCGGTCAGCCGCCGGCCTCCGCGGTCGCCGGCTCGGCCTCGCCGACGGCGGACACCGGCTGGAGTGCGGACGCGGTACGCCGCCCTCGGCCCGCCAGCCGGCACGAGACGCAGCCGGGGTGGCCGTCGCGGGCGCCGGTGTCCCGTACCCGCAGCGGCCACTGCGCCCGGAGCCGCGGGCCCGGCGGCTTGCCCCACCCCGCGAGATGCAGATACCAGGTGACCAGGACGCTCACGGCACACACCGCGAGCCCCGCGACCAGGGCGGCGGCCGAGACCGTACACACACCCAGCCCCAGCAGGCCGCTCCCGGCGGTCGCGATCGCGGTACCGGTCCACCCCGCCACCGTGTGGCCTTCGTCGTGCTGACTCACGTACCCGTCTCCCCTTCAGGCAGCGGAAACACCCGGTCCGGCGTGAGGGCGACTAGAATCCCTCACGGAGTGAGAAATTTACTCCTCATACCTCTCACGCGCTAAGGGAATCTTCGGATCCGCAGGGAAACGGGAACCACCATGCATGGCAAGCCGCGACCGCCCGCGGACCCGGCCGGGGCGCTGTCCGCCATGGACCACCTCATCGCGGCCCATGTGATCGGCCAGCAGGAACTGGCCCGGCGGCTCGGGGTGAGCGTCACGGACCTCACCTGCTTCGCCTTCGTCCTGGAGGCGGGCGACGCCCTGCTGACCGCGGGCGACCTGGCCGCCCGCGCCCACGTGACGACCGGCGCGGTGACGGGCATCCTCAACCGCCTGGAACGCGCGGGCTACGTCACCCGCCGCCCCGACCCCGACGACCGCCGCCGGGTCCGCGTCGCCGCGGTCCCGGAAGCCGTCACCCGTGTCGAGGCGGTCTACGCCGGCCACTACGCCCGCCTCACCGAACTGTTCGCCGACTACACCCCCGACGAACTCGCCATCCTCACCGACTGGTTCACCCGCGCCACCGCACTGGCCCACACCTACCTGGAGAAGCTCAACAGGAACGACCCGGCGGAATCCTGCTGAGACCGCCGCCCGGCCGGTGTTCGGTCAGCCACCTCTCCGCGTACGCCACCGCCGGCGCGAGATCGAACAACAGGCAGTCGGCGGCCCCCACCCGGCCCCGGGCCACCGGACGTTCCGGCAGCGAGGCGTAGGAGCGGCCCAGCGCCGGGAAGTCCGACGCGTCGAAGTCCACGTCCCGGTAGCGGTGCCAGCGCCGCCCTTCCGGGCCGTCGGCCACCGCACAGCCGTACAGGCGGGTGCCCCGGCCCGGCACGCGGTACTCCGCCAGGTGGAAGGCGGTGCACACGGAGTAGCCCACGCCCAGCAGCAGGATGCGGGCGCCCAGTTCCTCGAGGCGGGCGAGAGGGGAGTCCTCGCCCAGGTGACAGTCCAGGGCGTGCCCGGCGGTGATCCGCGCGGCGGCCGGGCCCAGCGCGGCGAACGAACTCTGCGGGTGGTCGCTGCGCAGCGCCCCGGGGCGGGCGCGCACCTCCTCCGGCAGCACACCGACCCCGAAGCTCGGGGTCCGCTCGCGGTCGAAGGCGGGCAGGGTCGCGCGCAGCCGGGGCCACTGGTCCGCGGGCACGGCGTACCCGCGCGTGACGGGCCAGCGGGAGGGATCGGAGTTGTCGGGAGTCTGGGTGTAGACGACGAGGGTGCCGTCCGGACCCAGCGTCTCCAGCAGGGAGTCGGCGACGGTCCGCGCCCGGCCCCGCACCGGCCCGACGGCACTCAGCGACGCGTGCACGAGCAGTGTGTCCCCGGGCCGGACTCCCGACGCACGCAACTGGGCCACGAGTTCGTCGCGACCGAGGGGGCTGTCGACGGCGATCACCCTGACTTCTGTCAACAAAGCCTGGAAAAAATGGAGTTGATGGCCAGAATTGTGCCACGGCCGGTCGCCTGGTCTCGTGCGAAACTGAGGACCAGGCAGGTACGCAAGCCACACAGCGGGGGATGAGATGGTGCCCGTGTACCGCTATGCCGTCAGCTATGCGCACGGCAGGGACGAGGCCTGGGTCGCGAGATTCCTGGAGGAGCTGAGGCGGCGTCTGGAAAACGCCGGCGGCCCGCGTTTCCACCGCCTGGTCCCGCCGCCCGGCCCGCCGGACGGCCGGGCGGGGTCGTACGGCGTCGGGACGGCGGACATCGTGCTGGCCCTGTGCAGTCCCGCGTACTTCAACGAGGGTCCCGCCCAGCACGACTGGGCGATCCTGGCGCTGCGCCGGCGCCTGGGACAGGCCCGTACCGGGGTCACCCCGCAGACGGCCCTGTCCCTGGTGTGGGAGCCGGTCGACCGGCGGCTGCCTGGCCCGGTCGCGACGGCCGACGCGCTCTTTGCGGACCGGCTGCCCGAGTACCGCTCGCTGGGGCTGGCGCTGCTGACCATGCAGGCCCCGCGGTACCGCGCGGCCCTGGACCGGGTGCTCGACGCGATCGTGGCCCGCATGACGGCGATGACCGAAGCCGCGGCCCCCGCACCCGAGCTGGACGACCGGTTCGCCGGGGAGGCACCTGACGCGCTGTCGGCGGAGGACGCGGCCTTCACCGAGCAGTTCCGCAAGGAGGTGGCCCCGGCCCTGCCCGCGACGACGGTCCCCCGCACCCTGACCGGCCGCGGCCCCCTGGCCCTCCGCGGCGCGGCTCCGGGCGGGACGGCTCCGCCGCCCGGGGAGGACGTCCTGTCCGCCGATTCACTGCCGGAGCTGGGACGGCGGATCCTCCTCGTCGGGCCGCCCGGGACCGGTCACAGCACCGAACTCGCGCGGCTGGCCGCGAGGGCGCTGGACGACACGGTGCCGGGGCGGGCCGGCGCGGGCGGCCCGCCGTGGGGCTGCCGGATACCGTTCGTGCTGTCGGCACGGTCGGGGGCGCTGCCGCGCCTGGACGGGCTGGTGCCCACCCTCGCCCCGCTCGCGGCGCCGCAGGAGCCGGCCGGCTGGGCCGCCCGCCAGCTGCGCTCCGGACAGGCCTTCCTGGCCGTCGACGACCTGGACGCGGTGCCCGTGGCCAACCGCGCCGCCGTGTGGGAGTGGCTCCTGCAGGTGCTGCGGGCCCACCCGCAGGCGCCCTGCGTCATCGCCACGAACGGCACCGGAGTGCCCTGGGCCCGGCTCGGGGACACGTTCCGGGTCACCGGCCTCGGCCCCCTGTCCCCGGACGGGGTCCGGACCCTGCTCGGCTCGCTCGTGGCGACGTCCGCCGGGGACCGGCGGGCCCTCACCGGGCTGCTGCGCCGGTTCGACACCGATCCGCTGCTCCTCGCGGTGGCCGGCCGCCCGGCCGCCGCCGCGGCACTGCTGCGGGCAGCGGGCGGTCCGGACCGGCCGGGTCCGGTCCCCCGGCACCGACTGCTGCGCGCGGGCGTCTCGGCGGTGTGGCGGCGGGTGCGGGAGGAGCCGGCCGGGCCGTCCGCACCTCCCGTGCCGGTGCCCGGCCCGGCCGCCGACCAGGTACCCGACAGCGTCCTGAGATCCGCCTCCGGCCTGCTGGCCGTCGCCGCCCTCGGCCTGGACAGCTCCCGCATCCCGCTGCGCACCGCGCTCGGCGCGCTGCGCGACCCCGGTGCCTCGGAGGCCGCCTCGCCCGAACGGCTGCTGGCCGCGCTCGCGGACCGGGCAGGCGTGGTGTTCCGGCCCGGACCCGACACCGTGGCCTTTCCCGGCCCCGAGGTCAGGACCTTCCTGGCGGCCCAGCACCTGGCGCACACGCCCGGCGCGGCCGCCGACGAGCTGCTCGTCCGGCACCCGTCCGCCGAACTGCGCGAACTGCTCGGCCAGTTGCGGACCGCCGAGGCGGGCACCGGCACCCCGCGCACGGTCCTCGCGCCGGCGGACGGTCCGCCGCGCCGGCTGTCGGCCGGCAGTCCGCCGCCCCGGCCCGCCGTGCGGCGGGCGGAGGCCCGGTCGGCGGCGGAGCTGCGCGCCCTGCTCCGGACGGACACCGTCGTGACCGAACTGCGCTGCACCGGCCCTGTGGACGAGCTGGCCGCACTGCTGCCGCGGCTGCCCGGACTGCGCTCGCTGGTCCTCGCGGACGACCCGTCGCTCACCGCCCTGCCCGAGCTGGGCGGCTGCCGCTCACTGCGGTCGCTGCGGGTGCTGCGCTGCCCGAACCTGCGGGACCTGACGGCATTGGAGTCCTCGGCGGTCATGTTCCTGGACGTCGACCCGTGGCCGGACCTGCCGGTGCCGGCCGGTCTGCGCCGGGCGCCCTGGCTGAGCCGGGTGAACCTGGTGACCGGCGGGCCAGGGGTCAGGCCCGCCGGAGCGGCCGGGGTGGCCGGAGCGACCGACGCTGCGGGCCGGCCGGGCACCGGGGTGCCGGAATCGACGGCGCTGCCCGAGGTCCGGATACGGCGCCGGCTCCGCACCTGAGGGTCTCCCGGACCCGCGGACCGGCCGGGGGCGCTGCGGGTTCCGCGGATTCTCCGGCGGTTCCGGCACCTCCGGGAGAACCGCGCCGTCGGCCATATTCGTCGACGGAGTAGTGGCCGTACGCCCCGAGGGGAAGAGTGCAACGGGTGCGGTGCGCCGGAGCCACGGGACGACAATGGGGGGGCAGTGGGCTTGATCAAGCTTTTCGACCCGGCCGAGGAGACCTGCCGGCCCGCGCCGGCCGGCCCTGCGCCCGCGCGCGGCACGGGCCGCCTCGACGAACAGGTCTACCTCTTCGACCACCGGACCGTCCTCGCCGTCAACGTGGCACTGGCGTCCGGACGTCCGCTGCTCGTGCTCGGCCCGCCCGGCTCGGGCAAGTCGGCACTCGCGCCGAACGTGGCACGGCTGATGCGCTTCCGGTACTACGCCGAGGTCGTCACCGCCCGCACCGAACCGCACGACCTGCTCTGGCGCGAGGAGGCGTTCCGCCAGCTCAACGACGCCACGCAGGGCCTGCTCCAGGCCCCCGGCTCGCGGGCCTACTTCCGGCCCGGCCCGCTGTGGAAGGCGCTCGATCCGGCTGTGGACGAGGAGGGCCTGCCCGCGTTCCGCGACCGGCCCGCGGTGGTCCTCATCGACGAGATCGACAAGGCCGACCCCGATGTCCCGGACGCGCTTCTCGATCCGCTCAACAACCTCCGTTTCGTCGGCCCCGACCGCCACACCGTGACCGCGGCCGAGGGCACGGGCGCCCCCCTGGTGGTGATCACAAGCAACGAGGAACGGGAGCTGTCCGCCGCCTTCCTGCGCCGCTGCATCCTGCTGCGGCTGGATGCGCCGGACCGCGAACACCTCCTGAGGGTCGCGCGGTTGCACATGGGGGACGACTACGACGAGGCACTCACAGGGGAGTTGGCCGACATGTTCGAGCACGAGTCGGTGGCGTCCCGGCCGGCGGCGAGCACCGCCGAGTTCCTGGACACCCTGCGGGCCTGCCACCAGATGGGCCTGACGGTCGCATCGCCGGAGTGGCGGGCGGTCGCGGACCTCGCCATGACGAAGGGCTCCTCCGACCCCCTCTCCTACACATGAGCCGAAGCCCGGCCCGCCTGGGCGAACTGCTGCGGGCGGCCCGCGCCCTGGGGGTGTCCGACACCGACGGCCTGGCCACGCTGGCCGCGGCCCTCGGCCTGGCGCTGACCGCCGACGGCCCCGCCCGCCGCACCGCGGGCCCGGTGCGGCCGTTGTGGGGCGAGGGGCCGGCGGGCGGCGCGAACCGCCCGGGGACCGGCACCGCAGGCCAGGGCCGCACCCGCGGCTCGGGCACCCCGCCCGGCCCCGGTGCGGGGGACGCCACCGGACCGGGGCCGTACCGCCGGGCCCCGGTCCCGCCCGAGCAGGTCCCCGGCCCGGACACCCGGTCGGCCATCGGCGGTTCGCTGCTGCTGGTCGGTGCCGCGCGCCCGGCGCCGGGCCGGGAGGAGGAACGGCCGGAGTGGCCGGAGTGGCGCGAGGCCGGTCTGCCCGAGACGCCGGGCGACGGGGCGGGCCGGCTCCTCGGCCACCCCGAAGCGTTCGACGTGTCCTGGCCGACGGCTCTGCCACGGCCCGCCCCGCCCTGGGACCCGCGGACCCAGCGGGCCGTCTTCCTCGCGATGGCCGGCACCCGCACCACCGGACGCGCGGTCGACCACCCCCGGCTGGTCGACCTGGTGGTGCGCAGCCTCGCCGGTGGCCGGCCGGGCCGGCCCCGGGTGCCCTACCGGCAGCGGACCACCACCCGGGCCGGCGCGCTGCTGCTGATCGACCGCGGCGAGTCGATGCGGCCGTTCCGGCACGACCAGGAGTGGATCACCCGGCTCGCGGGCAGCATCCTGCCGCCGGGCGGCCTGCGCGTGCTGGACCTGCGCATCGCCCAGGGCGTCAGCCGCGACCGGGGACGGACCTGGGAACCCCACCCGGTGCCGCCGTACGGGCAGCCGGTGCTCCTGCTCTCCGACCTCGGGCACCTGCGTCCGCCGGCACCGGGCCGCCACCACTCCCCGCCGGCGAGCTGGCTGCCGTATCTGCGCCGGCTGCGGGAGGCGGGCAACCCCGTCGTCTGCCTGACGCCCTATCCCGCCGAGGAGTACCCGGCGGCCGTGCGGCGGACGGTCGCGCTGGTTCCGCTGGACCGCCGGGTGTCCGTACGGCTCGCGCAGACCGCGGCCCGCCAGGACCCGCGCCGGGCGAGGCGGCGATGACGGCGGCGCCCGAGCGCACCGCCTTCCAGCTGATAGCGGAGGAGCGCCGGCACCGGCCCGCCGTGGTACGGCTGGCCCGGTCGCTGTGCCTGGCCGCGCAGGCGGAGCCGTACTTCCTCAGAAGCGCCCGGCTCCGCTTCGCGCCCGACAGCAGCGCCGGCCTGGAGGCCAGGCTGTACTTCTCCCCTCTGGTGGAGGCCGCCGACAGCCGCGCCCTGGTGCTGTACCCGGAGGTCAGCGCGGAGCTGCGGCGGGAGCTGTACGACCATGACCTGGACCTGCTCGGCTCGGTCCGCGACTTCACCCTCGCCGCCCACCGCTGCGCACCGCCCCTGGTCCGCGGCTTCGAGGAACTGCTGTGGTCGGCGACGGTCGGTCCGCCGCCCGCCGAGGCCGAGGTCGGACGGACCCTGACCCCGCTCTTCCGGCAGGTGCTCGCCGAGGGCGTCGCGGCGGCGGAGGCCAGTCGCTGGATCCTGCGCTTCCTGCCCCGGCTGCCGGAAGCCGTGCGGGAGTCCCTGCCGGCCTGGCGGCTCCAGGTGATGGCGGCGGAACGGCTGGGCATGGAGCCACCGCGTTCCCTGCTGGCCCGGGCCACCGACGACGAGGTGCGGACGGTACGGGCACTGGTCCACACCGAGGTGGACATCGGCGTCCGGGCCTCGGCGCAGGGCCTGGTCCTGAGCCGGCCCCCGGAGCCGGACGCCCTGGTCTGCGGGGCGAGCGGGGCGGGCCGCGTACAACTGCGGCTGCGCGGCGCGCTGCCCGGCACCCGGTGGCACGAACTGGACCTGTACGACGGCGAGTACACCGCCCTGGACGTCAGCGTCGCCGCCGAGGTCCGCACGGACGGCACGCTCCTGGCCGCCCAGGCGGAGCTGGGCGGCACGCTGCTGTGCGCACGGGCGGGCCACCGGGCCGCGGCCGCGACGACCGCGGACGGCCGGACCGCACTGCGCGTCGACGACGGCGAGTCCGTGCTCTCGGTGGACCTGCCCGAGCAGCCGCGACTGCTCGCGGTCGCCGACGCGGGGCCCGCGGCCACGGCGGTGGTGAGCGCCAAGGGACTGCACGTGGTGACGTCGGCCGTGGACGGCACGGCCGACGCCGTCCTGCATCCGCTGTCCGAGCAGCCGACGGCCGTGGGCTGGTCCCGGACCCGGGAACGCGGCGTGCTGTGCCTGGCCAGCGGCAACGACGTCCTCCTCGTCGACGACGGGGACCCCGGCCGGACGCTGGGCACGCTGTCGCATCCCGCGCCGGTGGTGCGCCTGTGGGCCTCGGTCCGGGCCGGCCTGGTGGCCGTGGCCGACGCGCACGGCGGGGTGACGGTCCACGACCTGGCCGCGGGCCCGGCCACCGGTCCCGGACGGCGGCAGCAGGCTCCGGGGGGCGGGGTCACGGCTCTGTGCGGGGACCCGTGGTCGAAAGCGGTGGTCTGGGGCTGTGCGGACGGGCGGGTGTACGGGGTGGAGGCGGCGGCCGGTGCGGCCGTCCCGCTGGGCACGTTGCCGGCGCCGGCGTCCTCGCTCGCGCCGGCCGTCGACGCGGGACTGGTCGTGGCCGCGGACGGCGGGGACCGGTTGCTGCGGCTTCCCTGGCCCGGGGGCGGGCCGGTGACGGCGGTGCCGATGCCCTTCCGGGTACGGGAGGTCCATCCGGCGACGGGCGGGCTGCTGCTGGTGTCGGGGCACGGCGGCGAGGTGGAGATCCGCGCGGAGGACGGCCGCACGCATCTGCTCACCGGGGGGCCCGTACCCGCACCGCCCGAGGGGGCCCGGGCCGGCTGGCTGCGGGACAGCGTCGGGCTGGTGCTGCCGGACGGCGTGACCGGGCTGCCGACCGGCATCCGGCGCCGGGGCGTCGGGCACGTCTGTCTGCCCGCCTCCCTGCCACCGGAGTCGGCGGAGTTCGCCACCCTGCTGGCGGGGGCCCGCGACCAGGGGCTGCGCGTGCTGGTGGAACTGGCGCCCCCGGGCGAGGACTCCCCGCACGGCGAACTGCTGGGCCGGGCCCACGACCTGCTGGAGGCAGCGGTCGACGGTCTCCGGCTCGGCGACCCGGGCCGGTGGCCGGCGTCCCTGCTCGTCCGCCTGCGCCACCTGCTGGACGCCTATCCGCAGGCGGCGGTCGTCACGACGGGCGCTCCCCAGCTCGCGCTCGGCCCCGGCCACCTCACCCTGAACGCGCCCCCGTCGCCCGTCACCCCGCTGAGCGCGCCCGACGGCGACTGGTCCCTCCCGGAGGGGCTCCCCCATCCGCAGGCCTGCCTGCTCCTGGCCCTGCCGGGCTGCCGGGAGGTCCCCGCCTCGGTCCTGGCACCGGCAGGCCCGGCGGCGGCCGCGACGCCGGCCCCGCTGCTCGCGGCGCGCGCCGCACAACTGGCCCTGCGTCACGGCGGAGTGGAGCGACCGCCCACCGGTTCCGCGCGGGTGACCGCCGTTCGCCGGGACCACGCGGGACAGGCCGTCCTCTGCCTGACCAGCACGGCGGACGTGCCGGTCACCGTTCGGGTCCCGCTGCCGGAGGCGGCCGCCGGGACCGAGCTGGTCCAGATCGCCCACGATCTCCCGGACCACCCGCCCGACACGCCGCCGCCCGTGCTGCGGCCGGATCCCGACGGCCTGGTCACCGTCGCACTCGACGCGGGCCGCACCCGCTGGTTCCGGATCCGCACCGCCGCCCACCCGCCGCCGGACGAGGCCACGGCCCCCTTCGCCCCCTCCGCTCCCTGACACGTCACGGTCCCGTACGAGGAGTCCCATGCCCGGTCCCCATGTGTTCCTCAGCCGCAGCGAGCCGCCGGGCTGCACCTGCACCTGCTGGCCGGCCCGCCGCGCCATGGAGGAACTGCTGTACCAGGAGGGCTGCGAGCCGATCATCGTGGACCGGGAGTCCCTGGTGCCGGGACAGGACTGGATGGAGGCCATCTCCGACGGCATGGGGCGTGCCCACGGCATGCTCCTGATCGTGTCCGGCCATGCCCTGAAGTCCGAGCACGTGCAGAACGAGCTGGCCATGGCGGAACTGCGCAACCGGCACGACGGTTTCCCGGTGATCCTGCTGATGCTCCCGGAAGTGACCCTGGAGGCACTGGAGAAGAGCGGTCTCGGGTCGCTCAGCCCGAACAGACGGCAGACCGTGCAGTGGCAGGGAAAGGACGACATCGAATCCGTACGGCGCGACATCAGGCCGCAACTCGATCTGATGCGGGCCGATCTGATCGGAGCGAAGGTGCACCACCGGGTGGTCCACCACCTGCGGGAGGTGGATGCGCAGAGCCTGGGCCGGGCCGGCGCGACGCTGGGGGTTCCGGTCGAGACGCTGTCCCCCCTGATGCGCCACCGGCTCGCCTCGGGTCTCCTGGCCGAACGGCCGAGCGAGCCCGAGACCGACCCGCTGCGCCTCGCCCTCACCGAGCTGCTGCCCCTGTCCGGGCCGGACGCCTCGCGGGAGCTCATCCAGCTGAGCGTGACCCATGCCCGGGTGCCCGCGGCCGAGGCGGACCGGATGCGCGGAGTGCTCGACACCGGGTCCCCCAGGGCCGCGGTGCTGCCCGCGCTCTCCACGGACACGGCCCGCCGCTACATCCACCGGGCCAGCGAACAGCCGCTGCCCTGGGACCACTTCGTCGTCGCCCTCACCGCGGGCAGCGGCGTCCTGGGCGATCTGGTGCAGCACATCGCAGAGGAACTGCTGGAGGAGTTCGACATCCACGACGAGGAGACGCTGCGCGAGCACGAGCACGACTTCGGCCCGGTCGTCGTGATCGTCCCGCATCCCCCGGACGCCGACCTGGTCAGGGCGCTCGACACGGCGTACCCGGTGGGGCTGCTGTTCCTGTTCGTGGTCGACGGGGAACTGCTCGGCACCACCGGGGCGCTCACCCGGCTGGAGGGCCTGCCCGCCTGGCGGGAGGAGGAGATGAACCGCACGGTGCGCCGGTTCGTGCGCAGATACGGGACGACTCTGCGCAACTGACGCGGTGTGCCGTTGGCCGCCCCGCACGGATCCGGGGCGGCCACGCGCACGGCCGGCTCAGATCGGCGGCATCTCCAGGTCGAAGTCGATCCGCTTCCGGCCGTTCATCAACCGGACCAGGGGATGCCCCGGCCCGAACTCGCGTTCGGCAGCCAGCGCGGCCTCGCGGACACCGGGGAAGGTGTCGTCGTCGCCCGCCAGGCTGCGGTCCAGGGCGACGTTGTACTCCGCGCAGAGCACCCGCGGGTGATGATCGCGGTAGAGCTCGCGATAGGCCTCGTGGACTTCCTCGTCCTGGGCCAGCGCCTCGTCGTACCGGCCCAGTGCCGACAGCACGCCGGCCCGGTTGGCGCGGCAGGCGACGGTGGCCGGGTGGGCCGGGCCCAGCCGCTCGACGAGCAGCGGGAGCGTCTCGTCGGCGAGGTCCATCGCGCGCTCGGTCTCCCCGCGGTTCCTGAGGATGGCGACCAGGTTGGTCGCGGCCGACAGGGTGAACGGGTGGTCGTGGCCCAGGCGCTCGCGGTAGCGCTCGAAGTTCTGTTTCCCGAGCTCCACCGCCTCCGATCCGCGGACCGGATCCAGCAGTGACAGGGCGAGCAGGTCACAGGCGAGATTGGCCGTGCACGACATGGTGTCGGGGTGCGCCTCGCCGTAGCGCTGCCGGTACACGTTCAGGGTGGAACGCGTCAGGGCCTCCGCCTCCGCGTAGTTGCCGAGACGGCGCTGGGTCACCGCGAGGGACGCGTCCGTGCCCAGCACGTCGTTGGACTTCTCGTCCTTCTGGATGCCGACGAACCGTTTACGGATCTCGATGAGCAGGTCGAGGGAGCCCTGGTAGTCGCCCGTCTCCCGGCGGTCCAGCGCGACGCTTCCCGCGAAGGCCCAGGTGAGTGGCCGCTGAAGCCCGAGTGTCTGCCGGGATTTCTGGTAGGTCTCGGTCGCACGGTCCAGGGCTTCGCCGGGGCGGCCCGCGAGGTTGAGGGAGACACCGAGGTTGTTCGCCGCCCGGAGGGTCTCCTCGTTGTCGGGACCGAAGTGCGGACTGCTGAGGTAGAGCTCGTAGGTCCGCCGGTCCTCGTCGTACGCCTCCTGGTAACGGCCCAGGCCGCGCAGGTCGGCGGCGTAGTTGCGGGCGGTGACCAGGCTGTAGCCGTCGTCGGGGCCGAGCTGCTCGCGCTGACGCCGCAGGGTGTCGGCATCCACGTCGTGGGCCTCCTGGTAACGGCCCAGGGAGCGCAGTGGGTTGGCCACCTGGGCCGCGAGCCGCAGCCGGAGGTGGTGGTCCGCGCCGAGGGACTCCGTCCAGGCGTTGAGTGCCTTCTGCCCCAGCGCGGCGGCGGCCCGGTGGTCGCCGATGCGCCACTGGTTGCGGACCTGGCGGATGACCCACTCGCACACCCGCGCGTCGGTGTTGGACAGCGCTTCGGAGGGCTCCAGGTGGGGCAGCAGCTCCGCGAAGCGCTGCCGGACCGTGGCACTGTCCTCCTGGAGGGAGGCCGAGGGCAGCGCTCCCGCCAGCACGAGTTGTGCCTGGCGCCGTGTCCGTTCCTCGCGCTCGGGGTCCTCGCCCAGCCATTCGCGCACCGCGGCCTGGACCAGTCGGTGGACCTGGATGGAGCCGCTCTGCTGGTCCACCGTGGCCAGCGCGTACCGCCCGAGGTCGCGGATCAGGTACCCCATCACCATGGGGTCGAGCACGGATTCGTCGCCGGTCTCCTCGGCGAGCCGGTTGCGCATGGCGTCGCTGTAGAGGAGGGAGTGCGCGATGGGCTCGGGAGACAGGAAGGAGCAGAGTTCGAGGAGCCGGACCGCCGCGGGCCGCTCGTTGCCGAGCCGGTCGACGGTCAGCCGCCAGACCGCCAGGAGGGACCCCTGCTGGCTGTCACCGCTGCCACCGGTGCCGGCGTTGCCGCTCAGCACCGTGCTGACCCGGCTGTTGACCTGTTCGAGGTAGGTGTCCAGGGGCATGGCCGTCTGCCGCAGCCAGGCCGCCGCGAGTTCCATGGCCATCGGGAAGTCGCCGAGCGTCTCGGCGATCCGGTCGGCGTCCCGCGCGGAGAGTCCGTCCACCCTGCGGCGCAGCAGGGCGATGCTCTCGGACCTGTTGAAGGCGTCGACCTCCACCGCGATCTGGTTCTCCTCGTGGGGCGAACGCCGGGCAGTGAGGATGACATGTCCCGGCCCCTCGGCTGGAAGGTACCGCTCCACTGTCGTGTCTCCCTCGTCCCGGGTCTCTCCGTTCGTGTCCTGGCTTTCGGTGATGTTGTCGAAAACCAGCAACCAACGACCGTGATCGCCATTCTTAAGCGCCGTCACGGTTGCCTGCGCGCGTTCGTCGACCGTGTCGCCGGGAATTCCCAGCTCCAGCCCGAGTTCCGCGAGAAGCTGAGGGATCCGGTTGGGCTGTTCGGCCGGAACCCAGTGCACGAGGTCGTACTGGGAACCGTACCTGTGGACGTATTCCTGCGCGATCTGGGTCTTTCCGATCCCGCCGAGTCCATAGAGGAAAACCCTGCCCACCGGTGTGTCCGCACGCAGCGACTCGGCGTTCAGTTCGGACCGCAGCCGGTCCAGCTGTACGTCGCGGCCGGTGAAGGCGTTGTTGCGGCGCGGTACGTTGAAGATCCGGGGGGTCAGGCCGGGATAGGGGAGGTCCCCGCTGACGGCGGGGATCCGCGTCTCGAGTTCGAGCAGGCCGAAGAACCTGCTGAGCACCTGTGTGGCGGACTGGTCCACCAGTGTGAATCCCGGCAACCCGCGCAGCGCCGGCTCCGGCGTGTGCTCCCGGGTGCGCAGCCCTATGATCCTGGGCCCTTCGGGGGCCGCCGCCAGGACGCGTACCTCGTCTGCGACCGGTGTGGTCGCGAAGTCCGGTGAGAGCAGCGCGACGACCACGTCGGCTCCCTCCGGCGGAGCGCTGGACAGCGGCACGGACGGGCTGCTTCCGCGCAGCGCCACGGAGATCCCGGCGGCCTGCAGCTGGGCCGCGATCCACTCCGCCCAGGCGCCGTCGCGCAGCGCGTAGTCGACCCGCACCCGGGGCACGAGGCGGCCGCCGGGTACCGGTACCCGCTGGAAGCGGGCGAGCAGCTGCCTGCGCACCGGCTCCTCGACCGGCCGCAGGGCCGTCACCCGACCGTCCGTGATCACCGAGGTGAGGCGTTCGTAGGCGCCCAGCAGGGAGGCGGGCTGACGAGGTGTGTCCGCGACGGTGGCCAGCACCTCCTCGTAGGCGAAGAACGGCTTGTAGGGGATCTCCACCGCGCCCCAGTAGCCGTCGGGGTCCGCCGCCCGTGGCGTGTCCTTCAGGAACTCCTGGAAGCGCTGGCGGGCATGGCCCCGGCTGATCACGAGCTTCTCCTGCTCGGCGTCCTCCACCCGCATGGGCACGGGGAGGATCTTGACGTGCGGGACCGTGCGCCGTACGTCCGCGGCCACGCTGGCGCTGCCGTCCACCGACTGGGTGTTCAGCGTGAAGCAGTCGACCAGCACGTCCGGCATGACCATCGTGGTTATGCCGGACGTGTCGCTCCAGCCCGTCCGGCTGTCGATCAGGGTGTAGTCGTAGTTGCGCCGCATGTCCTCGCGCAGGGCGTGGAGGAATGCCGCGCCGCCACGGCGGTCGTAGAAGCCCTTCCAGTCGTACGTGTTGATCGTCTCGGAGTACTCGGGGGTCTTCCGCCCCGGGGAGACGAAGTCGACGTAACCGCCGCTGTCGAAGCTCCGTGACAGGGTCGAGGCGAAGCGCTCCACCCTCGCGTACTGGCTGTAGTCGCCGTCGACCGGCCTCGGCCTGGCCAGGTCGAACCCCCGGATCAGGTCGATGAGGCCGGGAGTGGAGTCGAGCTCCGGATCGCCCAGGAAGGGGGCGAAGTAGCGGTGCAGACCCGGCGCCTCCAGGTCCCAGTCCATGGCCAGCACGCGTTTTCCGTTGCTGGCCAGGATCCAGGCCACGTTGGCCAGGGCCATGGTGCGGCCGGTGCCGCCCTTGAACGAGTAGAACGTGACGATCGTGCCGGACTCGCGGGTGCCGGCGTCACCCGAGTCGAACGTCATGAGGAATACCTTCCGAGCAGGGGAAACGTGCGGAGACCTTCGGCCGGCGTTGCCGGTGACCGAACGGACTCCGCGGACTTGAGCGCCTCGTTCTGGAGGCGGATGAGGACCTTGCGCAGCGAGGAGGTGAAGCTCTCCGCGTCCGGCAGCCCCCAGCGGTCGTACTCGCTGTGCTGCCCGCGCATCAGGGGGAGCGTGCGGTCCAGGAGTTCGTCGAGGGTGACGGTCTGTTCGAGCGACTCGGTGTCGTCGCGGGACCTGGGTTCGAGCGCCGTCGTCGCATCGGGGCTGCGGTCGTCCACGGCCGCCAGCAGCCGGCGTTTCTCCCGGCGCATGGCCGCCCAGGCGTCCACGAGGAGCACGACGAGCTGCTCGGGATCCCCTTCCCCGCTGATCCGGTCGACGGTCTCCTGGTCCAGCGGCAGCACGGTCGCGGTGAAGTCCAGGGCGGTGGCGGTGTTCTTCACCAGCGAGACGAGTGCCTCGTGCTCCCCCGGAGCGTAGGGCGACCAGTCCAGGGCCGTCTTCCCGTAGTACTGGCTGGAGCGCCGCTCCTCGGGCAGGTCGTCCTCGGCCGTGGACGCCACGACGAAACTCACCGCCTGGCCGCCGGCGGGCACCGGCGCGCCGAGAGGGGAATGGCTGCCGGCCGCATCGAATCCGTGCACCTCGGGAAGCTGTTCCGCGGCTTCGACGATGCGCTCGGCGGTGGCCTTCAGCACCTCCTCGTAGTCGGACCGGTAGCGCGCCTTCAGCCGCAGCAGGTGCAGCAGCCCGTCACGCCGGTAGGCCTGGGACCGCGCGCCGAGGGGCGGGTACGGGAGGACGGCCTCCAGTGCGTGCGCGGGGTCGGGCTCCCACATGACGGGGACGACCGCGTCCGCGCTGCGCCCGGTCCTGGACCGCTGCATGTTGAGGCGCCGCTGGAAGTAGGACAGCTCGGCCCGGCAGTACGACTGGCTGAAGTAGCGGGGCGAGTGCAGCACGACCAGGACGGTGGAGCGGCCCAGCAGCTCCACCGACACGTCCGACGAGTGCGGCTTCCCACGGACCCCCACGACTTCCGGGGAGCGCCCCGTGCGCTGGGCCACGACCCGGCAGAGGTCGTGAAAGAACGACGCGACCCACTCCTCGTCGACGGTGCGAACGTGACTCAAGTAGAAGTGGCTCACGATGATGGCTCCATAGGCACGACGCGGTCCCGGAACGGGCCGGACCGGCGGATCGGCCGAGTGGTTGCGGGGGACACTCCGCGCGACTCGTCACCACCGGCACCACGTCGATGTTTGTTGCGGACATGGTGAAAATCTGGTGATGCACCCGGGCCACGCGTTCTCGCCGCTCGCTGCGCGGCCACGGCTGCCCGCCGCACCGTCGCGTTTCCGCCGTGCCACCGCGTCCTCATATATCAGCCCGCCCCCGGTGTCGTTTCGTCGGACGTCTTCCCACCGCACCCGGCCGTGCCGCGGCCCGGGCCCGCCACGCCCTGTACAGGGGAGGAAGGTCCGCGCCTTCGCGTCAGGTCCGGCGCCTGCCGCGACGCCACCCGAACGGGTGGGGGACCACTGCGGCACAGGGAGGGTGGCGGACGCACCGGGAAGCCGCAGCGCGCCGCCTCGTCCGCCATGTTCGCAACGAAGCGGGCACCGACGGGCGTGAGTGCGGGGTGGACCTGCAGAAGCCCCAGGGCGTCCGCGACCTGCCGCCCGTAGTGGTGCAGACGTGCCCGCGCGGCACGGGCCTGCATGCCGCTCAGTTCCCGGTGGCGACGGCTCCAGAACTCCAGGAGCGCCAGGTGGGCGTGGGTTCCGGTGAGCACGGACCCGACGGGGCGGGCGTCCTCCCGCCAGCCGACCTGCTGCAGTGTGCGGTCCTCGGGATCCGCGAGATCGACCAGATCGGCGAGGGCCCCGAAAGCGATGTGCGCGCTCTCGTGCACCACCGTCTCGGCCAGCCGTACCGGATCGGCGGTGTAGGAGGCCGCGATCGCCCCGTAGGCCTCCCGCGCCGAGGAACTCACCCCCCGCCCGGTCCACGGCGGCCGCAGCGGCACGAGCGCCGTCCACAGGGCGGCACAGGCCGCCGCCCGTTCCGGGACGAGACGCGTCACCACCTCCCACGCCGAGGCGACCGACACCTGCCAGGCGTGCAGTTCCCCAGCCGTCTGGCGGGGCAGCACCGGATGGCGGTGCGCGTGCCGGTAGGGATCCGTGTCCTCCAGGACCACCGACAACGGCGGCGCGTCTCCCGGAGGCGTGGCGGTCAGGGGGCGCGGTGCGCACAGGGCCGGGTCGCCGGGGGCGGGTTCGTCCCGCTCCACCAGGGCCACGGATCGTCCGGCCAGGTCCAGGACGTCTCCGCGCAGGCGGGCCTCCCGCGCGCCCTCGGTCAGCCGGACGCTGCCCAGCGTGGGCAGCCAGACCAGCGAGTCCGGTGCCGGAAGGGCGAGGTGCGGGCGGAGCCCGGCCCGTAACGCGGCGGCGGCCGCCAGACCGGTCAGCCGGGCGCACTCGGCGCTCGCGCGGACGGCGGCACGCGGGTCGTCCAGGTCCCGCAGGCAACGGCCCAGCCAGACACCGACATGGGGATGGAGCAGTACCTCCTCGAAAGCCCGGACGTCCGCGCCGCGGGCCCGCAGGCACAGCTCCCAGGCCACCGCTCCCCAGGACTCCCAGAACTCCGGCCTGCTGCTCCGGGCCGTGTCGGCGACGCTCATCAGCATCAGCAGGCGCCGGGAGACCTGGCCGTCCCGCAGGACCCGCAGGGCGGCCGGGGACGGCCTGCAGGCCGCCACGCCCGCGAAGTCCCCGACGGTCATGCGCAGGGTCGCCGGGGCCGTCACGACACGCTCCCGAGCAGGGCGTCGGCGTCGGCCACGACACGGTCCCGGATCCGGGTGGTGAGCACGCGCAGGTCGGCGCAGTACACGCTGGCGTTGGCGAAGCCGGTGTCCGGGCGGAAGCGGTGGGCACGCAGTCCGCCGCCGCACAGGCGCACGACCTCACAGCCGCGGCACACGTCGGCGAGCGCCGCCAGGCCACCGCGGCGGGCGTCGGCCACGGCCGGGTGCCGCGCGGCGGTGTCGAAGTCGTGGGTGAAGATGTCGAGACCGGTGGCCGCGCCGCCCTCCTGTGTGACCTTCAGCGAGTCGGACAACTCGATCGTCCCGTCGCTCTCGACCACCAGGAAGTCCGTGTCGGCCAGTCCCGTGCTCTCCGAGCGCACCTCACCGCCGAGCGCGAGGTCCACGAGGTCCTCGAACAGGCGGACGCCGGTCTCCTGACGCGGTGCCGTGTACCACCTTTCGAACACCGTCAGGAGCCAGTTCGCATACGGTGTGCGATCCGGGTCGTGGCCGGGCGGCGGGTGTTCCCAGGTGGCGTGCGGCAGCAGGAAGTTGACGGCAGGCGGCTCGTACGCGAGCAGGGACTCGAAGACGTCGAGCGGCGCGTTGTCGAGGTCCACCGTGCAGAGCAGACCCGCGAACAGCGCCTTGTTCTCGGGTCTCCTCAACAGTTCCAATCCCCTCTGGACGGCGGCGTGGCTGCCGCGCCCGTTCCTGGCACGCCTGTGGCGGTCGTTGGCCTCGCGACTGCCATCAAGACTGACGCCCACCGACACCCCGTGTCGGCGGAACAGGTCCATCCACAGGGGATTGAGGAGTGTCGCATTGCTCTGCACGGAAATATCACACTCAGCCGTGCCGTGGAGCTCCAACTCCAGTACTTCCAGCAGGTGTTCGATTCGCGGCAGGCCGGCGAGCAGGGGCTCGCCCCCGTGCAGGGTCACCCGGACCCGGGGCAGGGCGTGACGCCTGGCGTGCTCGGCGATGCGACGGGCCAGCTGATCCGCGGTCCGGGGGGACATGACCGTCGGTTTGTGCCGCCAGCTGCGATCGGCCATCTCGTACACGTAGCAGTAGTCGCATGCCAGATTGCACGGCTGGGCAACCTTGACCACCCACTCGACGAAGGGGTTCGCATCACGCACGTGCCACCTCCTGCCACGCGGTCCCCCGCTGCCTACGCACCCATCAGAGCGCCGACTGGAACATGGACACGTCAACCACGCGATGTTCCAGAGTGTCCCGCCGAACCCGTCGTATGGACCGGCCCAGAGCGTTGCTGGGCAGCTCCTCCAGATCCAGGGTCGCGGAACCGCTGAGGTCCACCACGTCGAAGTCGATCTCCACGTCAGTCCCTGACGTCTCCATGAACCCCCCGTGCTCCTCGCCCCGCGGACCTCGGCCGGTGTTCCGAACCCCGCGGATGTCAACCTGCGTCGGGCCGCAACCGGCGCCGTCGGACGCCGAGTTGCGGAAGAGGTAGCGCTGTTCAGTTCTCGTCTCAGGGAAGCACACGGATCAATCGAGGGCCAGCACGCAGGGGCCGCCGGCCCGGGTGCGGCCTGATCTCATCGGCCCTGGCCCCAAGTCCTCCCGAGCGACAGGGCGTCGACGCCGGTTCCGACCCCACCGCACCATGAGGCTTCCCCACTTCACGACGACATGACCCATGACGGCGACCACACCTGGGCAAAACGTTTCCGATGACGGCCAGGACGGCAGGTCGCTTCCGGACCACGCCCTGGTCGGGGTCGCCGAGGGGGACACTCTCCACCGGCCAGATCCCGGAGGTGCGGCCACGAAGGGCTCGAGGGACCCGGGGGACTCGAGGGCGTTCCTGATCCACCGGAGGTTCGCACCGGCCACGTGCGCCCGGAAGTCCTCGAAGGTGAGCCGGTCAGCCGTAGGTCATCGTGACTCCCTCTCCCGGGGATGAGCCGACGCAGGACTTCTCACTTGTACGCCCCCGGAACGCCAAAGGCCCCGGAGTGATCCGGGGCCTTTGATCTCTGTGCACTCGGCAGGATTCGAACCTGCAACCTTCTGATACGTAGCTCTGTAGAGATCGGTCATTGGAGGTCATACAGGCTGCCGAGAGTGCCTTGGGGGCCGGTGCGGGGCGCTGCCGGTTGCTGGGGTTGCTGTACTTCGCTGCTCTACCGCATCACAGATCCACTCGGGATTCCCTCTCGCGACTGCCCTGTCGCAACACGACGTGCGCCGGCCTGAACGGCAGACCGCGAAGCGTCGGCTCCATGACCTTGAAGAGCGCTTCAGCGTCCGCTCCGTAGGCATACAGCACGACCTCACCTCCACCGAACTCGTTCCCGTCGACCTCGCCGACTCCCGCCTTCTTCACTGCGGCGGCCATGGCCCGCTCGGCATCGAAGATCGCGTCGCGCTCAGCACGTGATCCGTACTGGTCGTCACTCAGGCGATAGTGGGCGATGACGGCATGTTCGGGTGTCTCCGGTGAGGGGAGACCGAAGAGCGTGTCCATGGGCGCACGATCTCATCGCCCTCTGACAACGCGGCCGCGGCGGTCCTCCTCGGCGCTCGAACGCGCGCGCTTTCCCACTGTGGTGGTGGCTGAGGGCGCCTTGGGCAGGGCCGTTCGCCTCCGTTCATGGGCAGCCGGTCGGTCTGGGCGGCTACCGCCCCCGGTCTCGTCTGAACGGCCGTGAACGGCGCTGAATGAGACGGAAACTGAGACGGAAGAGGGCTGAACCGCGCTCCTGACGCGGTGACTGTCCCGCGTGCCATCATCTACACGTGCTCAAGATCCCCGGATACGAAGGCGGCCCCTTGGTCCGGGGCGACGCCTACCTGGACGATCCGTTGTTCTGGCCTGTGCACCTCGGCTCCTGCCTGCGTGGGGAGGACGCACAACGAGCCGCGTTCGGCGCCGACTGGGATGCGGCCATGGGGCTGTATCGCACACTGTCCGCCGAGCATGAGTGGCCGGTGTTCAGTGTGCCGCTGCGCTCTGGTCACACCATCTACATCGTCTACCGCAACTTCGTGGACGGATGGGGCGTGGACTACCTGATCCATCAGCCGGCTTGGCCCGAAGCGGAAACCCTCGCTGTGATCGACGGTCACTTCATGGGGCCCGGCATGTCCTGGCCGGAACTGCTGTCCGCTGCCCGGCAGTCGGTATCTGAAGGCATTGGTGATGCTGACGCCCGTCTCCTGCTGCTCTTCCCCACACTCGGCGACGCGCTGCTTCCTGACGATGCAGCCGCGGCCCTCGCCCCTGCGCTCGCGGCTCTGACCCTGATCGAAGAGCCCGCCGAGGTGGCAAGGATGCTCCTCAAGAACCAGGGCCAATGGGCTCCCGCTCGGTGGACGTCGGCGGGCGGCGTCTGGATCAACGACGGTGGGCATTCCTACCGAAACCCAAGCAACGCATTCGCTCTGCCCGAGGGGCGCCTTCTGGAGATCAGTAGCGCACTGCAGGGCGGGAGCCGAGCACCACTTTAGGAGCGAGGTTGGGCGATCGCGGCCCTGACCTGCGGGTTGCCTATCTTGGGCGGAGTCCGGCGGCTGTACCGTTGCGCACCCCGACTCCCCGTGACTCCCCGCCCGTTCTGGCACGAGAGTGGCACAGGGCCGTGCACCGGTGACTTTCTCGATGCGAACTACGGGCGGGACGGTCGCTGAGGTCCGCCGGGCTGGTCCTCTGGCTGCTTAAGGCTGGTCAGAGTCGGCTGCAGTTGCGGCGGTTGCTGTACTTCGCTGCTGTACAGCCGCTCCTGAGCACGGACATGAAGACGTCGTAGCCCGATTACAAGATCGGGGGGTATGCGAGTGGGGTCTGAGCCGGCGAGAGCTGGCCTGTTCAGCCGTGATGGCCGATGGGTACGCTTCCCTCGCAGCCCCTGGTGATCAGTGCCGAGGCGCCAGATCGCACGGCGCGGTCTGAGACATTCGGGGGAGCCGATGGTCTACCTGGTGCTGACTGCGTTTGCGCTCGCCTCCATTGTGGCGGCGGCCTTGATCGTGCTGGTACGCCGTGACCGACGCCGGATGGTTTCGAGTCCGGATGGGCAGCAAATCGAAGAGACGGCCACGAGAGCCTTTCGTGACGCGCGGCGGCAGGCTCACGCCTATGAGCATTTCAGTGATGCCAGTGGCAGCGTCGGTGCCCTGCGGGATCGCGACTCCCGGTCGTAGGGCACGTTCAAGCTCTAAGGCGGTCGCATGCCCACGTGATCGATGAAGTCTCAATGGCCGTGCCAAGGCGACGGGCGCCGGCCGATGGTGCAGCTAGCGCCCGTAACTCGGCGTTGCAGAGGGCGTCGGCCTCGGCGGAGATGAGTGCGTCGGCGAAGGCCTTGATCATCGCGCGCAGCAGATCGGGACTCGCCGCGGCAAGGTTGTCCTCCGCGAGGGCGTACAGGGGCACACTGTCAGGTGCGGTCGTCGTGCTGATCTCCTTCGAGCCTTAGACATCTCGAAGATCAGCCGGTGGCCGTTCTCATATCCGGGCACTCACTACGACGCCAGGACAAACGCCCGGATCAGGTGGGAGCCCGTACACCACTTCCAAGGACGCAACCAGAGGCGATGGACCGTCTGCCAGGAGGCGCCGAAGACTGGCGGTAGTTGCCGCCAGGTGCAGCCTGAGGTGGCGACGGAGATGATCGCGGCCAGTACAGCGCGGTCATCGCACCGCCGCCGGCCTCCGCCTTGGGCGCGTACCGGCGGCTCCGGCGCCACGTCCTGGAAAATCTCCCACCGCCCGTCCGGCACCAGACGCTGAACTATGTCCATGCACGGAGCAACGAGCGGGAGCCGATCAAGACAACGACTAAAGGCGCTCCGAATGCGGCGCGCTCAGCAGACGGGCGACCGGAAGGCGGCTGATCTCTGGCAGGACACCCGGGGGCTCATCTTCACGACGAAGTACGGGACGCCGATCGAGCCCGGCAACCTCATCCGAATGTTCGCCCTGCGGGCCCGTCGCGCCGGCCTCCGGGTCATTCCGCTCCGGAACACCCGGCACACGTGCAGCTCGCTCCTGGTCGCCCTGAAGGTGCACCCGAAGGTGGCACAGCGCATCCTCCGGCACTCGCAGATCGCCATGACGATGGAGGTCTACGCGGAAGCAAGTGAGGAGGAGGTGCGGGCCGCGCTCGGCAAGCTGTCCGAAGCGATGGGCGGGTCACGGGCCGACGGCGGCTGACATCAACCGCTGACATCAGCCGTTGCTGTACGACCCCGGACCCCGGAACGCCAAAGGCCCCGTAGTGATCCGGGGCCTTTGATCTCTGTGCACTCGGCAGGATTCGAACCTGCAACCTTCTGATCCGTAGTCAGATGCTCTATCCGTTAAGCTACGAGTGCTTGTTGTTCTGTTTTCCTGTCTTCGCTCCCGGCCCTTCCGGCCCGCTCGCGGCGACAGGAAGAACATTACATGACTGCCGCCGCCATGTGAAATCCGTTCGGCGCACCCCTTGTGAGCTGCGGAAACGCCGTATCGGGCGGGTTCCGGGAGGCCGGCGGGGCCATGAACGCGAATCAGGGAGCCCAGACCGAAACGGTTGGACTCCCTGAGTCAGGTGCGGAGGCGGAGGGATTTGAACCCTCGATGGGCTTTAAGGCCCAAACCGCATTAGCAGTGCGGCGCCATAGACCGGACTAGGCGACGCCTCCAGCACAGCCGCCCGCGTGAGCGCGAGTGGTGCGTGCAGATGATGACACAGTCGAGCGTGCTGTCACCAATCGGCTCCCACGGTACTAGGCAGCCGGGCCGCAGGGCAAAGCCCTTCCCTCCGGCGGGGGCGTCGCGCAACGTCCGGCCGGGGTGAGCGTTGGGCAGGACATGTCGCACTTCGCCGTGCGGGGCGCCCTCGGGGCCGTCGCCGCCGTCCTCGGGTCCGTCCCCGCCCTGCCCGCCTCCGCCGCCGTGGGCGACCACCTCACCGTCACCGTCCGCCACGCCGGAGACGGGCGGGACGGGACGTACGAGCTGTCCTGTCACCCCGGCGCCGGCAGCCACCCGGACGTGGCCGGGGCCTGCCGGGTGCTGGACCGGAACACCCGCTGGGGCCGGGACACCTTCGCGCCGGTCGCCCCGGGCACCGCCTGCACCATGCTCTACGGCGGCCCGGCCACCGCCCGGGTCACCGGGACCTGGGCCGGCCGCCCGGTCGACGCGACGTACGACCGCAGCAACGGCTGCGAGATCGGCCGCTGGGACCGGATGGTGCCCCTGCTGCCCGATCCGGGCACACCGGGTGATCTCGGCTGACGGACGGGCCCGGCCGCCGGCGGGCACAGGCGTTGCACGGGCGCAGCCCCCGCGCGCGCAAAAGTCTCGCGAAGATATGGCGGAGGCGAGGCGTGTCGGTCACATGTTCGCCGTCACTTCGTCGTGCGACCTCCCTCTCATCCGGCGCCGCCAGCGCAACCGGTGCCTTTAGACTCCCTCGCGTGACACGCCGCGGGCCGGTTGGCAAGATGGCCCGAGCGGTCGGCAAGGTGCGGTAACAGGGAGGAAGCGTCTCGTGAGCAGCAGGCCATCCCGAGGCGCTGCTCGCCTCGCAGCCATACTGGACGCGCTGCCGGATGCGTTGGTGCTGGTCAACGCCAACGGCACCGTCGTCAACGCGAACACCATCGCCCTGGAGGCCTTCGAGACCCCGGGCACCGCGCTGGTGGGACGCGGGCTGCTCGACCTGCTTCCCCAGTTCGACTCTCGACTGATCCCCGGGTCCATGCGGCGGCCCGATCACATGGACCCGCAGGGGCGGACCAAGCCGACCCGGATGATCGCCCGGCGCACCGACGGGACCGAGTTCCCCGTCGAGGTCACCAGCGCCAACCTGGAGAACGGTCAGCAGGCCTACGACGGTTACGGCTACAGCGGCGACGAGCTGCTGATGCTCGTCGTCCGCGACCTGACCGGCACCGTCGACACCGAGGCCGAGCTGGCCCGCTCGCAGCGGCAGACCGAGATGATCCTGCGGGCGGCGAGCGAGGGCGTCGTAGGCACGGACACCGACGGGCGGATCGTCCTCGTGAACCCGGCCGCCGCCCAGATACTGGGGTACCGGGCCGGTGAGCTCGGCGGCAAGGAGCTGCACGACCTCGTGCTGCACTCGCGCGCCGACGGCTCCCCCTTCCCGTTCGCCGAGTCGCCGCTCGCCGACACCCTGCGCTCCGGGCGCAAGCACCGGGTGCGCGGACAGGTGCTGTGGGCCAAGGGCGACAAGAAGGTGCCGGTCGACCTGACGACCGCGCCGGTGCGCGACGGCGACCAGCTGGTCGGCGCCGTGATGACCTTCACCGACCGGCGGCCGTACGACTCCGTCGTCGACGAGAAGACCGCCCAGGAGAAGGCGCACGCCGAGGAGCTGGAGCGGCTCTCCGAGGAGCACGCCTCCGACCTGACCGCGCTGCGCCAGAAGCACGTCACCGAGGTCGAGGAGCTGCTCGAACGGCACGCCGAGGAACTGGCGGCCGGCGAGGACCGGTACGCGGCCCTCGGCGAGCGCGAGAAGGACCGGTACGAGGCCCTCTCCGGGCGCCACGAGCAGTTGCTGACGCTGCTCGCGCAGTCGCTGCGCGGTCCCCTCGACGAGCTGCGCCGGGAACTGGCCGCGCTCGCCGCCGACGACGCCGGGCAGCTGTGGCCCGAGGCCAACCAGGTACTCCACCACCTCTCGGCCGGTTACTCGCGGATCACCCAGCTCATCGACAACGTGCTCGGCTACCAGCGGCTGGACGCGGGGTCGGAGGACATCAACCGCACGAAGGTCATGCTCGACGCCGTCGTCGCCGCCGGTGTGGACGGGGCGGTGGAGCTGATCGGACCCGGTCGGGTGCAGTTCGCCGTGCACGCGCCGCCCATCGAGGCCGAGGTCGACCCGCAGCGGCTCGCCGTCGCGCTCGCGCATCTCGTCGCGGACGTGGCAGGGGTCGACGCGACCGGCAACGCGCCGGTCTCCGCGGGCGGCTACATGGACAACACCGTCGTGGTCGCGGCGGCGCAGCGCGGCGAGGTCGTCCGGATCGAGGTGCGCGGTCCCTACGCCGGGGGAGATCCGGTGCACGAGCCGATCGTGCGCGGGATCGTGCGCGCCCACGGCGGGGTCCTGCAGACCCACGAGGTGCCCGGCATGAGCGGCAGCGCGTTCGTGCTGGAGGTGCCGATCGGGGGCGGCGCCGGGGCGGTGCCCGCGCCGCCCGGTGCCGAGGTGGAGCTCGTCGCGGCCGCCGACGAGTCCGGTGCCGGTGGGCGGCGGCGGGCCCGGCGGTCCTCCGTGGACGCCTTCCTGGAGAGCGACGTGCCGGGCGACGCGGCCGGCGAGGGCGAGGCCCCGGCCGCGCCGACCGGGCGCCGGCGCCGGCGGGCCGCGGAGGCGGCGGGTCCGGAGAGCGGGCCCGCGGCGATCGAGAGCGCGGAGCCGGCGTCCGGCGGTACCGGACGGCGGCGCGGACGCCCGGCCGACGGCGGCGGCCCGGGGGTCGCCGAGGGTGCCGTGGTGACGGCGGCCGAGCAGGGCGCCGGGGCGGCGGCCTCGGGTACCGGGCTGGGCGGCACCGTTCCCCCGCAGGGCGTGCCCGTGCCCGCACCGGCGTCGGGGCGGCGCGCCCGGCGCGAGCCCGACGAGCCGCAGGCGCTGCCGCCCGCGCTGCCCTCGGCACCGTCCGGGCAGGCGGCCGAGCCGGTGTATGACGAGAGCCAGTCCGGCGGACGGCGGCGACGAGCGCTGGCCGCCGCGGCCGAGCGGGCCGAGCAGCAGCAGGCCGGGCCACGCCCGGTCTTCGCGCTGCCGCCCGCGGCGGCCGACCGCGGCCCCGAGCCGGTCGACGCGAGGGAAGCCGTGGAGGCGGCCGGCGACGAGGGCCGGCACGACGCCGTGGCGCACGACCAGTCCGAGGACCACACCCCGCCGCAGCCGCATCCCACCGAAGCGCCGACCGGCCGCCGGCGGCGGGCGGTGGGCCAGCCGCCTGCCGAGAACACACCGGCGGCCGCGGCGGTACCGACGGTGCCCGCGCAGGCGGCCGTTCCCGGACAGCAGCCGGGGCAGCCGGTGCAGCCGCAGGGCGTCCCCGTCCAGCCCGGACAGCCCGGACAGCCCGGACAGCCGCAGGGCATCCCGGCGCAGGCCGGGCCGACGGCGGGCCAGGTCGCCGCGCCGGCCGGTGGCCCCGGTGCCCCGGCGGCAGGCGCCCCCGGCACGGCCGTACCGGCCCCGTCCGCGCCGCAGAACCAGCCGCGGCCGCCGGCTGCCGCTCGGGTGGCCCCGGGGCAGCCCGCCCCGGCCGCCGGACCCGCGCCGGTTCCCGCCCAGCCGTTGCCGCTCCCGGCGGAGGCGGCGCCGGTGGCACCCGTACCGCAGCAGTGGCCGGGCGCCGACGACACCCCGGCCGCCCAACCGGCGCGTGCCGCGCAGCCGTTGCCCGCCGAGGCGGCCGCACCGACACCGACACCGGCACCCGCACCGGCACCGGCACCGGTCGATCCGGACTCCACGCAGGGCCGGGCGTTCAGTGTGCGGACGCTGGGGCAGGGGGTGCCGTTCTCGCGGCAGGCCGCGCAGGTGCAGCAGCCGACGCCGACCCCGCCCCCGCACCAGCCGGGCGGCAACGGGCGGCGCCGCAAGCTGGGCACGCGCACCGATCCGGGTACCGTCGCCGAGCAGCCGGGGGCCGAGCAGTCCGCCCGGCCCGCGCAGTCCGCACGGCCGCATCCGCCGGCCGAGCAGCCGGTCGCCGCCCAGCCGCTGCCGCAGCCGTCGCTGGCCGGGCAGTCCCGGCTGGTGGGGGCCACCGAGGGCGGTGGACGGTCGTACGCGATAGGCGCCCCCGACGTGAACGCCGCCGAGGGTCCGGAGCCGCTGGACGGTCCGGGCGGGGCGGTCGAGGTCGCGGACCCGCCGCGCCCGCAGCCGATGGACGACGAGCTGCCCCCGGAGCCGCTGGACAACCCGCGCCGGCTGCTGGTGTGGCCCGCGCCGGACGTCACCACCCAGCAGGAGCTGAGCGACCGCGGCTACCGGCCGGTGATCGTGAACTCCCGTGAGGAGGTCGACGCGCAGATCGCCGCGTTCCCGGCGGCGCTGTTCGTGGACCCGCTGACCGGGCCGATCACCCGGACCGCGCTGCAGTCGCTGCGGCAGGCGGCGGTGGCGGCCGAGGTCCCGGTGATGGTCACGGCCGGTCTCGGGCAGGCGACACGTGAGGCGGCGTACGGCGCCGACCCCGCCGTGCTGCTGAAGGCGCTCGCGCCCCGGGACAGCGAGCAGCATCCGCCGCGGGTGCTGCTGATCGAGGAGCACGCGGAGATCGCGCTGGCGCTGACCTCGACCCTGGAGCGGCGCGGGATGCAGGTGGCGCGGGCGGCGAGCGACGCGGACGCGGTGACGCTGGCCGGGCAGCTGCGGCCGAACCTGGTGGTGATGGACCTGATGCAGGTGCACCGCCGGCAGGCCGGGATCATCGACTGGCTGCGGGCGAACGGGCAGCTGAACCGGACGCCACTGGTCGTCTACACGGCGGCCGTCGACCAGGCGGACCTGCCGCGGCTGGCGTCGGGGGAGACGGTGCTGTTCCTGGCGGAGCGGTCGACGAGTGCCGAGGTGCAGAGCCGGATCGTTGATCTGCTGGCCCGGATCGGGACGAACTGAGGGCACCGTTGGGGGAACTGCCGGCCTTCGGCCGCGGGTTGTCCGCGGCCGGTCGCGCCCACGCGGCGGCAGCCGCACATCGGCTGCCGCCCCGCGCCCCTTTCGGGGCGCCTCAGTGCGGGGCGCTCAGAAGCTGAGGACAGCTCACAGGCTGGTGACGTCCAGGTCGCCCTCGGCGTACCGCCTCCTGAGCACCTTCTTGTCGAACTTGCCGACGCTCGTCTTCGGCACCGCCTCGATCACCGTCCAGCGCTCGGGGAGCTGCCACTTGGCGATCTTGCCCTCCTCGGCGAGGAAGACGCGCAGGGTCTCGAAGGTGGCCGTGGAGCCCTCCCGCAGGACGACCGTGGCCAGCGGGCGCTCGCCCCACTTCTCGTCCGGTACGGCCACCACCGCGGCCTCGGCGACGTCCGGGTGGGACATCAGCGCGTTCTCCAGCTCGACCGAGGAGATCCACTCGCCGCCGGACTTGATGACGTCCTTCGCCCGGTCGGTGAGGGTGAGGAAGCCGTCGGGGGAGATGGTGCCGACGTCGCCGGTCTTCAGCCAGCCGTCCGCGCTGAACTTGTCCTCGGGACGCAGGGGTTCGGCGTCGGGGCCGTTGTAGTAGGCGCCCGCGATCCAGGGGCCGCGCACCTCCAGCTCGCCCGCCGACTCACCGTCCCAGGGGAGGCGCTCGCCGCCGGGGCCGCTGAGCCGGGCCTCGACGCCGGCCGGGAAACGGCCCTGGGTGAGGCGGTAGGCGAACTCCTCCGCGGTGCCGACCGCGTGGGACGGCGGGCGGGAGACGGTGCCGAGCGGGGAGGTCTCGGTCATGCCCCAGGCGTGGCAGACCCGCATGCCCAGCTTGTCGAAGGCCGTCATGAGGGAGGGCGGGCAGGCGGCGCCGCCGATGGTGACCTGGGTGAGGGAGGAGACGTCCCGGGGGCGGGCGGTGAGCTCGCCGAGGAGGCCCTGCCAGATGGTGGGGACCGCGGCCGCGTGCGTGGGGCGCTCGCGCTCGATCATCTCGGCGAGCGGGCCGGGCTGCAGGAAGCGGTCCGGCATCAGCAGATTGACGCCGGTCATGAAGGTGGCGTGCGGCAGGCCCCAGGCGTTGACGTGGAACTGCGGCACGACGACCAGGGAAGTGTCCTGGTCGGTCAGGCCCATCGACTGGGTCATGTTGACCTGCATGGAGTGCAGGTAGATCGAACGGTGGCTGTACACCACACCCTTGGGGTCGCCGGTGGTGCCGGAGGTGTAGCACATGGCGGCGGCCCGGCGTTCGTCGAGCTCAGGCCAGTCGTAGCCGGTCGGCTTGCCCGCGAGGAGCTCCTCGTACTCGTGCACGGCCACGGTCGCGCCGGCGAGGAGGGAGCGGTCGCCCGGACCGGAGACCACGAGGTGCTCGACGGTCGGCAGCTTGGACAGCAGGGGCGCGATCATCGGCAGCAGCGAGCCGTTGACGAGGACGACCTTGTCCGCCGCGTGGTTGACGATCCAGACCAGCTGCTCGGCGGGCAGGCGGAGGTTGAGGGTGTGCAGGACCGCGCCCATGGAGGGGATCGCGAAGTAGGCCTCGGTGTGCTCCGCGTTGTTCCACATCAGGGTGGCCACGCGGTCGTCGCCCTGAACCCCGAGGTCGTCCCGCAGAGCGTGCGCCAGCTGGGCGGCGCGGTCGCCGATCTCGGCGAAGCTGCGACGGTGCGGCTCACCCTCGCCGGTCCAGGTGATCACCTGTGACGTGCCGTGGACCCCCGACCCGTGGGTCAGGATCCTTGAGATCAGCAGCGGTACGTCCTGCATGGTGCTCAGCACGGCGTCCTCCCGGGGGCGACATTGCCTACTCGGTGGTGAAGGGGCTGCGCTGATTCTGCTCACATACCAAGTGGTATGTCACTAGGAGAAAGCCAACAAAGCCTGTTCGGACGCTTCGAACACCGCGGGCGCTCCGGCAGTTCAGGACGTCCCGAAGGGCGGCCGGTCAGCGTGCGAGGTCCAGCTCCGGGTCCTCGCGCAGCTTGCCCAGCGCACGCGACACGGCGGACTTCACCGTGCCCACCGAGACCCCGAGCACCTCGGCCGTCTGTACCTCGCTCAGGTCCTCGTAGTACCGCAGCACCACCATCGCCCGCTGCCGCGCCGGGAGTTTCATGATCGCCCGCCACATCGCGTCGTGCAGCGCCTGCCGTTCGGCCGGGTCGTCCTCGCCGGGCACCGGCTCGGGCTCGGGCATCTCGTCGCAGACGAACTCGTCGACCCGGCGCTTGCGCCACTGCGAGGTCCGGGTGTTGAGCAGCGCCCGGCGCACATAGCCGTCGAGGGCCCGGTGGTCCTCGATCCGCTCCCAGGCCACGTAGGTCTTGGCCAGCGCGGTCTGGAGAAGGTCCTCGGCATCGCTCGGGTTCGCGGTGAGCGACCGGGCGGTGCGCAGCAGGACGGGCTGGCGGGCCCTGACGTACGACGCGAACGACGGGTAGGAGGGGCGGGCGTACGGGCGGGTCTGCCGCGCCGAGACAGCGGCGGCGTCCGAAGCGCTGGTGCAGACGGGTGTGGTCATGGCTCCACGCTATGAGCGGCCGGTGTCACCGCGGATCGGCCGCAGGTCCCGAAGCCGAATCCCCCTCAGGTTGTAGGGGTGGGGCTGCCTACACCTCCTGAAGGTGGAGTACGGGTGTGGAACTCCTGCGGGTTTACCCCTGAGGGAGGAGGACCCCGGGGGTCCGGCCTCACCCGTCCGAGGTCAGGACCAGCCCGGACGTCGGTACGCCCGTGCCGGCCGTCACCAGGACCCGCTCCGCCCCCGGTACCGGGTTCACGGCGGTGCCGCGCAGTTGCCGCACCCCCTCCGCCACCCCGTTCATCCCGTGCAGGTACGCCTCCCCCAGCTGGCCACCGTGCGTGTTCAGCGGCAGCCGCGCCCCGGCCACGAAGTCCGCCGCCTCCCCCCGCCCGCAGAACCCGAACTCCTCCAGCTGCATCAGCACGAACGGGGTGAAGTGGTCGTACAGGATCCCCACGTCGATGTCGGCCGGGGCCAGTCCGCTGGTGCGCCACAGCTGGCGGGCCACCACGCCCATCTCCGGCAGCCCGGTCAGGTCGTCCCGGTAGAAGCTGGTCATCTGCTCCTGGGCCCGGCCGGCCCCCTGCGCGGCCGCCGCGATCACCGCCGGCGGATGCGGCAGGTCGCGCGCCCGCTCCACCGACGTGACGACGAGGGCCTGGCCGCCGTCCGTCTCCTGGCAGCAGTCCAGCAGCCGCAGCGGCTCGACGATCCAGCGGGAGGCCGCGTGGTCCGCGAGGGTGATGGGGCGGCCGTGGAACCAGGCGGCCGGGTTGGTCGCCGCGTACGCGCGGCCGGTCACCGCCACCGGCCCGAACGCCTCCGGGGTCAGCCCGTACGTGTGCAGGTAGCGCTGCGCCGCCATCGCCACCCAGGACGCGGGGGTGAGCAGCCCGAACGGCAGCACCCAGCCGAGCGCCGCGCCCTCCGCCGACGGCTCCCGGTGCTGCACACCCGAGCCGAAGCGGCGGCCCGATCTCTCGTTGAAGGCGCGGTAGCAGACGACCACCTCGGCGACCCCGGCCGCGACCGCCAGCGCCGCCTGCTGGACGGTCGCGCAGGCCGCGCCGCCGCCGTAGTGGACGCGGGAGAAGAAGGAGAGCTCGCCGATCCCGCAGGCCTGCGCCACGGTGATCTCCGGGCTGGTGTCCATCGTGAACGTCACCATGCCGTCCACGTCCGCCGGGGCCAGCCCCGCGTCGTCCAGCGCGGCCCGCACCGCCTCCGCCGCCAGCCGCAGCTCGCTGCGCCCCGAGTCCTTGGAGAACTCGGTGGCCCCGATGCCGACGACCGCCGCCCGCCCGCCGAGCGAGTCCCGGCCGCGCACGCTCATGAGTCCGCCTCGTCGGTGAGGGTGACGGTCACCGTGGCCTCGGCGAACGTGAGGGTCACCGTGCCGGTCACGTGGTTGCCGAGGCCGTTGGCGCCGACCACCCGGACCGTCGCCGTCCCCCGCTCGTCGTCCAGTTCCTCGATCCGGCCGGTCAGCACCATCGTGTCCCCCGGGTAGTTGGGTGCGCCGAGCCGGATGGCGACCCTGCGCAGCTCTGCCGCCGGACCGAAGTAGTCGGTCACGTACCGGCCGACCAGGCCGTTCGTCGTCAGGATGTTCATGAAGATGTCCGGCGAGCCCTTCTGCCGGGCCAGTTCGGCGTCATGGTGCACGTCCTGGTAGTCCCGGGAGGCGATCGCCCCCGCCACGATCAGCGTCCGCGTGATCGGGATCTCCAGCGGCGGCAGCTCGGTGCCCACGCCCGGCCGGGTCGTCTCAACTCCCACTCGCGATCAACTCCCCCAGTTCCTGGAGCACTTCGCCCCCGCTGCCCAGATACGCGTCCAGTTGCCGGCCCCACAGGAAGTGCCGGTGCACGGGATGGCCGACGTCGGCGCCCGCGCCGCCGTGCAGGTGCTGGCCCGTGTGCACGACCCGCTGCCCGGCCTCGGACGCCCACCAGGCCGCGGTCAGCGCGTGCGTGGCGTACGGCAGACCGGCGTCCCGCCGCCAGGCCGCCTCGTACGCCGTCACCCTGATCGCCTCGGTGTCCATGTGGGCGTCGGCGGCCCGGAGCTGGACGGCCTGCCGGGTGGCGAGCGGGCGCCCGAACTGCTCGCGGGTGTTGGTGTGGGCCACGGCCCGGGCGAGGGAGCCCGCGCAGACGCCCGCCTGGAGACCGGCGAAGGCGGTGCGGGCGGTGGCCAGGACGTCGGCGTAGACGTCGGGGCCGGAATCCGGGCCGGGACCGGAACCCAGGATCTCGGCGGGGGCCTCGTCGAGGGTGAGCCGCCCCGCCGACCAGGGCGCGGTCAGCTCGATCTCCTCGATGCGGGTGTGGGTGCGGGTGCCGGTGTGGGTGCGGGTGCCGGTGTGGGTGTGGGTGTGGGTGCGGGTGCCGGTGCCCTCGCCGAGCGGCACCAGCCACAGCCGCCGGCCGGCGTCCGCGACCAGGACGTGGGTGGCGTCCCGCAGCCACGGGACGACGGGGACGGTGCCGCTCAGCCCGCCCCGCGCGCACGGCCGTACCCCCCGCTGGGCGGGGAACGCCCCGGCCACCACCACCGAGCCGTCCCCGATCCCCGGCAACAGTCGCGCCCGCTGGTCGTCGGTGCCGTGCGCGGCGATCGCCAGCTGTCCGTACACGCAGCTCGCCGCGTACGGCACCTGGGCCGTGGTACGCCCCTGTTCCTCCAGCAGGAGCACCAGCCCCAGCAGGCCCAGCTCCGCGACCGCGGCGACCAGTCCCGCCCCGCACAGCGCCTTCCACAGCTCCGGGTCGCTGCCGGTGCCGGCCGCGCGCAGCCGCTCGTGGGTGGCGAGGTCGGCGAAGATCCGCGCGGCGAGGTCACGGGCCTCGGCCTGGTCCTCGGTGGGCGCGAAGTCCATGTCAGGCCTCCACGCCGGGAGCACCGGAGGCACCGGAAGCGGAAGCGGAAGCACCGTACTCGCCGGAAACGCCGAGGGCGCCGAGCGTGTCGGCGGCCCGGAAGACGGGCAGGGTCGCCCCCCCGCCCTCGTCCTCGTACCGGCGGAACTCCACCCGTACCGGCAGCCCGATCCGCACCTTGTCGTACGGCACCCCCACCACGCTGCCCACCATCCTCACGCCCTCGGCGAGTTCGATCAGGCCGACCGCGTATGGCGGGTCGAAGGCAGGGAAGGGCGGGTGGTGCATCACGACGTACGACCAGACCGTGCCCTCGCCGGACGACTCGACCGTGTCCCAGTCGAGGGAACCGCAGGCGTTGCAGCCCGGCAGCCAGGGGTGGCGCAGGGTGCGGCAGCCGGTGCAGCGCTGGATGAGGAGCCGCTCCCCGGCCACGCCCTCCCAGAAGCCGGCGTTGTCCCGGTTGACCACCGGACGGGGGCGCGGCGGAGCCTTGGCCGGCCGCCCCGCGGGCGCGTACTTCAGGACGCGGAGGCGGTGGACGCCCACCAGCTCCTCGCCGATCCGGATGTCCGTGCGCGTGGTGACGAAGTAGCCCGTGCCCAGCTTCGTCGTCTTCCGCGCGGACACCGACTCGATCACCGTGTCGAAGACCAGCTCGTCGCCCGGCCGCAGCGGGCGCAGGTACTCCTGCTCGCAGTCGGTGGCGACGATCGAGACACAGCCCGCCGCGTCGAGCAGGGCGGACATCTCGTCGTACGCGCCGGTGCGTGCCGGGTTGCCGGAGAGGCCGCCCATCGTCCAGGCCTGGAGCATGGTGGGCGGGGCGATCGCGTCGGGCCCCTCGTACGCCGGGTTCGTGTCGCCCATCGCCTCGCACCAGTGCCGGATCATGGGCAGGTTGACCGGGTCCCTGCCGGTGCCCGCCCGGGAGGCCGGCTGCCCCTCGTACGCCTTGAGCCGCGCCCCCAGCTCGTCAGTCCCCCCGGCCACGGCCACCCCTCCGCATCCCGAGCCGCATCGTCGCGACGATCTCCCGCTGCACCTCGCTCACCCCGCCCCCGAACGTGTTGATCTGCGCCGCCCTGTTGAGCCGCTCCAGCTCTCCGTCCCCGAACACCCCCGGCGAACCGGACCGGACCAATGCCGCCTCGCCGACGATCTCCTGACACATGCGATACGTCGCGACTGCCGATTCCGTTCCCGCGAACTTCACCCCGCTGGCCTCCGCGGGGGCCAGCCGGCCCGCCCCCGCGTCCCCCACCAGACGCCAGCTGAGCAGGCGGTTCGCCGCCAGTCGGGCATGCGCCTCGGCCAGTCGAAGACGAATCCACGGCTCGTCAACGCGGCGCCGGCCGCTCACCGGATCGGGGGTACGGGCGGCGGTGAGCGCGGCCGCGTAGAAGTCCTCGGCCTGCATGCCGGTCGCGGCGAGGGCGACCCGCTCGTGGTTGAGCTGGTTGGTGATGAGCGACCAGCCGTCGTGCTCGGCTCCGACGAGGCTGCCGGCGGGGACGTGGACGCCGTCGTAGTACGTCGCCGTCGTGATCTGCCCGCCCACCGTCTCGATCGGCGTCCAGGAGAACCCGGGCGCGTCCGTGGGGACGAGAAGGATCGAGATGCCGCGGTGCCTGGGCGCCTCGGGGTCGGTGCGGCAGGCGAGCCAGATCCAGTCGGCGTGCTGGGCGCCCGAGGTGAAGACCTTCTGCCCGTCGATCCGCCAGCCCTCCCCGTCCCGCACCGCCCGGGTACGCAGCGCGGCAAGGTCGGTGCCTGCCGAGGGTTCGCTGTAGCCGATGGCGAAGACGAGCTCGCCGCGGAGGATGCCGGGCAGGAAGCGGGCCTTCTGCTCCGCGCTGCCGTACTTCATCAGCGTCGGTCCGACCGTGTTCAGGGTGACCATCGAGACGGGGGCGCCGGCCCGGTACGCCTCGTCGAAGAACACGAACTGCTCGTCGGCGCCCCGCCCTTGGCCGCCGTACTCGACGGGCCAGCCGAGACCGAGAAGTCCGTCCGCGCCGATGCGGCGCAGCAGGGCACGGCGTTCGGCGGGGTCGTCGGGGACGGGGGACGGGATCAAGGAGGCGAAGTAGGCGCGCAGTTCGGCGCGCAGCCGCTGCTGGCGTTCGGTGGGAGCCAGATGCATGGTTTCTGACTGTCCGTCAGATATGGCTCACTGTCAAGGTCGAGAGGAGGGCGACGGGCGGGCGGCAGGAGGCCGACAGGGGCCGACAGGAGGCGACAGGAGGCGGCAGGGAGCCGAGGAGAGTGCCCGAAGGAGGCGGAAACGCCTGCGCGGCGGCGCCGAAGCACCGCCGCGCGGACGCACTGCCCATCCCCACAGACCACACCCCACCAGGGCTCAGACGGGGCTTACCACAGCCGGGTGAAGTGGACGGCGACGTTGTCGTTGCCCTGCTGGATCGCGGTCCAGGCGGAGTGGTTGACCTGAGCGGTGTTGCTCTGGTTCGAGGCGCCGTTGCCCACCGCGTTCTGCTGGGTGGTCGAGGAGTTGCCGTTGTTGTTGTGGCCGACCCCGCTGCCGATGATGCCCGCCGTGCCGGCGTTGGCGCTCGATCCGCTGCCCGCGATGGCGCCGTTGTCCGCCGCCGCCACACCGGCGAAGAGGGCCGCGGCGAGCGGAAGGGCGGAGACGGCGGCGAGAACGCGGGCGGTACGGATGCTTGCCATGTTGTTTCCTCTCAGAGCCCGGCTGTGCCGGAGGTTCGTCAAGTAAGCCTGTTTACCGGGCAGTTGGCCGACCGCTCCGGTGGTTGTCTTCGACGTCGCGAGACCAGAGTTGCCCACCGAATCCCCGGCGAACCACCCCGGAAGCCCTCATTCGCCCTCAAGCGTGATGACAAGTCGATAAACCCCTTTCGCCACCTTTGATCGACTTCCGCCCCAGCAGTGACCACTCCGGACAACCACCCCCATCAGGCCTCCCAAGGGGAAAATCGTTCCGCTGCCGATCCGCGCCCAGAACTCCGCCCCCGGCGTGTCACACCGGCACCCCCTTCCTTTTTTCGAACGCACGTACGAACATGGATGCATGGCCACCACCGATCGGCAGGCCACGACGCTGGCCCTCGCACACGCCCTGTCAGCCGCCGAGCGCGGCCTGGCCGTCATCCCCCTGTCCCGCACGAAGCTCCCCGCCCTGCGCTCCCCGCACCGCCACGACCCCGACGCCGCACTCCCGCCCTGCCACGGCGAGTGCGGCCGCCCCGGCCACGGGGTGTACGACGCCACCACCGACCCGACCCGCATCCGCGAACTGTTCGCCGCGGCACCCTGGGCGACCGGCTACGGCATCGCCTGCGGGCTGCCCCCGCACCGCCTGATCGGCGTCGACCTGGACGTGAAGGGCGGTACGGACGCCACGGGCGCCCTGCGCGAACTGGCCCTGCGGCACCTTTTCACCATCCCGCCGACGGTCGTGGTCCTCACCCCGAGCGGCGGGCGCCACCTCTGGCTGACCGGACCGCCGGACACCGTCGTCCCCAACTCGGCCGGCCGGCTCGCCCCCGGCATCGACATCCGCGGTGCCGGCGGCTACCTGGTCGGCCCCGGCTCCCGCACCGAGCACGGCGTCTACGCCACCGCCCCCGGCACCGAGCACCTGGTCCCCGCGCCCTGTCCCCCGTCCCTGCTGCGCCTCCTGCTCCCGCCGCCCCGCGCGCCGCACCCGGCGACCCATCCCTCGGTCGGCAACCGTGGCCAGGGCCTGGTCCAGTTCGTCCTCTCCGCCCACGAGGGCCAGCGCAACACCCGCCTCTTCTGGGCGGCCTGCCGCGCCTACGAGAACGGCATCGGCCGCGCCCTGCGAGCTCCGCTGATCGACGCGGCGGTCCACACGGGCCTCACGGAACAGGAGGCCCGCGCGACGATCGCGTCGGCGGCCCGCATGACCGGCCACCGGCCCTGAGGCTCCTTGAGCGGCCTTGAGAGGCGAGAGGCGAAAGGCGAGAGGACCCATGAGGCGGCCCCATGAGGCCGAGAAGCCCTGAGGGGACCTGCGGGGGTCCTGCGGGGGTCCTCAGGGGCCCTGAAAAAACCGAACGCACCCCGGCCGCGCCCCCGCCTAACCTGCCCCCATGACCCTGACCCGTGTCGTCCTCACCTCCGGCCGCGTGATCGGTCTCTCCCACCTCCGGCTCTCGTCGACGTACGGCGGGCTGCTGGAGGGTTATCCGCACCAGGCCCTCAACGACCGTCGCATCACACGCATGGTGGCCGCGGCCACCGCCGAGTACCCGCACACCCCGACCCATCTCGTCCCGCCCCCGCGCGAACACCCCGACGACGCCCGCGCCGCCCGCGTCGGCCCCTTCGGCCCGGTGGAGATCCTGCCGCCGGTCACCTGCATCGGTCTGTTCGATTCCGCACCCGTCGCCACGGACATCGACCCGGTCCTGCACGGCTCGGCCCTCACGATCGTCTGGTTCCAGGCCACGCCTCAGCCACCGTCGGGCCACGACGCGGACCAGGGGCTGCGGGAGGTGGCCTGGGAGGAGCTGGCGGAGGACTACGAGATCTGAGGGGCTGATCTCTGGTATCCGCGTGCCGCCCGCCGCGACTTGGGAATGCCGCGGCAGCTACGAAAGATGCGCGGACGCAGACTTTCGGGAACTGGTCCGGGCGGGGTCCGGGACGGCCGCACCCGCCTCCACGTCGTCGACGAGCGGCTGCGCACCGTGGGGGAGCCGGGGACGTTCACCCTCAGCGTCGGCTGCGCCTCGGACCGCCTGCACCAGCGGATCTCCCTGACCTGTCCTGACCCGCCGCTCCGTCCCCGGGCGCCATCTACCTGCTCGTCAACCGCCGCGAGTTCATGGAGACGACCGACGACAGGCAAGGGGAGAAGCGCATCAACGACTGGCTCACCGGCTGATCCCCGCTGCCGGCGGGGCTGCCGAGAAGTCGTATCCGGACCACTCGCTGAGCCGGACGAACCCGAGGCGCTGGTAGAGGGCGTTGCTGACGGGGTTGGACAGGTCCGCGAACAGGACGACGTCGTGGGCGCCCGCGGCCAGCGCGGCCCGGCTCACCTCCGCCGTCACGGCCGCCGCGTAACCGCGGCCGCGCAGGTGGGCGGGGGTGTAGACGACGTCCACCTGCATCTGGCCGCCGATCAGCGGATTGAGGCCCGCGACGGAGACGGGAGTGCCGTCCGGGGTCTCCCAGAGCGTGTAGGTCTTGTCGGCGAAGCGCGTCCCGGCCCAGGTCCCCGCGTCGATGACCACGTCCTCCCCGACGGCCTTGGCGAACTCGCCGCACCAGAACATGGTCTCTTCGAGGTCCTGCTCGCCCAGGACGCGGCCCCGGCCCGCCGGCAGCGGGTCCGGCGGAGTGAGCGAGCCGAGGCGGTACAGGCTCAGCCGCGTCTCCCGGAGCGTCGGCGTCGCGCCGGTGCGCCGCTGCCAGGCCTCGGCGAAAGCGGTGGCCGTGCCGTGGTCCGCGCTGACGGAGGGAACGGAGTCCCCGAGGTCGGCCAGCCGGTCGGCGAGCGAGTCGGCCTGCTCGGGCGTGAGCGGGGAGAGGCCGAACCCACGGGGCGGGAGGCGGTAGCAGGTGGCGTGCACCTCACCGCCCCGCTCCAGCATCCCGAAGACGGGAACGCCGGTGCCGAACGCCTCCGCCCCCCGCGCCCGCACCCTCTCGGCCCACGTCGACTGCATGACGTGCGGGCCGGGACGCGAACGCAGGAACTCCCCCGCGCGGGCGAGGAATTCGTCGACATCATGGGTCAGGTACCAGTCGGATGAGCGCATGCCCCATGCCCTACCACTCCGGCCGCGAGGCCAGTCGGACCCCGCCGGACACGGTGACGAGCGCACACCCCGTTTCAGCCACCCGAGACGAAGCATCGCCGAAGAGGAAAGCGCAGGTCGCGAAGATCTCCGACAGGACCCGTGACAAGAAGAAGCAACCGCCCATGACCAAGCCCCCTACCAGCGAAGATCCGCGGGTAGGGGGCTCGTCGCCGTGGACGCCGATCGGCGGTCAGGCTGCCGGTAACGGCGATCTGGCGGTTCGACGATCAGAAGGAGACGGTGACGCCGACCTGGTGGTACTGGCCGACGGTGTCCAGGACCCCGTCCTTGACCGCACCGAACTGAGTCACGAGGTCCGAGCTGCTGACCGCCGTGGGGCCGGCGACGATGCCGACCTGCGGGCTCAGGCCGCCGGAAACGGCGTCGAGTTCGGCGTCAGGGATTTCAAGGGTCTGAACCTGGGGAGCGGAGTTCATGATGAAACTGCCCTTCGTATGGATGTTCCACAAGGGGGGAGCGGCCAAGCTGGGGATTGCCGATGGGCCGCGACCGCAGGCCCGCGCCATCCGTTTCCGGACGTCTTGGCGCGATCCAGGCGGTGCGAAGGATCAAATCACGGAGCGTGCCCGGCATCCAGTCACTCACTGCTCTCAGCAGGGCAGTTGGAACGGTCGACTACTCATCCATGCGCGCATGCACACGAATTGAGGGCAGCTTCTCTACATGGAGCCGCGCACAGGAAACCGACAGCCATTGCCACGACAGCTCCGACCCGGACAACTCCGCACCAACCGAATGCCCCCGTGCCGCAGTTGCGCATTCGCTGTGGAGATTCGGCCACCTATGCATCCGCGTGGGTGTCGTGAACCGCATGGCCGCCATCGGGATCACCGTGAGCCACGCCGTGGAGCAGCCCGAGCCCCCGGGCAGGCCACGGCCGAGGAAGCCTCGCTCCTCGGCGTTCAGAAGGCCGCTCTCGTCACTCGTCAGCCGGCAGCCGACAGCACCCTCGGGACATGATCCGGGGCCCTCGGGCCGTGCCCCAGTCGTGCCCCTCACGTGCCCTCGCCGCCGGGTCACCCGCCGTCGGACGGGAGAAGCGGTCAGCGTACGTCGACGTAGTCGCCGGCGGACGTGCTGTTCAGGTACGCACTGGTCGCCGTGTACGCGGCGCTCCAGGTGCCGTCCTGCTTCGCGGTGAAGGTGAGGGTGAACCTGCCGTCCTTGCCCGTGGTCACGGTCGCCATACCGGTGCTGGTCCTGCCTCCGGCGACGCGGAAGCGGATGGTCACGTGCTGGCCGGACACGCCCGTCCACGTGGAGCCGTTCTGGCGCTGCAGGGTCCCCGTCACGGTCAGGGTCCGGCCCTTGCGCACCGGCTCCGGCGAGGCGTTGAAGCCGGTGATGCGGGTGACCGCACGGGTCAGGTGCACGACGCCGGTCGTGGTGGCGGTGGCGTCCGCGGTGCCGGGGTAGTACAGGCGCAGGTAGCCGGTGGGCTTGTGCAGCGTCTGCCAGGCGTCGAAGGCGCCCGTAGCGTCGGGGGTCACCGTCGCCACCGTCGTCCAGCCGGTACGGCCGTCCGCCGACTGCTGGAGCTGGACGCGGCCGGCGGGCAGCGGGCCCGCCGAGGCGCTGAGGCGGCCCTTGACCCGGACCGCCCCGGCACCGGTGAAGGTGTGGTCGGACCAGGCAAGGGTGGAGTGCGAGAGGGCGTGCAGGGTGGCCTGCGCGTTGCCGCCTTGGAGGAAGGCGAAGCCTCCGACGCCCGCCGTCCAGCTGGTGTCACCGGTCACCGTGGCGAGCGTCTCGCTGAACCGGCCTCCGGTGCCGAGCTCGTAGGCGTGGGTGCCGTTCGGGCCGGTCAGGAGCACCTCGGTGTCGTGGTCGGCGGCAGGCAGCGGCGTCCAGGTGTCCGTCGTCGGGCTCAGGTACTGCGCGGTGCCGCTGACCGTGTAGGAGCGGCCGTACGCGGCGGTGTCCGCCGCCTTGTCGAAGACGACCCGGGTCGGGCTGGTCGTCCTGGACACCTGTACGGGGTCCGTGCCGACCGTCTGGTCGTCCTGCTGCACCGCGTACACGTACACGGAGTTACGCACGGGGGCGGTGACCTGGTAGCTGCCGTCGGCCTGGACGGCCGCCCCGATCTCGTAGGGACTCGATCCCGCCGACCGTGTCCCGGTGAGGTACACCTCGCTCCCGGTCCAGCCGGGGGTGGTGGCTCCGGTGGCCGGATCGAACGTCGACACCTTCCCGGTGGCGGTCACCGTCTGGTGCTCGAAGTCCACCGTGGTCCGGTCCAGGGCGGTGTCGGTGAAGACGGGCACGTCCTCGTAGCGGACGACACCCCGGCCGACGTAGGTCGGGTGGTCACCGTCCGCGTCGGCGAGGTCGACGGTGGTGTCGTAGACGCCGTGGGTGCCCAGGGACATCCGGTCGGAGCTGCGCCACGTGCCCTCTTCCGTGGTGCCGGAGACGAGGCTGAACCCGGTGACGGTCGTCACCGGCCGGTCGCCGGAGACGCGCAGGGTGAGCTGCGCGGTGATGGAGCCGGCGTCGATCGCGGTGTCGGACGTCGCGTGGAACTCCAGGTAGCCGACGTCGTCCGGGTCACCTCCGACCGAGGAGACGACGGGCAGCACGGTGTCGGCGGTGTCGGCGAAGGCGGGGCCGGCTGCCGGGATGCTCACCAGGGCGGCGATGAGCGAGAGCGGTGCGATGAGAGGCCGACGCACAGGGGCTCCAGAGGAATCGTCGAGACTCGGAAACGTACAGGTCAACGGACGAGGCAACGAACAAGCCAACGAACAGGTGGCCGATCATCGCACGGGCCCCGCAGGCTCTCGCGGGGGGCCCAGGTCGTCGGGACGGCGACACTGGGGACCCTCGCCAAGCAACACATGAAGACCCAGGCCGCCGACCGCAGCCACACCCTCACCTGGAGGCAGGAGCCCCGCCCCACCCTCAACCACGCCCTGGCCTTCGAGGGCACCTGCCGCAACTGCGGTGCCACCGTCACCGGCATCGGGGACGTCCACCGGTCGCCCCGGCATCGGCATCGGCATCGGCATCGGCAAGTCCAGGCTCGCCGATCCCGTTCACGGCTGGTGACGCAGTTCTTACCGGCACCCCGGCACCTGTGACGTTCAGCGATAGTTGCCCATGCGCAGTGCTGCTTGGCCAGCGGACCGTTGTTGAGCGCCACGCGCTGACCAGCGGGGTCATCAGCATCGCTGGCCGTCTATCGCTGGACGCCAGAGCACCCCGCCGCTCAAGGTGGCCAGGAGCACTCCAACGACCTGATTTCCCGCGCGCTCGACGAGGGGGAAAGGTCCTGAGTCTGGCCCACGGATGGCCCATACGCACTGGTCAACGCTGGGATATGCGCGAGAAAGGGTGAGACAGGTCGAACGCGAAAGGGGTGCTCCGGAGACCGGTGCACCCCTTCTGACCAGCACCTATGCTGACCTGCGTGCGGTGGGTGTGGGATTTGAACCCACGGTGACTCGCGCCACGACGGTTTTCAAGACCGTTCCCTTAGGCCGCTCGGGCAACCCACCCCGCGCCGACCGAGATCGGTGCGGGGAACAGAGTAACCGGTTCGTGCGGGCGGGTGGGGGTCAGTTGTCGCCGACGCGGGAGCCGAGGGTGACGGTGACCGTGTGTTCACTGCCGCCCCGCTTGTAGGTGATCTCGACCTTGTCTCCGGGCTTGTGGGTCCAGATCTCGCCGATCAGGGTCGGGCCGCTGTCGATCACCGAGTCGTCCAGCTTGGTGATGACGTCACCGGGCTTGAGGCCGGCCTTGTCCGCGGGGCCGCCCGACTCGACCGCGGAGGAGCCGCCCGAGCCGGAGTCGGTGATCTGCGCGCCGCCGGTGCTGTCCTCCAGCGACACCGACGCGCCGATCTTCGCGTAGACCGGCTTGCCGGTCTTGATCAGCTGCTGGGCCACGTACTTGGCCTGGTTGATCGGGATGGCGAAGCCGAGGCCGATCGAGCCCGACTGCCCGGTGCTGCCCAGGCCGCCGCTGGACGCGGACTGGATCGCGGAGTTGATGCCGATCACCGCGCCGGAGGCGTCGAGCAGCGGGCCCCCGGAGTTGCCCGGGTTGATGGACGCGTCGGTCTGCAGGGCGCTCATGTACGACGCCTTGCTGGTGGAGCTGCCGTCGCTGGAGGCGACCGGGCGGTTCTTGGCGCTGATGATGCCCGTGGTGACCGTGTTGGACAGGCCGAAGGGGGCGCCGATCGCGATCGTCTCGTCGCCGACGGCGATCTTGTCGGAGTCGCCCAGGGCGAGCGGCTTCAGGTCGGACGGCGGGTTCTTGAGCTTGATCACCGCGACGTCGTAGCCCTGGGCGTGACCGACGACCTCGGCGTCGTACTTCTTGCCGTCCGGGAACGTCGCGGTCAGCTTGCCGCCGTCGAGGGAGTCGGCGACCACGTGGTTGTTGGTGATGATGTGGCCCTGCTTGTCGAAGACGAAGCCGGTGCCGGTGCCACCCTCGCCGTTGGTGCCCTCGGACTCGATGGTGACCGTGCTGGGCAGCGCGTTCTGGGCGACCGCCGCGATGGTGCCGGCGGCGCGCTTGACCTGGGTGGCGCCGCCGCTGGAGGTCGCGGAGATGGTCGTGGAGCCGCTGTCGTCGTTGTTCTTCGCCAGCGTGTAGCCGAGGCCGCCGCCGAGGCCGCCCGCGACCAGCGCGGCCACCAGGACGGCGGCGATCAGACCCCCGCGCCCGCTGCCCTTCTTCGGCGCGTGCTGCGGCTGCTGGAACGGCTGGTGCTGGTACTGCTGGTGCTGCTGGTGCTGCTGGTCGTACGACGAGCCCCAGCCGCCGCCGGCGCCCGCGCCCGGGTCCGCGTAGGAGGGGGTCGCGGGGGGCGGCGGCGGCCAGGAGGCGTCGGGGGCCTGCGGTGCGGGCCCGTAGGGGTCGCTCGCGGGCGCGTTCTGGGGCGTCGGCGGGATCGGGGCGGTCGGCGCTTCCCCACCGTCGGACGCGGCTGCCTGCGGCGAGGCAGCGGGAGACGACGGCGGCACGGGAGGTGCGGACGGGGCCGGGGGTACCGGGTTGCCCTCGTTCTCGGTGCTCACAGCTTCTCTCCTCGGTCCACGGCTCTTCTTCTCGGTCGCACTCGGTCACGCTCTTTCACGCTTGCTGTCGGCCGGCGCGATTCGGCTGTGCATGTGCTTTTGTATGCCGTCAGCTTTTCCCACAGGCCGTCAGAGCACCATAAGCGGTGGCTGTGGGTACACGGACAACCTTTATATAGTGCTTGTCCGACAAAAGTTCTCTTTACCGGCATCCGTGATGCCCCCAGCCACCCCCGCTCGGTGGCACCATGTCGCGGTGACCCACGCACCACAGCATCGCATCCAGGTCGTCGCGCACCGCGGGGCCTCCGAGTACGCCCCCGAGCACACGCTGGCCGCGTACCGGAAGGCCATCGAGGACGGCGCCGACGCCCTGGAGTGCGACGTACGCCTGACCGCCGACGGCCACCTGGTGTGCGTCCACGACCGGCGGGTCAACCGTACGTCCAACGGCCGGGGCGCGGTCTCGGCCCTGGAGCTGGCGGACCTGGCCGCCCTGGACTTCGGCTCGTGGCGGAAGAGTCCGGCCTGGCGCGGGCGGGACGAGGAGCCCGACTGGGAGTTCCGGCCCGAGGACCGCGCGGACACCTCGGTACTGACGCTGGAGCGGCTCCTCGAGCTGGTCGCGGACGCGGGGCGGCGGGTGGAGCTGGCGATCGAGACCAAGCACCCCACGCGGTGGGCGGGGCAGGTCGAGGAGCGGCTGCTGGTCCTGCTCAAGCGGTTCGGGCTGGACGCACCGGCCACCCCCGAGGAGTCGCCGGTGCGGGTCATGAGCTTCTCCGCGCGGTCGCTGGCCCGGGTGCGGGCGGCCTCGCCGACGCTGCCGACCGTCTATCTGCTGCAGTTCCTCTCGCCCCGGCTGCGCGACGGGCGGCTGCCGGCGGGGGTCCGGATCGCGGGCCCCTCGATCCGGATCGTGCGCAATCACCCGGCCTACGTCGAACGGCTGCAGCGCAACGGCCACCGGGTGCACGTCTGGACGGTGAACGAGCCGGAGGACGTGGACCTGTGCGTGGAGCTGGGCATCGACGCGATCATCACCAACCGGCCGGCGGCCGTGCTGAGCCGGCTGGGGCGTTGAGCGGGACGCGGGGCGGCGCCTCGGGACCGTCCTGACCAGGGCTCAGATAAAGAGTCGAGTAAGGACACCTCGCAGCCCTTGACCCGACAGCCGGCTCACAGCATCCTCACTTCTCGGCCACACCAGCGAAAATCAGCCACACGTAGCCATATCTGGGGGATAGGGCGACGACCCGTGACAGGGAGTGCTCCGGCGCGTTCGGCGCGTATTCGTCCGTTGCGAATGCGTCACCGGGCATTCATTGGCCGGTTTCCGGTTCAGGCCAATGGGGCATCCACACCGTGGCGTGGGGCAAAGGAGGTCTCGGGGGTGGCGTTGGTGGTGGCACAGGAGGTGCCCACGTCGTCGAGCATGGCCGTACCCCATGGCCCTGCGGGCGTGGGGAAGGCGAGACACCGGATGCGCGACCAGTTGCGCACGGGCGGTCTGTCAGAAGCGGTCATCGACGATGCCGTACTGATCCTTTCCGAACTTTTGAGCAATGCCTGCAAACACGGGCGCCCCTTGGGGGACGCGCTGGCCGGAGACGGCGACGTCCGGGCCGCCTGGCAGGTGGACACGCGCGGCCGGCTGATCGTCGAGGTGACGGACGGCGGCGGCCCGACCCGCCCGGCCCCGATGACCCCGTCGGTCACGGCGCACGGCGGCCGCGGGCTGAACATCATCACGGCCCTGGCCGACGACTGGGGCGTCCGGGACGACGCCCGGGGCGAGGTGACCGTCTGGGTCGTGGTCCACAAGGACGTGGGCGGTCCGGGCACCCGGGACCGCCGCGACGCCTTCGCTCCGCGCATCACGGCACCCCCCGTCCCGGAGATGGCCGACCTGGACTTCGCGGACGCGTTCGACGACCTGGACTGAATCGCCGCCGGTCCGGACCGGCGCGGCTCCGTCGGCCCGGACCGAGCCCTCGGCGACCGGGACCGGACGGATGCGCGACGGCGCCTTCGTCCACAGGACCACGCGCCGGACGGTCCGCGGCGGCGCCGTTGTCCACAGGTTCCCGTGATCCAGGGCGTGAACGGCTAGGCTCCCGCCCGTACCAGACGAGCCGTAACCGGGAGACACCCAGATGGCCAAGAAGCGACCCCAGACGACGGCCACGCGGCCGCAGCCCGGCGATGCCGCCCGCGCCGAAGGCGCTGATGTGAACTATCCGGTCGTCGGTGCCCGTGAGCCCTGCCCCTGCGGCAGCGGCCGCCGCTACAAGGCCTGTCACGGCCGGGCCGCGGCGCACGCGGCGACCGAGCTGGTGCACCGCCCTTTCGAGGGGCTGGCCGGTGAGGGCGACTGGGTGGCGCTGCGTGAGCTGGTCCCCGCCGCCACCGTCGAGCTGACCCTGAAGGACGGTCTGCCCGAGGGCGTCCCCTCGGTCACGCTCGCCACCGTGCTGCCGATGGCCTGGCCCGCGCTGCGCCGCGACGACGGCGCGGTCCTGCTCGGCCTGCAGAACGACACGGCCTCCGGCGACATCAGCCGCGACCTCGCCGACACCCTCCAGCGTGCCCTCGCCGCCGAGCCGGGCACCCCGGTGCAGGGCCGCCGCGCCCCCGCCGACAGCCCCCGGCTGCAGGACCTGCTCGACCCGAAGGGCCCGTTCGAGCCAGTTGTGCACGACGGCTTCGAGTTCTGGGTGCAGGACGCCGAGAACGCCACCCCGGACGTGACCGCCTCCCTGGAGCGGGCCAACGCGGCGGCCATCCCGACGGTGAAGCTGACCGGCGTCGACTCCGCCTACTGGTGCGAGACGCCCGAGAAGAACCACCTGCGGTGGGTCATGCCGTACCCCGAGGAGCAGCTTCTGGACGCTCTCGCGCGACTGCACGCGGCGGGCCGGGCCGGCCTCGGCGAGGGGACCCGGCTGGTCGGCTCCTTCCGTGCCCACGGCCTCACCGTGCCGGTCTGGGACCTGCCGAGCGGGGTCGGCGCCGAGGACGTGGAGAAGCCTGCCGCCGAGTTCGCCGAGCGCCTCGCGACCGCGCTGGCCTCGGAGGCACCCCTCACCGCGGACGAGCGGCGGGCCCGCGGCGGACTCACCAACCGACAGGTGACGCTCAGCTGACGGTCAGCCGGCGACGGGCGCGGGCACAGGGTCGCGGCTGACCGGTCGGTCAGCCGCTCCAGGCCCGTCGACTCGGGTGACTCCTGTCACAACTTCCCTACGCGGCAAGCAGATACGTGTCCGAATAGCCGAGATCGAATTTGCGAACCGCCGATCTCTTGTTACCGTCTCAGTAGCCCGGTTGCTGGTGCATCCCCCGTCGCCAGCAACCGGGCCCTTTCATGCCCGCGCCGGTGTACGGACGCCAGTGGATCGCCAACTCCCGTGTCAGCGCTGGGAGTTGCTCACGGCGGAGTCCCCCGCACCGGTGTCCCCCGAGTTGCTCGCGGAGCGCAGCAGCAGCGGGCCGTCGCCGTCGCGCGCCGCGAACTCCGTGACGGCCGTGTAGGCGTCCAGCGCCCCCCGGGTCTGCTCCCGGGGCGTCTCACAGGTGGCGGGCTCGTCGTCGGCGGCGGCGTCGGCGGCGCAGTGCGTCTGCACGGTACGGCCGTTCGGGCCGAGGAGGCTCAGCACGCTCTCGAGGGCCGCGCCGGTGGCGTTGCGGTAGTAGGTGCGCGCCCAGGTGTCCGCTCCCTGGGCCATCACGCAGGTCTGCGCCTCGACGCCGTCGGGCGAGGTGAGTTCGGGACCGCAGCGGGCGGCTGTGGCGAGACCCAGGCCGAGCACCAGCGGGGACCGGACGGGCACCGGCAGCTTCTCGTCGTCGTGCCGGGCGGCGGGTACGGCGGCGTCGCCCACCTGTCCCGCGGACGCCACGGCCAGCGGCAGCGCTACCGCGCACACCATGACGCCCGCGAGGGCGAGGAGACGCACGTTCATGTGCGGAGGGTAACCAGACGGACGCGACAAGCCGGGTTTGCGCGCCCGACACCCCTACAACTCGGGTGCGCTCACACCCGTACGGGTGAGGGCGTCGACCACGGCGTCCACCACGGCCTCCACATCGGGCACCCAGGGCTTGGCCGAGCCGGGCAGCGGGGCCCGCTCCCAGCGGATGGCGCCCTGGCCGGTCTCGGAGGGCGGCAGGGCGAGATAGCCGCCCTCGCCGTGGAAACGGAGCGAGCCGGGGACGAAGTCCTTGGCGTAGAGCAGCTCACCCAGCTGCTCCATGGAGTACGGCTTGACCAGCAGCGCCCAGCGGGTGGGCGCGGCGACCACCGGACCGAGGCGCATGCCACGGCGGTCGAGGAGGGTGAGGGCGCGGGAGGCGGCGAGGGCCGGCAGGCTGACCGCGCAGGGCGCCTTGCCGCCGGCGGCTCCGGTGGCGAGGACGATCGGGGCCGTCGGCCGGTTCCCCCACCACCAGCGCACCATGCGCTCGTCGGTGGTGGCGGCGAGCAGGCCTGGGTCGAAGGGGTGTGCACCGGGCACCGTGCACTCGGGGTCGGGACACGCGCACCGGGCCCGCCCCTGAGGGTCGGGAGCCACGCCCGGGAGTACGGGCCACTGCCATTCCGTCGCGAAGGTCAGGGCCGCGCCGAGAAGCTCAGGCCCCTTGTCGTTCCGCCTGGACAGGAGCCTGCGTCGCCTTCCGAGGATCTCGCGCATGAGCGCTCGTTCCTTTCCGTTGCACCGCTGGCAACACCGTGGACCACATCACACCATGTGTCGATCACTTCACTGTGCGTACCTGTTGGCGCATCACACCCCTGCGCTGAGCAAGGGGAACCCCACCGGGGTCGAGCGGGGGCCGCGCCCGCGTTCACAAGAACTGCGTCGTACTGCTCGTACCGCGTACTGCTCGTACTGCGTCTCGTACTGCGTCTATCAAAAGCACGGCCACGGCGTGGGGGTGGCGAAGTCTGGCGTTTTGCCGTTCCGAGTGTTTCTCTCCGCCTCCGCCACGGGAGGATGGGGCACGGTCGTCGGTGGTTAAGACGCCCGGGTCCGTCGCCAGGTTCCGGGTGGTCCCCAACCACCCCTGGCCTTCACCGAGTACGTACCCATCACGACCGCTGTGACGCTCCGTGGAGCAAGGCCAGTCGACCGCAATGAACCGTTGCCCGAGTCAGTTTTAAGCCAACTTTGCCTTTGTGCAAGTGGTCCGGAAGACCCCTTCGAGAACATCTCAAGGGGCCCACGGACACCAGGAATCCCAGCAGGACAATGCTGGACATCCCCTCACGAGTGCGTGTACATGTGGAGACACCGCCGGCGGCGCAGAAAGACATGGGGGTTTGCGATGCTTTTGAGCAATACGCACAGGTCTGAAAGCCGGACGCGATGAACGCGCCGCACCCTCCGAAAGTGGCTGGAATCGATTCAACGGTCCCCACTCCGGCACACACTGTCCCGCCGGTCCCCCCCGCCCCGGCCGCACCTGTGGTTCCCAAGGCCCCCACCGCCCCGGCACCCGGCACCGTCCTCCAGGACCGGCTGGCCGGCTGGGTCTCCGACCTCACCACCCTCCACGAACTGACCGAACGGCTCGCCCGGACCGACGCGCTGGAGCAGGCCCTCCACGAACTGCTGCGCGCCGGTGCCGCCCTGGTGGGCGCCCGGCGCGGGGTGGCGGCGCTGGAGCCCGCCGACGGGCTGGGCCCGCACACCACGCTCGGCCTCGGGCTCGGCCGCGCCGACCTCGGCCACCTGGAGACCGTCCCGCGCGGCGCGCTGCCGTACGACACCGGTACCGCCGCCGAGACCGCGCACCCCGACCTGTTCGCCGAGGACGGCCTCGACCCACGCCACCGCGAGGTCGCCGTCCGCCTCGGCTACGCCGCCAGCTACGCGCTTCCCCTCGGCACCGGCGTCGCCGACCGCCTCGGCTCGGTCGCCTGGCTGTACGACGAGCCGGCCCAGCCCGACGAGCGCCGGCGCCATCTGGCCGGCCTGTACGTCAGGCACGCGGCCGCACACCTGGCCAGGCTGCTGGAGGTCGAGCGCACGCGCGCGTGCATGGCGACCATCGCCGAGGAACTGCTCCCCTCCCGGCTGCCCCGGGTGGCCGGTGTCCAGCTCGCCGCCCGGCACCGCACCGGCCCGCGCGGCGGCGGCGACTGGTACGACGCGCTGCCGCTGCCCGACGCCGCCCTCGGCCTCGCCGTCGGCTCGGTCACCGGCTCCGGGCCGAGCGCGGTCGCCGCGATGGGCCGGCTGCGCGCCTCGCTGCGGGCGTACGCGGTGATGGAGGGCGAGGACCCGGTCGCGGTCCTCTCCGATCTGGAGCTGCTGCTGCGGCTGACCGAGCCGGCCCGCTCCGCCACCGCCCTGTTCGCCTACTGCGAGCCCGCGCTGCGCAAGGTCACCCTCGCCGGCGCAGGGCACAGCCCGCCGCTGCTGATCGGGGAGCACCGCACGCAGTTCGCCGAGACCTCGGTGTCCGCACCGCTCGGCATGCTCGCCTGCTGGGAGGCGCCCAGCGTGGAGATCGAGGCGGAGGCCGGCGAGACCGTGCTCCTCTACACCGACGGACTGCTGCACCGCACCGGCGACCCCATGGACCGCGCCTTCGCCCGGCTGCACACCGCCGCCGCGAGCGTCCCGCGCGCACTGCGCCGCGACCCCGGCGCGATCGCCGACCACGTCCTGCGCACGGTGCTGCCGGACGGCCTGGACGAGGCCGACAGCGAGGAGGACGTGGTCCTGCTGGCGGCCCGCTTCGACTGACCGGTCAGTCAACAGGACGGAACACGGCGCAAGCGCACGCACCTCACACGGCCGCGGGCCCCGAGTCCCTGGGACGCCGTCCGGTACGACCGTACGATGGACGGGATCCACTGCAGTGTCGAGGAGGATAACCGTGTCCGACGAGCTCACCCCGGAACATCCGGAGACCCCGGAGACCGAGTCGGAAGAGCCGATCAAGCAGCGCAAGAACGGCCTGTACCCGGGCGTGTCCGACGAGCTCGCCGAGAGCATGAAGTCCGGCTGGGCCGACACGGAGCTGCGCGATCTCCAGCCCGTCGAGCAGGCCGGGCACACCGCCCGCCGCCGCGCCGAGCTGTCCGCCCGCTTCCCGGGCGAGCGCCTGGTGATCCCGGCCGGCAACCTGAAGACCCGTTCGAACGACACGGACTACCCGTTCCGGGCGTCCGTCGAGTACGTCTACCTGACCGGCAACCAGACCGAGGACGGCGTACTCGTCCTCGAGCCGAAGGACGACGGCCACGTGGCCACCGTCTACCTGCTGCCCCGCTCCGACCGTGAGAACGGCGAGTTCTGGCTCTCCGGCCAGGGCGAGCTGTGGGTCGGCCGCCGCCACTCCCTCACCGAGTCCGAGGCGCTCTACGGCATCCCCGCCGCCGACGTGCGCGAGCTGGCCGACAAGCTCCGCGAGGCCACCGGCCCGGTGCGGGTCGTCCGCGGGTACGACGCCGGCATCCAGGCCGCGCTGACCGACAAGGTCACCGCCGAGCGCGACGAGGAGCTGCGGGTCTTCCTCTCCGAGGCCCGGCTGGTCAAGGACGACTGGGAGATCGGCGAGCTGCAGAAGGCCGTCGACTCCACGGTCCGCGGCTTCGAGGACGTCGTGAAGGTCCTCGACAAGGCCGAGGCCACCAGCGAGCGCTACATCGAGGGCACCTTCTTCCTCCGCGCGCGCGTGGAGGGCAACGACATCGGCTACGGCTCCATCTGCGCGGCCGGCCCGCACGCCTGCACGCTGCACTGGGTCCGCAACGACGGCCCGGTGCGCTCCGGCGACCTGCTCCTGCTGGACGCCGGCGTCGAGACGCACAGCCTCTACACCGCCGACGTCACGCGCACGCTGCCGGTCAACGGCACGTACAGCGAGATCCAGAAGAAGATCTACGACGCCGTGTACGACGCCCAGGAGGCCGGCATCGCGGCGGTGCAGCCGGGCGCCAAGTACCGCGACTTCCACGATGCCGCGCAGCGGGTGCTGGCCGAACGGCTCGTCGAGTGGGGGCTCGTTCAGGGGCCGGTGGAGCGGGTGCTGGAGCTGGGCCTGCAGCGCCGGTGGACGCTGCACGGCACCGGGCACATGCTCGGGCTGGACGTCCACGACTGTGCTGCCGCGCGGACCGAGACGTATGTGGAGGGCGTCCTGGAGGCGGGGATGGTGCTGACCGTCGAGCCCGGGCTGTACTTCCAGGCCGACGACCTGACCGTGCCGGAGGAGTACCGGGGGATCGGCGTCCGGATCGAGGACGACATCCTCGTGACGGCCGACGGGAACCGGAACCTGAGCGCTGGGCTGCCTCGGCGGTCGGACGAGGTCGAGGCCTGGATGGCCTCGCTCAAGGGCTGACGGGTGTGACATGGCCGGGTACCTGGGAGGGTGCCCGGCCATCGTTGCGTTCTGCGGGTGGGTGGGGGCTGGTCGCGCAGTTCCCCGCGCCCCTAGGCAGGGATCGGCAACGCGTCCAGGAAGAGAGCTCCGGCCAGCAGGCCCGCGCTGCCGCGCGGGCTCCAGCCTTTCTCGTGCAGGCCTGCGTCAAGGTTTCGGAGCGCCTCCGCGCCCGCCTCTGTCGCCGTGCCGCCCGCCTCCAGTACATCCCGCGCGCCTGCCTGGACCTGGCGCAGGCCCAGCGGGCCCGCGGTGTAGAGGAGTTCGGTGTCCTGGAGGGTGGACATCACGGTGAGCAAGGCGTCCAGGCGGGCCTGGTTCTCGGTGGCGCCCGCGGTGCGGGCCGCGGTGAGGGCGTCCAGGGCCCTGCGCACGTGCGGGAATCCGGCCCGGGCCTCGCCCCGGGCACCGGCCGCGCCGTACTTGACGGAGATCGACGAACCCCGGGAGGGGCGCTTGGGGGCGCCCTTGTCGTTGAACGCGGCGATCTTCCGCGCGTTCAGGGCGATCTCGCGGGCCTTGGCGCGGGGGTCCAGGGCGACCGCGGCGACCAGGAAGCCGAGGGCCCACAGGGCGCCCTTGTGGCCGCCGCCGGCCAGGCCGACCGAGTGCTCGGTGCACCGGCCGATCGCGCCGAGTTCCGCCCGCAGCACCGGTGTGGCTTCGCCGGTACGGCGGGCGGAGGCGGCCATCGCCGCGAGGCCCGGCACCAGCGCCCTGGCCGACCAGCGCAGCCTGTCGTGCTCCCGGCGCGTACTGCGGGCGTCCAGGTCACGCGGGTCGGGCAGGCCCGGCTTGGGGGCCAGGGCCAGCTGACCGGTGAGCGCGGCCACGGCGGCCTGGGCCAGCGCGTCGTCCTCGCGACTTGTCATGTCCCGTACCTTACGAGGAGGCGGAGGCCGAAGGGGAGGCGCTGCCGGTCGCACCGGCGCCGGACGCGTCGGCTCCGGTCGCATCGGTGTCCGTCGTGGCGGTGTCCGTCGTGGCGGCGAAGGCCGACTGGAAGCCGGCGACCGCGAGGCCGCCGGCCGCCAGCGTGCCGCCGGAGACCGCGAGGGCACGGCGGCGGGTGCTCGACGTGTTCCTGTGGTTTCCCGTCATGGCCGACGAAGCTAAGGACGCCGTTTGTCAGGGGCATGGGCGGAGGCTGGCAACGGCCTGTGAACGCCCAGGAGGCTGAACCGGTCGGGAAGCCACTGGTCACAGCGCCGGGGCGCGGTCGTGCAGGATCCGCTGGAACAGCCTGCTGTCCCGCCATTCTCCATTGATGTGCAGATACTGCGGGGCATCCCCGATGGTCTCGAACCCGCATTTCTTCAGCACGCGTTGGGACGTCGTGTTCTCGATCAGCGTGGACGCCTCGATCCGGTGAAGTCCCATCACATCCCGGGCGATCTCGCAGACCCGCTCCAGGGCGGCGGTGGCCAGACCGCGGCCCTGTTGATCACCGGCCACCCAATAGCCGACGTAAGAACTGCAGAAAGGACCGAGGGAAATCCCGGAAAGGGTGATCGCCCCGACGATCCGGCCGTCCTCGGCCGCCTCCATGAGGCAGGGGGCCACGAGGCCGTCCGCGGCCTGCCCGAGCAGGCCTTCGATGCGTTCGGCCTGGCCGTCGACGGTGAAGAAGGACTCGGGTCTGACCGGTTCCCAGGGTTCCAGATGACGTCTGCTGCCGACGTATGCGGCGCACAGCGCTTTCGCGTCGCCGACGGCTATGGGACGCAATATCACGCCGGGGATGAGCTGGCTTTCTTTAATCTTTCTGAGAATCATGCGCGCACCCTAGCGCGGGTGTTATGCCGGGGCGAGAGTCATGCCGAAAGCAGGGAAGGATCTTTCTTCCACTTGAGAATCTTGTCGAAGCTGACCACGGTGCCGCCGCGGCCGGGCTTGTTGCCGATGTGGACGTGGTCCGCGAGTTCTCTGATGAGACAGAGGCCTCTCCCGTTCTCGGCGTCGGGACGGGCGGGCCTGATGTCCTGGGTGCGGGCGAACCCCGGCGCGAGCCCCGGTCCCGAATCGGCCACCTCGATACGGCACTTCTCGCCGTCCAGGTAGGCGGTGACCCGGTACGCCTCCGAGGTAGGGCCGACCCCGCCGTGTTCGACGGCGTTCGCACAGGCCTCGCTGAGGGCGACGGAGAGGTCGAAGGAGATGTCGGGGTCGACGCCCGCCGTCTCCATCGTGCCGATCAGCAGTCGGCGGGCTAGCGGCACGCTCGCGGCCTCACGCCGCAGATGGAGTGACCACCAGATGCTCATGCTCCAGCCTCCTGGCTGCGGCTCGACATACCGATACCTATTGCCACCCGTGCGCGGGTGTAAGCACTCCGTTCATGTGAGAACGCCCATCCGGGGGATGCGCGGGTGGAGGTTTCGGTGTATGAGCGGGCGGTTCGCCACAAGGATGATCTTTCGGCTTTTTTTCTCGATCACCGTCCAGGGCGCAACGGAAACTTCGTGTAAAGGAATCTTCCGGACCTGACGTAAGACGGGTGCGGGTCCAGTGCGATGATGAGCGCGCCATGACTGCCCCCCACCCGCGCGCGGCGCGCACCGGAAGCGGACTGCGGCTCCTGCGGGCCGCGGTGTTCGCCGCGCTGTGCGTCGTGCTGGCCGCGGCGGGGCACACTCTGGCCTCCTGCGCGACCGTCCCGCTGTGGACGCTCGGCGCGGGCTTCGTGGGCACTCTGGCGCTCGTCGCCCCGCTGACCGGCCGGGCCCGCTCGCTGCCGGGAATCGTGGCCCTGCTCGCGGTGGTGCAGACCGTCCTCCACACCCTGTTCGGTCTGGGTCAGCACGGCGGTTCCGCGATGTCCGGCGGCTCGATGTCCGGGTCGTCCATGTCGTCGATGCCGTCCATGTCGTCGATGTCCATGAGCGACGCCTCGCTGGTGGAGCGGGCCGCACGGCTGGTGTGCGGGGCCGGGGCCGCGCAGATCAGCCCCGCCCACGCCTACAAGATCCTCACGGACGCGCATCTCGGCACCTCGGCTCCGGCCACCGGCACGAGCGGGGCGGCCCATGCCGCGGACGCCACCGGGGCCTTCGGTTCACTGCTGCCCTCCGTGCCCATGCTGCTCGGACACGTTCTCGCGGCCGTCGTGGCCGGGTGGCTGCTGCGCCGGGGCGACCTGGCACTACTGCGGCTGATCCAGTTGTCGGCCGATTCGGCGCACGGGGTCGCCGAGGGGGCGCTGATCCGTGCCCTGCGCGGGGCGCTCGCGCTCGCGCGCGCCCTGTGCGCCGGGCTCGTGGCCGTGCCCGAGGCGCCCGCGCGTGGCCGTCGCAGCGCCTGGGACATACCGCCGGCCCCGCGCACCGTCGCACTCCAGCACTCCGTGATCCGGCGCGGGCCGCCGGTGGCCGCCGCCGTACTCGTTCTCGCTGCCTGACACGACGCGACCAGAGCACTCCCCCGGGTCTGCCCGGACCGGAGGGTCCTGCCGCCGTCGTGCGGCACGTGCGCGTGCGCTTTCCGACGGCCCCGTCCGATTTCCGGCTTCGGTGCTTCGGTGCTTCGGTGCTTCGTTGCTTCGTTGCTTCGTTGCTTCGTTGCTTCCGGCATCGGGTTTCGGGCTTTCGGGCTTTCGGGTTTCCACGCGCCCCCTCAACGACAGAACTCACTCGGAGTGGAGTGCTCCCTGCCATGAAGGCTTCCGTCATGACCGCCATGTCCGCCGTGTCCGCCATGAAGGCCTCGCGCGTCATCGCCGTCGCCGCCGTCACGGGTACGGCCGTACTGGCCGTCTCCTCGCCCGCGTTCGCGCACGTCAGCGTGCAGCCCGAGGGCACCGCCGCCAAGGGCGGTTACGCGGTCATCGACTTCAAGGTCCCCAACGAGCGCGACGACGCCTCGACCACCAAGGTCGAGGTCAACTTCCCCGCCGACCACCCGATCGCGTCCGTGATGCCGCAGCCGATGGCCGGCTGGAAGATCGACGTCACCAAGTCCAAGCTGGCCAAGCCGCTGGAGATGCACGGCGAGAAGATCGACCAGGCGGTCACCAAGGTCACCTGGACCGCCGAGGACAAGGGCATCGAGCCGGGCTACTTCCAGAAGTTCCCGCTCTCCGTGGGCGCCCTGCCCGAGAACACCGACGAACTGGTCTTCAAGGCCGTCCAGACGTACTCCAACAAGGAGGTCGTCCGGTGGATCGAGGTCCAGCAGAAGGGCCAGGACGAGCCGGAGAACCCGGCCCCGGTCCTCGCGCTGTCCGCCGCCACCGATGATCACCACGGCTCGACCACGGCCGAGGACACCGCGGCCAGCACCGAGGCCGCGGCATCTTCCGACGACTCCGGCTCCTCGAGCGGCACCGACACCACCGCCCGCGTCCTCGGCGTCGTCGGCATCGCCGTCGGCGCGGCCGGGGTCGCCTACGGCGTCCTCGCCGGCCGCCGCCGGTCCACCACCGGCACCGAGGCCTGAGTTCCGCGTCCGTAACGCGCACGGGGGGTCGTGCGACGCTGTGACAGCTGTCGGGCAGCTGTCGTACGGCCCCCCGGTGCGCGCCGGATCTCTCACATCTGGGACATTTTCGTATGCGCAAGAAGACGTTCGCCGCGGCCGCGCTGCTCGCCGCCGCCACCCTGACCCTCTCCGCCTGCGGCAGCGGCGACAACGACGCGAAGTCACCCGTCACCGTGGTCTCCGGGGACACCTCGAACAAGGCCGCGACCATCCTGGACACGCCGTTCGAGAAGCCCGACCTGGTGCTCACCGACACCCAGGGCAAGAAGTACGACCTGCGCGCGGAGACCAGGGGCAGGCCGACGCTGATCTACTTCGGCTACACGCACTGCCCCGACGTCTGCCCGCTGACCATGAACAACCTCGCGGTCGCCAAGAAGGCGCTGTCCAAGGCCGACCAGGCGAAGCTGCGGGTCGTGTTCGTCACCACCGACCCGGCCCGCGACACCCCCTCCGAGCTCGGCAAGTGGCTCAAGGGCATCGACCCGAGCTTCGTCGGGCTGACCGGCGACTTCGCCACCATCCAGGCCGGTGCCCGCACCCTCGGCATCTCCATCGAGCCGACCCACAAGGACAAGAAGACCGGCAAGGTCGTCTCGGTGCACGGTACCCAGGTCATCGCGTTCTCGCCGAAGACCGACGGCGGATACGTCCTGTACGGGGAGGACGCCACCGTCGACGACTACACCAAGGACCTCCCCAAGCTCATCAAGGGGGAGAACCCGTGAAGTCCGTGACGTCCGTGAACCCGGCGAGGCCCGGGAACCCCGGGAAACGCCTCGCCCTGACCGGGATAGCCGTCGCGGGGGCGCTCGCCCTCGCGGGGTGCGGCGGTTCGGGCTCTTCGGGAGCCTCGGGCTCCTCGGGGGCCGAGCTGTCCGTCCAGGCCTCCTACATGCCCCAGCCGGTCTCCGCCGACATGGCCGCCGGATTCCTGACGATCACCAACAAGGGCGGCACGAAGGACGAGCTCACCTCCGTCACCAGCGACTCCGCCGGTGAGATCACCATGCACGAGACCAACGGCGGGGCGATGGAGGAGGTCAACTCCTTCGAGGTGCCCGCCCACGGTCAACTCGTGTTCAAAAGTGGTGGCAACCATCTGATGTTCGAGAAGCTGAAGCACCGCCCGGAGCAGGGCGACACGATCACCTTGAAACTCACGTTCGCCGAATCCGGTCCGCTCACCGTCGAGATGCCGGTGAAGTCCGCCACGTACAACCCGTCGACCGGACACTGAGGGAGGACCGACCTTGATGCGGACCATCACCCCCCGCCTGCGCACCCTGGTGCTGCTGTTCCTCGCCGTCACCGGCGCGCTGCTGGCCGGCGCCAGGCCGGCCTCGGCGCACGCCGCGCTGACCGGCAGCGACCCCTCCCAGGGGGTGGTGGTCACCAAGGCGCCCGACCAGGTCTCGCTCACGTTCTCCGAGAACGTCTCGATGAACGACAACTCGATCCGGGTCCTCGACCCCCGGGGCAAGCGGGTGGACCTCGCCAAGCCCGGCAACCTGAGCGGGACGACGTACGGCGTGCAGCTCAAGAGCGGGCTGGGCAAGGGCACGTACACCGTCGCCTGGCAGGTCGTCTCGGCGGACAGCCACCCCGTCGCCGGCGCCTTCACCTTCTCCGTCGGGGCGCCCTCCAGGACCGTCGCCTCGGTCGGGGACCAGGAGGCGGGCGGCGGCGTCGTCGGCTGGCTCTACGGCTTCGGGCGGTACATGTCGTACGCCGGGTACATCGTGCTCGTCGGCGGCGCCGCCTTCGTCCTCGCCTGCTGGCAGCGCGGCTCCGGGGTGCGGGCGATGCAGCGTCTGGTCGTCGGCGGCTGGCTGACGCTCACCGCGGCCACCCTCTGGCTGCTGCTCCTGCGCGGCTCCTACACGACCTCCGGAAGCGTCGGCGACATCTTCGACCTGAACCTCCTCGGCCAGGTGCTGCAGACCAAGACCGGCGCGGCCCTGGTCTCCCGGCTGCTGCTGCTCGCGGCGGCCGCTCTCTTCATCGCCGTCCTGTTCGGCGCCTACGACAAGCGCGAGGACGACGAGAAGCGCGACCTGACCTTCGGGCTGGCCGTCGGCGGAACCGTCGTGGCCGCCGGGCTCGCGGCGAGCTGGGCCATGGCCGAGCACGCCTCCACCGGACTCCAGCCGGGCATCGCGATGCCGGTCGACGTCATCCACCTGCTCGCCGTCGCCACCTGGCTGGGCGGGCTCACGGCCCTGCTGGTCGCCCTCTACCGGGCGCCCGCCGACACGCCGGTCGAGTCCGCCGCCGTACAGCGCTTCTCCCGCGTCGCCTTCGGGTCTGTGCTCGCGCTGGTCGCCACCGGCATCTACCAGTCCTGGCGCCAGCTCGGCTCCTGGTCGGCGTTCACCGACACGGCCTACGGCGAGCTGCTGCTGGTCAAGATCGGGCTCGTGGCGCTGCTCGTCGGCATCGCGTCCATCTCGCGACGGTGGACGGGGCGGCTCGCGGCTGCGGGGGTGACGGAGACCGTCGAAGAGACCGTGGAGAAAGAGGCGGCGGAGGCGGCGGAGGAAGCGGAGACCAAGGAGACGGTCAAGGCGTCCGCCGCCACGAAGGAGGCCTCCGGCAAGGCCGCCAAGTCCGGCCCCGGTGTTTCCGCCGTCTCCGGCGGCACCGGCGTCTCCGGCAAGGCCACGGCTACCGACGAGGACCCAGGGCGCGCCGCCCAGCTCGCCCGGCAGCAGTCCGCCATGGAGACCGCCCGGCAGAAGCGGCTCCGGGACGCCGACCCGCACCGCTTCGGCCTGCGCCGCTCGGTGCTGGCCGAGGCCGGGGTCGCCGTCGCCCTGCTCGCGGTCACGACCGTGCTGACGCAGACCGAGCCCGGCCGTACCGAGCAGGACGCCAAGGCCGCCACCGCGCCCGCCTCGTCCTCCTCCACGTCGAACTCGTCCTCGGGCGCGCTGACCCTCGACATGTCCTTCGACACCGGCGGCAAGGACGGCAAGGGCGTCGTCCGCGTCGACCTGGACCCCGCGTCCGTCGGCAGCAACGAGATGCACGTCTACGTCCAGCGTCCCAACGGCCGGGCCTTCGACATCCCCGAGGTGAAGGTCGCCTTCACCCTCGACGCCAAGAAGCTCGGGCCGATTCCCGTGAACCCCGACCACATCACCACCGGACACTGGGCGGCCAACGGGGTGCAGATCCCCATCGCCGGCGACTGGAAGGTCTCCGTCACCGTGCGGACCTCCGACATCGACCAGGTGACCGTCTCCAAGAGCGCGCAGATCGGCTGAACCGCACCATGCCCGAACAGTCCCAGTCCGTCACCGAGGACCGCACCGCAGCCGCCGAGGCGCCCCCGGCCGGGGGCGTCAGCCGGCGCGCCCTGCTCGGCACCGCCGGAGCCACCGGACTCGTACTCGGCGCCACGGGCGCCGGCGTCGGCTACGCGGCCGCCCCCACCCAGGCCGTCCCGCTCAGCTCGGTCGGATCCGACCGGGCGATGTTTCACGGGAAACATCAGCCGGGCATCACCGAGGGCCTCCAGGCGCGCGGCCATCTCGTCGCCTTCGACCTGGCGGCGGGCGCGGGCCGTACCGAGGCCGCCGCGCTGCTGCGCCGCTGGTCGACGACGGCCGAGCGGCTGATGGCGGGCGAGCCGATGACGCAGGACGACACCGACGTGGCCCGCGATGCGGGTCCCTCGGCGCTGACGGTCACCTTCGGCTTCGGCAACAGCTTCTTCACCCGTACCGGCCTGGAGAAACAACGGCCCTCCTCGCTGGACCCGCTGCCCGACTTCTCCTCGGACCACCTCGACAGGTCGCGCAGCAACGGCGACCTGTGGGTGCAGATCGGCGCCGACGACGCCCTGGTCGCCTTCCACGCCCTGCGGGCGATACAGAAGGACGCGGGCAGCGCCGCGAAGGTCCGCTGGCAGATGAACGGCTTCAACCGCACCCCGGGCGCCACCGCGCACCCCATGACGGCCCGCAACCTCATGGGCCAGCTGGACGGCACCCGCAATCCCAAGCCGACGGACTCGGACTTCGACCGGCGGATCTTCGTGCCGGCCAGCGGTTCGAGCGACCCCGCGTGGATGGCGAACGGCTCCTACGCCGTCGTACGCCGGATCCGCATGCTCCTCGACGACTGGGAGAAGCTGTCGCTCGCGGCCCAGGAGAACGTGATCGGACGGAAGAAGTCGAACGGGGCGCCGCTGACCGGGGGCACCGAGACGACGGCGATGGACCTGGAGAAGGCCAGGGCGGACGGGGAGTACGTCGTCCCGGTCAACGCGCACGCCCGGATCACCCGGCCCGACCAGAACGGGGGCGCGGCGATCCTGCGGCGCCCGTTCTCGTACCACGACGGCATCGACGCGGACGGGACACCGGACGCGGGGCTGCTCTTCGTCTGCTGGCAGGCGGATCCGCTGCGCGGGTTCGTGCCGCTGCAGCGGAAACTGGACCGTGGGGACGCGCTCTCGCAGTACATCCGGCACGAGGCGAGCGGCCTGTTCGCGGTGCCGGGCGGTGCTGCCGCCGGGGAGTATGTCGGGCAGCGGCTGCTGGAGGGGTGACATCCGCCTGCCGCAGCGATACCAGAGTGGTTTCTGATCACTATTGGTGCATTTCCGGGTTTCAAACCACCCGGTCGAGTGGATCCGATGAGACAAGTGAGCCGCGTCTCCCTGCGCCCATTAGGGTGAGGGACATGCCAGCGAGCTATGCGTATCTCGGTCCCGAAGGCACCTTCACCGAAGTCGCCCTGCGCACGCTTCCGGAGGCCGCCACCCGGGAGCTCATCCCGTACGTCTCCGTGCAGTCCGCGCTGGACGCCGTACGCAACGGTGAGGCCGAGGCCGCGTTCGTGCCGATCGAGAACTCCGTCGAGGGCGGGGTCACCACGACCCTCGACGAACTGGTCGCGGGCAAGCCGCTGATGATCTACCGCGAGGTGCTGCTGTCGATCACCTTCGCGCTGCTGGTCCGACCCGGCACCAAGCTCTCCGAGATCAAGACGGTCACCGCCCATCCGGTCGCCCAGCCGCAGGTCCGCAACTGGCTGCGGGCCCACCTCCCGGACGCCGTCTGGGAGTCCGCCGCCTCGAACGCGGACGGTGCCCGCCTGGTCCAGGAGGGCCGTTACGACGCGGCCTTCGCGGGTGAGTTCGCGGCCGAGCGGTACGGCCTGGAGGCCCTGGAGACCGGGATCCACGACGCGGAGAACGCGCAGACCCGGTTCGTCCTGGTCGGGCGCCCGGCCCGGCCCGCGGCCCCGACCGGCGCGGACAAGACGTCGGTCGTGCTCTGGCAGAACGACGACCACCCCGGCGGGCTCCGTGACCTGCTCGGCGAGTTCGCCACCCGGGGCATCAACCTCATGCTGCTGCAGTCCCGGCCGACCGGCGCCGGCATCGGCAACTACTGCTTCTGCATCGACGCCGAGGGCCACATCTCCGACCGGCGGGTGGCGGAGGCCCTGATGGGGCTGAAGCGGATCTGCCGCCAGGTGCGGTTCCTGGGGTCCTACCCGCGGGCGGACGTCGCGCCGGGCGAGACCGTGGGGCCCACACTGCCGGGGACGTCGGACGAGGAGTTCGTGGCGGCCTCGGACTGGGTGGCGCGCTGCCAGGACGGCCGTTTCTAGCCGGTCGTACGCTCATATCTTCGTTATCCACAGGGGTTATCCACAGGTGCCCATCTCGACCTGGGGACAAGTCGACAGTGACGCGTGAGTCTGTCGACAAATCGGCCTACGGGCCGTCGGCGCGGCTCCGCCCGCCCGCATCACCCTTCGTCCACTCGTTTCCCATGGTTCATCTTTTGGAGCGACGCCTTTCCACTCGAAAGAGGGTGTTGCCCCGGTTTGATGTGGGAATTCCTCTCTTCACGCGCCGCTCGCGGAGTGATCAATTCCGGAGTCCACACGTCATCCACACACCCTGTGGATAACTCTCGGGAGGGTGTGGATTCCTGTGGACAACCGCGCCTGCAAGTCCCGGTCTCCACAAGGGAATCCAGTCAACCGCGGGCCGCACGCCTGCCCCGTCCCGGGGAGTGAGACACTTTTTATTGACACGCTCGGCAATTCCCCCATAACGGAACGTAAGCCGCGATTCGGAACACGTATGAATAGTGATTCGTGGGCGGCAACCCCGCACCGGTAGCCTTGGCTCCGTGATTGACCTTCGCCTGCTCCGTGAGGACCCCGACCGTGTGCGCGCGTCCCAGCGCGCCCGTGGAGAGGACGTCGCGCTCGTCGACGCCCTCCTCTCCGCCGACGAGCGGCGCAGGTCCTCCGGCGTCCGCTTCGACGAGCTGCGCAACGAGCAGAAGTCGCTCGGCAAGCTCATCCCCAAGGCCTCCGGTGACGAGAAGGCCGAGCTGCTGAAGAAGGCCGGCCAGCTCGCCGCCGACGTCAAGGCCGCCGACGCCGAGCGCGACGCGGCCGACGCCGAGACCCAGGAGCTGCTGCTCCGGCTCGGCAACCTCGTCCACCCCGACGTGCCCGTCGGCGGCGAGGAGGACTTCGTCACCCTCGAGGAGCACGGCACGATCCGGGACTTCGGCGCCGAGGGCTTCGAGCCCAAGGACCACCTGGAGCTGGGCCAGCTGCTCGGCGCGATCGACGTCGAGCGCGGCGCCAAGGTCTCCGGCTCCCGCTTCTACTTCCTGACCGGTGTCGGCGCCCTGCTGGAGCTGGCGCTCGTCAACGCGGCGATCGCGCAGGCCACCGAGGCCGGCTTCACGCCGATGCTGACCCCGGCGCTGGTCCGTCCGCAGTCCATGGCGGGCACCGGCTTCCTCGGCCAGGCGGCCCAGGACGTCTACCACCTCGACAAGGACGACCTCTACCTGGTCGGCACGTCCGAGGTCCCGCTCGCCGCGTACCACATGGACGAGATCATCGAAGCGGAGCGCCTGCCCCTCCGCTACGCCGGCTTCTCCCCCTGCTTCCGCCGCGAGGCCGGCTCGCACGGCAAGGACACCAAGGGCATCTTCCGTGTCCACCAGTTCGACAAGGTGGAGATGTTCTCCTACGTCGCCCCCGAGGACTCGGAGGCGGAGCACCAGCGGCTGCTGGCCTGGGAGAAGCAGTGGCTGACCTCGCTGGAGCTGCCGTTCCGCGTCATCGACGTCGCCACCGGCGACCTCGGCGCCTCGGCCGCCCGCAAGTTCGACTGCGAGGCGTGGATCCCGACCCAGGGCAAGTACCGCGAGCTGACCTCGACGTCGGACTGCACCGAGTTCCAGTCCCGCCGGCTGTCCATCCGGGTCCGCGACGGCAAGCAGGTCAAGCCGCTGGCCACGCTCAACGGCACCCTGTGCGCCGTACCGCGCACCATCGTGGCGATCCTGGAGAACCACCAGCAGGCCGACGGCTCGGTGTACGTGCCCGAGGTGCTGCGCCCGTACCTGGGCGGCCGGGAGGTCCTGGAGCCGGTGTCCCGGTGAGCTTCCCCTACGGGCTCATCGCCACCGACCTCGACGGGACGCTGCTGCGCTCCGACGAGTCGGTCTCCCCGCGCACCCGTGAAGCGCTCGCCGCGGCCACCGCGGCGGGCGCCGCGCACATCGTCGTCACCGGCCGCGGGGTCCCCTGGACCCGGCACATCCTCGACGACCTCGGCTACGACGGCCTCGCCGTCTGCGGCCAGGGGGCGCAGGTGTACGACGCCGGAGCGCATCGCCTCCTCACCTCCGTGACACTGGACCGGCAGCTGGCCGGGGTCGCCCTCGCGAAGATCGAGGCGGAGGTCGGCCCGCTGCACCTGGCGGCGAGCCGTGACGGCCTCGACGGCGACGTGCTGGTGGGGCCGGGGTACGCGGTGACGGGCCACCTCCCGTCGATCCCCTTCACGGACGTGGCCGACCTCTGGGCGGCGCCTCTGAACAAGATCTACATACAGCACCCACAGCTGTCCGACGACGAGCTCGCGGAAGCGGCCCGGCAGGCGGCCGGAGGCTTCGTCACGGTGGCCATGGCGGGCGAGGGCATCGTGGAACTGCTCCCCCTCGGTCTTTCGAAGGCGACGGGTCTCTCCCTGGCCGCGCGTCGCCTGGGCCTCAAGTCCGCCGACACGATCGCCTTCGGTGACATGCCGAACGACATCCCGATGTTCGCCTGGGCGGCTCGGGGAGTGGCCATGGCCAACGCCCATGAGGAGCTGAAGGCTGTGGCCCACGAGGTGACGTCTTCCAACGAGGAGGACGGCATCGCGGTGGTGCTGGAGCAGTTGCTGGGATAAGCGCCGGGACCTTCTTGACCAGCCCCAGCCCGGCCCTGTCGGCCAGGTCTCAGTACAACGTCTGCGGAGGATGCACGGATCGAACGTGCGCGGGCTTTCCAGGCCCGACCACGGCTTAGCAAGCCGGTGCCTTACCACTCGGCCAATCCTCCGGGTGGGCGGCCCACGCGAGAGCGACCATCGCGTGCTCGAAGCGGCCGCCCCGGGCAGCTACACGGCGACCCGCCGACGGCTGCCCTGACGGGAGCGGGACGTACTGTCGTGCATGGACATCGTCCGGCTCCTCTCCCGGCTCATGGGCTGACACAACAACTGTGCCTTTGAGCCGAGTTGGCCGCCACTGATTAAAAAAGAGGCCCGCTGAGGCGCCCCTTGGGGGCGCGGGGAACTGCGCGACCGGCCCCCACCGGCCCGCAGTTCACAACGACGGCCTACCGCCGCCACCACTTGCGCCGGCCCTTGCTGAAGAACCACCCGGCAGGCGGCTCGTCCGACCGCCACGGCTGAGGTTCCGGCGCCTCCGCCCGCCACTTCGCGGCCAGCATCCGCGCTCGCGCGGACGGCTCCGACGCCCCCGCGGACCGTATGAACTCCTCGTCCAGGACGATGCCGTCCCACTCTGCGTCGGCGTCCCGGAAACCCTCGGCCATCCCCGTTCCTCTCCACGGAACATCCCCTTTGCCCAGTGTGCCCGGACCCGGGTGAAGCCCCCGTCAATAAAGCGGGCGTCTACTCCTCGCCCGCAAGCGTCAGTGAGCGCAGCTTCTGGCCGGCGTACCAGGTGGCCAGGACGGTCACCACGACCAGCAGCACCGTGCCCGTCGTCAGGGAGACGTCGGACGTGACCAGGTCGCCGCCGGTCACCTTGTGGGCGACCGCCAGGGACCACTGCTGGACGCTCAGCGTCCGCGCTCCGGGCACCAGGGAGCCGAACAGGGCCTCCCAGACCAGGGCGTAGACGAGCCCGAAGACCACGGCGTGCCGCGACACCGTGCCGAGCAGCAGGAAGAGCGCGGCGTAGGCGATGGAGGCGACCAGCGCGGCGACCGTGTAGGCGACGGCGATCTGCTGGCCGTTGCCGTTGAGGATGAATCCCGCGATCAACGTCGGAAGGGCCGAGAACACCATGGTCACGGCGATCGCCACGATCAGCTTGGTGAAGATGATCGTCGGGCGTTTGATCGGCTTGGACAGCAGGTACACCACCGATCCGTCGTCGATCTCCGGGCCGATCGCGCCGGTGCCGGCGATGACGCCGATGATCGGCACCATGGTGGCGAGCCCGAGGCCGCCGAGCAGGTCGGCGGCCGTCTGGTCGTCGGCGCCCGCGAGGCCGCGGACGACGACGGAGATCGCGATCAGCAGCAACGGCAGGGCGCCCAGGATGAGCGCCCGGCGGCGGCCTAGCAGGGCCCGGTAGGTGAGGCGGGCGACTGTGGGGTCGTACATCTTCGGCCTCCTACGCCGCGACCAGATACGAGAACACGGATTCGAGGGACTCGTCGGACGGCGAGACCGTGAGCAGCCGGATGCCGTGGTCGCGGGCGACCTTGGGCAGCAGGGCGGTGAAGCGGCCGAAGTCGACGGCCTGGATGCGCAGCGCGCCCTCGGCGAGGTCGACCTCGATGCCCGAGGTGGACGGGTCGGCGATGAGGGCGGCCGCGAGGGCGCGGTCGTCGCTGGAGCGGACCAGGTAGCGGTGCGGGCGGTCGGTCATCAGGCGGCGGATCTTGCGGAAGTCGCCGCTGGCCGCGTGCCGTCCGGCGACCACGACCTCGATGTGCCAGGCGAGCTGCTCGACCTCCTCGAGGATGTGGGAGGAGAACAGGACCGTGCGGCCCTCGTCGCCCATCCGCCGCAGCAGTTCCATGAGCTGCATGCGCTGGCGCGGGTCCATGCCGTTGAAGGGCTCGTCGAGGAGGAGCAGCGAGGGGTCGTGGACCAGGGCGGACGCCATCTTCACGCGCTGGCGCATGCCCTTGGAGTACGTCGAGATCTTGCGGTCCTGCGCGTACTCCATCTCGACCGTGGCGAGGGCCTTCTGGGCGGCCTTGGCGCCGAGGCCGTGCAACTCGGCGTTGGCGACGACGAATTCGCGGCCGGTGAGGAAGTCGTACATCGCCTCGCGCTCGGGAACGATGCCGATGTGCCGGTAGATGGCCTCGTTGCGCCAGGTCGGCTGCCCGTCGAGGGTGACCGTGCCGGTGGAGGGGGCGAGGAAACCGCCCATCATGTTGATGAGGGTGGACTTTCCGGCGCCGTTGGGGCCGAGGAGGCCGGTGACGCCGGGGCCGATGGTCATGGTGATGTCGTTGACGGCGACCACGTTGCCGAACCAGCGGGAGACGTGGTCGATGGAGAGCGTGGTCACAGTCCCACCTTCTTGTAGCGGCGCAGCAGAAGGCCGTAGCAGGCGGCGATCAGGCCGAGGACGACGAGCAGGTACACGGCGCCCTGGGCGTGGGAGGGGCCGTCGCCGCCCGGGAAGGTGTTGGTGCCGCCGAGCAGGGCGGTGCTCAGGCCGCCGATCAGGGTGACCGGCGAGAACAGGCCGATCCACGGGATGGCGCCGGTGCTGCCCTGGGAGTCGGCGATGGCCTGGAGGGTGGAGACCGCGCCGTAGGAGATGGTCAGCACGGCGATCACGGCGGCGATGCCGAAGCCGCGGCGCGGGGTGACCGACGCGATGACCAGGCCGATGCCGGCGAAGAGGAGGGAGAGCAGGGCCACCGATACCAGCCCCTGGCCGAACCCCTTGGTCTGGTGGCCGAAGTCCATCTTGGAGAGCAGGGCGCCCAGGTACAGCACGACCAGCGGGGCGCCGGTCAGGATGAACATCGCGGAGGCGAGGGCCGCGAACTTGGCCTGGACGTAGTCGGCGGTCTCGATGGGCCGCGAGAAGTACAGCGGGATGGTCTTGAAGCGCAGGTCGCGGGAGACCGCCTGGGGGGCCTGCGAGGCGACGTACAGGCTGATGACGGCCTGCATGATGATCGCGTACCGCGTGTAGGTGACCGGCAGGTCGTGCGCCTTGGTGGCGACGGCGACGGCGACCATGATGGCCGCCGGCACGCACATCACCGCGAACAGCAGCATCGGCAGCACCTTGGACTTCACCGAGCGGCCGAGGCCGTAGGAGCCGCGCAGGGTCTGCGAGTACAGGGACAGGCGGGCGTACCCGCGGCCGAGGCGCGGGCCGTCGTAGCCGCGGTAGCCGATGTCGTGGATGCGGGACTGGTCGCCCGGTCCCGCGATGGGCTGGTCAACCGCCATGGACGGTCGCCTCCTTCCGCTGCTCGTCGTCCCGCTGCTCGTCGCTGGTGAAGACCTCGGAGATGTGGTGCCGGCGCTGCTCCATGCGCACCAGGCCGAGCCCGAGGTCGGCGACGACGTCGCGGACGAGGTCGTAGGTCTCCTCGCCCTGGGCGGTGAGCAGGAGGATGTGGCCGGCGCCGGGGAGGCCGCCGCCCTCGTTGTCCGTCTCCACCCCGCGCGCGTGGAGCGCGTCGCGGACCGCGCGGGTGCCGTCCGGGTGCTCGTCGCTGTCGGTGACCTCGATGGCGAGGGTGGTCGTGGACTGGGTGAAGTCGGTGGTGGAGCTGGAGCGCAGCAGCTTGCCGCCGTCGACGACGACCACGTGGTCGCAGGTGCGTTCCAGTTCGCCGAGCAGGTGCGAGGTGACCAGGACCGAGATGCCGAAGTCGGTGTGGATGCGACGGATCAGGCCGAGCATCTCGTCGCGGCCGACCGGGTCGAGCCCGTTGGTCGGCTCGTCGAGGAAGACCAGCTGTGGGTCGTGCACCAGGGCCTGGGCGAGCTTCACGCGCTGCTTCATGCCGGTGGAGTAGCCGCCGATGGGGCGGTACCGCTCCTCGTAGAGCCCGACGTGGCGCAGGGTGTCGGCGGTGCGCTCGCGGGCGGCGGCGGGCGGCAGGCCGGACATGCGGGCCATGTGCACGACGAACTCGGTGGCCGAGACGTCGGGCGGCAGGCAGTCGTGCTCCGGCATGTAGCCCACGCGCTCGCGGATGGCGGCGCCCTTGGTCGCGACGTCGAGGCCGAGCACTTCGGCGCGGCCCTCGGTCGCGGGGGACAGACCCAGCAGGATCTTGATCAGGGTGGACTTGCCGGCGCCGTTGGCTCCGACGAGCCCGGTCACACCGGGTCCGATGTCCACGGACAGCCGGTCGAGCGCGGTCACCCGGGGGAACCGCTTGCTCAGGCTTTCGGTCGCGATCACAGTCACGCCATAGAAGGTAGTGACCCGCGCCACTGAGGTCGTCAGACCCTGGAGCCGTCTTCACATCACTCTCGAGTATTACGGGGCCCTAGGGGATCCCCTGCCTGAGAGCTACTCAGAGTTATCCACAGGCCTTGCCTCGCCTATTGACGTCGCCTCTAACAACTGTCACATTCACCAGTGTCAAGTTACGGGCACGTACCGCAGTCGACGAAGACGCGGGCGGGGACGGGCGGGGCGGGATGACGACGGCAGTGGCATCGAAGGAAGAACGCGCCACGGAGCTCCAGGGTTTCCGGCGGGTGCAGCGGCTCGCGTACGAGTGCGCGGAGGCGGTCGCGGCCCGGCTGGAGCCGGGGATCACCGAGCGCGAGGCGGCCCGGATGCAGCGCGCGTGGCTGCGCGCCCGGGGCGTGCGGGACTGGTTCCACCTCCCTTTCGCCTGGTTCGGCGACCGCACGGCGTTCACGGACTTCCGCATACCGCTGCAGTTCTTCCCGACCGACCGCCGGCTGGCACCCGGCATGCCGTTCATCCTCGACCTGGCCCCGGTGTACGAGGGGTACACGGCCGACATCGGCTACTCGGGCTCCCTCGGCCCCCACCCCGTCCAGGACCGGCTGATGGCCGACCTGGAGGCGCACCGGGAGCTGATCCTGCGCGAGGTGCGCGAGCGGCGCCCGCTGCGCGAGATCTACGAGGACGTGGACCGCCTCATGGTCCGCCAGGGCTACGCCAACCGGCACCGCGCGTACCCCTTCGGCGTGATCGCCCACAAGGTGGACAGGGTGAAGCAGCGCCGCTGGTCACCGCACCTCTTCGGGTTCGGCACCCAGTCCCTGAAGGGCCTCGCGGCCGACGCACTGCACGGGCACCGCGAGGGCTGGTCGCCCCTGTGGTCGCCGTACCGCTTCTCCGACCACCCGCCGCAGCCGGGCCTGTGGGCGGTCGAACCGCACCTCGGCTTCCGCGGCACGGGCGCCAAGTTCGAGGAGATCCTCGTGGTCACCGACTCCCGGGACCCCGAGCAGAGCGCCTTCTGGCTGGACGACGATCTGCCGCACGTGCGGCGCTGGGCGGAGGACAAGTGAACGGGATGGAAGGCGCGCGCGAGCGCCGGGTGCGTACGGGCGGCATCGACCTGTGCGTGGCGGAGCTGGGCGACCCGGCGGACCCGACGGTCGTCCTCGTCCACGGCTACCCGGACAGCAAGGAGATCTGGTCCGAGGTCGCGGCCCGCCTCGCCGCGCGCTTCCACGTCGTCCTGTACGACGTCCGCGGCCACGGCCGCTCCACCGCCCCCAAGCCGCTGCGCGGCGGCTTCACCCTCGCCAAGCTCACGGACGACTTCCTGGCGGTGGTCGACGCGGTCAGCCCGGACCGCCCGGTGCACCTCGTCGGCCACGACTGGGGCTCGGTGCAGTCCTGGGAGTTCGCCACGGCGGGTCGCACGGAGGGCCGTATCGCCTCCTTCACGTCGATGTCGGGACCCTCCCTGGACCACTTCGGGCACTGGATCAACGCGCGCGTGCGGCGCCCGACCCCCCGCCGGGTGGGCCAGCTCCTCGGCCAGGGCGCCAAGTCCTGGTACGTGTACCTGCTGCACACCCCCGCCCTGCCCGAACTGGCCTGGCGCGGCCCCCTCGGCAAGGCCTGGCCGGGCATTCTGCAACGGGCGGAGAAGCTGCCCGCGGGTGACTACCCCACGTCCTCCCTGCCCTCGGACGCGGCACACGGCGCCTGGCTGTACCGCGACAACGTGCGGGCCCGGCTGCGCCGCCCGCGCGAGGACGCGTACGCGCACGCGCCCGTGCAGCTCATCACGCCCCTCGGCGACGCGTTCCTCTCAGAGCGGCTCTACGACGACCTGGAGCGCTGGGTGCCCCGGCTCACCCGCCGCACCCTGCCGGCCAAGCACTGGATCCCGCGCACGCGGCCGGACCAGGTGGCGGCCTGGATCGAGGAGTTCGTGAGATCGGTGGAGGACGGCCCGGGGTCGCAGTCGAAGCCCGCCGACCGCCACGCCCAGCGGTTCGCAGGCCAGTTGGTGCTGGTCACCGGCGCGGGCAGCGGCATCGGGCGGGCTACGGCGTTCGCGTTCGCGGAGGCGGGCGCGCGGGTGGTGTCGGTGGACCGGGACGCGGAGGCAGCGGCCCGCACGGCCGAGCTGTCCCGGCTGATCGGCGCGACGGAGGCCTGGGCGGAGACGGCCGACGTCTCCGACGAGCAGGCCATGGAGAAGCTCGCGGAGAAGGTCCACCGCGAGTACGGCGTCCTGGACGTGCTGGTCAACAACGCGGGCATCGGCCTGTCCGGCTCCTTCTTCACGACGACGACGGAGGACTGGCGGCGCGTCCTGGACGTCAACCTCTGGGGGGTGATCCACGGTTGCCGTCTCTTCGGGGCCCGGATGGCGGACCGCGCCCAGGGCGGCCACATCGTGAACGTCGCGTCGGCGGCGGCCTACCAGCCCTCCCGCGCCCTGCCGGCCTACAGCACCTCCAAGGCGGCGGTCCTGATGCTCTCCGAGTGCCTGCGCGCCGAACTGGCGGGCCGGCGCATCGGGGTGACGGCGATCTGCCCCGGCTTCATCAACACCAACATCACGTCGACGGCGCGCTTTACGGGCGTGGACGCGGAGGAGGAGCGCCGTCGGCAGCAGCGCTCGGCACGGCTGTACGGGATGCGCAACTACCCTCCGGAGAAGGTCGCTTCGGCGATCCTGGAGGCGGTGGAGCACAACCGCGCGGTGGTACCGGTCACACCGGAGGCGAGGGGGGCACGGGCGCTGTCGCGATGGGCGCCGGGAGTTTTGCGGCGGATCGCAAGGGTCGAGCCGAAGTTGTAGAGGGTCGTCGTCCAACTGCGGACCGGCGAGGGCTGATCGCGCAGTTCCTCCCCCAGCTTTCGGGCGGGGGCGCGCCTTGTCGGCTGATCCAGCCTGCGGGCAGTCGTGCCGCTGGGGCGGCACGGGTGGGCGCAGGCGGTACCCCGTCGGCGCGGGCAAGCGAAACCCCCGCACCAGCCGCACCAGCCGCACCAGCCGCACCAGCCGCACCAGCCGCACCAGCCGCACCAGCCAAGGAACCCCACATGACCGACCCCCCGGCCACCCCCACCCACCGCATCGAGGACCTCGCCCGCCTCTCCCGCACCACCGTCCGAACCATCCGTGCCTACCAGGACAAGGGCCTCCTGCCCCGCCCCGAACGCCAGGGCCGCGCCAACCTCTACTCCGACGTCCACCTCACCCGCCTCCACCAGATCGCCGACCTCCTCTCCCGCGGCTACACCCTCGCCTCCATCAAGGAGTTGCTCGACGCCTGGGACACCGGCCGCGGCCTGGCCGGCGTCCTGGGGCTCGTCACCGAGGCCGAGGGCCCCTGGACCGACGAGGAACCGGTGCGCCTGACCCGCGCCGACCTGGACGCCCGCTTCGGCGGCACCCCCGACGACGCGGCCGTGGCCGAGGCCGTGGCACTGGGCGTGCTGGAACCGGTGGCCGACGACCCCGGTTCCTTCCTCGTCCCGAGCCCCCAGGAGCTCGCTGTGGCCGCCGAGTTGTATGCGGCCGGTGTCCCCCTCTCCGCGATCTCCGAGCATCTGCGGGAGTTGAGACTCCAGGTCGAGCACATAGCCGCTCGTTTCCTGGAGTTCACCACCGAGCACGTCTTCGCCCGCTACCTCGACGACCCCGACCGCCGCACCGACGCCGGCGCGGCCGAGGCCGCCTCGCTGGTTCGGCGCCTGCGCCCCCTGGCCCGGCAGACGGTCGACGCCGAACTGGCCCGCGCCATGCGCCTGTTCGCGACCCGTGAGGTGCGTCGCCGGCTCGGCACGGGGGAACGGCCGAAAGCCCCGGACGAGACCCGTTCCGTGCCGCTCCCCGCCGAGACGATTCAGGCCGTGCGGCGCCTCGTTGGCCCGGACCGCATCGCGGAGTTCATCGCCCTTGCGGCCGAACGCGAGGTCGATGCGCGGCACTTGGATGCTCTGGCCGCAGATCACAACCCCGTTACCGAACTTGACGAAACACCGCGAACCGCCCAGTAGTTGTCCACAGTGCGGCCAATTCCCCTGTGGATAACCGCACTTGGTTGTGGATCAAACCCGAGGCGAAAAATATCTGCGTGATCCGCGTCTCGCCCGGCACGCTGATGGCATGAACGCGAGACACAACGAGGGAACACCGGACGAACGGCGCACCGTGAAGGTGTCGAAGTACCTCTCGAAACACCTGCGCCACCAGCCCGAACGGATCGGGCTCAACCTGGACGAGGCGGGCTGGGTGGAGATCGACACGCTGCTCGCGGCGGCAGCGGCGCACGGTTTCCCGGTCAGCCGCGAGGAACTGGACCACGTGGTCGCCGCCAACGACAAGCAGCGGTTCGCCGTCGAAGGCACCCGTATCCGCGCCAGCCAGGGCCACAGCATCGACGTCGACCTCGGACTGCCCCCGGCGACCCCGCCGCCGTACCTCTACCACGGCACCGTCGCACGGCACCTGGACGCGATCCGGAGTGAGGGCCTCAGGCCGATGAACAGGCACGACGTGCATCTGTCGGCGGACCGGGAGACCGCGACGCGAGTCGGTGCCCGGCGCGGTCGCCCCGTCGTGCTGTCGGTGGACGCGGCCGCGATGCACCGGGACGGGCACGTCTTCCACGTCAGCGCGAACGGCGTGTGGCTGACGCGGGCGGTTCCGCCACCGTACCTGCGCTTCCCCGAACCCCACTGAACCCGGAATGATGAGTGGTATGGACCACTCCGGACGCCGGGCACACCAGGACCACTTTCCGACCACCGAGGCGGCCGTCGCCGCACTCCACGCGGTCGCGGCCGAACACGGGCGCGAGATCGAGGTCACGCACGACATCGGCGCCGACCAGACCTCGCGGCGCAGCGCGGCGGGTTTCGGGGTCACCACCGACCCGGACGGTTCGCTGCCGCACGAGGCGTACGCCGAGTTCGGCGGCCTGCCCCGGGTGAGCGTGCGGCTCTTCCCTGAGGACGACGCGCTGATCACCGTCGAGGGCGTGGTCTTCCACGACGTCCCGCGCGACGACGTGCCCGCCTTCCTGCACTCCGTCTTCGGCGGCCTGGCCCACGTCCGGGGCCGCAGCTTCCCGCCCACGGCCTCGCTGGTCGTACCGCTGGCCGGGGACCGCACGTACCGGGAACACCTGGCCGCGCACCTGCTCACGCCGTGGCTGAGCAGCCGCATGCGGTGAGCGTTTCGGCCGTCGCGGGTGGTCCCTTTAGTCTCGGACGCATGAGTCTGCGTCTGAGCACCGTGATCCTCCCGTACCGCCGCTGGAGCGAGGGCGGCGCCGCCGCCTGGACGCGGGCCGAGGAGCTGGGCTTCCACACCGCGTACACCTACGACCACCTGTCCTGGCGCAGCTTCCGGGACGGCCCGTGGTTCGGGGCGATCCCGACGCTCACCGCCGCCGCGTCCGTCACCGACCGACTGCGTCTCGGCACCCTCGTCACCTCGCCGAACTTCCGGCATCCGGTGCCCCTCGCCAAGGAGCTGATCTCCCTCGACGACATCTCCGGCGGCCGCGTCACCCTCGGTATCGGCGCCGGCGGCAACGGCTTCGACGCCACCGCACTGGGCCAGGAGCCCTGGACCCCGCGCGAGCGCGCCGACCGGTTCGCCGAGTTCGTCCCGCTCCTCGACCGGCTGCTCACCGAGGACTCGGTGACGTACGAGGGTGAGTTCTACTCGGCCCACGAGGCGCGCGACATCCCGGGCTGTGTGCAGCGGCCCCGGCTGCCCTTCGCTGTGGCGGCCACCGGGCCGCGCGGACTGAAGCTGGCCGCGCGGCACGGCCAGGCCTGGGTGACCACCGGCGACCCGAAGCTGTACGAGAACGGCACGCCCGAGCAGTCGGTCGAGGCGCTCCGCGGGCAGATCGGAAAGCTCGGCGGGGCGTGCGCGGCGATCGGCCGGGACGTGGCGGAGCTGGACAAGGTCCTGCTCACCGGGTTCACCCCGGACCGCGGCCGCCCCCTGGAGTCCCTGGACGCCTTCGTGGACTTCGCCGGCCGCCACCAGGAGCTTGGCTTCACCGAGCTGGTGATCCACTGGCCCATCCCCGACTCGGACTTCGCGGCCGACCAGAAGGTCTTCGAGCAGATCGCCATGGAGGCCCCGGCCCAGCTCGGCTGAGTCCCCTTCAGCAAGGCCGCGGCGCGGTGGGGGACGCTTCGGAGTCGTCTGTGTCTCATCTGTGCGCCCGGCCGCACGGCCGTGCGGGCATATGCGCGAGAATGGCGCGGTGACCTCAGCGACCCGACAGCCCGAGACCCCTGCCTTCGCGACCCCGCCCCGGCTGGTCGCCACCGATCTCGACGGCACCCTGCTGCGCGACGACAAGTCGGTCTCCCCGAGGACGGTCGCCGCGCTGGCCGCCGCCGAGGAGGCGGGGATCGAGGTCTTCTTCGTCACCGGCCGCCCGGCCCGCTGGATGGACGTCGTCAGCGAGCACGTCCACGGCCACGGCCTGGCGATCTGCGGCAACGGCGCGGCCGTGGTCGACCTGCACGGCGGCCCCGGCGCGCACCGCTTCGTGAAGGTGCGCGACCTGGCCCGGGAGAACGCGCTGGACGCGGTACGACTGCTGCGCGAGGCCGCGCCCGGCACCGTGTACGCGATCGAGCAGACGTACGGCTTCCACCAGGAGCCGGCCTATCCCAAGCTGCACCTGGAGATACCGGACCACCTGCTCGCCGCCGAGGAGATCCTCGCGGCCGACGGTCCGAGCGCCGGCGAGCCCGTCCTCAAGATCCTCGCCTTCCACCCCGAGCTCGACCCCGACGCCTTCCTCACCCTCGCCCGCCTCGCCGTCGGCGACCGCGCCACCGTCACCCGGTCCAGCCCGAGCGCCCTGCTGGAGATCAGCGGGCCGGGCGTCTCCAAGGCCAGCACACTCGCTCTGGAGTGTGCCGAGCGCGGCATCTCGCGCGAGGAGGTCGTGGCCTTCGGGGACATGCCCAACGATGTCGAGATGCTGACCTGGGCCGGCCGGTCGTACGCCATGGGCAACGCCCACCCCGCCGCCGTCGCCGCCGCCTCGGCACGCACGGTCGCCAACAACGACGACGGGGTGGCCGTGGTGATCGAGCGGCTGCTGGCTGCCCGCGCCTGAGGCCGCCCGCCGCGGCGGCTACCGCGCTCCCACCAGAGAGTCCGCCGCCGCCTCCCGCTCCGCCATGTCGCGCAGCGGTCCGGCCGCGGCGACCAGCTCGGCATGACTCCCGCGCTGCACCACCCGGCCCGCGTCGAGGACGACCACCTCGTCCACGGCCTCCAGGCCCGCCAGCCGGTGCGTGACGAGCAGTGTCGTACGGCCCTCGGTGGCGGCCAGCAGGTCCGCGGTGAGCGCGTCCGCCGTGGGCAGGTCGAGATGCTCGGCCGGCTCGTCCAGCACGAGCACCGGGAAGTCGGCGAGCAGGGCCCGGGCGAGGGCCAGCCGCTGCCGCTGCCCGCCGGACAGCCGTGCCCCGTGCTCGCCGACCAGGGTGTCGAGTCCGTCGGGCAGCCCGTCCACCCAGTCGAGCAGCCGGGCCCGGTCCAGCGCGTCCCGCAGGTCCTCCTCGGTGGCGTCCTTCCGGGCGAGCAGCAGGTTCTCGCGCACGGAACTGTCGAAGAGGTGCGCGTCCTGGGCGCACAGCCCGACGAGCCGCCGTACGTCGTCGCTGTCCATGCCGTACGCGTCCACGCCGGCGAGCGTGTAGGAGCCCGCGTCCGGGTCGAGGAACCGCAGCAGGACCTGGGCGAGGGTCGACTTGCCGGCGCCGGAGGCCCCGACCACAGCCACCCTGCGCCCCTCGTGCAGGGTGAGGTCGAGCCCGCCGAGGGCATTCCGCGGCTGCCCCGGGTACCGGGCCGTCAGGCCCTTCAGTACGACGGGGAAGGGCGCGGCGGGCGCCTGACGCGGCAGCTCCGGCTCCCGTACGGGCTCGGGCGCGTCCAGCACCTCGTAGATGCGCTCGGCGCTCCTGCGCACCCGCTGCCGGTGCCGCACGGCCAGCGGCAGCCCGAGTACGGCCTCGAAGGCGGCCAGCGGAGTGAGCACGACGACCGCCATCGCCACGCCGCTCAGCCGCCCGTCAGCGACCCCCTGGGCGCCCAGCAGCGCGACGGCCGCGACGGTCAGGCCGGTCAGCAGCGCGGTCAGCCCGTCGCCGAGCGCGGTGGCCGTGGCCCCGCGCGAGGCGATCCGGGTGAGCGTGCGGTCGGCCCGCCGGGCCTCGTCGGTACGGGCCGGCAGCGCGCCGGCGACGGTCAGTTCGGCGGTGCCGGTGAGCAGGTCGGTCACCCGGGTGGCAAGCAGCCCTCGGGCCGGTGCCAACCGGTGCTCAGCGCGCCGGGCCACGGCCGAGGTCACCAGCGGAACGCCGGCACCGGCCACCAGCAGCCCCACCGCGAGCGCGGCACCGGCCTCGGGCAGGAGCCAGGCCGTGAAGCCCACGGCCCCGGCGGACACCGCCACCGCGGCCCCGACCGGAAGCAGCCATCGCAGCCAGTAGTCCTGCAGCGTGTCCACGTCGGCGACCAGCCGGCTGAGCAGATCGCCCCGCCTGGTCGTCCGCAGCCCGGCAGGAGCGAGCCGCTCCAGCCGCCGGTACACGGCGACCCTCGTGTCGGCCAGCATCCGCAGCACGGCGTCGTGCGACACCAGCCGCTCGCCGTACCGGAACACGGCCCGCCCGATCCCGAAGGCCCGCGTGGCCGTCACGGCGACCATCAGATACAGCACCGGCGGCTGCTGCGAGGCCCGCGAGATCAGCCACCCCGAGGTCGCCATCAGCCCGACGGCACTGGCGAGCGCCAGCGCCCCCAGCAACAGCGCGAGCAGCAACCGCCCCCGCCGGGCGCCCGAGCCGGCACGAACCCGCCCGAGAACATCCCGGCGCCCCACAGCCGCCGACTCCGCAGCGCCGCCCCATCGAGGACTGCTCAGCCCACCGCGCCCCTCCGCGCCCTCACCTTCCAGCTGACCGAGCCGCCCCACAACCTCGCCCGCCAGCCCACCGACCCGGCCCGCGACCTCGCCTTCCAGCTGACCGAGTCGGGTGGTGGGTGGGCGAAGGTTCTGGGGGTCCAGGGGGCGGAGCCCCCTGGAGGCCTCGCCACCGGAGAGCCGCACCACCCGGTCCGCCGCCGACAGCAGCGCCGGCCGGTGCACGACCAGCAACACGGTGCGCCCCTCGGAAAGCCTCCGTACCGCCGCCACCACCTCCCCCTCGGTCGCCCCGTCCAGCGCAGCCGTCGGCTCATCCAGCAACAGCACCGGCCTGTCGGCCAGAAACGCCCGTGCCAGCGCCAGCCGCTGCCGCTGCCCCGCGGACAGTCCGGCCCCGTCCTCACCGAGAACCGTCTGCGCCCCCTCCGGCAGCGCGTCCACGAACTCCAGCGCCCCGGCGTCCCGCAGCGCACCCCGGACGGCGTCGTCGTCCGCGTCGGGACGCGCGAGCCGTACGTTCTCGGCGATCGTCCCGGCGTAGACATGCGGCCGCTGCGGCACCCACGCGACCCGCGACCGCCACTCCGCCAGGTCGACGTCGGCAAGATCGGCGTCCCCGATCCGCACCCGCCCCCGCGCCGGACGCACGAACCCCAACAGGACGTTGAGCAGCGTCGACTTGCCCACACCGCTCGGGCCGACCAGCGCGACGGTCTCCCCGGGTTCGACCGTGAACGACACATCGGTCACCGCATCCGCCGAGCGCCCCGGGTAGCGGACCGTCACGCCCTCGAAGGTCAGGGCCGCAGCGGAAGGCACCGCGTCCGAACCCGACGCCGGCACCGGCGTCTCCAGCACCGCGAAGATCTCCTCCGCGGCCGCAAGCCCCTCCGCCGCCGCGTGGAACTGAGCCCCCACCTGCCGCAACGGCAGATACGCCTCGGGCGCCAGCACCAGGATGACCAGCCCGATGTACAGATCCATGTCGCCGTGGACGAGCCGCATACCGACGGTCACGGCGACCAGCGCCACCGACAGCGTGGCGAGCAGCTCCAGAGCGAACGAGGAGAGGAACGCGATCCGCAGCGTCCGCATGGTCGCCTGCCGGTACTCACCCGTGATCCGACGGATGGACTCGGCCTGCGCCTTGGCCCGGCCGAACACCTTCAGCGTGGGCAGCCCGGCCACCACGTCCAGGAAGTGGCCGGAGAGCCGCGACAGCAGCCGCCACTGACGGTCCGTCCGGGACTGGGTGGCCCAGCCGATCAGGACCATGAAGACCGGGATCAGCGGCAGGGTCCCCACGATGATCGCCGCGGAGACCCAGTCCTCGGTGACGATCCGCGCCAGCACCGCGACGGGCACGACCACCGCCAGTCCCAGCTGCGGCAGGTAGCGCGAGAAGTAGTCGTCGAGGGCGTCGACCCCACGCGTGGCGAGAGTGACCAGCGACCCGGTCTGCTGTCCGCTCAGCCATCCGGGGCCGAGTGCCACCGCACGGTCGAGGAGCCGGCCGCGCAGCTCGGACTTGACCGCCGCGCTCGCTCGGTGTGCGGCGAGTTCAGTGAGCCAGGAGACCAGCGCCCGGCCGACGGCCACGGCCGCCAACAGCAGCAGAGAGGTGCGGAGTTCGGAGACGGAGTGACCACGCTGGAAGGCGCCGACCACGACGTCGGCGATAAGCATGGCCTGGGCGATGACCAGCCCGGCACCGACGGCACCGAGGCCGACGACGGCCACCAGGAAGAGGCGGGTGGCGCGGGCGTAGCGCAGCAGACGGGGATCGATTGGTTTCACGTGAAACATGCCCTTCGGCCCAGAGTGGGTGTTTCACGTGAAACACCCACTCCTCGGACTCAGTGCGCGGCTTCGGTGGCGATGTGCTGCGTACCGATCCGCTTGCGGAACACCCAGTAGGTCCACCCTTGGTAGAGCAGGACGAGCGGCGTGGCGATCGCCGCGAGCCACGTCATGATCTTCAGGGTGTACGGACTCGACGAGGCATTGGTGACCGTGAGGCTCCAGTCCCCGTTGAGCGACGACGGCATGACATTCGGGAAGAGCGACAGGAAGAGCATCGCGACGGCGGCCACGATGGTCACGCCGGACAGGGCGAACGCCCATCCCTCACGGCCCCGCAGATTGGCTCCGAGGGCTGCCACCAGGGCGGCGACCGCCACGATGAGCGCCACCAGACTCTTGCCGTCACCGCTGTCGGCCTGGGTCCACAGCAGGAAGGTCAGCGCCAGCGCCGCGGTGAGGACACCGACCTTGGTGGCGAGCTTCCGCGCCCGTACCCGAATGTCACCGACCGTCTTGAGTGCGGTGAACACCGAGCCGTGGAAGGTGAACAGGGTCAGTGTGACGAGTCCGCCGAGGAGGGCGTACGGGTTGAGCAGGTCCCAGACGGTGCCGACGTACTCGAAATTCCGGTCGATCTTGACACCGTGCGTGATGTTCCCGAAGGCCACACCCCACAGGAACGCAGGGATCAGCGAGGTCCAGAAGATCGCGGTCTCCCAGTTGCGCTGCCAGTTCTCTTCGGGCCGCTTGGCCCGGTACTCGAAGGCGACGCCCCGGACGATCAGGCAGACCAGGATGACCAGCAGAGGCAGGTAGAAGCCGGAGAAGAGCGTGGCGTACCACTCGGGGAAGGCGGCGAAGGTCGCGCCACCCGCGGTGAGCAGCCACACCTCGTTGCCGTCCCAGACCGGGCCGATCGTGTTGATCAGCACCCGCTTCTCCAGGCGGTCGCGGGCGAGCAGCTTGGTGAGGATGCCGACCCCGAAGTCGAATCCCTCCAGGAAGAAGTAGCCGGTCCACAGGACGGCGATCAGGACGAACCAGACGTCGTGAAGTTCCATGACTGCGTCTCCCTCGGCCTAGTACGAGAAGGCCATCGGCTTGTCGGCGTCACGGGCCTCGCCGCCGATCTTCGTGGGCGGGTTGAGATCGTCCTCGGTGAGCTCGGGCGGGCCGGCCTTGATGTACTTCACGAGCAGCTTGACCTCGACGACTGCGAGGACGGCGTAGAGCGCTGTGAAGGTGATCAGCGAGATGAGGATCTCGGTCTGGGAGACACCGGGGGAGACCGCGTCGCGGGTCTGCAGGACGCCGTAGACGACCCAGGGCTGGCGGCCCATCTCGGTGAAGATCCAGCCCCAGGAGTTGGCTATCAGCGGGAAGCCCAGCGTCCATATCGCCACCAGCCAGTACAGCCTGCCGAGCTTGGGGCTGAGCGCCTTGTTCCTGAAGAGGACCAGGTTCGGCACCTCGTCCTCACCAACCCTCAGGTGCTGCGGCAGCATGAACTTCTTGCGGGTCAGCCAGAGGCCGGCGAGGCCGATGGCGAAGGACGCCATGCCGAAGCCGATCATCCAGCGGAACGCCCAGAAGGTGACGGGGATGATGGGCCGGTAGTCGCCGGCGCCGTACTTCTGCTGCTCGGCCTTGTTGGTGTCGTTGATGCCGGGGACGTACGAGTTGAAGCTGTCGTCGGCCAGGAAGGACAGCAGGCCCGGGACGGACAGTTCGACGGTGTTGTGGCCCTTGCTGACGTCTCCGTAGGCGAAGATCGAGAAGGGCGCCGGCTTCTGGCCGTCCCACAGGGCCTCGGCGGCGGCCATCTTCATCGGCTGCTGCTTGAACATGACCTTGCCGAGGGTGTCACCGCTGATCGCGGTGAGCATGCCGGCGATGACGACGGTGACCAGGCCGAGCCGCAGCGAGGTCTTCATCACGGTGATGTGCTTCTTGCGGAACAGGTGGAAGGCGGCGATGCCGACCATGAACGCGCCACCGGTCAGGAAGGACGCGGACAGCGTGTGGAAGGCCTGGGCCAGCGCGGTGTTCTGGGTGAGGACGGCCCAGAAGTCGGTGAGTTCGGCCCGCCCCTTCGCCTTGTCGATCTTGTAGCCGACGGGGTGCTGCATCCACGAGTTGGCCGCGAGGATGAAGTACGCGGACAGGATCGTGCCGATGGAGACCATCCATATGCAGGCCAGGTGGATCTTCTTGGGCAGCTTGTCCCAGCCGAAGATCCACAGCCCGATGAAGGTGGACTCGAAGAAGAAGGCGATCAGTGCCTCGAAGGCGAGCGGGGCGCCGAAGATGTCGCCGACGAACCGCGAGTAGTCGGACCAGTTCATGCCGAACTGGAACTCCTGCACGATGCCGGTGACCACACCCATCGCGATGTTGATCAGGAAGAGCTTGCCCCAGAACTTGGTCGCCCTGAGGTACTTCTCCTTCTCCGTGCGCACCCAGGCGGTCTGCAGGCCGGCCGTGAGGGCGGCCAGCGAGATCGTCAGCGGGACGAACAGGAAGTGGTAGACGGTGGTGATGCCGAACTGCCAGCGCGCCAGTGTCTCCGGCGCCAGAGCCAGGTCCACGTCGTCAGTCTCCTTACGTCGCCGTGGTACAGCGGCATGTGCACCCATTTGTCACGTACATCACGGAGCAAACGGGACGCGCTTGTGAATGCATTCACATTCACAAGCCATTATGGCGCACTCACTCTCGAACATCGAAGGGGGGTCGCACTTGAGCCGTCCGGCCCCTGCGGAACATGCGAACGGGGCCGCTCGGCCCTCGTTCCGGCCGCGCGACCCCGCACACCTGGCACCCGTCGGCCGCGGCACCCTCGCCGCGGCCCGCGGACGCTACAGCTCCTTGCGGAACGCCTCCGTCACCTTCAGGAAGATGTCGTTCGCCTCGGTCTCGCCGACCGTCACCCGCACGCCCTCGCCGGGGAACGGCCGGACGACCACGCCGTGCTCCTCGCAGAGCTGCGCGAAGGCGGTCGTACGCTCCCCCAGCCGCAGCCACACGAAATTGGCCTGGGTCTCCGGCACCGTCCAGCCCTGGCCGCGCAGCGCCTCGACCACGCGCTGCCGCTCGCACACCAGCGAGCCGACTCGACCCAGCAGCTCGTCCTCGGCCCGCAGCGAGGCGATCGCCGCCTCCTGGGCGAGCTGGCTCACACCGAAGGGGACCGCCGTCTTGCGCAGCGCCGCGGCCACCGGCTCGTGCGCGATCGCGAAGCCGACGCGCAGCCCGGCGAGGCCGTACGCCTTGGAGAAGGTCCGCAGCACGCAGACGTTCGGCCGCTCACGGTAGATCGCGACGCCGTCGGGGACCTCGGGATCGCGGATGAACTCCCGGTAGGCCTCGTCCAGGACCACCAGCACGTCGCTCGGCACCCGGTCCAGGAACCGCTCCAGCTCGGCCCGCTTCACGACCGTACCGGTCGGGTTGTTGGGGTTGCAGACGAAGATCAGGCGGGTGCGGTCGGTGATGGCGTCCGCCATCGCGTCCAGGTCGTGCACATCGCCGGGCGTGAGCGGCACCTGGACGGACCGGGCACCGCTGATCTGCGTGATGATCGGATAAGCCTCGAAGGATCGCCACGCGTAGATCACCTCGTCGCCCGGCCCGCTGGTGGCCTGGACCAGCTGCTGGGCGACCCCGACCGACCCGGTGCCGGTGGCCAGGTGCCCGAGCGGCACGCCGAAGCGGTCCGAGAGCTCGTTCACCAGCCCGGTGCACGCCAGGTCCGGGTAGCGGTTGAAGGAGGCGGCGGCCGCGGTGACGGACTCCATCACGCCGGGCAGCGGGGGATACGGGTTCTCGTTGGAGGACAGCTTGTACGCGACCGGGCCGCCGGCCGCCGCCGGCTTGCCGGGCTTGTAGGTGGGGATACCCTCCAGCTCGGCGCGCAGCTTGGGGCTCGTCTCGCTCACCGCAGTCCTCCTCGCGACCACCGGCGGACCGTCCACGCCGCCGGCATCCAATACTGCTCACCTTATGAGGATTCGGCGCCACCGCGTACAGGGAAGAGCGCGCGAGGAACCGGACCGGCACGGCGGCGGGCGAGCGAGGCGCCGGAACCACGAGCCTCATCGGTACCACTCGCATCACGGGCATCACCGCACGAAGGCGCATTTGTCGGGGGCGCGCCCTACATATATCTACGCGCCGGTGGCTCACGCCGTAGCGCGCATCACCCGTGCAGGTGAGTTGAGACCTCTTCGAAACATCGGGCACTTGGCAGGCCCATCCGTGCCGACAAGTCACGTCCTACCATTGGATCGTTCAACTGACTTTTTTTCTAAGGCAGTTGACCCACATTGACCTTGCAGAAACGTGCCTGTCAACGCGTGCATATGCGTCCGCACTACCCCACCGCATGAGCCCTACTATCGGCTCGCCATGACAGCAGCAGGGAAGCACCAGGTGAGCCGCGCGGAAACCTCTCGGCGAGGCAGCCGGCCGGGCCGGGCGGGCATCAGAGACGTGGCCGCCGCCGCCGGAGTCTCCATCACGACCGTCTCCGACGCCCTGAACGGCAAGGGGCGGCTCCCGGATGCCACCCGCCGCCACGTCAGAGAGGTCGCCGACCGGCTGGGGTACCGCCCCTCGGCCGCCGCCCGCACCCTCCGTACCGGCAAGTCGGGACTCATCGGCCTGACCGTGACGACGTACGGGGATGAACCTTTCACCTTCACCGAGTTCGCGTACTTCGCCGAGATGGCGCGGGCCGCCACCTCGGCCGCGCTCGCCCGCGGCTACGCCCTCGTCATCCTCCCCGCCACCTCTCGGCACGACGTGTGGTCGAACGTCGCCCTGGACGGCACGGTCGTCATCGACCCCTCCGACCAGGACCCGGTGGTCAGCGAACTGGTCCGGCAGGGCCTCCCGGTGGTCTCCGACGGCCGCCCGGCCGGCGCGCTCCCGGTCACGGCCTGGGTGGACAACGACCACGAGGCCGCCGTACTCGGCATCCTCGACCATCTCGCCGCCGCCGGCGCCCGCCGGATCGGCCTGCTGACCGGCACCACGACGGACACGTACACGCACCTGTCGACCACCGCCTACCTCCGCTGGTGCGAGCGCGTCGGCCAGGACCCGGTCTACGAGGCCTACCCGGCCCACGACCCCTGCGCGGGCGCCGTCGCCGCCGACCGGCTGCTGGCCCGCCCGGACCGTCCCGACGCCGTCTACGGTCTGTTCGACCCCAACGGCACCGACCTGCTCGCCGCCGCCCGCCGCTACGGGCTGCGCGTCCCCGACGACCTGCTCCTGGTGTGCTGCAGCGAGTCGACCGTGTACGCCAACACCGAGCCGCCCATCACCACGCTCTCCCTGAAGCCGCGCCGCATCGGCACGGCGGTGGTCCAGCTGCTCATCGACGCGATCGAGGGAGTCGAGTCGGACCAGCCGGTCGAACAGGTGATACCGACCGAACTGATCGTGCGTACCTCCTCCCAGCGACGTGCGCAGCGCACCACGGTCAGCCCGCCACGGGCACCGGAGGAGGAGTAGCACGGACACGCCGAGCACGGGGCGGCGCGGCTGCCGGGCGTCGCCCGACGACGGCCGGCAGCCGAACGACGGGTGGTCGAACCCCTGCCCAACCGGGGCGAAAGCGACCCTGAACTGGAGTCCTGCCCGGATTCACCACCCCTGGGTCATCACACGGCGCGACGGGCATTCCTATGATGGGCCCACGACACCGCGGGCCGCTGCGACCAGGCAGTCCGAAGCGGTGCAGATGCGGCGCGATGGTGGAGGGGTCTGATGACTCAGGGGGCCGGTCAGGGACCCGAGGCGGAGCGGACGGCGACGTTGCGCGACTTCCGGGTGCCCGGGTACGTCAACGAGACCGGTCCGTACGCCCCCAGCACCCACCCCGGCGACGTCGCCCCGCCCCTCGACGACATGTATCCCGAGGGGTATCCGGACGGGTACACGCCCACCGAGCGCGACCTGCCCGTCATCAACCGCGGCGACACGCTCCAGGTGCCCGTCGAGCCGGCCGCAGTCCCGGCCGGACAGTCCGCGGACGGTCCCGGCCCGCTGTACGTCGTCGGTGACGTGCACGGTTACTTCGACGAGCTGGTCACCGCGCTGCGCGAGCAGGGCCTGATCGACGCGGACGGGCACTGGTGTGCGGGCGTCGCCCGGCTGTGGTTCCTCGGCGACTTCACCGACCGGGGTCCGGACGGTATCGGCGTCATCGACCTGGTGATGCGGCTGTCCGCCGAGGCCGCCGCGGCCGGCGGCTACTGCAAGGCCCTCATGGGCAACCACGAGCTGCTGCTGCTCGGCGCCAAGCGGTTCGGCGACACCCCCGTCAACTCCGGGGCGGGCACCGCCACCTTCCAGGCGGCCTGGCTGCTCAACGGCGGCCAGAAGACCGACATGGACCGGCTCCAGGACCACCACCTGCAGTGGATGGCCCGCCTGGACGCCGTCGAGGAGGTCGACGGCTACCTGCTGGTCCACTCCGACACCACCGCCTACCTCGACTACGGCGACTCGATCGAGGCGGTCAACGACACGGTCCGCGAGACCATCACCCGTAATGACGCGGACGAGGTGTGGGATCTCTTCCGCAAGTTCACCAAGCGCTTCTCCTTCCGCGACGAGGGGGGTGCAGACGCCGTCCGTTCCCTTCTCGATACGTACGGCGGTACCCGCATCGTTCACGGGCACAGCCCGATTCCCTATCTGCTGGGCGAAGTCGGCTCCGAAGAGGGCGAAGAGGGCAGCGGCCCCGCCGTGGAGGGACCGCACGTCTACGCCGACGGGCTGGCCATCGCCATGGACGGCGGCGTGACCATGGCCGGAAAGCTGCTGGTGAGGAAACTCCCGTTGAACGCCTGAGCGTTGGGCGGGCGGCTTCATCCCCCCGATGTCACGCACGGGCCACCCCCAATTTCCGGCAACCCCCTGTCACCGCGTGCCGTAACGGCTCTACCATCGGTTTATCCGTAGCAGGCTCCCCTCCGTTTCTGCCCGACGGCTCGCCGGCGTGCGAGCCACCAGCCCTACGGAGCATCGGGGGATGCACATGAACAGCGTTCCGCAGCACCTGCACAGCGAGGACCGCCAGGAGTACGAGCGGATCCTCGACGAGGCGCTGCGCTCCGCCCCGTCCCGTCCCGAACTGGCCGGTATAGGCCGGCACTTGAACACTGAACAGCTGCGCACCATGGCGCTCAACGCCACCGCATTGATCACGGCGGCCGCGGCGACCGAGTACCAGCACTACGTGAAGGTCCGCGAGGAACTGCGCAATCCGGCGCGGTCCACCCCGGCCGCCGTCCAGGACTCCGGCTCCGCAGAGCCGGACGCGGGAGGCGCGATGGGGCTCGCCACCACCCTCGGCGAGGCCGCCGAAACCACCGGTGCGGGAGGCTTCGCCCTCGCCCTGGTCCTGGCGCCGGTGCTCGCCGGCACCGCCGCCGCGATCTTCCTGCTCGTCGGGTACGTCCTGAAGATGCTGGACCCGGCCCCGGCGTTCGCCCAGACCATGCTCACCGCGGGCTGGGTGTTCGGCGTCCTGACCGCGGCCGCCATCATCATGGCCGGAGCGGGTCTGCTGCTCACCGCACTGCGCAACAGCCCCTCGCTGGAGGCCGGAGCCTACGGCGAACCCGGCGGGGAGGTGGCCAAGGCCCGGGAGGCCTGGCGGGACGCCGTGCTGGAGCGGGGCATCCTGCCCTTCCTGCGGGAAGCGCTGACCGCCGACTCCGGCACGGCGGGACTGCGCCGTACCGCCCCCTCGGGCCCGGCGGGCCGGATGCCGCGTCTCGGTTACGACCGCCCCGGCTTCAGCACCGACGACGGCGCCGCACCCGCCCCCCGCCCGAGCTTCACCAGCCCGGACTACACCAGCCCGGACTTCGGAGGCCCGGAACACCAGCCGGAATAACCCGGCTTGCGCCCCCGGCCAGGGGGCGCAGGCCGGACACCCGGCCCGGGTGAACCCGCTTCCCGAACCTCCGCACGCGCACGGGTCCCGCCGTCACTCCGCGATCGGCAGATACACCCGGTTCCCCGCGGCCGCGAACTCCTTGGACTTCTGCGCCATACCCGCCTCGACCTCGGCCTGACTACCGCCGTGTTCACGCCGGATGTCCTGCGAGATCTTCATCGAGCAGAACTTCGGCCCGCACATGGAGCAGAAGTGGGCGGTCTTCGCAGGCTCCGCCGGAAGTGTCTCGTCGTGGAACTCGCGGGCCGTGTCCGGGTCCAGGGCGAGGTTGAACTGGTCTTCCCACCGGAACTCGAAACGGGCGTCGGACAACGCGTCGTCCCACTCCTGCGCGCCCGGGTGGCCCTTGGCCAGGTCGGCCGCGTGGGCTGCGATCTTGTAGGTGATGACGCCGGTCTTGACGTCGTCCCGGTTGGGTAGCCCCAGGTGCTCCTTGGGCGTGACGTAGCAGAGCATCGCCGTGCCCCACCAGGCGATCATCGCGGCACCGATACCGGAGGTGATGTGGTCGTACGCCGGCGCGACGTCCGTGGTCAGCGGGCCGAGCGTATAGAACGGAGCTTCATCGCAGATCTCCTGCTGAAGGTCGATGTTCTCCTTGATCTTGTGCATCGGGACATGGCCCGGGCCCTCGATCATCGTCTGAACATGGAAACGCCTGGCGATCCGGTTGAGTTCCCCGAGCGTGCGCAACTCCGCGAACTGGGCCTCGTCGTTGGCGTCCGCGATGGAACCCGGGCGCAGCCCGTCACCCAGGGAGTACGTGACGTCGTAGGCGGCCAGGATCTCGCAGAGTTCCTCGAAGTTCTCGTACAGGAACGACTCCTTGTGGTGCGCGAGGCACCAGGCCGCCATGATCGAGCCGCCGCGCGAGACGATGCCGGTCTTGCGGTTGGCGGTGAGCGGCACGTACGGCAGGCGCACGCCCGCGTGGACCGTCATGTAGTCCACGCCCTGCTCGGCCTGTTCGACGACCGTGTCCTTGTAGATCTCCCAGGTCAGCTCCTCGGCCCTGCCGTCGACCTTCTCCAGTGCCTGGTAGAGCGGCACCGTGCCGATGGGGACGGGGGAGTTGCGCAGCACCCACTCGCGGGTGGTGTGGATGTTGCGGCCGGTGGAGAGGTCCATGACCGTGTCGGCGCCCCAGCGGGTCGCCCAGGTCATCTTCTCGACCTCCTCCTCGATGGAGGAGGTGACCGCGGAGTTGCCGATGTTGGCGTTGACCTTCACCAGGAACCGCTTACCGATGATCATCGGCTCGATCTCCGGGTGGTTGACGTTGGCGGGCAGCACGGCCCTGCCGGCCGCGATCTCCTCGCGGACCACCTCGGGAGCGACGTTCTCGCGGATGGCCACGTACTCCATCTCCGGAGTGATCTCGCCCCGGCGGGCGTACGCGAGCTGCGTCACCGCCTCGCCTCCCCGGCTGCGGCGCGGCTGGCGCGGACGGCCCGGGAAGACCGCGTCCAGGTTCCGCAGGCCTCCGCGCGGCGAAGTGTGCTTGATCCCGTCGTCCTCGGGACGGACGGGCCGGCCCGCGTACTCCTCGGTGTCGCCGCGAGCGACGATCCAGTTCTCCCGCAGCGGCGGCAGGCCCCTGCGGACGTCGGTCTCGACGAGCGGATCGGTGTACGGACCCGAGGTGTCGTACAGCGTGACCGACTGCCCGTTGGTGAGATGCACCTGACGGACCGGCACCCGCAGGTCGGGGCGGGAGCCCTCGACATACCCCTTGTGCCAGCCGATGGACTTCCCGGCCTCCGAGGACGGTTGGCCCGTAATGGGCTGTTCGTCCTGGCTGAAGGCAGGCGTGCGTACGTCCTTGTTGGTCATGAGACCTACTCCCTACGCCGGCATTACCCGGTAACAGGTTCGGCGGTCGACGCAGCGGCTTCCGTCGGGCGGCGTTTCATGTGAAACATCACTCGTTCCACGTGAAACATCGCGAATACGGAGGTCAGCGCCCTCTCAGCCCGGTGCTCCGAGCTCCCGCGTGTGCAAAGGTGCCTCCACGCTAGCGTCAATTCGGGCGCGGTGAACAGAGGGCCCCTGCCGTTCTTGCGATGATCGGGCGGTGACCTCGACACAGCAGCACCCCTATCCGCCCCCCGACCCGCGGCGCGGCAACGGCGCCCCGCAGGGTGGCGGCCCCGGCCACGGGGGCCATGGTGCCGGTGACGGACACATCCACGGGCAGAGCGAGTCGTACGACCCCGGGCAGGCCCTCAGCCATGCCCACCGTCCCGACAACGGCCATGCCCACGGCCACGGTGAGACCGAGCATCACTCGTCCCACGGCCAGGCACACGGCCATTCGCCCGCTCCGCGCCCCGGCCAGGGCGGCTCCGGATCAGGCGGCGGTCACGGCCACTCGCACGGGCACAGCCACAGCCACGGTCCCGCCGCCCCCGTCTCCAAGCACCTGCGGAAGGTCATCGCGGCGATCCTCATCCCCTTCACCGCCGCGGTGGTGGTCGGCCTGGTGGTGCTGTGGCCCGGCGGCGCCCCGCCGCACGAGCGCACGGGTGTGGGCTTCGACCGCCAGACACAGGCGGCGACGGTCACCAAGGTCGTCTCGGTCAGCTGCAAGTCGGTCAACGCCTCCGGAGGCGGCTCGACCGGCGACACCTCGACCTCCGACGGCACCTCCTCGAAGGAGGAGGGCGGCACCTGCAAGAAGGCCACGGTCCGGGTCGACACCGGCAAGGACAAGGGCCGCACCTTCACCGAGATCGTGCAGCCCGACCAGTCGCGGCAGTTGCACGAGGGCGAGCAGGTCGTCGCCGCGTACGAGCCCTCCGCACCCAGGGACCTGCAGTACTCGGTCACCGACGTGAACCGGAAGTTCCCGATGGCGCTGCTGGCCGGGATCTTCGCGCTCGCCGTCGTGGTGGTGGGCCGGCTGCGCGGTGTGATGGCGCTGGTCGCGCTGGCCGTCAGCTTCCTGGTGCTGACCATGTTCATCCTGCCGGGGATCCTGCAGGGCTCGAATCCGCTGCTGATGGCGGTGGTCGGGTCGAGCGCCATCATGCTGATCGCGCTGTACATCTGCCACGGGCTGTCGGCGCGGACCTCGGTGGCGGTGCTCGGCACACTGGTCTCGCTGTGCCTGATCGGACTGCTCGGCTCGGAGTTCATCGACTGGGCCGCGCTCACCGGCAACACCGACGACAACACCGGCCTGATCCACGGCCTGTACCCGTCGATCGACATGAGCGGCCTGCTGCTGGCCGGTGTCATCATCGGTTCGCTGGGTGTCCTGGACGACGTGACGGTGACCCAGACCTCTGCTGTCTGGGAACTGCACGAGGCCAACCCGACGATGGGCTGGCGCGGGCTGTACCGGGCGGGCATCCGCATCGGCCGCGACCACATCGCCTCCGTCGTCAACACCCTCGTGCTGGCCTACGCGGGCGCCGCGCTGCCCCTGTTGCTGCTCTTCTCGATCGCGCAGAGCAGTGTGGTCACGGTCGCCAACAGCGAACTGGTGGCCGAGGAGATCGTGCGCACCCTGGTCGGCTCGATCGGCCTGGTCGCCTCGGTGCCGGTCACCACGCTGCTCGCGGCCCTGGTGGTGTCGGCCGACCGGCCGGGCGCCGAGACGGCCCTGTCCGCCGCGGCCGCCCCTGCCGGGCCGGCCGCGGCACGCGGTGGGCGGGGGCGGCGCCGGAAGCGGTGAGCCGCGGTGGACGGCCCGGGAGAAGGCCGTCCACGAGGTGGGGGCGCGAGCCGCGCGCCGACGCGGTGGGGAAGCGTTCCGGCAAGGGCCGCCATCGGGGCCCAGGGGCACGCAGAAGCGTTCCTGCGCGTCCTCATGCGGCTCGGACGAGCGGCGCGCGACTCCGTGCCGTAACGCTTCAGCCAGTGCTCGGTTCCTCGGCCAGGATGCGGTCCAGAGCCTCGTCGAGGTGGGCGTCGAAGTCGGCGAGCGAGCCCTCCTGGCCGAGCGGCACCAGTTTGTCCGTGCGGTCCAGGAAGGCCACCAACGGGGGTGCGGAGGACCGGAACACCGCCTGGTCGCCTCCGACCTGAAGCCGGATCAGCACCTCGCCCAGCACCTCGGAATCGGCGGGCGCGATGTGCACATCGCCCTCCCCGCACGGCCGCCCCACCCCGTCGATCAGCAGCTCCCGGCCGAAGGCCCAGGTCACCGGAGCATCCCCGGGCAGATGGAAGGTGAGCCGGACGGCATAGGGATCACAGGTCTCGTAGCCCAACTCCACGGGGATGCGGAAGGAGAGCTCCTCCGAGACGAGAAAGCTCATCATGACTTCTGCTTGTACGGACTCGCGCATTGCCTACCCCGTCATATGGCACCGACTGGCCGGGATTTATCCCTTGATGGTGGTCAAATCTTGCTGAAAGTACACGGGAGATCACAAGGAGTGAGTTTTCAGATACTGATAGCGATCGCCAGGGACCCCAGATGTCGGCCCACTTCGGCCTGCAACTGCCGGACGGCGGGCAGCAGCCGGTCGGCCTGGTGGAGAGGGAGCGAGATGGCGATCGTGGCGGCCGTGGTGCCCACCGTGAGGGGGATCGCCGCGCACACCGTCCCCAGCGTGTACTCCTGGCGCTCCACCACCGGCTCCATCCGCCGCGCGCGCTCCAGCCGGCGCAGCAGCGTCTGGTCGTCACGGACCGTGTACGGGGTGAGGTGCCGCACGGGATAGCGACGGAGATGGTCGCGCCGGACGTCCTGGTCCAGCTGGGAGAGGAGGCACTGGCCGACGGCGTGCGCGTGTCCGGTCTCGCGGAAGTCGGCCCACTCCTCGACCGCCGGGATGGCCGGGGAGTCGGAGACGGTCATGACCTCGATCTCGCCGTCCCGGTACATGGCGTAGTACACCGGGACACCGATCGAGTCCCGCCAGTGGGCAAGGGTGTCGACGACGGCGCTGCGACGTTTCTGCTGCGCTCCGCTGCTGCTCAGCCGCTCCGCCGCGTCACCGAGGAAGAACAGGCCCTTGTCGCGGCGCAGATAGCCCTCGTGAACCAGGGTGCGCAGCAGGTGGTAGGCGGTGGGCAGGGCCAGCCCAGTCTCGCGGGCGAGTTGTTTGGCGGGTGCGCCGTGTTCGTGTCCGGCGACGCACTCCAGCAGGCGCATCGCACGCTGCACGGAGCCGATGAGGGTGGCCGAATGCGGCTGTGCGGAGTCGGCCGGGGAAGCCGGCCGCTGCACGGGGGGTGTGCCGGAACTCCGTTGGGTCGGGGGCGGGGGGTGTTCCGTGGGTGCGGAGGTGGCGTCAAGCGTGGCCAAGAGTCACTCCCGGAGCGCGAGGGGGTCAGCGACTCTAACCGTCCGCCGCCGCTCCCGGTCGGCCCGTACGGGAAACTTCCCCCGCCCGAGGGAACCGGTGATTCCTGTTACCGGCCACCGATTCCCACGGTCCTCACCAGTCGCTCTTCGACGAGGAGTTCGACATGAACTTCCGCACGATGTAGATGAGTCCGCCGACCAGCGCCACGAAGATCAGGAGCTTGAAGAGGAGGAAGACCACCCAGCTGATCACGGCCGTGATCAGACCGCCGAACACCACCAGCGCGATGACCGGCACCGCGATCCACTTCACCCACCACGGCAGTCCCGTGAAGATCTCTCGCATGGCCCTGTCCTCCGCCTTCTCGTGCGCTCCGGCACGTACGGTCTCGTGCGTCCCGCACGATGCGATGTCCTGCACCCGATGCTAGAGCCGCGAAGGGGTGTGCGGGGGCCCTGGATCCCTTGTCCTCCCCTGACCCGTCCCCTAGGGAACCCCGAGGCCCGGAGTCAGGCCTCGGGCGGAGAGAAGATGACCAGAACCCGCAGATCCTCGCTGATGTGATGGAACTTGTGGGCCACCCCGGCCGGCACGTACACCACGCTGCCCCGCGCCACCTGAGTGGTCTCCATGCCGACGGTGATCGCGGCACGGCCGCTGACGACGAAGTAGACCTCGTCCTGGTTGTGCGGCTGCTGCGGGTCGTGCGAGCCGGCATCGAGGGCGTAGAGGCCGACCGACATGTTCCGCTCCCGCAGGAACTGCAGGTAGGCCCCGTCGTTGGCGGCACGTTCCGCCTCCAGTTCGTCCAGCCGGAATGCCTTCATCGCCTTCGCCGCCCTCGCCCCACTGCTCGTATCCGATCTCTTCTGCCACGATCAGACACATGAAGAATTTCGTAGTCAAGACGATCGCCAACGCGGGCGCCCTGGCGGTCGCCGTATGGCTGCTCGACAAGATCACCCTGACCGGCGACAGCACCACCAAGAAGGTCTGGACGCTGATCCTGGTCGCCCTGGTCTTCGGCCTGGTCAACTTCCTGGTCAAGCCGATCGTGAAGATCCTGACCTTCCCGCTGTTCATCCTCACGCTCGGCCTGATCACCCTGGTGGTCAACGCGCTGATGCTGCTGCTGACGTCGTGGGTGTGCGACAAGCTCGACCTGAGCTTCCACGTGGAGGGCTTCTGGACGGCCGTCCTCGGCGGTCTGATCATCTCGGTCGTGTCCTGGGCCCTCAACATGATCCTTCCCGACACGGACTGAGCTCCCGATGACCTACCGCGTCTGCTTCGTCTGCACCGGCAACATCTGCCGCTCCCCGATGGCCGAATCCGTCTTCCGTGCCCGCACGGCCGAGGCCGGGCTCGACGACCTTGTAGAGACCGACAGCGCCGGCACCGGCGGCTGGCACGAGGGTGACGGTGCCGATCCGCGCACCGTCCGTGTCCTGCAGGAGCACGGCTACGACAGCGAGCACACCGCCCGCCAGTTCCAGGCGTCCTGGTTCGCCCGCCTCGACCTCGTGATCGCCCTGGACTCCGGGCACCTCAAGTCCCTGCGCCGTCTGGCTCCCACCGAGGAGGACGCGCGCAAGGTGCGGCTGCTGCGGTCGTACGACCCGGCCGCCGGTGACGACCTGGACGTACCGGATCCCTACTACGGCGGTCTGGACGGCTTCGAGGAGTGCCTTGAGATGGTGGAGGCGGCGAGCGCGGGCCTGCTCGCCGCGGTACGGACCGAAGTGGAGGGAACGGCGGCATGAGCGAGGCAGCCATGGGCGAGGGCACGCGCGCGGTGCGAGCGGGACTGCCCGAGCCGGTCAAGAACGAGCCGACCCTGCCCGGGCCGGTCTTCGCCGCACACTTCCATCTGCCCGGTGAGGTGAGCGGGCCGTACGCATACGGCCGTGACGAGAACCCGACCTGGACCCATCTGGAGCGGGCCATCGGCGAGTTGGAGTCACCCGGCGAGGACGTGGAGACGCTGGTGTTCGCCTCCGGTGTGGCGGCCATCGGGGCGGTGCTGTTCTCCCAGCTGCGCGCCGGTGACGCGGTCGTCCTGCCCTCCGACGGCTACCAGGTGCTGCCGCTGGTCCGCGCCCAGCTGGAGGCGTACGGCATCGAGGTGCGCACCGCGCCGACCGCCGGCGACGCCCAGCTCGACGTCCTGGACGGCGCGAAGCTGCTGCTGATCGAGTCGCCGTGCAACCCCGGGCTGGACGTCTGCGACATCCGGCGGCTGGCCGAGGCGGCCCACGCGCGTGGCGCCCTGGTCGCCGTCGACAACACCCTCGCCACCCCGCTCGGCCAGCGGCCGCTGGCGCTGGGTGCCGACTTCTCCGTGGCCAGTGGCACCAAGCAGCTCACCGGCCACGGGGACGTTCTGCTGGGGTACGTCGCCGGGCGCGACGCGGAGGCCATGGCCGCGGTGCGCCGCTGGCGGAAGATCATCGGGGCGATCTCCGGGCCCATGGAAGCCTGGCTGGCCCATCGCTCCCTGGCCACCCTCCAGCTGCGGGTGGACCGGCAGAACGCCACCGCCCTGCTGCTCGCGGAGGCGCTGCGCGAGCGGCCCGAGGTGACCGGCCTGCGCTACCCGGGGCTGCCCGACGACCCGGCGCACAAGATCGCCTCGCAGCAGATGCGGCGCTACGGCTCGGTGCTCTCCTTCACGCTGCCCACGCGTGCGCGTGCCGAGCGATTTCTCGAGTCCCTGCGGCTGGTCGACGATGCCACGAGCTTCGGCGGAGTGCGTTCCACGGCCGAGCGGCGGCGGCGCTGGGGCGGGGACGACGTACCGGACGGCTTCATCCGGCTCTCGGTCGGGGCCGAGGATCCCGAGGATCTCGTAGCCGATGTGCTGCGCGCGCTCGACGAGTCGGACCGGTGACCGGATTACGGACGCCGCCTCGGGTCCCGGCTACGCATAACGGACGGTCCGAGCCTCCCCCCTCGTGGCTCGGACCGTCCCGGTTCCCGCGCGCCAAGAACCGCGCGACCAAGGCTAGTTGACTCTGCGTCAGTGTCCAATCACTGTAGCGACAGAGACCTATCGACTTATTTATAGTTGAGGCCTGCCCGAAGGCCCGAAAGGGCGGGCGAAACGGGAGGGTGTGCGATGGATCTGGCCTTGCTGCGCACCTTCGTCACCGTGCACCGGGCCGGCTCCTTCACCCGCGCCGCCGCCCTGCTCGGCCTCTCGCAGCCGGCCGTGACCTCGCAGATCCGGACCCTGGAACGGCAACTGGGCCGACCGCTCTTCCTGCGCCAGGCCCGCGGGGTGACCCCCACGACGATCGGCGACGAACTCGCCCACAAGGCTGCCCCGCATCTCGACGCCCTCGTGGAGATAGCAGAGCGCGGTCTCGACGACGACTCCTCGGTGCGTACCCTGCACCTCGCCGGCCCGCCCGAGTTCACCGCCGAGCGCGCCCTCCCCGCTCTCGCGGAACTCGCCGGGGACGGGGGCCAGGGCTTCGCGCTGCGCGCCTCGTTCGGGAACGCCGAGGACACCCTGGAGGGACTGTCCGCCGGTCACCACGACCTGGCCATCAGTACGGTCCGGCCGCGCGGCCCCCTGCTCACCGCAACCGCGCTCTGCGACGAGGAGCATGTACTGGTCGCCGCTCCGCGCTGGTCTGCGGAGATCGGCGCCGACGCCGTGGCCGGCAAGGGGGCGGCCGCCCTGGAGAACCTCCCGGTCGTCGAGGTCCACGAGTCGCTGCCGTTCGTCTCGCGCTACTGGGGCTCCGTCTTCGACACGCGCCCTGCCGCCTCGGGCACGGTCGTGGTGCCGGATCTGCGCGCGGTTCTCGCCTGTGCGGTCGCGGGTGCCGGCCTCGCCGTGCTGCCCCGCTATCTGTGCTCGGCCGCCCTGGAGCGCGGTGAGGTCGTGGCACTGCATGATCCTGCGGTCCCCCCGCTTCGGACGTACTTTCTTGTGGTGCGCACCGGCACACTCGCCATGCCGCATGTGGCACGGGCGCACGAGTGGCTGCAGCACGCGTCCGCGGACTGGGCCTGAGTACATTCCGCGGTGTTGACGCTATGCGGCCGTGCGGTGGCGCTTCGCGATGTTTCACGTGGAACCAGCTGGGCCACATTTCTCCCATGACCGTCCGACCAGTGGTCAAGCGCACCGCCCGTGCCGTTCTCCTGGACGGCGACGACCTGATTCTGATCAAGCGCACCAAGCCCGGTGTCGATCCCTACTGGGTTACGCCTGGTGGCGGGGTCGAGCCGGAGGACACCACCGTCGTCGACGCCCTGCACCGCGAGGTGGACGAAGAGCTCGGCGCCAAGATCACCGACGTGGTGCCCTGTTTCGTGGACACCGTGGAGCACATCGGTGACAGCGGCAGCACGACCGGTGTGAAGGTGCAGCACTTCTTCGTCTGCCGGCTGGAGTCCATGGACCCTGCCCTGCGGCACGGCCCCGAAGTCGACGAGCCCGCCGGCGAGTATGAGATCGTGCGCGTCCCCTTCACCCGCGTCGGGATCGCCTCCGTCCACCTCGTACCTCTGTCGCTCCGGCACTACCTGGACGGCAACATCGAGGGCGTGCGGGCCATGCACGCTCCCGATCTCGGGTGATGGGTCAGTCGCCGGCGACGACCAGTTCCTCGACCGAGTCGTGCCGGATGCGGTGCGCGGCGATGCCGGCGGCCCGTAGCGCGGGGATCCCGTTGCGGATCATGCCGGGCGGACCGGACAGATAGGCGTCGTACTCGGTCCACGGGCCGTATCCGCGGATGGCGTCGGGGAGCTGGACGTGGGCCCGCTGGTCGACTACGGCACGGACCGTGAGCCAGGGATGGCTCTGCTGCAGCCGGAGCAGGGTGTCGATGTCGTACAGGTCGTGATCGGTACGGGCGCCGTAGAACACCTCGACCGGGCGGCGCGAGCCGCGTTCGGCGAGGTCCTCGACCATCGCCTTGACGGGTGCGATGCCTGTGCCGCCGCCCAGGCAGAGCAGTCCGTTGTCCCGCGCGTGGTCGACGGTCATCGAACCACCGGCCGGGCCGAGGCGGACGACGTCACCCGGGCGGGCGCGGTGCACCAGCGAGTTGGAGACCCAGCCGGCCGGGACGGCCTTCACATGGAACGTGAGCAGGCCGTCCGAACGGGGCGCGGAGGCGAAGGAATAGTGCCGCCACACCCGCGGCCACCAGGGTGTCTCCAGGCTCGCGTACTGCCCGGCAAGGAAGGGGTACGGCTGGTCCGGACGGAGCGTGAGCACCGCGACGTCCGCGGTCCTGAGGTCGTGGGCGACGACCTCCGCGTGCCACCACGCCGGGGCGCGCAGTTCGTCCGTGGCCGCGGCGTCGATCATCACCTGGGACATCGTCGTGTACGCCCGTACCCAGGCCGCCTCCGTCTCGCGGTCCCAGATGCCCGTGGCGTACTTGCTCAGTGCGCCGATGAGGCATTCGCCGACAGCGGGATAGTGCTCGGGCCGGGTGCCGTACTTGCGGTGGCCGCGGCCCAGGTTCTGGAGGTACTCGACCAGGACGGGCGGGTTGTCGATGTGCTCGGCCGCGGTGAGCAGCGCCTTCAGCAGCCGGTCCCGCTGCGTGTCCATGGCGGCCGGGAACAGCGAACGCAGTTCGGGGTGGCGGACGAAGAGCAGTGCGTAGAAGTACGAGGTGACCTTGTCGGCGATCGGGCCGATCTCGCCCATGGTGCCGCGGATACGAACCGCGTCCGGGGAGGCGTCCTGCGACTGCTGTGTGCTGCGCTGTGGCGGGACGCGCTGACCGGAGGATCCCGGTGCAGGGTGCCCGGGCGCGGAAGCGAAGGAGCCGGGTGCCGCATGGTGTCCGGCGGGCGGGGGCTGAGCGGCTTCCTGACGGCGCGCCGGCTCCGTCGCCGACCGTATTCGCTCCCGGGACTCTGCGGGCACGAGAGGGCGGCTCTGGGGCGGTTCCTGCCCGCCGCCCGGCGACGCGGCCGGAGGCCCGGCGGAAGGATCCACTGCAGGCCTGTCGTGCGACGTGAACCAGTTGCCTCCGCCGGCCCCGTCGTTGCCCGCCGACGTGGTGGTCGGAGCGTCCATGGTGTGCCCTCGCCTCGAACATCTTGCGGTCGGTCTGCACACTTCTCTCGGAAGGTGCCTGCTTTCCCCCGGATGACGGCTAGCTCTCCCCGGTCGGGCCCAGTGGCCGACACGACCACATTCAACCCGCGATTCCCCCGTGTACGGACAAGTAAGGCGAGAGTGTGACATGGGCCGCAATCACTCCCGCAGGGAGTGTCCGGCCCCGGACGTTAACCGGAGTCGACCCTACCGGCCGTCGCCCCGCACACAAGTCCCCCCTGTATCCCCCGGTAAAACCGGCAACGGGCGAACCATCGGTTCCCTCAATTACCGGGCGCCACGCGTCAATTCGTAGGCATCCCACAGATCCTGTCCTGTGTACGAGTACGTCGCCAGACCGGCGAGATGTCCGTCCGCATTGACCGCCACGGACACGGGAACCGCGCCGAACAAGTCCCTGTCCGAGATCGAGTCACCGTAGGCGACGCAGTCCGCCCGACCGACCCCGAACTGCTCGCACAGGCGGTCCGCGATCGTCACCTTGGCCGCGGCGGTGAGGACGCCCGCCGGGTCCACGGGCTCGGCGAACGGCACTGCCGGGAAACGGGATCCGAAGGCCTCGTGGGCTCCCCAGTCCAGCAGACGCTCGACGAAGAACGAGGGTGAGAGCGAGACCACCGCGCAGTAGTCCCCCGATCCCCTGATCTCGGCCCAGACGTCCCGGATACGAGCCAGCCACGGCGCCCCGTCGAACGCCGCCGTCACATGGGCGTCAGTCAGCTCGGCCCAGAGGGTGTACACCCGCGCCGCGTACTCCGGCGGATCGATCCGTCCAGCCGAAATCGCCCGATCAAGCTCGATGGTCTCTGCTTCCAGGCCGAGCTGACGGGATATCTCGACGGGTGCGGAGGTGCCGTGCAGCAATGTGCCGTCGAGATCGAAGAGGTGAAGTCTCGCCATGGGCCCGAGATTATCGAGCAGCCGCATGGCTCCTTGGCGCGGCAACGCACCGGGGGCCGTACGGCGCTGTTTCACGTGAAACGTCCCGCACCTGTCCAGAGGCTGAGCGGCGTGCCACGACATGGCCAAAAGCACGTGTGTCCGGCCTGAAACGGGTGGACGCCGGGGGTGTCGGTCGGCAAGCCTGACCTGCGTGTCAACTCCTTCCGACGGTCCTCTGCCCATCCGCCGACTGACGCCACGCGATCTGAGCGCCTGCGCCGACTTGTCCGAGGACCGGGGGTGGCCCCGTGAGGAACACAAGTGGCGCTTGCTCCTCACGGCCGGGAAGGGATACGGCATCGACGACCCCGGCGGAGGCCTGGTCGCCGCCGGCGTCATCACGGAGTACGGCCCGGGGGAACGCCCGCATCTCGGCGCGGTCGGCATGGTCCTGGTCGCCGAACGGCACGCCCGCCAGGGCATCGGGCGCCGACTGATGCGGCACATCATCTCGGTGATGGGGACGACTCCCCTGACCCTGTACGCGACGCCGTACGGCCGGCCGCTCTACGAGGAGCTCGGATTCAAGGTCACGGGACGCTCGGAGATGCTCCGCGGCCCCTTCACGCCGGGCGGGCCCGAGCCGCGGGTGGTGACCCGGGCGGCCACCGCCGAGGACCTCGGTTCCATCCTCCGGCTGGACGAGGAGGTGTTCGGAGCCGACCGCACCCTGCTCATCACTCGGCTGCCCGCTTTCTCGGATCTGCTGCGGGTCGCCGTGGACGACGGAAGGATCGTCGGGTACGCGGCCGCCTGGCCCAACATGGACACACATGTCGTCGGACCACTGATCGCCCGGGACACGGAGACGGCGAAGTCCCTGATCTCCTCGCTTGCCGCCCGTACCGACCGCCCGCTCCGAACGGACATCGACGTCCGGCACGAGGAACTGCTGGCCTGGGCGAAGGCCCGCGGGCTGGTCTCCGTCGCCGAGAACTCGGTGATGACCTACGGGATGACGGAGTTGCCGGGCGACTGGACACGGCGGTTCGCGCCGCTGACGGTGGCGGCGGGCTGAGCAGCCTTCGGCCGCGGCGGACGCCGGCTTCCCCGGGGGAGCCGGCGTCCGCCGTCGAGCGAGGTGCTGTCAGGCGAGTGCAGCCACGGCGGCGGACGCGAAGCCGTGGTCCTGGTCGGGCGCACCGCCGCCGACACCGATCGCCCCGATGATCCGGCCGTCGCGCCGGACGGGGACACCGCCCGCGATGAACAGCAGCGGCCTGTCGAGCGCCGTGGGCAGGGTGTGGAAGAGACCTCCCGGCTGCACGGCGTCGACGAGGTCGGCGGTAGGCGTGTTCAGCTGGAGTGCCGTGTAGGCCTTGCGAGTGCTCGTCTCGCCGGATATCAACACGGCGCGGTCGTCCCGGCGGAAGGCCAGCAGATGGCCCCCGGCGTCCAGGACGGTGACGCTGACGGTGACCCCGGCGGCCTCGGCGGCACGGCCTGCCTCGGTGACCAGGAACTCGGCGTCCTGGATGGTGAGCGCTGCGACGGTGGTGGTGCTCATGGTTCTCCTTGGATGCTTCTGGTGTGCAGTGAGAGATGCGGGCGGTCAGTGGTGGACCGACGCCCGCTGTCCTGCGGACGTGCCGCCGGTGACCACCGCGCTGGGGACGCTGTCGCGGCGCTCCAGCGCGGCCGACAGGAAGGCGAGGACGAGGGCGGCCGCGGCCAGGGCGGCGCCGACCCAGTTGGGGGAGGTGTAGCCGAAGCCTGCGGCGATCACCATGCCGCCGAGCCAGGCGGACAGGGCGTTGCCGAGGTTGAAGGCGCCGATGTTCACGGCCGAGGCCAGGGTCGGAGCGCCGTGTGCCTGGTCCAGGACGCGCTTCTGGAGCGGCGGGACGGTGGCGAAGCCCAGGGCGCCGATGAGGGCCACGGTCACGCCGGCCGCGATCTTGCTGTGCGCGGTGAGCGTGAAGAGGGCGAGGACGACGGCCAGGGCGCCCAGGGACACATACAGCATGGGCATCAGGGCGCGGTCGGCGAACTTGCCGCCGACGAGGTTGCCGCCGACCATGCCGACGCCGAAGAGGACCAGCAGCCAGGTGACCGAGCCGTCGGCGAAGCCGGTGACCTGGGTCATCATCGGCGCGATGTAGGTGATGGCCGCGAAGACCCCGCCGAAGCCGAGGACGGTCATCGCCATGGCGAGCAGGACCTGGGTGTTCTTGAAGGCGGCCAGCTCGTGCCGCAGGTGCACGCCCTGCGGTTTGGGCAACTCGGGGACCAGCTTGGCGATGCCGGCCAGGCCGACGACGCCGAGGGCGGCGATGATCCCGAAGGTCACGCGCCAGCCGGCGTGCTGCCCCACGAGGGTGCCCAGCGGGACGCCTAGGACGTTGGCGACGGTGAGGCCGGTGAACATCATCGCGATGGCTCCTGCCTTCTTGCTCGGGGCGACCAGTTCGGCCGCCACGACCGAGCCGATGCCGAAGAAGGCGCCGTGGGCGAGGGAGGCGACCACTCGGCCGATCAGCATGACGGCGAAGACGGGGGCCACAGCGGTGAGCAGGTTGCCGGCGATGAAGAAGCCCATCAGGAGCATCAGCATCCGCTTGCGGGGAACCTTCGTGCCCAGCACGGTCATCAACGGGGCGCCGATGACGACGCCGAGCGCATAGCCGGTGACGAGCAGGCCGGCGGTCGGGATGGAGACCCCGAAGTCACCCGCGACCTCGGGCAGCAAGCCCATGATCCCGAATTCGGTCGTTCCGATTCCGAAGGCCCCGATCGCGAGGGCCAGAAGCGCGAGAGGCATGGAGAGTGGACCTTCCCAGACGATTGCAGGTGCGCTTTGCGTGCGTTCACAATAGTTGCAGACGCGGGCTATATGCAAGCGGGGGATATTGCGTGCCTGCTCTATCCTGGGTTAAGCCGCTCCGGGACGGAGGAGAACGCCAATGACAGCGACGGACCCCGCGCTCACCGCACTCGCCCAGGGCTGGTGCGCCCTCTCCCTGCTGCACGGGAGGATCGAGGCCCACATCGAGCGCGCCCTGCAGGCCAGGCACGACCTGAGCGTGCGCGAGTACTCCCTGCTCGACGTGCTCAGCCGGCAGCACGACGGCGAAGGGGGCCATCTGCAGATGAAGCAGGTGGCCGACGCGGTCGTACTCAGCCAGAGCGCCACCACCCGGTTGGTCACGCGCCTGGAGGACCGCGGTCTCCTGGAGCGCTACCTCTGCCCGACCGACCGACGCGGCATCTACACCAACGTCACCGAGGCAGGCCTACGGCTGCTGGAAGAGGCTCGCCCCACCAACGACACGGCACTGCGCGAGGCCCTCGATGAGGCGGCCAGGAATCCGGAACTGGCCCCCCTGGTCCGGGCCGTGGAGGCGCTGCACGTGCCCGCTTAGGCTGTCGGCATGGGAGACCTTGACATACGTACCGCGGTCGCCGACGACGTCCCGGCCATCGTTGGCCTGCTCGCCGACGACCCGCTGGGCGCCCGGCGTGAGACTCCGGACGACCTGGCGCCCTATCTGAGCGCCCTGGAACGGCTCAGTGCCGATCCCAACCAGCAGCTGGTCGTCGCCGTCCGAGAAGGCCGCGTCGTCGGCACGCTGCAGCTCACGATCATCCCCGGACTGTCGAGGCGGGGCGCCACCCGGTCGATCATCGAGGGTGTCCGCATCCACGCCGACGAACGCGGCAGCGGACTGGGCACCCGGTTCATCGAGTGGGCCATCGACGAATCCCGCCGCCGGGGCTGCCAGTTGGTCCAGTTGACCTCGGACACGTCACGGGTCGACGCCCATCGCTTCTATGAGCGGCTCGGTTTCACCGGATCCCACACAGGCTTCAAGCTCGAAATCTGAACCCCAGCGGCTCACAGCCGAACCGAGGGAGAGGGCGGGGGGGGGGGGGGGGGGGGGGGGGCCCCCCCCCCCCCCCCCCCCCCCGCCCTCTCGTCCGCTAACCGATCCCCCGCCACCCCTCGGGATCGACGCCACCGGGCACGGGAGACGTCTCGTCGTACGGCTGACGCGTGAACACGAACGATCCGAGGTCCAGATGGCTCACGGTGCCGTCCGGCCGCCGTACGGGCCGTAGCAGCTCTCCGGCGTAGTAGCCCTCCAGGCCGGTCCAGGTTCCGTCGCCGTTGGATCGGAAGCGGGCCCGGCGACCGGTGCCGGTCAGCGGCCCCAGTGAGACAAGCCCGTCGGCCGCCACGCGGAGCACGAAGGCATGGGTGCCCCAGTACCACGGGCCTGCCAACTCCAGGACGGAGGGCTCGACCTGGGCCAGCGGGCGCCATGGGTCGGGGATGCGCGGCTCGGCCTCCGCGACGATACGGACGAGATCGGCACCGGTGGCGGACAGGAGTGGGCCGGACGTGCAGTTCGCCAGGACCACCGCCGCCACGTCGTCGTCCACGCTGATGGTGAGGCTGGCCAGGAAGCCGGGCAGCGAGCCGGAGTGCCCGACGAGGAGCCTCCCGTCACAACGCTGGATCTGCAGCCCGAGGCCATAGGTGGCGCCGTCCAGTACGTCGGCGGACTCGGCGGGGGCCGCCGGGGTGCGCATCTCCCGCACCGACTCGGCGCTCAGCACCCGGTCGTCGCCGACCGCCAGGAACACCGCGAAGCGGGCGAGGTCGCCCGTGGTCGACCAGAGCTGCCCGGCCGGTGCCATCCGGCCGAGGTCCTCCAGCGGTTCCGGGAGCAGGACGTCGGCCCAGGGGTGCACGGCCCAGCCGCCCGCGTGCGGCGCCTGCGGCTGAGCGGCTGTGCGGTCGAGGCCCAGCGGTTCGAGTACCTCTCGCCGCAGTACCTCCTCCCAGGGGGCACCGCGGAGTTCCTCGACCAGTGCACCGAGCAGGGTGTACCCGGGGTTGGAGTAGTGGTGGCGGCGGCCCACGGGATGCAGGACGGGCTGTTCACCGAGCACGTCGCTGAGTTCCGGGCGCAGTGAGCCCGGAGTGCGTTCCCACCAGGGTGCCGGGGACTCGGCCGCCAAGCCGCCGGTGTGCGCAAGGAGGTCGGCGATGGTCGCCTCCCCCGCGCCGGTGCCCGGCAGATGCTTCTCCAACGGGTCACCGAGGTCGAGCAGCCCTTCGTCACGCAGTCTGAGCACCAGAACGGCCGTGAAGGTCTTGGTGATCGAGCCGATCCGGTACTGCACGTTCTCGTCCGGCCCATGCCCGTCCACCGAGGTCCGCGCCCCATGCCAGACGGCCCGTCCGCCTCGCACGACCGCCGCCACCAGTGACGGCGCCCGGCCTTCGGACTGGGCCACGGCGATCCGATGCAGCAGCGCCCGCCGGGTGGCGGGGAGCAGCTCTTCCTGGAATGTCGTCATGCGCCCAGTCCACCTGGTGGGCGGACCGGCGTCGAGTCCATTTCCCCGGCACGGATCAAGCCGGTGCCGGCTCGCCTCGGATCAGGTCTGCGCCATGTCCACGAAGCGGGAGTAGTGGCCCTGGAAGGCCACGGTGATGGTCGCCGTCGGACCGTTTCGGTGCTTGCCGACGATGATGTCCGCCTCGCCCGCGCGGGGCGACTCCTTCTCGTAGGCGTCCTCGCGGTGGAGCAGGATGACCATGTCGGCGTCCTGCTCGATGGAGCCGGACTCACGCAGGTCGGACACCATCGGCTTCTTGTCCGTGCGCTGCTCGGGACCACGGTTGAGCTGCGAGAGCGCGATCACCGGAACCTCCAGCTCCTTGGCGAGCAGCTTGAGGTTTCGCGACATGTCCGATACTTCCTGCTGGCGGCTCTCGGACCGCTTGCCGCCGGACTGCATCAGCTGGAGATAGTCGATGATCACGAGCTTGATGTCGTTGCGCTGCTTCAGGCGACGGCACTTGGCGCGGATCTCCATCATCGACAGGTTCGGGGAGTCGTCGATGTAGAGCGGTGCGGCCGAGACGTCCGGCATCCGGCGGGCCAGCCGGGTCCAGTCCTCGTCGGTCATCGTGCCGGACCGCATGTGGTGCAGGGCGACCCGGGCCTCGGCGGACAGCAGACGCATCGCGATCTCGTTGCGGCCCATTTCGAGGGAGAAGATGACGCTGGGCAGGTTGTGCTTGATCGACGCGGCGCGTGCGAAGTCCAGCGCGAGGGTGGACTTGCCCATGGCGGGACGCGCGGCGATGACGATCATCTGGCCGGGGTGCAGGCCGTTGGTGAGTGAATCCAGGTCGGTGAACCCGGTGGGCACGCCGGTCATCTCACCGGTACGGGAGCCGATCGCCTCGATCTCGTCGAGGGCACCCTCCATGATGTCGCCGAGGGGCAGGTAGTCCTCGCTGGTCCGTTGCTCGGTGACGGCGTAGATCTCGGCCTGGGCGCTGTTGACGATCTCGTCGATGTCGCCGTCGGCCGCGTATCCCATCTGTGTGATGCGGGTGCCTGCCTCGACCAGGCGCCGCAGCACCGCCCGCTCGTGGACGATCTCCGCGTAGTACTCGGCGTTCGCCGCCGTCGGCACTGTCTGGACGAGAGTGTGCAGATAGGAGGCGCCTCCCACCTTGTTGATCTCGCCGCGTTTGGTGAGCTCGGCGGCGATGGTGATCGGGTCGGCCGGCTCGCCCTTCGCATAGACGTCGAGAATCGCCTGGTAGATCGTCTCGTGCGCGGGCTTGTAGAAGTCGTGGCCCTTGAGGATCTCGACGACGTCGGCGATGGCGTCCTTGGAGAGCAGCATGCCGCCCAGGACGGACTGTTCGGCGTCCAGGTCCTGCGGGGGGACCCGCTCGAAGGTGGTGCCCCCGCCGTCCCATTCCCCACTGTCCCGGCCCCGGTCGTGCCGGTCGTCCCGGCCGCGGCCACCCTCGTCCCGTCGGCGGGAGGCGGGCAGACGATCACCCGGACCGGCGTCGGCCCACGGATCGTCCAAGGGCTCGGAAATGCTCACCGAGCCACCTCCTCCCGTCCGCACCGCGGACCTCGCCATGCCCTCTTTTCTACGGCACGGCACTGACAACTAGGACGCCCCATTCCGGTTCTGGACGCGTCGGTTTTGTGAGGTTTCCGAGGCCGCGACAAGGAGCGGGTGCCGGACCACGTTAGGCCCGCGGGCACCGTCAGCCAATCTGGTTATCCACAGGCCATGTGGACGACCGCCCGTATGCTGTGGAGAACCCGCCAAAACCTGTGCACGACGCGGTGGACAGTCCTGTGAACAAGCCCTCGCTCCCTGTCCTCAACAGGCTCTGAGCTGCGCTTTTACCATCCACCGGCTGTGCAGAAGAAAAACTTTTCCAGTCGGATCAAGATCGCTTCGAACAACGCGCGACGGCGCGGGCAACACAACCGAAGGTAAGGGTCACTAAGCATTTGCATCACTTACCTGTGGACGATTAGATTAGCGCCCATGTCACAGGCTCCCGCGACCACCGAAGCCACCCGACGGGGGCACGACCGAGAGATCATCGCACTGGCCGTCCCGGCCTTCGGCGCACTCGTCGCCGAACCGCTTTTCGTCATGGCCGACAGCGCGATCGTCGGCCATCTCGGCACCGCACAACTCGCCGGTCTCGGAATCGCCTCGGCCTTGCTCACCACTGCCGTGAGCATCTTCGTCTTTCTCGCCTACGCCACCACCGCCGCCGTCGCCCGCCGGGTCGGCGCAGGCGATCTCCAGGCGGCCGTCCGCCAGGGCATGGACGGCATCTGGCTGGGCCTGCTGATTGGTGCCGCGGTCATCGTCGGCGTCCTGCCTTTCGCTCCCGGCATCGTGGACGTCTTCGGCGCCTCCGCCACCGCAGCCCCCTACGCGACCACCTACCTGAGGATCTCCTCCCTCGGCATCCCGGCCATGCTCGTCGTGCTCGCCGCCACCGGCGTCCTGCGCGGCCTCCAGGACACCCGGACACCGCTGTACGTAGCGGTAGCGGGGTTCATCGCCAATGCGGGGCTCAACGCAGCGCTCGTCTACGGCGCCGGACTGGGCATCGCCGGCTCGGCCTGGGGCACGGTCATCGCCCAGTGCGGGATGGCGGCGGTCTACCTGACCGTCGTCGTCCGTGGCGCCCGCAGGCACGGGGCATCGCTGCGCCCCGACGCCGCCGGGATACGGGCCTCGGCACAGGCCGGCGTGCCCCTGCTCGTCCGGACGATCTCACTGCGGGCCGTCCTGATGATCGCCACCGCCGTGGCGGCGCGGCTGGGCGATGCCGACATCGCCGCCCATCAGATCGTGCTGTCCCTGTGGAGCCTGCTGGCGTTCGCCCTGGACGCGATAGCGATCGCGGGGCAGGCCGTCATCGGACGCTATCTCGGGGCAGATGACGCCGCCGGCGCTCGCGAGGCGTGTCGTCGGATGGTGCAGTGGGGCATCGCCACCGGAGTGGTCCTGGGCCTGCTCGTGGTCGCCGCCCGGCCGCTCTTCCTCCCGTTGTTCACCGGCGACCCAGCCGTGCGCAACACCGCGGTGCCCGCGCTGCTCATCGTGGCGCTCTCCCAGCCCATCTCCGGCGTGGTCTTCGTCCTCGACGGCGTGCTGATGGGTGCCGGAGACGGGCCGTATCTCGCCGGAGCCATGGTCCTTACGCTGGCGGTCTTCGCGCCGGTGGCCCTGCTCGTCCCCACCCTCGGCGGTGGGCTGACGGCGCTCTGGGGGGCCATGACGCTGATGATGACCGTACGGATGCTCACCCTCTGGCTGCGCGCCCGGTCGGGCCGGTGGATCGTGACAGGCGCGACGCGCTGACCGATGGGTGCTGCCGACGGTTTCACGTGAAACATCGCGGGCTGTCACGTTTCACGTGAAACACCCATGGCCCCACACCATGGCCGCCCCAGAGAGTCGACGCAAAAACAGGGCCGCACCCTTCACGGGTGCGGCCCCTGTTCAGCTACCGCTCAAGCCGAGCGTGGCGTCAGCCCGCGACGACCTCGATGTTGACCTTGGCGGCAACCTCGGGGTGCAGACGCACGGACGTCTCGTGGGCGCCCAGGGTCTTGATCGCAGAACCGACCTCGATGCGGCGCTTGTCGACCTCGGGACCACCAGCAGCCTTGATCGCCGAAGCGATGTCGGCCTGGGTGACGGAACCGAAGAGGCGACCGGCGTCGCCGGCACGGACGGCCAGACGGACCTTGACGCCCTCGAGCTGGGCCTTCACCTGGTTGGCCTGCTCGATGGTCTGGATCTCGTGGATCTTGCGAGCACGACGGATCTGCTCCACGTCCTTCTCGCCACCCTTGGTCCAGCGGATCGCGAACTTCCGCGGGATCAGGTAGTTGCGTGCGTAGCCGTCCTTGACGTCGACGACGTCGCCGGCGGCGCCGAGGCCAGAGACCTCGTGGGTCAGGATGATCTTCATGAGTCGGTCACCCTTCCCTTAGCGCGCGGTGGAGGTGTAGGGCAGCAGCGCCATCTCACGGCTGTTCTTGACGGCCGTGGCGACGTCACGCTGGTGCTGCGTGCAGTTGCCGGTCACGCGGCGGGCACGGATCTTGCCGCGGTCGGAAATGAACTTCCGCAGCATGTTCGTGTCCTTGTAGTCCACGTACGTGACCTTGTCCTTGCAGAAAGCGCAGACCTTCTTCTTAGGCTTGCGCACAGGCGGCTTCGCCATGGTGTTTCTCCTGTGTGATCAAGAAGTGGGGATGCGAGCCCTGGTCCCTTAGAAGGGAGGCTCGTCCGAGTAGCCGCCACCGCCGCCGGAGCCGGAGCCGCCGCCCCAGCCGCCGCCACCCTGGTTGCCGCCACCGGCGGGAGCGCCGGAAGCCCAAGGGTCGTCGTTGGGGGCGCCGCCCTGGTTGCCGCCACCGGAGCCACCGCCCCAGCCGCCGCCACCCTGGCCGCCACCGCCGCCGTAACCGCCCTGGCCACCGCGGCCGCCGCCACCGGCGGTCTTGGTGACCTTGGCCGTGGCGCTCCGCAGGCTGGCGCCGACTTCCTCGACGTCCAGCTCGTAGACCGTGCGCTTGACACCCTCACGGTCCTCGTAGGACCGCTGCTTCAGCCGGCCCTGCACGATGACGCGCATGCCTCGCTGGAGCGACTCCGCGACGTTCTCCGCCGCCTGACGCCAGACCGAGCAGGTCAGGAACAGGCTCTCGCCGTCCTTCCACTCGTTGGTCTGACGGTCGAAGGTGCGGGGGGTGGACGCGACGCGGAACTTCGCGACCGCCGCACCGGAGGGGGTGAAGCGCAGCTCGGGGTCATCGACAAGATTGCCGACGACCGTGATGACGGTCTCGCCTGCCATGGGGGAACCTCTCGGCGGGTTTGCTGCTGGCTGCTTGTGCTGCTACTCGAAATCCCGAGATCGGCTGAGCGGAGCTCAGTGGGTCTCGGGGCGGAGGACCTTGGTCCGGAGGACCGACTCGTTCAGGTTCATCTGGCGGTCGAGCTCCTTGACGACCACAGGCTCGGCCTGCAGGTCGATGACCGAGTAGATGCCCTCGGGCTTCTTCTTGATCTCGTACGAGAGACGACGACGGCCCCAGGTGTCGACCTTCTCGACCTTTCCGTTGCCCTCACGGACGACGGAGAGGAAGTTCTCGATCAGGGGGGCGACAGCGCGCTCCTCCAGATCGGGGTCGAGGATGACCATCACCTCGTAGTGACGCATGTGGAACCCACCTCCTTTGGACTCAGCGGCCACGGTCGTTCCGTGGCAGGAGGGTTGTGATGCGTGCGCAACGGTAGCGCCGGCCACTGACATTCGGGGGTCCCGCTGGGATCCCGGACAGGGCATGGGCAGACACCGGTGCAGACGCTACAGACTACCCGCACACCCGCTTCCGGTTGAAATCCGGCGGCCGGGACCCTCAATCTGTACACATCGGGTGTGTACGGCGCTACGATGCGCCGCCTTCCGCAGGAGGTGCCCTATGGCACAGGCATTGCGACCCAACACCGCCGGCTCCCTGTTCGCCACCGACGGCAAGACCCATGCGCTCCAGGACTCGCTGATGGCAGTGACGCTGGTGCTCGGGCTGATCGCCTTCATCACGTCGTTCTTCCACGGCCTGCATCTGCTCAGCTCCTGGACCGGCCTGATCGGTCTCTTCACCGGTCTGTACGGGCAGTGGGTCTCGATCACCACGCGCGAGCGTTTCGGCCTGATCCTGGGTCTCGGTGCCTCGGGCATCGGCTTCTTCATCGGCATGGCGCACGGCGGTCTGTTCGGCTGAGACCGGCACCCCGCACCACCGTCGAACGCCCCGGCCGGGCAGCGGCCGGGGCGTAGGTGCCGTACGGCCAGTCGGGCCGCGGGAAAGGCGCAGTAGGCTTCGGCGCGAGAGCCGGAGCCCCTGTACCCATGGGGACACACCAGCCCGAGGAGCGCCCCGACATGAGCCTGACCCTGAGGACCATCAGCCGCGAACAGCATCTGGCGTACATCCAGAGCCTGCCGGCGGCTAGCCACATGCAGGTCCCGGCCTGGGCCGATGTCAAGGCGGAGTGGCGTTCGGAGAACCTCGGCTGGTTCGACGAGCGCACCGGCGAGATGGTCGGCGCGGGTCTGGTGCTGTACCGCCAGCTGCCCAAGATCAAGCGCTACCTCGCCTATCTCCCCGAGGGCCCGGTCATCAACTGGTTCGCGCCGAACCTCGACGAGTGGCTCCAGCCGATGCTGGCGCACCTCAAGCACCAGGGCGCGTTTTCGGTGAAGATGGGCCCGCCGGTGATCATCCGCCGCTGGGAGTCCAACTCCATCAAGCAGGGCATCCAGAACCCGGACGTGAAGCGGCTGCGCGACATCGAGGCCGACTTCATCGAGCCGCGCGCCTTCGAGGTGGCCGACAAGCTGCGCCGGATGGGCTGGCAGCAGGGCGAGGACGGCGGCGCCGGCTTCGGTGACGTGCAGCCGCGCTACGTCTTCCAGGTGCCGCTGGCGAACCGTTCCCTGGAAGAGGTCCACAAGAACTTCAACCAGCTGTGGCGGCGCAACATCAAGAAGGCCGAGAAGGCCGGCGTCGAGGTCGTCCAGGGTGGTTACCAGGACCTGGCGGAGTGGCAGCGGCTGTACGAGATCACGGCCGTGCGCGACCACTTCCGCCCGCGCCCGCTGTCGTACTTCCAGCGCATGTGGACGGCGCTCAACACCGAGGACCCGAACCGGATGCGGCTGTACTTCGCCCGGCACAACGGGGTCAACCTCTCCGCGGCGACCATGCTGATCGTCGGCGGACACGTCTGGTACTCCTACGGCGCGTCCGACAACATCGGCCGTGAGGTGCGACCCTCGAACGCCATGCAGTGGCGGATGCTGCGCGACGCCTACGCGCTCGGCGCCACCGTCTACGACCTGCGCGGCATCTCGGACTCGCTGGACGAGACGGACCACCTCTTCGGCCTGATCCAGTTCAAGGTGGGCACCGGTGGCCAGGCCGCCGAGTACCTCGGCGAGTGGGACTTCCCGCTGAACAAGCTGCTCCACAAGGCGCTCGACATCTACATGTCGCGCCGCTGACGTCACGCTCCGTGCTTCTATAGCCCTGACACACCGCAGTCCTCTGGCAGTCGCCAGCACGCAGAAAGGTTCCAGGTCCGGCCATGGCGCTCACGCTCTACGTCGACACCGCGCGCTGGCGGGCGCACCACAAGCACGTGCAGGAGCAGTTCCCGGGTCTGGTGCCGGTCTGCAAGGGCAACGGCTACGGCTTCGGGCACGAGCGGCTGGCGGAGGAGGCCACGCGGCTGGGCTCGGACATCCTCGCCGTCGGCACGACGTACGAGGCCGCACGCATCAAGGACTGGTTCGGCGGCGACCTGCTGGTACTGACCCCGTACCGGCGGGGCGAGGAACCCGTGCCGCTGCCCGACCGGGTCATCCGCTCGGTGTCGTCCATCGACGGCGTGTACGGCCTGGTCGGTGCCCGCGTGGTCATCGAGGTGATGTCCACGATGAAGCGGCACGGCATCAGCGAGCAGGACCTGCCGCAGCTGCACTCGGCCATCGAGAACGTCCGGCTGGAGGGCTTCGCCATCCACCTGCCGCTGGACCGCACCGACGGCTCGGACGCCGTCGAGGAGGTCATCGGCTGGATGGACCGGCTGCGTGCGGCCCGGCTGCCGCTGCACACGATGTTCGTCAGCCACCTCAAGGCCGACGAACTCGCCCGGCTGCAGCAGCAGTTCCCGCAGACCCGGTTCCGGGCCCGGATCGGCACCCGGCTGTGGCTGGGGGACCACGACGCCACCGAGTACCGCGGGGCGGTCCTGGACGTCACCCGCGTGGCCAAGGGCGACCGGTTCGGCTACCGGCAGCAGAAGTCCGCCTCGGACGGCTTCCTGGTGGTCGTGGCGGGCGGTACGTCGCACGGGGTGGGCCTGGAGGCGCCGAAGGCCCTGCACGGCGTCATGCCGCGCGCCAAGGGCGTCGCACGGGCCGGCCTGGCCACGGTGAACCGGAACCTTTCTCCGTTCGTCTGGGGCGGCAAGCAGCGCTGGTTCGCGGAGCCGCCGCACATGCAGGTGTCGATCCTCTTCGTGCCCTCGGACGCCCCGGAGCCGAAGGTCGGCGAGGAGCTGGTGGCCCATCTCCGGCACACCACGACCCAGTTCGACCGGATCGTGGACCGCTGACGCGCCGCTACACAGAGAGCACACCACCTGACCTCTCCCAGGACAGGCAAATGGGCCGCACACGGACTCCGTGTGCGGCCCATCTCCGTTCAGGACCCGGGGCGTTCGCTCAGAGCGAACCATCCTCGGAGGACCGGCTTCCCCATTCCACCTGCGGCCCCTCGAAGTGGGCCGCGTGGCGCGGGGGACGGGCCGCCGCGCCAAGCACGAAGACGTCCTCCGCACCGTCCAGCACCCCACCGGAGGGATCGTCCTCCCCGCCGCGGCGCACCACGTCCCGCTCGGGCATGAGGATGTCGCGCACGACCATGCCGCACAGGTAGAGCGTGCCCAGCAGGTGCACCGCGATGGCCCAGTGGTAGCCATCGGTCGGCAGCCCCTTGTGGGCGTCTCCGCTGGTCGTGTACGCGAGGTACATCCAGATCCCCAGGAAGTACGCCACCTCGCACGCCTGCCAGATCAGGAAGTCCCGCCACTTGGGCCGGGCAAGGACGGCCAGCGGCACCAGCCACAGCACGTACTGCGGGGAGTAGACCTTGTTGGTGAGGATGAAGGCCGCCACCACCAGGAAGGCCAGCTGGGCGAAGCGCGGCCGGCGCGGGGCGGTGAGGGCCAGGGCGGCGATGCCCAGGAAACAGAGCAGCACCAGGACCGTGGCAGCGGTGTTCACGAAGTCGGTGCTGGGCGGAGTGGTCGTGTTCTGCGCCCAGATCAGCCAGAAGGAACCGAAGTCGACGCCCCGCTCCTGGCTGAACGTGTAGAACTTCGACCAGCCGTCGAACGCGAAGATCATCACCGGCAGGTTCACGACGAGCCAGGCGGCCACCGCACCGCCTGTGGCAACGAAGAACTCCCGCCACTTGCCCGCGCGCCAGCACAGCAGGAACAGCGGCCCCAGCAGGAACACGGGGTACAGCTTGGCGGCTGTGGCGAGCCCCAGGAGGACGCCGAAGGCGAGCGGACGGCTCCGGGACCACATCAGCATCGCCGCGGCCGTCAGAGCGACCGCCAGGAGGTCCCAGTTGATGGTGGCGGTCAGGGCGAAGGCAGGCGCGAGGGCGACCAGCAGCCCGTCCCAGGGGCGGCGGCGATGCGTACGGACCACGCACACCGCGATGACCGCGGCGCACAGCATCAGCATCCCGGCGTTGACGAACCAGTACACCTGCTCCTGGAGCATGATGCTGCCGCTGCCGGGCGTGAGCCAGGCGGCCACCTCCATGAACACACCGGTCAGCACCGGGTATTCGAGGTAGTCCATATCGCCCGGAAGCTTGTCGAAGTACGGCACCAGACCGTCGGCGAAACCGCGTCCCTGGTAGAGGTGCGGAATGTCCGAGTAGCAGGCATGGGTGTACTGGGAGCTCGCGCCGAAGAACCAGCCGCTGTCATAGCAGGGCAGCTTCTGCACCATGCCGAGGGCGAACATCCCGACCGCCACGATGACGACCACCCTGAGCGGCGTCCACCAGGACGTGCCGAGCAGGGCACGCCGCCCGATGGGGCCGCCGATCAGCTCACTCCCGGCCGCGGCGACCTCGTCTTCCCTGGTCGGCCGCACCGGATCCGGCTCGCGCACGCCCGCGGGCGTCGTCTCTGCACTGGGCATGGGGCCCATCCTGCCGCACCTCTCTAGGAATACGCCGAGGGCCGCCGCACCTCACCGGGTGCGACGGCCCACGTTTCACGTGAAACAGACTTCGGCGGGCGAAATGGTCACCAGCCGGTCAGACCGCGCGGCTAGCCGGTTGATCCGCCGAAGAAGTTCCCTCCGCCGTTGGCATTGCCTCCGTTGTTGCCCACCCCGGTCGTATCCGTAGCTGAGGGCGAGGACGTCGTACCCGACGTGCTGCCGCCAGTGTTACCACCGCCGGTCGAGCAGTTCCAGGCGAACCGGCAGGTCTCCGTCACCGTGGGCGACGGGGGGGCGATCGTCTCGCTCGGAGTGGCGCTCGGCGTCTCGGTGGGCGTCTCGCTCGGCGTGATGCTGGGAGACGGCGTCGGGGAAGGAGCCCCGGCCTCGTCGGCGATCTGACCGATCTTGGTCGCCTCGGGGAAGCCCAGGTCGTTCTTGCCCTTCAGCGCGGCCTTCATGTACTCGGTCCACACCGAGGTCGGGATGTCACCACCGTGGATGGACGCCACGCCGGCGGTGCCGTTCATGGAGAGCAGTTCGGCGTCCTTGGGATTCTCACGGAACATGGCGACCGACGTGGCCAGCTGCTGGGTGTAGCCGACGAACCAGGCCGACTTGTTGCTGTCGGTGGTACCGGTCTTGCCCGCCGCCGTACGGCCCAGGGCCTTGGCATTGGTACCCGTACCGTTCTGGATGACGTTCTCCAGCGTGTCCGTCACGTTGTTCGCGACGTCCTCGGGCATCGCCGTCGTGACCTTCGGCTTGCTGAAGCCCTGCAGGTCCTGCCCGTCCTGCTTGACCTCGGTCACCGAGTAGGGATCCGCGTGCTTGCCGGACGCCGCGAAGGTCGCATAGGCGTCGGCCATGCGGATCGCGCTCGGAGTCGACGTACCGAGAGCGAAGGACGGGTTGAGAGTCGCGAAGCTGCTGTCCAGGATGCCGGACCGGCTGGCGACATCCCGCACCTTCGACATGCCGACATCCCAGCCGAGCTGCACGAACGGCGTGTTGATCGACTGCTCCATCGCCTTGCGCAGGGTGATGTACCCCCAGCGATAGTTGCTCTCGTTGTTCTGGAAGAACGTCGAGCCGTCCTTGTTCAGGACGTAGCTGCCGTCCTCGTTACTGACCTTGAGATGGTCGTTGCCGTTGTACTTGCTCAGCGGCGAGACCCCTTCGGGGGAGGTTTTGTACGTGCCGTACTGCATGGCGGCGGCCAGGACGAACGGCTTCCACGTCGAACCGACGGGGACACCTGAGGTGTCGGCGTTGTTGGTGAAGTGGTTGTTCTCGTAGCCGGCGCCGCCGTACAGGGCGACGATCTTGCCGTCGTTGGGCACCACCGACGCGGCACCGAACTGGACGTACTTGTCCTTCTCCCGGTTCTTCGGATCCAGCCTCGCCTTCTGGACCTTCTCCACGGCCGCGCTCAACGCGTTGACCTTGTCCTTGTCGAAGGTCGTATAGATCTGGAAGCCGCCCTGGTCGAACTGCGTCTCCGTGATGTTGGAGTGCGCGAGGACGTACTTCTTGGCCGTGTCGGCGAGGTAGCTGATCTGCCCGGTCATGCCCTTGACCGCCTTGCGGCCCTGGGGCATCGGGTACTTCTTGATGGCCGTCTGGTACTCGGCATCGGTGAGGTGCTGGTCCTTGTGCATCTCCTCGAGGATCCAGGCCCAACGGTCGTGAGAGCGCTGGTAATTGGCCTTCTGGGAGGCGGCAGGATCGATGTCCGGGTTGCCCGCGGGGTCGTAGTACGTCGCACCCTTGAGCAGAGCCGCCAGGACGGCACACTGGCTCGGGGTGAGGTCCTTCGCGTCCACGCCGTAGTAGGTCTGCGCGGCGGCCTGGATGCCGTATGCGCCGCGGCCGAAGTACGAGGTGTTCAGGTAGCCCTGGAGGATCTGCGGCTTCGTGAACTTCGTGCCGACCTTGATGGAGATGAACATCTCCTTGAACTTGCGGGTGAGCGTCTGGTCCTGGCTGAGGTAGGTGTTCTTGACGAACTGCTGGGTGATCGTCGAACCACCCTGCGTCTCACCGCCCTGGGCCATGTTGACGAGCGCGCGGGCGATGCCCTTGAAGTCGACGCCCGGATCCGTGTAGAAGCTCTTGTTCTCCGCCGAGATCACGGCGTTCTGCATGGCTTTGGGGATCTCGGCGATGTTGACGTTCTGCCGGTTGACACCGGTGCCCGTCGCGACCATCTGCTTGCCGTCGGCCCAGTAGTAGACGTTGTTCTGGGACTGTGCCGCCGTGTTCTCGTTCGGGACGCCCACCATGGCGTAGCTGACACCGACCAGCGCCACCAGGCTGCCGAAGAAGGTGATGCACAGCCCGGAGACGAGTTTCCAGGAGGGGACCCAGCGGCGCCAGCCGAACCTGTTCGCCCTGGGGTAGTCGATCAGGCGCTTCTTGCCGGGCGCCGTCGACGCCCGGCCTCTGCCACGCCCGGGCCCGGCAGGACCACCCGGACCGCGCCCTCCGTTGTCGGCGGTTCTGCGGCGGCTGTTTCCCGTACTTCTCTGCGCCGCACGGCGGGCCTCGGCACGGCCACCGTACGGGCGCTCCTCACCTCCCGAGCCAGCGTCCGACCCATAGGAACTGGACCCATAGGAGTCGGAAGGCGACCCGGTGGCGCCTCGCGGTGCCGCGCGGCGGCCGGAGGACGGTCCGGACTGGCCGCGTCGGGCCGCGGCACGTCCGCCTCCCTGCGGCGGCGGCGGTTTGCGACGGTGCTCGCTCATCGAACGATTACTCCTCGGGCAGGCGCACCCGTGGGCGCCTGGAACGGCGGCTGATTTCCGGTCCCCCCGACATACGGATGTGGTCGGTCCTGCATTCACCCGTACGGCACCGAGGACGTGGACGCCCCCCTGGCGTCACTTGGTTCCCGGTGGTGTGCATGCCGCACAGACTACGCACCAACAAAACCCGCCGAGCCCCGAAGTTCACCCCAAATCAGGCAAGTTGCCTCCAACGAATCGGTGATGTGATCCCGTTCACCGTCGTTCCTCTTGTCGCAGAGGGAAAGCCGATCTATCGTCGGGATGTATCGAGTCGATACATCAGAGCGAGATAAGCAAGCCGAAGACGAGAGGAGGCGACCATGAGCCGGCGTTCCGGCATCCTTGAGTTCGCCGTCCTCGGCCTGCTCCGCGAGTCCCCGATGCACGGCTATGAGCTGCGGAAACGGCTCAACACATCACTCGGCGTGTTCCGCGCGTTCAGCTATGGAACGCTCTATCCCTGCCTCAAGACGCTGGTCACCAACGGCTGGTTGATCGAGGAACCGGGTAGTACCGCCGAGGATGCTCTCGCCGCGCCGCTCGCCGGCCGCCGCGCCAAGATCGTCTACCGGTTGACGGCCGAAGGTAAGGAGCACTTCGAGGAGCTCCTGTCCCAGACCGGCCCCGACGCTTACGAGGACGAGCACTTCGCGGCACGGTTCGCCTTCTTCGGGCAGACCTCGCGGGATGTGCGGATGCGCGTGCTGGAGGGCCGCCGCAGCCGGCTGGAGGAGCGCCTGGAGAAGATGCGCGCCTCGCTGGCGCGGACCCGGGAGCGCCTCGACGACTACACGCTTGAGCTCCAGCGCCACGGGATGGAGTCCGTGGAGCGCGAAGTGCGCTGGCTGAACGAGCTCATCGAGAGCGAGCGGGCCGGACGGGACCTGAAGGGTCCTGCCTCCGGGGGGTCCGCTCAGCAGAACACCAACAATGGAGCGCCGGGCGCCCTGCCCCGGTCCGGAGATTCCCTCCGGCCGGATGCGTCCGACGACACCGCCACGTGAGACCCGCTCAGGGCCTCACTCGTACACACAGGGAGCAACCGGAATGGGTTCGGTTCGCGTAGCCATCGTCGGCGTGGGCAACTGCGCCGCATCGCTGGTGCAGGGCGTCGAGTACTACAAGGACGCCGACCCGGCGTCCAAGGTCCCCGGCCTGATGCACGTGCAGTTCGGCGACTACCACGTCAAGGACGTGGAGTTCGTCGCTGCGTTCGACGTGGACGCCAAGAAGGTCGGCCTTGACCTGGCGGACGCCATCGGCGCCTCCGAGAACAACACCATCAAGATCTGCGACGTGCCCAGCACCGGTGTCACCGTCCAGCGCGGCCACACCCTCGATGGTCTCGGCAAGTACTACCGCCTGACCATCGAGGAGTCCGAGGCCGAGCCGGTCGACGTCGTCCAGATCCTCAAGGACAAGCAGGTCGACGTCCTCGTCTGCTACCTGCCCGTCGGTTCTGAGGACGCGGCGAAGTTCTATGCCCAGTGCGCCATCGACGCCAAGGTCGCCTTCGTCAACGCCCTTCCGGTCTTCATCGCCGGCACCAAGGAGTGGGCCGACAAGTTCACCGAGGCCGGTGTGCCGATCGTCGGTGACGACATCAAGTCGCAGGTCGGCGCGACCATCACGCACCGCGTCATGGCGAAGCTGTTCGAGGACCGGGGCGTCATCCTGGACCGCACGATGCAGCTGAACGTCGGCGGCAACATGGACTTCAAGAACATGCTGGAGCGTGAGCGTCTGGAGTCCAAGAAGATCTCCAAGACGCAGGCCGTCACCTCCCAGATCCCCGACCGGGACCTCGGTGAGAAGAACGTCCACATCGGCCCGTCCGACTACGTCGCCTGGCTCGACGACCGCAAGTGGGCCTACGTCCGCCTGGAAGGCCGCGCCTTCGGTGACGTCCCGCTGAACCTGGAGTACAAGCTCGAGGTCTGGGACTCCCCGAACTCGGCCGGTGTGATCATCGACGCCCTCCGCGCCGCGAAGATCGCCAAGGACCGCGGCATCGGCGGCCCGATCCTCTCCGCGTCCAGCTACTTCATGAAGTCCCCGCCGGTCCAGTACTTCGACGACGAGGCCCGCGAGAACGTCGAGAAGTTCATCCGCGGCGACGTCGAGCGCTGACCCGGAACACCGCCGGGCACTGAAGCTCCACAGCTCAAGCTCGCAAAAAACGCTCCTGCCAGGGCTCAGAAGGGTCCCCGGGTCATTCGATCCGGGGACCCTTCTCCTGTGCGGGGCCCCATATGTGAGGCTGTGCCCCATGCCCGTCGTCCGCGACCTGCGTGTCCTGCTGCGCCTGCGGAACTTCCGCCGTCTCCTCCTCATACGCCTGCTCTCCCAGGGAGCCGACGGCGTCTACCAGATCGCCCTCGCCGCCTACGTCGTCTTCTCCCCGGAGAAGCAGACCTCACCGGCCGCGATCGCCTCGGCCATGGCCGTCCTGCTCCTCCCGTACTCCCTCGTGGGCCCCTTCGCCGGCGTCCTGCTGGATCGCTGGCGCCGCCGCCAGATCTTCCTCTACGGCAATCTGGTGCGTGCCCTGCTGGCGGCGGCCACCGCGGTCCTCATGGTCAGCCAAGTCCCCGACTGGCTCTTCTACGCCTCCGCCCTGTGTGTCACGGCCGTCAACCGCTTCGTCCTCTCCGGCCTGTCCGCCGCGCTGCCACGGGTGGTCGACACCGACCGGCTGGTGCTCGCCAACTCCCTCTCCCCGACCGCCGGCACTCTGGCCGCGACCGCCGGCGGCGGCCTTGCTTTCGCCGTACGGCTGGTGGCCTCCGATTCCGATGCCGCGGTGGTATTGCTGGGCGCCACGTTGTACCTGGGCGCGGCGTTCGCCTCTCTGGCCATGGCCCCCGACCTCCTCGGCCCGGACCGGCATCCGACTCAGCCGAGCCTGGGCGCGGCCGTGATCACCACGGCACGCGACCTGCTGGAGGCGATCCGGCATCTCGGCGCACCGGGCCGCCGTGAGGCGGCCTGGGCTCTGGTCAGCATGACGGCGATGCGCTTCTGCTACGGCGCACTGCTCGTCCTGGTGCTGATGCTCTGCCGATACACCCTCTCCTCGGACCCGGACGACGGACTCGGCTTGCTGGGGCTGGCCCTGGGCGTCTCCGGCGCGGGTTTCTTCGCCGCCGCCGTGGTGACGCCATGGGCCGCGGGGCGGCTCGGCCCCGGCCGCTGGATCGTCGTATGCGCTGCGTCGGCCGCCGTGCTGGAGCCCGCCCTGGGCCTCCCGTTCACGACCGTCCCCATGCTCGTCGCCGCCTTCGTCCTGGGGCTCATCACCCAGGGCGCGAAGATCGCCACGGACACCCTCGTCCAGTCGTCCGTCGACGACGGCTTCCGCGGCCGGATCTTCTCCGTCTACGACGTGCTCTTCAACGTCGCCTTTGTCGGGGCAGCCGCGGTAGCCGCGCTGATGCTTCCGCCGGACGGCCGCTCCGCGACGCTCGTCATCACGGTCGCCCTCGTCTACGCAGTGGTTGCTGCGGCCATGACCCGCTTCGAGCGCGACCGCCGGCCGCAGTAGGATCACGCAGCTCCACAGTGAAGAGTGAAGAGGGGCGATGTTTCACGTGAAACATCGCCCCTCGTTGCGTCACAGCGGGGTCATGTTTCACGTGAAACATGACCCCGCTGTACCCCCTCAGCCTTGCGCGGCCCACCACTCCTTGAGCGCGGTCACCGCTGCGTCGTGCCCCATAGGCCCGTTCTCCAGCCGAAGCTCCAGCATGTGCTTGTACGCCTTACCGACCTCCGGACCGGGGCGGATACCCAGGATCTCCATGATCTGGTTGCCGTCGAGGTCCGGACGGATCGCGTCGAGTTCCTCTTTCTCCTGAAGTTCGGCGATGCGCTGTTCCAGGCCGTCGTACGCACGGGAGAGAGCCGCGGCCCTCCGCTTGTTGCGGGTGGTGCAGTCGGACCGGGTGAGCTTGTGCAGGCGGTTCAGCAGCGGGCCCGCGTCGCGGACGTAGCGGCGGACCGCCGAGTCCGTCCACTCCCCGGTTCCGTAGCCGTGGAAGCGCAGATGGAGTTCGACCAGCTGCGAGACATCCTTCACCAGTTCGTTGGAGTACTTCAGGGCCGTCATGCGCTTCTTGGTCATCTTCGCCCCGACCACCTCGTGGTGGTGGAACGAGACCCTGCCGTCGCTCTCGAAGCGACGCGTGCGCGGCTTGCCGATGTCGTGCATCAGGGCGGCGAGCCGGAGGGTCAGGTCGGGGCCGTTCTCCTCCAGCGCCATGGCCTGTTCCAGGACGATCAGCGTGTGGTCGTAGACGTCCTTGTGCCGGTGGTGCTCGTCACGCTCCAGGCGCAGTGCGGGCAGCTCGGGCAGGACGTGGTCGGCGAGACCGGTGTCGACGAGCAGGGTCAGCCCCTTGCGGGGGTGGGCCGAGAGGATCAGTTTGTTGAGCTCGTCCCGGACCCGCTCGGCCGAGACGATCTCCAGACGGCCGGCCATGTCCTTCATCGCCGCGACGACCTCGGGGGCCACCTCGAAGTCGAGCTGCGCGGCGAAGCGGGCGGCCCGCATCATCCGCAGCGGATCGTCCGAGAAGGACTCCTCGGGCGTCCCCGGGGTGCGCAGCACGCGCAGTGCGAGGTCTTCCAGACCGCCGTGGGGGTCGATGAACTCCTTCTGCGGCAGCGCCACCGCCATCGCGTTGACCGTGAAGTCACGGCGGACGAGGTCCTCCTCGATGGAGTCCCCGTACGACACCTCGGGCTTGCGCGAGGTGCGGTCGTAGGCCTCGGAGCGGTAGGTGGTGACCTCGATCTGGTAACCCTGCTTCTGCGCACCGACCGTGCCGAAGGCGATCCCGACCTCCCAGACGGCGTCCGCCCAGGGCCGGACGATCTTCAGTACGTCCTCGGGACGGGCGTCGGTCGTGAAGTCCAGGTCGTTGCCGAGCCTGCCCAGCAACGCGTCCCGAACCGAGCCGCCGACCAGGGCGAGGGAGAACCCGGCCTCCTCGAATCGGCGGGCGAGGTCGTCAGCGACCGGCGCCACCCGCAGCAGTTCGCTCACCGCGCGCTGCTGCGCCTGGCTCAGGACAGTGGGAGTGTCTTCATTGGCGTTCGGCACAACAGAACAGGGTACGTGCCCCAGCCGGTCCGAAGCGCCGCCATATTCCGGCAGCGCCCCGTGTGAAGCCTCCCTGTGCGGAGAGTGGGACACCTCACTCCGTACCCGCACAAGCACAGCTTTCGCCGCTTAAACGAGTCTCACGGCGATACTGGATATAGGGGACGGTCCGCTCTCCTCTCCCGATCTTGTGAGGCAGACCGCGGCACTTCCGTTCAGCGCACCTCGTTACCATGCGTGGACGCACATTCCGACGACCACTGACGACGACGAGGGACGGACGAGCGCGTGGCCGAGGCGGCAGACATCCAGGGGACGCCCTCACCTGCCCGCCGCTGGTTGCGGCGCACCGGGGCACTGCTCGCGGGTGCGCCCCTGCTGGCCGGACTGATGCAGTTGCCCGCGGCGGTACCGGCACAGGCTGCCGGGTCGGACACCGTGTCCGTCGCCCTGGACTCCCTGAGCCCCAGCGCCCCCACGGACGGGGACACGCTGACGGTCTCCGGCACGGTGACCAACAACGGCAAGCAGGCCGTCTCGGACGCCCACGTGGACCTGCGGACGGGCGCCCTGCTCAGCACGCGCTCGGAGATCGACACGGCCGCCCGGCACTCCGACGACCTCCAGTCGGCCCTGGGCACCGAGGTCGGCGACAAGTACACCGAGGACTTCGACTCGCTCCCGCCAGGGGTCGCCGAGCACTTCAGCATCTCCGTGCCGGTCGACAAGCTGGACCTCGGCCAGGACGGCGTGTACCAGTTCGGCGTCTCGGTCTCCGGCAAGACCTCCGCGCAGCAGTGGGACCAGGTCCTCGGCATCCGGCGGACGTTCCTGCCGTGGCAGTCCTCCGAGGCCGACACGAAGACGAAGACGACGTACCTCTGGCCGCTGATCTCCACCGTCCACGTGACGGCGAAGACGGGCGCCGGCGAACTGCAGACGCCGGTCTTCCAGAACGACGACCTCGCCAAGGAGATCGCGCCCGGTGGCCGGCTGGCCCAGATGCTGGCGCTCGGCAAGGACCTCGACGTGACCTGGGTCATCGATCCGGACCTGCTGGCCTCCGTGGACGCGATGACGCGCAACTACCGGCTCCAGGGCGCCGGCGACACCACCACCGCCGGCACCCATCAGGCGGTGGCCAAGCAGTTCCTGGCCGACCTGCAGGACGCCGTGGCGGACAAGGAGGTGGTGGCCCTCCCCTTCGCCGACCCGGACCTGGCCTCCCTCGCCCACAACGGCACCAGCGTGACCGGCTCGCTGAGCCACCTCAAGGACGCCACAGAGGTCGCCTCCACCACCGTGAAGACGGTGCTCCATGTCACACCGAACACCGACTTCGCATGGCCCGTGAACGGCGCCGTCGACCCCTCGATCATCAAGGTCGCCACCTCGGCCGGTGCCGACAAGGTGATCGCCCGCAGCGACAGCCTCCAGGAGACCGGCGGGCTGACGTACACGCCGTCGGCAGCGCGTCCGATCGGAGGCGGCACGACGGCCGTGGTCGCCGACGCGCGGCTGTCCACGGCGTTCCAGGGCGATCTCACGGATGCCGACTCGTCGACGCTCGCGGTGCAGCAGTTCCTCGCCCAGAGCCTGGCGCTGAACACCCAGACCGGACAACAGCGCAGTATCGTCATCGCGCCGCAGCGAATGCCGTCGACCAGCCAGGCCGAGGCGATGGCGACGGCGATCACCGCACTGCAGGACAGCAACTGGTCGCAGTCCCAGGATCTGGAGGCGGCCGCCAAGGCCAAGCCCGATCCCGGCGCGACCACCAAGATCCCCTCGTCGTCCGCGTACCCCTCCGCGCTGCGCAGGCAGGAGCTGCCCCGGACGGCCTTCGAGCAGATCGCCCGCACGCAGGACAAGCTCGACAACTTCCAGGTGATCCTCACCGACGAGTCCCGGGTGGTGACCCCCTTCGGGCGGGCCATAAACCGCGAGATGACCACGTCGTGGCGGGGCCGCGGCAGTGAGGCGGACAGCTTCCGCACGAGCGTGGAGTCCTGGCTCGACGACCTCACCAGCCAGGTCAAGCTGATCGACAAGTCCGAGACCAAGCTCTCCGGCCGCAGCGCCACCATCCCGGTGACCGTCCAGAACAACCTGGTACAGGGTGTCGACCACCTCGTGCTGCGGCTCACCTCGACCATGCCGACCCGGCTGGAGATCGGCGGCAAGCCCTACTACGAGCAGCAGGTCGAGGTCTCCGGCGGCCACAGCCAGTCCGTGAAGTTCTCCACCTCGGCCAACGCCAACGGCCGGGTCGAGGTCACCGCCCAGCTCTACACCGAGGACGGGCAGGAGTACGGCGCGCCCGTCAGGTTCGACGTGAAGGTCACCGAGGTCACCCCGACGGTGATGCTGGTCATCGGCGGCGGCGTGCTGCTGCTGGTGCTCGCCGGCTTCCGGATGTACACCCAGCGCAAGCGGGCGGCCGCCCGGCGGGCCGAAGAGGACGGCCCCGACGCGGAGGGCAAGGGCACTCCGGAGACCCCCGGCGACCCGGAGGCTCCCGGCACCTCGCAGGCCGCGAACCCAGGGGACACCGAGGACGCAGACGGTCCGGGGAACCCCGCCGCCCGTGAGGATCGTCTCCAGGAGGAATCCGTCGCCCGGCCCCGGGAAGACGACCCGGAGCAGCCGAGTGACCCGACACCGGACACCGCCCCGGAAAGCGCCGACCCGTCCGAGACGGGTGAGAGAGTGGACCGTTGAGCGATGTCGTGGCCGGTGGGCCCGGGACGATGAGGTGGGGTAACCATGAACGCGCCGTACAACGGTGAAAGCGGCCAGGGCGCGGCCGGTTCGGGCTACCCCGAACCGCCGCCGGAGCCCGGCCAGGTCCCGCCGCAGCACGCGGCTGACATGTACCTCCAGGACGCCTACGACCAGGACCCCTACCGGGCACGCGACCTCTCCGCCCAGGACCCGGTCGCCGAGGCACTCTACGACCGTGCTGCGCACCCCCCGCCGGCTCCGGGCAGCTACCCGCAGCAGCCCCTGTACGGCCAGCCCCCCCAGTCGCCCTACGCCCCCGACCCGCAGGTGTGGGCCCAGACCCCGGCGCCGGAACCGGACAGCCCGAGCCAGTACCTGCCGTACGGCGACAACCCGCGCACGACCCAGTACGTGGGCGTGGACGACCTGGTCTCGCACTCCGGTGAGGAGCGTCACGAGCCGGACGCCTTCGCGCATCTCTTCCGCGATCAGCAGCAGAGCGGCTACCGGGACCCGCAGCAGGGCGGCGGCCAGCGGCCGCCGGAGCCCCCGTCGGTACCGGGTCCGACGGCCGCCCCGGGAGGGCCCGCCCAGGTGCCGCCGTACCAGGCACCGACGCCACCGGCCGCTCCGACGGCCGCGGTCGACCAGACCCTGAACCTCGGTGCCGTACCCGCCGCGGCCCCGCCGCCCGCCCCCGCGAAGAAGGGCGGAAAGGCCGCGGGCCTGCTCAAGTCGAGCGCCGTCATGGCGGCGGGCACGATGGTCTCCCGCCTCACCGGCTTCGTCCGCTCCGCACTGATCGTCTCCGCGTTGGGCGTCGGCCTGCTCGGCGACACCTTCCAGGTCGCCTACCAGCTGCCGACGATGATCTACATCCTGACCGTCGGCGGCGGCCTCAACTCCGTCTTCGTGCCGCAGCTGGTGCGAGCCATGAAGGAGGACGACGACGGCGGTGAGGCCTTCGCCAACCGCCTGCTGACCCTCGTCATGGTGGCGCTGGGACTGCTCACCGCGGCCACCATCGCGGCCGCGCCCCTCCTCATCCGCCTGCTGTCCGACTCGGTCGCCAGCGACCCGGCGGCCAACCAGGTCGGCATCACCTTCGTCCGCTACTTCCTGCCCTCGATCTTCTTCATGGGCATCCACGTGGTGATGGGTCAGATCCTCAACGCGCGCGGCAAGTTCGGCGCGATGATGTGGACCCCCGTCCTCAACAACATCGTCATCATCGTCACCCTCGGCCTGTTCATCTGGGTCTACGGCACCGCCGCACACTCCGGCATGAAGGTCACGAACATTCCGCCGGAGGGCCAGCGGCTGCTCGGCCTCGGCGTGCTGCTCGGCCTCGTGGTCCAGGCCCTGGCGATGATCCCCTACCTGCGCGAGACCGGGTTCCGGCTGCGGCTGCGCTTCGACTGGCGGGGCCACGGCCTCGGCAAGGCCGCGACCCTCGCCAAGTGGACCGTGCTGTTCGTCCTCGCCAACCAGGCGGGCGCGCTCGTCGTCTCCCAGCTGTCGACCTCGGCCGGCAAGAGCTCCCCGATCGACGGCACCGGCTTCGCCGCCTACGCCAACGCCCAGCTGATCTGGGGCCTGCCGCAGGCCATCATCACCGTCTCCCTGATGGCCGCCCTGCTGCCGCGGATCTCCCGCTCGGCCGCTGAGAACGACACGGGCGCCGTCCGCGACGACATCTCGCAGGGCCTCAGGACGACCGCCGTCGCGATCGTCCCCATCTCCTTCGGCTTCCTGGCCCTCGGCGTGCCGATGTGCACCCTGATCTTCGGCTCCTCGGGCATCAGCGAAGCCACCAACATGGGATTCATGCTGATGGCCTTCGCCCTCGGCCTGATCCCCTACTCGGTGCAGTACGTCGTTCTGCGCGCCTTCTACGCCTACGAAGACACCCGCACCCCCTTCTACAACACGGTCATCGTCGCGGCGGTCAACGCAGGTGCCTCGGTCGCCTGTTACGTGCTGCTCCCGGCCCGCTGGGCGGTGGCCGGCATGGCGGCCTCCTACGGCCTGGCCTACGCGATCGGCGTCGGAGTGGCCTGGCGGCGGCTGCGCAAGCGGCTCGGCGGCGACCTGGACGGCTCCCGCGTCACCCGCACCTATGCCAGGCTCTGCATCGCGTCCGTACCGGCCGCGCTGCTCAGTGGTGCGGCCTGCTACGGCATCGGCCACACCCTGGGCCAGGGCGTGATCGGTTCCTTCGCCTCGCTGCTGGCCGGCGGGGCGGTCCTGCTCGGCGTCTTCTACGTCGCCGCGCGCCGCATGCGCATCGAGGAGCTCAACTCCCTCGTGGGTATGGTGCGCGGGCGTCTGGGTCGCTGAGACGGGGGTAAGCGCACAACCATCGTTCGCCGCCGCGTGTCGTGCATAGCGGGGGACTGTGGGCACAATTGGTTTCGGCGTCGGACAGCGTGCAACGGATGGGGAGGCAGGGACGACGGTGGCGGAACGGAGCACGGCTGCCGTCGACGTGGCAGACAACAGCGGTGACAAGCCGCTGACCGCCAAGGCGGACCAGTCCACGGCCGACGGGGTGGCCAAGAACCCGGAGCGGGACACGGACAGCGACGAAGCACAGGGAAACGGCATGGCCGCGGGTGCTGAGAAGCAGGCCGCGCCCCCCGAACTGCACAGCGGGCACAAGCTCGCCAGACGCTACCGTCTTGAGGAGTGCGTCACCCGTCTGGACGGATTCAGCAGTTGGCGTGCGGTCGACGAGAAACTTCGCCGTGCCGTAGGCGTCCACATCCTGCCCTCCGACCATCCGCGGACCCGCGCGGTGCTGGCCGCCGCCCGGTCCGCCGCGCTGCTCGGCGATCCGCGCTTCGTCCAGGTCCTGGACGCCGTCGAGGAGAACGACCTCGTCTACGTCGTCCACGAGTGGCTGCCGGACGCCACCGAACTGACCCCGCTGCTCGCGGCCGGACCACTGGAGCCGCACGACGCCTACCAGATGGTCAGTCAGGTCGCCTCCGCCATGGCGGCCGCGCATCGCGAGGGACTGGCTCATCTCCGCCTGAACCCGAACGCCGTGCTGCGCACCTCCACCGGGCAGTGGCGCATCCGCGGCCTCGCGGTGAACGCGGCCCTGCGCGGTATCAGTTCCGACACCCCCCAGCGCACCGACACCGAGGCGATCGGCGCACTGCTGTACGCGGCGCTGACCCAGCGCTGGCCGTACGAGAGCGACGCCTACGGGCTGGCCGGGCTGCCCAAGGACGTCGGCCTGATCGCACCCGACCAGGTGCGTGCCGGTGTCCACCGCGGCCTGTCCGAGCTCGCCATGCGGGCCCTCGTCAACGACGGCGCCACCGCCTCCCGCCACGAGTCCGCGTGCACCACGCCGGAGGAGCTGGTGAAGGCGATCGGCGAGATGCCCCGCGTCCGCCCGCCGGAGCCCGCGTTCACCGCACCGCCCGAGTACCAGCGCACCACGTACCAGCAGGGCACCTACGGCCGCTCCACGCCGCCCGGCGCGACGCCGGTCATCCAGGCCCCGCCGCCCCCGCTGCAGAGCCGCACCGGCAAGGCGCTGAAGTGGGCCGTCTCGGCTCTCCTCATCGCCGCCCTGGGCCTCGGCAGCTGGCAGCTCGCGGACGCCCTGATGCACCAGGGCGACAAGTCCGGCGGTGACACCACCAACACCCAGACGACGGACGACGGCGACAAGAACACCGCCAGCCCGGCGGCCGCCGCCGCGATAAAGATCCACGACGCGCAGGAGTACGTCGCCAAGGGCGATGCCCAGCATCCGAACGACGTCAGCAAGACGTACGACGGCAGCACCTCGACCTACTGGAGGACGAACACCTTCCTGAGCGGGCCGGAGCTGGCTCCGTACAAGCCGGGCGTGGGAATCGTCTACGACCTGGGCTCCGCCAAGGAACTCGCCACGGGAACCGTCTCCCTTCGCTACTCTGGCGATCACACAACGGTCGCGTTGTACGCCGCCGACTCGCTGAGCCCGGGGTCGATCAGCTCGATGACGAAGATCGGCAGCGTCACCACCACCGGGAACACCGCCACGGTGAAGGTCAGCAAGAAGGTGAAGAGCCAGTTCGTGCTCATGTGGATCACCGCCGTGCCGAATTCCGGCGCGGATCCCGACGCGTACGCACAGGCCGGCTACAAGCAGGCCGTCACCGAGGTGAAGTTCACCGGCTGACGTCTCACCGGCGGCACCGAAGGCGGAGGGGGCAGATGACGGAGGGGGCCGGATACGGCGGAGTGAGCGACCAGGAGCTGCTCGCCCGCCACGTGGAAGGCGACCCCGATGCCTTCGGTGAGATCGTGCGGCGGCACCGGGACCGGCTCTGGGCGGTCGCCCTGCGGACCCTGGGGGACCGCGAGGAGGCCGCTGACGCCGTCCAGGACGCCCTCGTGTCCGCCTACAGGGCCGCCCACACCTTTCGGGGCCAGTCGGCCGTCACAACGTGGCTGCACCGGATCACGGTCAACGCCTGCCTCGACCGCGCCCGCAAGGCGGCCTCCCGCAAGACCGCCCCCGTCGACGACACCGAGCGGCTGGAGCAGCTGCTGGAGCCGCATGAATCGGCCTCCGCTCCGGCCGAGCGGAACGATCTGCATCGCCAGCTCCTCGAAGCCCTCGGCACCCTGCCCCACGATCAGCGGGCCGCCCTCGTCCTGGTCGACATGCAGGGCTATCCGGTCGCCGAGGCGGCCCGGATCCTCGATGTCCCCACCGGGACGGTGAAGAGCCGCTGCGCTCGCGGCAGAGCCAGACTCCTGCCGCTGCTCACCCATCTACGGCCGGAAAACACCGCCGACGAGAACGACCCGGCCCGGGCACGGAACCGGGCGGAGGGGACATCCGTCCCACCCGCAGCGGGGCCTCGGAACGAGGACCCACAGGACACCGGGCCGAGTGATTCAGCCGCAGTGAAGGGCGGAGGTGGGCGAGCGTGACGTCGACGACAGACACGGCCGGGCACCCGGACGTCGCGGAGATCTCCGACCTCACCGAGGGTCTGCTCCCACCCGCCCGGACGGAGGAAGTACGACAGCATCTGGACGGGTGCGACCTCTGCACCGACGTCCACGCCTCGCTGGAGGAGATCCGGGGCCTGCTGGGCGCACTACCGGATGCTCCGCAGATGCCGGCCGACGTCGCGGACCGCCTCGACGCCGCTCTCGCCGCCGAGGCTCTGCTCGACGCAGCAGCTCCCGTGACTCATGTTTCACGTGAAACATCGCCCCAAGAAACGTCGCCCCGAGAAACGTCGCCTCGCGAGACGTCGCCCGCGGGAGACCGCCCCGCCGGACGACCGAACGGCTCCGCGGGTCCCGGCCGCAAGGACCGCGGACGCGACCGCGGACGACGCCGCCGGACCATCGTCCTGGGCACTGTGCTGACTGCCGCCGTCCTGGGCGCCGGTTCGTTCTTCCTCCAGTCGCTCGGAGGCGACGGTACGACGACCGCGCAGGGCAAGCCGACCAGCTCTGCCGGGACCTTCTCCAAGAGCACTCTCCAGAGCCAGGTGCAGGATCTCCTCGGCCCCAGGACGAACACACCCCGCGGCTCTCAGAAGCCCTTCGGCATCGAGTCACAGCCCTCGGGAGCCGGCTCCACGGAAACCCCGTACACCACCCGGATCCAGCCCTCGGTGCCCGTTCCGACGTGTGTCCGTTCAGGTATCAGCCAGAACGGCGATGTCATCGGCGCGAAGCAGGGGACGTACGAGGGGAAGGACGCCTTCCTCGTCGTTCTCCCCGACGCCTCCGACGCCTCACGGGTCACGGCCTTCATCGTCGACGCCACCTGTGACGGCAAGGGCTCCGCCTCTCCCGGCAAGGTCCTGCTGACGGAGTCCCTGGCGCGTCCCTGAGCGTCCGCCGGCACGGCCCTCAGACGGAGAACGCATCTCTTGCTCCGGCGCGGAAATCCGTACGGTAGGGGATGCCCGTGTGCCCGGACACACCGGGAATGCGCGCCCCTTAGGATCCGTTGGGTGGGGTGAGAGCTTCTGAGGAGTTCCCACCGGTCGAATGACGTAGACCAGAGACGAGGAATCAAGCCGTGAGCGACGTCCGTAACGTGATCATCATCGGCTCCGGGCCCGCCGGCTACACGGCGGCGCTCTACACCGCGCGCGCGTCGCTGAAGCCCCTGGTGTTCGAGGGGGCCGTCACCGCGGGCGGTGCGCTCATGAACACCACCGAGGTGGAGAACTTCCCGGGCTTCCGCGACGGCATCATGGGCCCCGAGCTCATGGACAACATGCGGGCGCAGGCCGAGCGCTTCGGCGCCGAGCTGATTCCGGACGATGTCGTCTCGGTCGACCTGACCGGTGAGATCAAGACCGTCACTGACACCGCCGGCACGGTCCACAAGGCGAAGGCCGTCATCGTCACCACCGGTTCCCAGCACCGCAAGCTCGGTCTGCCGAACGAGGACGCCCTCTCCGGACGCGGCGTCTCCTGGTGTGCCACGTGTGACGGGTTCTTCTTCAAGGACCAGGACATCGCCGTGATCGGCGGCGGCGACACCGCGATGGAGGAGGCCACCTTCCTCTCCCGCTTCGCCAAGTCCGTGACGATCGTCCACCGCCGGGACACCCTGCGCGCCTCCAAGGCGATGCAGGAGCGGGCCTTCGCCGACCCGAAGATCAAGTTCGCCTGGGACAGCGAGATCGCCGAGGTGCAGGGCGACCAGAAGCTGGCCGGTCTGAAGCTGCGCAACGTCAAGACCGGTGAGCTCTCCGACCTGCCGGTGACCGGTCTGTTCATCGCGATCGGCCACGACCCGCGCACCGAGCTCTTCAAGGGCCAGCTGGACCTCGACGAGGAGGGCTACCTCAAGGTTGCCTCTCCTTCGACGCACACCAACGTGACGGGTGTCTTCGCCGCCGGTGACGTGGTGGACCACACCTACCGTCAGGCGATCACCGCGGCCGGTACCGGATGTTCCGCCGCTCTCGACGCCGAGCGTTTCCTCGCCGCCCTCGCGGACGAGGAGAAGGCCGAGCCCGAGAAGACCGCCGTCTGATCTTTCCTCTTCCGCCCCACCGCACGATCAAGTAAAGGAGCCCGCCGTGGCCGGCACCCTGAAGGCAGTAACCGACGCGACGTTCGACGAGGACGTCCTCAAGAGCGACAAGCCCGTCCTGGTGGACTTCTGGGCCGAGTGGTGCGGCCCGTGCCGCCAGATCGCCCCGTCGCTCGAGGCGATCGCCGCCGAGCACGGCGAGAAGATCGAGATCGTCAAGCTGAACATCGACGAGAACCCGGGCACGGCGGCCAAGTACGGCGTCATGTCGATCCCGACCCTGAACGTCTACCAGGGCGGCGAGGTCGCCAAGACCATCGTCGGTGCCAAGCCGAAGGCAGCGCTTCTCCGCGACCTCGAGGACTTCATCGCCGAGTGATGTTTCACGTGAAACACGAATGGGCCAACCCCTGGGGGTTGGCCCATTTGCTTTAGAGCGGCCGCAGCGCCGGCTCCTTCTGTACGGCCCCCAGAAGCCTGTCGAGCGCCAGCTCCACGTCTTCCTTCCAGGAGAGTGTCGTCCGCAGCTCCAGCCGCAACCGAGGATGCGCGGGGTGCTGTCGAACCGTCTTGAAGCCCACTGCCAGCAGATGATCGGCAGGGAGCAGGCAGGCCGGTTCCTTATAGCGGGCGTCACCGAACGCCTCGATCGCCTTGAAGTTCCGCCGCAGCAGATCCTTGGCGACCGTCTGCACCATCACACGTCCGAGCCCCTGTCCCTGATAGCCGGGCATGATGAAGCCGGTCATGAGCTGCACGGCGTCCGATGACACCGGGCTCGTCGGGAACGCTGTGGAGCGTGGGACGTAGGCGGGCGGAGCGTAGAGCACAAAGCCCACCGGAACGTCGTCGACATAGACCACTCGGCCGCACGACCCCCAGTCGAGGAGGACGGCGGAGATCCAGGATTCCTTCTCCTGCGCGGCTGTGCCCGCTCTCACCGCTGCTTCGCTGCTGACGGGGTCCAGTTCCCAGAAGACACACGAGCGACAGCGCTGGGGAAGGTCCTGAAGGTTGTCCAGCGTGAGCGGTACGAGCCGACGCCCCATGAAGGCTGTTCCTCGCTTCCTTCGCCCGCGGCGTCGCGAGCGGCTGTCAGAGCACTGCGTTCCCTGAGCAGACTGCCGAAGAATCCGACGGTCGCGCCCAGTCCCAGACCCGCGCTCACCAGTCCGGTGCGGCTCATCGATCGCATGGCCCCGCCTCTCCGAGGTGCTGCCAGCTGCCAGGTGGATGCGCCATACCGAACGCATCGTATCCACACAGCGTTTCCATCGATACCGCCAGAAAGCAAAGAGCGGACCGTGTTCCAGCACATCGGACACGATCCGCTCTCTGGCGACAGGACGCCGGCCGGGCGGGAGCCACCCGGGACGATCAGTCCTCGGGCTCCTCGGGGGCCGAGGAATCGCCGTCGTGGAGGCCTTGGTGCAGGACCGGCCCTTCGCCCGGGGCAAGGGTGCCGAGGATCCGCTCAAGGTCTTCCATGGAGGCAAACTCGACGGTGATCTTTCCCTTCTTCTGGCCCAGGTCGACCTTCACCCGCGTCTCGAAGCGGTCCGAGAGCCGGGTCGCGAGGTCGGTCAGGGCCGGGGAGACCCGAGCACCGGCCCGCGGTCCCTTGGCGCGTGTCGCCGTTTGGGGCCGCGAACCCATGAGGGTCACGATCTCCTCGACGGCCCGTACCGAGAGGCCCTCGGCGACGATCCGGTGGGCCAGCCGGTCCTGCTCCTCCGAGTCGTCGACGGAGAGCAACGCCCGGGCGTGCCCGGCCGACAGAACTCCGGCGGCCACCCGGCGCTGGACCGCCGGGGAGAGCTTCAGCAAGCGCAGAGTGTTGGAGACCTGCGGGCGGGAGCGACCGATACGGTCGGCCAGCTGGTCATGCGTGCAGTTGAAGTCCTTCAGCAGCTGGTCGTAGGCGGCGGCCTCTTCCAGCGGGTTCAGCTGAGCACGGTGCAGGTTCTCCAGCAACGCGTCCAGGAGGAGCTTCTCGTCGTCCGTCGCTCGGACGATCGCCGGGATCGCCTCCAGGCCGGCCTCACGGCAGGCCCGCCAGCGCCGCTCGCCCATGATGAGTTCGTAGCGGGAAGGGCCCAGCTGCCGTACCACGACGGGCTGGAGAAGGCCGACCTCCTGGATGGAGGTGACCAGCTCCTGGAGAGCGTCCTCGTCGAAGACCTCACGCGGCTGACGCGGGTTCGGCGTGATGTCGTCGAGAGGGATCTCCGCGAAGTGGGCGCCCATCGGAGGAGCAGGCGTCTCCGTGCCTCCCCCTCCGTCCCCGAACACCGAGGGTTCCTCGGTTTCATGTGAAACAGCCGGCAGTGTCGTCACCTTGGCCGCGGCGACGCCACGGTCGGTCGTCAGCAGCGGAGCCGCAGCGGGAGACGGAACTGCCGCTCCCCCCACGGCCGTCTGAGCCGGGGTCTTCTCGGTCGGGGCAGCTGGGATCAGTGCACCGAGACCACGACCCAGCCCCCTCCGTCGCTCGCTCACTGGATGCCCTCCACCATGCTCGGGTTGGTCTGAGCGCCGATATGGGCCTGCGTCGGGTCGTAGCTGACCCCGATGCCCTTCAGCGCGATTTCTCGGGCCGCCTCAAGGTACGAGAGGGCACCGCTCGATCCAGGATCGTAGGTCAGTACCGTCTGCCCGTAGCTCGGCGCCTCGGAGATACGGACCGAGCGGGGAATGCTCGTCCGCAGCACCTCGTCGCCGAAGTGGCTGCGCACCTCGTCCGCGACCTGGGAGGCGAGACGCGTCCGGCCGTCGTACATGGTGAGCAGGATGGTCGACACGTGCAGGTTGGGGTTGAGGTGCCCCCGTACCAGGTCGACGTTGCGCAGTAGCTGACCCAGGCCCTCCAGCGCGTAGTACTCGCACTGGATCGGGATGAGCACCTCGGCGCCCGCGACGAGCGCGTTGACCGTCAGCAGGCCGAGCGAGGGCGGGCAGTCGATGAGGATGTAGTCCAAGGGCTGCTCATACGCCTGGATCGCCCGCTGCAGCCGGCTCTCCCGCGCCACCAGGGACACCAGCTCGATCTCCGCACCGGCGAGATCGATCGTGGCGGGGGCACAGAAGAGACCTTCGACGTCCACCACCGGCTGGACGACCTCGGCCAGCGGCTTGCTCTCGACCAACACATCGTAGATGGACGGGACTTCGGCGTGATGGTCGATCCCCAGCGCAGTGGACGCATTGCCCTGTGGGTCGAGGTCGATCACCAGAACGCGGCCGCCGTGCAGGGCCAGGGACGCGGCAAGGTTGACGGTGGTCGTCGTCTTGCCCACGCCGCCCTTCTGGTTGGCGACCACGATGACTCTGGTCTGCTCCGGACGTGGCAGTCCTTCGCCGGCGCGGCCCAGAGCCTCCACCGCGAGTTGGGCAGCACGACCGATGGGAGTGTCGTCCATCGGAGGCGGTGTTTCACGTGAAACATCCGCCCCCATCGACTCGGTACGGGGACCGGGGACCGGATCGGTCATCGGTCCCGCGATGTTGGCGTCGGACCGCAAGGATTCACTCTCCTCGACTTCAGGCTCGCAATGAACAGAGCCTCCCATGTCTTCGGGGTCGTGAACCAGTGAGGCCTGGTGTTCTGTGGAGAAATCCACCTCTGTGGACAACTCCGCGCCCCGCAGGGAGGACGGAGCGTCACCAGAGGCTCCCTCTCTGAGGGATCCGAGGGGCTTTCGGTCGCGCGGTTCGGCCGCGGCGCGGCCCCGGCCGATGATGCCGTGTAGCAGTGAGCGACGTTTCACGTGAAACACGATGCACAGCGAGCAGTACCGAAAAGCCGCGACACTCCGTCATGCGTAGGTTTGGCAGCTTGTGTGGAGTACGTCTGGTCGTCAGGACGGATCAGCGGCGCCTACGTGCCCTCCCCGTCCGGGCCGCCTTAGCCCGCTTGGCCGCGAAGCGCACACCGCCCGGGCTCTCCCCGACCTCCACACGGACGACCGTGGACGGCGGATCCACCACGCCCTCACCCACATGCAGGATGGACGTGGCCACCGCACCGAGCTTGGTCAGCGCGGTGGCCGCGGCCTTCAGCTCCTCCTCCGCCGTGTCTCCCTTGAGGGCGAGCATCTCGCCGTAGGGGCGCAGCAGGGGGACGCCCCAGGTGGCCAGCCGGTCCAGCGGGGCCACGGCACGAGCCGTCACCACGTGCACCGGGGGCAGCTTCCCCATGACCTCCTCGGCACGGCCGCGCACCACGGTCACATGGTCCAGGCCGAGCAGCTCGACGACCTCGGTCAGGAAGTTGGTTCGTCGCAGCAGAGGTTCCAGCAGAGTGATGTTGAGGTCCTCCCGGACCAGCGCCAGTGGAATGCCCGGCAGACCGGCTCCGGAACCCACGTCGCACACCGTCACCCCCTCGGGGACGGCCTCCGAGAGCACCGCGCAGTTCAGCAGGTGCCGCTCCCACAGACGGGGCACTTCCCGTGGGCCGATCAGACCACGCTGCACGCCTGCCTCGGCGAGCAGTTCCGCGTAGCGGACCGCATCGGCGAAGCGCTCGCCGAACACTTCCCGCGCCTGCTCGGGCGCCGGGGGGAGCTCCGCAGCCTCCGTCACGGGGACCGTCCTTCCGTACCGCGCCGGCGCTCCGCGCACCGGCCATCAGAACTACCAGGCTGACAAAGTTCGGCCCCGCCTGCTCAACAGACGGGGCCGGTCATGCGGGGGACCGCTCAGGCGGGCAGCACGACGACGAACCGCTGCGGCTCCTCGCCCTCCGACTCGCTGCGCAGCCCGGCGGACTTGACCGCGTCGTGCACGACCTTGCGCTCGAACGGGGTCATCGGCTTGAGCTTCACGGGTTCGCCGGTGCTCTTGACCTCGGCGGCGGCCTTGGCACCCAGCTCTGAGAGCTCGGCACGCTTCTTGGCGCGGTAGCCCGCGATGTCGAGCATCAGCCGGCTGCGGTCACCGGTCTCCCGGTGCACGGCCAGACGGGTCAGCTCCTGGAGCGCCTCCAGCACCTCGCCGTCGCGGCCGACCAGCTTCTGCAGGTCACGGCCGCCCGAGTCGCTGATGATCGACACGGAGGCGCGGTCTGCCTCGACATCCATGTCGATGTCGCCGTCGAGGTCGGCGATGTCCAGCAGACCTTCGAGATAGTCCGCCGCGATCTCGCCCTCCTGCTCCAGGCGGGTCAGGGTGTCTGCACCCTCGGCAGCGGCGGAGGTGGTGCCTTCCGTCACGGGATGGGCTCCTTCTTACTTCTTGGACGGGGACTTGGGGCGCTGCGGACCGCCCTTGCGCTGACCGGACTGGGCCCTGCTGCGGCCGTTCGAGCCGCTCTTCGGGGCCTGCTTGGCGGCCGGCTTGGCGTCCTGCGGCTCGTCGGACTTCTCCAGCGAGGTCGTCTTGCCCTCCGAAGCCGACGGGCCCGTGGAGGCCGACGCGTCCGAGGCAACCGACGCGTCCGAGGCAACCGAGGCGGAGTCGCCGGCCGCCTTCGCCGCGCCGGACTGCCGCTGGGCCTTGGTCTGACGCTTGGGCTGCTGGCGCCTGGCGGCGCCGGTGGTCGTGACGCCGTCCTCGGTCTGCGCGACGGCCTGAGCCTCGCCCTTCACCACGGTGCCGTCGGCCTGGGCCACGAGGCCCGCCTTGGTCAGCGCGTTGATGAACGAGCGCTCGAACTCGTTGCGGTCCCGGCCCTTGGCGACGATCGCCTTGACGATGGTCTTCTCGCTGCGCCGACGGGTCTTGCCGTGGTGCGTGACGTGCTTGGTGAGGCGCTCCAGGTAGGCGGCCTGGGCCTTGGAACCTGGGGTCGGGTTGTTGCGGATGACGTACATCTGCTGGCCCATGGTCCACACGTTGGTGGTCAGCCAGTAGACGAGGACACCGACCGGGAAGTTGATGCCGAAGACGGCGAACATGACCGGGAAGACGTACATCAGCATCTTCTGCTGCTGCATGAACGGCGTCTTCACCGTGGTGTCGACGTTCTTCGTCATCAGCTGGCGCTGCGTGTAGAACTGCGACGCCGACATCAGGACGATCATGACCGCAGTGACGACCCGGACGTCCGTGAGGGAGGCACCGAGCGCCTCCACCTTCGAGGAACCGTCCGTGAACTTCGCGGCGAGCGGTGCCCCGAAGATGTGTGCCTTACGGGCGCTGTTGAGCAGCGACTCGTTGATGACGCCGATCGTCGAGCCCGTCGCGATGCCGTTGAGCACGTGGTACAGGGCGAAGAAGAACGGGGACTGCGCCAGGATGGGAAGGCACGAGGAGAGCGGGTTGGTACCCGACTCCTTGTACAGCTTCATCATCTCTTCGGACTGACGCTGCTTGTCGTTCTTGTAGCGCTCCTGGATCTTCTTCATCTCGGGCTGGAGCGTCTGCATGGCCCGGGTCGCCTTGATCTGCTTCACGAAGAGCGGGATCAGGCAGATGCGGATCAGGATCACCAGGGACACGATGGACAAGCCCCAGGCCCAGCCCGTGTCGGGACCGAAGATCTTCCCGTACACCGAGTGGAACTGGACGATGACCCATGAGACGGGTGTCGTGATGAAGCTGAACAGGCTGGCAATCGTGTCCACTAATCATGCTCCTTGGGCATGGGACGAAGTCTCTGCGGCCGGGCTCGAAGGAAGCTCGGAGGGAGTCTTCTCCTCGGTGGCCGGTTCGGCGGCGGAGGGCCCGCCCCTGCGTGCACGCCAGGCGTCACGCAGCATTTCGTGCCACCGCGGGCGCTTGCGCGGCGGAACATGGTCCACACCGCCCAGCGACCACGGATTGCACCGCAGGATGCGCCAGGCCGTGAGTGCCGTGCCCTTGATCGCACCGTGCCGGTCGATGGCCGTGTAGCCGTAGTGGGAGCACGACGGGTAGTACTTGCACACCGGCCCCAGCAGCGGACTGATCGTCCACTGGTACAGCTTGATCAGAGCCAGTAGCGGGTACTTCATCGCGCGCCCCCTCCCAGCAGCCGCTCGATGGCGGCATCCAGGTCTCGGGCCAGCTGTGCATGGTCGGCGTCGCCCGCTCCGGGCAGCGCTCGTACGACTACCAGGCTACCGGGGGGGAACAGGGCGATTCGCTCACGCATCAGATGGCGCAGTCTGCGCTTCACTGTGTTGCGCACAACGGCACCACCCACGGCCTTGCTCACGACGAAACCCGCACGCGTCGGGGGAGCGCTCTCCCCAGGCGCGTGCGGGTCCGTGGCACCGCTACGAAGGTGGACGACGAGGGACGGGCGGCCTGCCCGGCGCCCCCGTCGTACCGCGGTCGCGAAGTCCTCGCGCCGCCTCAGCCGATGCTCGGTAGGCAGCACGACGTCATGACCTGATCGGGATCAGGCGGACAGGCTGGCGCGACCCTTGGCACGACGGTTCGCGAGAATCGCGCGGCCGGCACGGGTGCGCATCCGCAGGCGGAAGCCGTGGGTCTTCGCGCGACGACGGTTGTTCGGCTGGAAGGTGCGCTTGCTCACTCGGGGGCTCCAGAAATCAATCGGTGGTGGCGGGTGCCGTCCTGGCTGTCACCGTGCGCCCACGAGTAGCTCGCATCACGCCCGAGTGCACCGCTTCCCGATCACCTTCAGCGATCTGTGCCCATCGGAGGCAGGCGGCAGCAGCCATCGACAACTCGACCTGGTTACGGTACGCGGGGCTACGCCATTCGGTCAAACCAGCAGTGCCCGAGAGACACTATCCACAGGCTGGGGACAACAACTTGAACCGCACCCGCCACGCTGACTACCGTGGCTGAACTCCGATTCGTTCCTTTATCCCCGCCCGACCTGATATTCATCCCGACCCGTCCTCGAACCACACGTTCGTGGGACCTGTGAGAGAGCGTGCCCTGTGGCTGACGTACCTGCCGATCTTGCCGCAGTGTGGCCACGAGTACTGGAGCAGCTCCTCGGCGAGGGCCGCGGTCAGGGTGTGGAGGCGAAGGACGAGCACTGGATCAGGCGCTGCCAGCCGCTCGCGCTGGTGGCGGACACCGCTCTCCTCGCCGTACCGAACGAATTCGCGAAAAACGTACTGGAGGGCCGTCTCGCACCGATCGTCAGCGAGACCCTGAGCCGCGAGTGCGGGCGCCCGATCCGGATCGCGATCACCGTGGACGAGTCCGCGGGCGAACCCCCGGCCCCGCCGGCACCCCCCGTGCAGAAGCAGCGCTACGACGAGCCCGAGCCCCCGTCGTCGCAGTACGACGGCGGGTACGGCCGGCACCGCGCCGAACAGCTGCCGGACCAGGGCGGCCGTGACCAGCTGCCCACCGCCCGCCCCGCCTACCCCTCGGAGTACCAGCGCCCCGAGCCGGGCGCATGGCCGCGCCCCGGGCAGGACGAGTACAGCTGGCAGCAGCCGCGGCTGGGCTTCCCGGAGCGCGACCCCTATGCCTCGCCGTCCCAGGACGGGTACCGCTCGGACGGCTACGGCGGCCAGGACTCGTACGCCCAGGAGTACCGCCCACAGCAGCCGCTGGACCGGCCCCCGTACGAGCAGCAGCGCACGGAGTACGAACCGCCGCGCCCCGACTACGAGCGGCCCGAGTACGACCGCCCCGACTACGACCGCTCCGATTACGAGCGGCCCGCCCACGAGCGGCCCGCCCACGACCGGCCCACCCACGACCGGCCCACCCACGACCGGCCCACCCACGACCGGTCCGACTACGACCGGGACTCCGGGCGCCGTGAGCTGCCCGAGCCCTCGGGCGGGCCGGGCCAGGGGCACCGCGGTGGTCCCGGACGGCCGGACCTGCCGACCATGCCGAGTGCCGGCGGTCCCGGGCCGCTGGGCGCGAAGCCCGCGCCGGCCGGCGGCCCCGGTGAGCCGACCGCCCGCCTGAACCCGAAGTACCTCTTCGACACGTTCGTCATCGGCGCGTCCAACCGCTTCGCGCACGCGGCCGCGGTCGCCGTCGCCGAGGCGCCCGCGAAGGCGTACAACCCCCTCTTCATCTACGGGGAGTCCGGCCTCGGCAAGACGCACCTGCTGCACGCCATCGGGCACTACGCGCGGAGCCTCTACCCGGGCACGCGCGTGCGGTACGTGAGCTCGGAGGAGTTCACCAACGAGTTCATCAACTCCATCCGCGACGGCAAGGGCGACAGCTTCCGCAAGCGCTACCGGGAGATGGACATCCTGCTCGTCGACGACATCCAGTTCCTCGCGGACAAGGAGTCGACGCAGGAGGAGTTCTTCCACACCTTCAACACGCTCCACAACGCGAACAAGCAGATCGTGCTCTCCAGCGACCGGCCGCCCAAGCAGCTGGTCACGCTGGAGGACCGGCTGCGCAACCGGTTCGAGTGGGGCCTGATCACCGACGTCCAGCCCCCGGAACTGGAGACGCGGATCGCGATCCTCCGCAAGAAGGCGGTCCAGGAGCAGCTGAACGCCCCGCCGGAGGTGCTCGAGTTCATCGCCTCCCGCATCTCGCGCAACATCCGTGAGCTGGAGGGCGCGCTGATCCGGGTGACGGCGTTCGCGTCGCTCAACCGGCAGCCTGTCGATCTCGGGCTGACCGAGATCGTCCTGAAGGACCTGATCCCCGGCGGGCAGGACTCCACTCCGGAGATCAGCGCGACGGCGATCATGGCGGCGACCGCTGACTACTTCGGGCTCACCGTCGAGGACCTGTGCGGGAGCTCGCGCGGCCGGCAGCTGGTCACGGCGCGGCAGATCGCCATGTACCTGTGCCGGGAGCTGACGGACCTGTCCCTGCCGAAGATCGGGGCACAGTTCGGGAACCGGGACCACACGACCGTGATGCACGCCGACCGGAAGATCCGGGCGCTGATGGCGGAGCGGCGGTCGATCTACAACCAGGTCACCGAGCTGACCAACCGCATCAAGAACGGCTAGTTCCACGGCGTTCAGGGCGCCCTTGGGAGAGATCCCGGGGCGCCCTTTGGCGTCCTGGGGTGGTGCGGAGGGGAGTCCGGTGCCGGTCGGTGGGGGCTGGTCGCGCAGTTCCCCGCGCCCCCAGGCGGCGCTCGAGCGAGGTCCGCTGTTCGATTAGCGGCCTGGTTACGGGCGTCCTCCACAGATTTACCGGCTTTCTTGCGTCCACACCCTGGGGACTGTGAAGTTGTCCCGAAGGTCGTCCACAGGCTGGGGGTCGAAACCGCATCGAGGCAGCTCAGGTGGCTGTGGAATCGTGGACAACGGATCTCCACAGACTGTGGACGAAGAAAAGATCCACAGGCTGTGTACGAAGTTGTCCACCGGTCGCCCACAGGGTGAGGGGCGGTTGTCCCCAGCGATCCCCAGCTTCTCCACACCGCTGTCCACTGTTCGGCAACGCGACGCGCCCGCTCACCGGGTCGAGTGAAAGGCGTCACACAAAGGTGCCGGGATGGCCTGTGGGAAAGGTGGGTAAAGCTGGGGACGGTGTTGGGGGTAAGTCCCCCCGGGCTGTGCACGGCGTGTGCAGAACTTTCTGTTCTCCACAGCGACACCAAGTTGTCCACGGGGTCCGCCCACAGGGGCAGTGGACAAAATCTCGGCCCTGAGCTGGGCAAACGAGGTTATCCACGGTATCCACAGCCCCTACTACTACTGACAACTAGAGAGAGCTGGGAATCCGTTTCGAAGAGGGCCCTGTGCACAACTCGCTCTCCGGCCTCTGACCGCGCCTCGTCACGACTTGACCGCGAGAGGCACCAGCTGTCAGTGCGGTGCGTCAGACTGGTCCCCGGTGTTCTTCCCCTCCCCGGGGCCGGCGACACCGGGACAGACGACGAAGACGCAGCAGGGCGAGAAGCCCCGGCGACAGCAGGAGGCGGGCTTACGGTGAAGATCCGGGTGGAACGCGACGTACTCGCGGAGGCAGTGGCGTGGGCGGCACGCAGCCTCCCGGCCCGTCCGCCGGCGCCGGTCCTCGCCGGCCTGCTGCTGAAGGCCGAGGACGGCCAGCTGAGCCTGTCCAGCTTCGACTACGAGGTCTCCGCGCGGGTCAGTGTCGAGACCGAGGTCGAGGAGGAGGGCACGGTCCTCGTCTCCGGCCGGCTGCTCGCCGACATCTGCCGCGCGCTCCCCAACCGGCCGGTGGAGATTTCCACAGACGGTGTACGGGCCACGGTGGTCTGTGGATCGTCCCGGTTCACGCTGCACACGCTGCCGGTGGAGGAGTACCCGTCCCTGCCGCAGATGCCGAACGCGACGGGCACGGTCCCCGGCGAGGTCTTCGCCTCCGCGGTCTCCCAGGTGGCCATCGCGGCCGGACGTGACGACACGCTGCCGGTGCTCACCGGCGTGCGCATCGAGATCGAGGGCGACACGGTCACCCTGGCCTCCACCGACCGCTACCGCTTCGCGGTCCGCGAGTTCCTGTGGAAGCCGGAGAACCCGGAGGCCTCCGCGGTCGCCCTGGTGCCCGCCAAGACCCTCCTGGACACCGCCAAGGCCCTCACGAGCGGCGACAGCGTCATCCTGGCGCTCTCCGGCTCGGGCGCGGGCGAGGGGCTCATCGGTTTCGAGGGTGCCGGCCGCCGTACGACCACGCGGCTGCTCGAGGGCGACCTGCCGAAGTACCGCACGCTGTTCCCGACCGAGTTCAACTCCGTCGCCGTGATCGAGACCGCCCCCTTCGTGGAGGCCGTCAAGCGCGTCGCCCTGGTCGCCGAGCGGAACACCCCGGTGCGGCTCAGTTTCGAGCAGGGTGTGCTGATCCTGGAGGCCGGTTCCAGCGACGACGCACAGGCTGTGGAAAGGGTCGACGCGCAGCTGGAGGGCGACGACATCTCGATCGCCTTCAACCCGACGTTCCTGCTGGACGGCCTGAGCGCGATCGACTCCCCGGTGGCCCAGCTGTCGTTCACGACGTCCACGAAGCCGGCGCTGCTGAGCGGCAAGCCCGCGGTGGACGCCGAGGCGGACGAGGCGTACAAGTACCTGATCATGCCGGTGCGGCTCAGCGGCTGACCAGCGGCCGGTTGTCCACAGCTGTGCACGGTGCCGGGTGTCCCTTGTGGATGTCCGGCACCGACGTCCGGTGGTTTCCCCAGGTGAGCGGCTATGCCCACAACTGTGCGCAAAGGGCCGGGATTAGGCTCGGAGGCGGGCACGAACGTGCCTCTCCTGCCACACCGCAACCTAAGGAACCAACTGATGGAGCTCGGTCTCGTCGGCCTCGGCAAGATGGGCGGCAACATGCGCGAGCGGATCCGCCGCGCGGGCCACACCGTCGTCGGATACGACCGCAACCCGGACCTCGCCGATGTCCACAGCCTGGAAGAGCTTGTGGGCAAGCTCAGCGGGCCGCGCGTGGTGTGGGTGATGGTCCCGGCCGGGGCGCCCACCCAGTCCACGATCGACGAGCTGGCCGAGCTCCTGGAGCCCGGTGACGTGGTCGTCGACGGCGGCAACTCCCGCTGGACGGACGACGAGAGGCACGCCGAGGAGCTGGCGGCCAAGGGCATCGGGTTCGTCGACTGCGGTGTCTCCGGCGGCGTCTGGGGCCTGGAGAACGGCTACGCCCTGATGTACGGCGGCGACGCCGGGCACGTCGAGAAGGTCCGGCCGGTCTTCGACGCGCTCAAGCCCGAGGGCGACTTCGGTTCGGTGCACGCCGGCAAGGTCGGCGCGGGCCACTTCGCGAAGATGGTCCACAACGGCATCGAGTACGCGATGATGCAGGCCTACGCCGAGGGCTGGGAACTCCTGGAGAAGGTCGACTCCGTCACGGACGTGCGCGAGGTCTTCCGCTCCTGGCAGGAAGGGACGGTCATCCGTTCCTGGCTGCTCGACCTCGCGGTGAACGCCCTCGACGAGGACGAGCACCTGGACAGGCTGAAGGGTTATGCACAGGACTCCGGCGAGGGCCGGTGGACTGTGGAAGCCGCCATAGACAACGCGGTGCCGCTGCCCGCGATCACCGCCTCGCTGTTCGCGCGGTTCGCCTCCCGGCAGGACGACTCGCCGCAGATGAAGATGATCGCCGCGCTGCGCAACCAGTTCGGCGGCCACGCCGTGGAGGCGAAGTAGCACCGCAGCGGAACCAGAAGAACCAGCAGAACCGAGAAGCAGTACCGAGCAGAGACGAAGCAGCAGGTCACGGGGAGGTCGGCGAGAACCCATGCACGTCACGCATCTGTCGCTGGCCGACTTCCGCTCCTATGCCCGGGTCGAGGTCCCGCTCGACCCGGGCGTCACCGCCTTCGTGGGCCCCAACGGCCAGGGCAAGACCAACCTCGTCGAGGCCGTCGGCTATCTCGCCACCCTCGGCAGCCACCGGGTCGCCTCCGACGCTCCCCTGGTCCGCATGGGCGCCGACCGGGCGATCATCAGGGCGCAGGTCCGGCAGGGCGACCGGCAGCAGCTGGTCGAGCTCGAGCTGAACCCCGGCAAGGCCAACCGAGCCCGCATCAACAGGTCCTCGCAGGTCAGGCCGCGTGACGTGCTGGGGATCGTACGGACCGTGCTGTTCGCGCCCGAGGACCTCGCGCTGGTGAAGGGCGATCCCGGGGAGCGGCGCCGCTTCCTGGACGAGCTGATCACCGCGCGGTCGCCGCGGATGGCGGGCGTGCGGTCCGACTACGAGCGGGTGCTCAAGCAGCGGAACACCCTGTTGAAGTCCGCCGCCCTCGCCCGGCGGCACGGCGGCCGTTCCATGGATCTGTCCACGCTCGACGTGTGGGACCAGCACCTGGCGCGGGTCGGCGCCGAGCTGCTCGCCCAGCGGCTCGACCTGGTCGCCGCGATCCAGCCCCTCGCGGACAAGGCGTACGAGCAGCTGGCGCCGGGCGGCGGTCCCGTGGCGCTGGAGTACCGGCCGTCGGCGCCCGGCGAGGCGCACACCCGCGAGGATCTGTACGTCCAGCTGACGGCGGCGCTGGCGGACGCCCGCAAGCAGGAGATCGAGCGGGGCGTCACCCTGGTCGGCCCGCACCGCGACGACCTGGTCCTCAAGCTGGGGCAGCTGCCCGCCAAGGGCTATGCCTCGCACGGGGAGTCCTGGTCGTACGCGCTGGCGCTGCGCCTCGCCTCGTACGACCTGTTGCGTGCCGAGGGGAACGAGCCGGTGCTGGTGCTCGACGACGTGTTCGCCGAGCTGGACGCCCGGCGCCGGGAGCGGCTGGCGGAGCTGGTCGCGCCCGGGGAGCAGGTGCTGGTCACCGCCGCCGTGGACGACGACGTTCCGCACATCCTCACGGGTACGCGGTACGTGGTGGCCGACGGGACGGTGGAGCGGGCATGAGCACCGAAGGACCCGCGCCCGGGCCACGGGAGGAACCCTCCGGTGTCGACCTCGCGCGCGTGGCGCTCAGGGCGGCCAAGGAGGCGGCACGCGCGCGTGGTGACGCGGCGCAGCAGAAGAAGCAGGCGCGGCGCGGTGGCCTGCGCTCCGGCGCGCGCGCCGACGGCCGCGACCCCATGGCGCTGGGTTCCGCGATCAACCGGCTGATCACCGAGCGCGGCTGGGAGACGCCGGCCGCGGTGGGCGGGGTGATGGGCCGGTGGCCGGAGATCGTCGGCGAGGATCTGGCCAAGCACTGTGTGCCGCAGCGCTACGACGAGGACGAGCGGGTGCTGGTCGTCCAGTGCGACTCCACGGCCTGGGCGACCCAGCTGCGTCACCTCGCGCCCGCGTTGGTCGCCCGCCTGAACGAGGACCTGGGGCACGGCACCGTACGCCTGATCAAGGTGCTCAATCCCGGCGGTCCGGCCCGGCGCTACGGCCCGCTGCGCGCCCCTGGGAGCACGGGTCCCGGGGATACCTACGGGTGAGTTACGTCACGGTCCCGGCCGGGTGCGGTGCCGTTCCACGGCCTGCCCGGCTGATCGTCGTACGACCGCACGCGGTTGCGAATCGCGACCTGACGCCGGAGTAGCCAAGGGTTGACAGCAGGAAGCGCTGAGTGCCTCCGTGAGCCTCTTGGAGCCCCCATCCGTATATCGGGAGTCGGCACAGGCCGGTTCAGGGCGGCACATGCGGACTCAGGTACCGGCAAACCCCCATCACTGTCGGCGCTACCGGTAGACTGGAAGACAATCCCGCCCCGAACGTGGGGACCGTCCGGGAAAAGCTGAGCAACGCTGATCAAGGCTTACCAACGCAACATGCCGCAGCCGCTCCGGCAACCCGCCGACGAGCCCGGCTCGTGCTGTGCCAGAAAGGGCGCTTCGTGGCCGATTCCGGCAACCCCAACGAGAACATCCCGTCCACCGACGCCGGCGCGCACGGTGAGGCCGCTGGTTCTGGCGCCGCCTCCGGTTCGTACGACGCCAGTGCCATCACCGTGCTCGAAGGGCTGGACGCGGTCCGCAAGCGGCCCGGTATGTACATCGGCTCGACCGGTGAGCGCGGCCTGCACCACCTGGTGTACGAGGTTGTGGACAACTCCGTCGACGAGGCCCTGGCCGGCTACGCGGACACCATCGACGTGACGATCCTGGCCGACGGCGGCGTGCGCGTCGTGGACAACGGCCGTGGCATCCCGGTCGGCATCGTGGCGTCCGAGGGCAAGCCGGCCGTCGAGGTCGTGCTGACCGTGCTGCACGCGGGCGGCAAGTTCGGCGGCGGCGGCTACGCGGTCTCCGGCGGTCTGCACGGCGTGGGTGTGTCTGTCGTGAACGCGCTCTCGTCCAAGGTGTCCGTCGAGATCAAGACCGACGGTCACCGCTGGACGCAGGACTACAAGCTGGGCGTCCCGACGGCTCCGCTGGCCAAGCACGAGGAGACCGGTGAGACCGGTACCTCGGTCACGTTCTGGGCCGACCCGGACATCTTCGAGACCACCGAGTACTCCTTCGAGACGCTGTCGCGGCGTTTCCAGGAGATGGCGTTCCTGAACAAGGGCCTGACGATCCGGCTCACCGACGAGCGCGAGTCGGCGAAGGCCGTGGCCGGGGCCGACGAGGCGGGTGCGGACGAGAAGGCCGAGGTCAAGACCGTCACGTACCACTACGAGGGCGGCATCGTCGACTTCGTGAAGTACCTGAACTCCCGCAAGGGAGACGTGGTGCACCCCACGGTCATCGACCTGGAGGCCGAGGACAAGGACAAGAGCCTGTCCCTCGAGGTCGCCATGCAGTGGAACAGCGGCTACAGCGAGGGTGTGTACTCGTTCGCCAACATCATCCACACGCACGAGGGCGGTACCCACGAGGAGGGCTTCCGCGCCGCGCTGACCTCGCTGATCAACAAGTACGCGCGCGACAAGAAGCTGCTCCGCGAGAAGGACGACAACCTCACCGGTGACGACATCCGCGAGGGTCTGACCGCGATCATCTCGGTCAAGCTGAGCGAGCCGCAGTTCGAGGGCCAGACGAAGACCAAGCTGGGCAACACGGAGGCCAAGACCTTCGTGCAGAAGGCGGTCTACGAGCACCTGAACGACTGGCTGGACCGCAACCCGGTGGAGGCCGCGGACATCATCCGCAAGGGCATCCAGGCGGCCACCGCGCGCGTGGCGGCCCGCAAGGCCCGCGACCTCACCCGCCGCAAGGGCCTCCTGGAGAGCGCCTCGCTGCCGGGCAAGCTCTCCGACTGCCAGTCGAACGACCCCACCAAGTGCGAGATCTTCATCGTCGAGGGTGACTCCGCCGGCGGCTCGGCCAAGTCCGGCCGCAACCCGCAGTACCAGGCGATCCTCCCGATCCGCGGCAAGATCCTCAACGTCGAGAAGGCGCGGATCGACAAGATCCTGCAGAACCAGGAGATCCAGGCGCTGATCTCGGCCTTCGGCACGGGTGTGCACGAGGACTTCGACATCGAGAAGCTCCGCTATCACAAGATCATCCTGATGGCGGACGCCGACGTCGACGGCCAGCACATCAACACCCTGCTGCTGACCTTCCTGTTCCGCTTCATGCGGGACCTGGTGGAGCAGGGGCACGTGTACCTGTCCCGTCCCCCGCTGTACAAGATCAAGTGGGGCCGGGACGAGGTCGAGTACGCCTACTCCGACCGCGAGCGCGACGCCCTCCTTGAGCTCGGCCGGCAGCGCGGCAAGCGGGTCAAGGAGGACTCGATCCAGCGCTTCAAGGGTCTCGGCGAGATGAACGCCGAGGAACTGCGCGTGACCACCATGGACGTCGACCACCGCGTCCTCGGCCAGGTCACCCTCGACGACGCGGCCCAGGCCGACGACCTGTTCTCGGTCCTGATGGGCGAGGACGTCGAGGCCCGCCGCCAGTTCATCCAGCGCAACGCCAAGGACGTCCGCTTCCTCGACATCTGAGTCGGTCTCAGCTGACCGCACCAGGAAGGATCTTCACCAGCAATGGCCGACGAGAACACTCCTGTCACCCCTGAAGAGGGCGGCGACGTCGTGATGCGCATCGAGCCCGTCGGGCTCGAGACGGAGATGCAGCGCTCGTACCTCGACTACGCGATGTCCGTCATCGTCTCGCGCGCGCTGCCCGACGTCCGGGACGGTCTCAAGCCCGTCCACCGGCGTGTGCTGTACGCGATGTACGACGGCGGCTACCGCCCGGAGCGCGGCTTCTACAAGTGCGCCCGTGTCGTCGGAGACGTCATGGGCAACTACCACCCGCACGGCGACTCCTCGATCTACGACGCCCTGGTCCGCCTCGCCCAGCCCTGGTCGATGCGGATGCCGCTCGTCGACTCCAACGGCAACTTCGGCTCCCCGGGCAACGACCCGGCGGCCGCCATGCGGTACACCGAGTGCAAGATGGCGCCGCTGTCGATGGAGATGGTCCGCGACATCGACGAGGAGACCGTCGACTTCACGGACAACTACGACGGCCGCTCCCAGGAGCCGACCGTCCTGCCGGCCCGCTTCCCGAACCTGCTGATCAACGGCTCCGCCGGTATCGCGGTCGGCATGGCGACCAACATCCCGCCGCACAACCTGCGCGAGGTCGCCGCCGGCGCCCAGTGGTGCCTGGAGAACCCGGAGGCCTCGCACGAGGAGCTCCTGGACGCGCTGATCGAGCGCATCAAGGGCCCCGATTTCCCGACCGGCGCCCTGGTCGTCGGCCGCAAGGGCATCGAGGAGGCCTACCGCACGGGCCGCGGCTCGATCACGATGCGCGCGGTCGTCGAGGTCGAGGAGATCCAGAACCGCCAGTGCCTGGTGGTCACGGAGCTGCCGTACCAGGTGAACCCCGACAACCTCGCGCAGAAGATCGCCGACCTGGTGAAGGACGGCAAGGTCGGCGGCATCGCGGACGTCCGGGACGAGACCTCCTCGCGCACCGGCCAGCGCCTCGTCATCGTGCTGAAGCGGGACGCGGTCGCCAAGGTCGTCCTGAACAACCTGTACAAGCACACCGACCTGCAGACCAACTTCGGCGCCAACATGCTGGCCCTGGTGGACGGCGTGCCGCGCACGCTCTCGCTGGACGCGTTCATCCGGCACTGGGTGACGCACCAGATCGAGGTCATCGTCCGCCGGACCCGCTTCCGGCTGCGCAAGGCCGAGGAGCGGGCGCACATCCTGCGCGGTCTGCTCAAGGCGCTGGACGCGATCGACGAGGTCATCGCGCTGATCCGGGCCAGTGACACGGTCGAGATCGCGCGCACGGGCCTGATGGAGCTCCTGGAGATCGACGAGATCCAGGCCAACGCCATCCTCGAGATGCAGCTGCGTCGGCTGGCCGCCCTGGAACGCCAGAAGATCATCCAGGAGCACGACGAACTCCAGGCGAAGATCACCGAGTACAACGCGATCCTCGCCTCGCCGGTCCGCCAGCGCGGCATCGTCAGCGAGGAGCTGGCCGCGATCGTCGAGAAGTACGGCGACGACCGCAAGACCATGCTGGTGCCCTACGACGGTGACATGTCCATCGAGGACCTGATCGCCGAGGAGGACATCGTGGTCACCGTCTCCCGCGGTGGCTATGTGAAGCGGACCAAGACGGACGACTACCGGGCGCAGAAGCGCGGCGGCAAGGGCGTGCGCGGTACGAAGCTGAAGGAAGACGACATCGTCGACCACTTCTTCGTCTCCACCACGCACCACTGGCTGCTGTTCTTCACGAACAAGGGCCGGGTGTACCGGGCGAAGGCGTACGAGCTGCCGGACGCCGGCCGGGACGCGCGCGGTCAGCACGTGGCGAACCTGCTGGCCTTCCAGCCGGACGAGGCGATCGCCGAGATCCTCGCGATCCGGGACTACGACGCGGCGGACTACCTGGTGCTGGCCACCAAGGCCGGTCTGGTCAAGAAGACGCCTCTGAAGGATTACGATTCGCCCCGCTCCGGCGGCGTCATCGCGATCAACCTGCGGGAGCGCGAGGACGGTTCCGACGACGAACTGATCGGTGCCGAGCTGGTTTCGGCGGACGACGATCTGCTTCTGATCAGCAAGAAGGCGCAGTCGATCAGGTTCACCGCCTCCGACGAGACTCTGCGACCCATGGGCCGGGCCACCTCCGGTGTCAAGGGCATGAGTTTCCGTGAGGGGGATGAACTTCTGTCGATGAATGTTGTTCGACCCGGTACGTTCGTGTTCACTGCCACTGACGGGGGGTACGCGAAGCGGACCCGTGTCGACGAGTACCGCGTCCAGGGCCGCGGCGGCCTCGGTATCAAGGCCGCCAAGATCGTGGAGGACCGCGGTTCGCTGGTCGGCGCGCTGATCGTCGAGGAGAACGACGAGATCCTCGCCATCACCCTGTCCGGCGGTGTGATTCGCACGCGAGTCAGCGGGGTCAGGGAGACGGGCCGTGACACCATGGGCGTCCAACTGATCAACCTGGGCAAGCGCGATGCCGTCGTGGGCATCGCACGTAACGCCGAGGCCGGCAGCGAGGCGGAGGAAGTCGACGGCGTTGACGTCGTGGACGAGACCGCCGAGGGTGTCGCGACCAGCGGCACGGACGAGGGTGAGGCGCCCTCGGCCGAGTAGGCACGAGGAGTGAGTCATCGTGAGCGGAGCCACGGGCGCCGGATCGGCCGGTACCTCGACGGGTACGGATGCGGACGGCGGCGGCCGTGGCTCCGCCGCGTCCGACGGGGGCGGTGCGCCGCAGCAGGCGGACACGCACACGACCCAGCTGAAGGCGATCAAGGCGCCCGCGAAGGCGCCCGCGTCCGACGCACCGGGAGCGCAGGGGGGAACCGTGACCGACACCCGAGGGACGGCCGCGCCGGGCGACCGGCCGGCGCCCGCGCAGCAGCAGGGGGCCTCCCCGCTGCCCGGGGAACGGCGTGCAGAGCAGCCCGCCGGGCCCTACCACCCGCCGCAGGCCTATCCGGCGGCGCAGGCCGCCCAGGCGCCCGCGGGGGGCGTACGGCGGCCGCGCACGGGCGCCGCCGGGGCGCGCACCGCACCGCGCACCCGCAAGGCCCGGCTGCGGGTCGCCAAGGCCGATCCCTGGTCGGTGATGAAGGTCAGCTTCCTGCTCTCCATCGCGCTGGGCATCTGCTCGATCGTGGCGGCGGCGGTGCTGTGGATGGTCCTGGACGCGATGGGCGTGTTCTCGACGGTCGGCGGCACGATCTCGGAGGCAACCGGTTCGAACGAGTCGAACGGCTTCGACCTCCAGTCGTTCCTCTCCCTCCCGCACGTCCTGACGTTCACGGCGATCATCGCGGTCATCGACGTCGTCCTCGCGACGGCGCTGGCGACCCTCGGCGCGTTCATCTACAACCTCTCCGCGGGGTTCGTCGGCGGCGTCGAGCTGACCTTGGCCGAGGACGAGTAACGCCGGTCCAAACCTCTCCTGACGATCCCCCGACAACCGATTTTGGGACTGCCCCGGTCGTGCGCTAATCTTCAGGAGTCAGCGCGCGGGACATACACCGCAGAGCGCGGCGGGGCTATAGCTCAGTTGGTTAGAGCGCATCCCTGATAAGGATGAGGCCACAGGTTCAAATCCTGTTAGCCCCACCAGCACGAAGACCCCCGGTCCGATTGGATCGGGGGTCTTCGCTTTGGTGTTCGTCGTCTTCGTCGTCTTGGTCGTCTTCGTGGTGTTCCCAGCCGGTTCCGGGCATGAAAAGGCCCGGCCGCTGGCGACGGGGGATGCACCAGCGACCGGGTTGTGGCCAGCCTAACAAGGTGGCCTGTGCGGCGGGAGTCAACTTCTCGACCGTCGTGAGCAGTTGTGATCGGGATCACTCAAGTGCGGTCAGGGGTGGGAGTGGATCAGGTATCGCAGGGCGGGTCGTAGGCGAGACGGGGGAGGTACTCGCGCCATTTGGCGGGTGTCAGGACGTTGCGGGTGACCGCGCAGATGCGGTTGACCGCCTGGTCGACATCGAGGCTCCACAGCCGGACCGTGTCGGCGCCGCTGGAGACGCCCAGCATGTTGCTCCGCGGGCTGAAGGAGAGGAAGTTGCCCGTCTTGGCGTTGGGGCTCATGGACTGGCCGATGGGGTGGGCCGAGGACGGAGACGACACGTTCCACAGGCGGACCGTGTTGTCGTTGCCGCCGCTGGCCAGGGTCCTGCCGTCGCGGCTGAACGTCAGGGAGACCACCGCCTCGGTGTGACCGGTGAGGGCGGAGCCGAGCCGGGTCGCGTGGGCCGGGTGGGAGACGTTCCAGAGGCGGACCGTGTCGTCGTCGCTGCCGCTGGCCAGGGTGTGGCCGTCGGGGCTGTAGGCGAGGGTGTTGATGGGGCCCAGGTGGCCCTTCAGGGGGCCGCCCAGGGGCCTTGCGCGGGTCCGGTCGGAGACGTTCCAGAGGCGTACGGTGCCGTCCGCGCTGCCGCTGGCCAGGGTGTCGCCGTCGGGGCTGAAGACGAGCGCGTTGACGTAGCCGGTGTGGCCCTTGAGGGGCTCCCCGAGCCGCGTGGGGTGGGCGGGATCGCTGATGTCCAGGAGTTGGACGGTGCGGTCGTCGTAGTCGGCGGCCACCGTCCGGCCGTCGGGGCTCAGCGCCAGCGCCTCGGCCCCCGCGTACCGCGTGTCCAGCCGGACCGGCGCACCGTACTGGGCGGGGTGCGCGGGGTCGGAGATGTTCCACAGCTGCACCCAGCTGAGGTTGTTCTCGCTGGTCAGGATGATCAGCGTGCGGCCGTCCCGGGTGAACACCATGGACCGCAGGTCCCGCGACCCAGTCGTGAACGGCTTGCCGAGCACGGTGGGCCGGGACGGATCCGTGATGGTCCACAGCCGCATCCTGCTGTCGCCGCCGCCGGTGGCCAGGACCCGGCCGTCCGGGCTGAACGCTCCCGCCGCGCCGGTCATGTCCGAACCCGGGATCGACCACAGCCGCACCTTGCCGTCACCGCTGCCGGTCGCGAGGGTGTGCCCGTCGGGGCTCCAGCCGACGGCGTACATCTCACCGCTGCTGCCCGCGAGCGGCTCACCCACCTGGGAGGGGAAGGCCGGGTTGCCGACGTTCCACAGGCTGGCCGTGGAGTCCGCGCTGCCCGCGGCGAGCATGGAGCCGTCGGGGCTGAAGGCCACCGACCAGACGGGCCCGGTGTGGCCGGTGAGCGGCGCGCCGAGGGCCTTGGCATGTGTCGGGTCGCTGACGTCCCACAGCCGTACGGTGTCGTCCTTGCTGCCGCTGGCGAGAGTCCGGCCGTCCGGGCTGAAGGCCACCGAGTGCACGGTCGCGGTGTGTCCCGTGAGCGGAGCGCCGACGCGCTCGGGACGGCGGGGGTCGGAGAGGTCGTACAGGAGGATCGAGTTGTCGTCGCTGCCGGCCGCGAGGGTGCGGCCGTCGGGGCTGAACGCGATGGAGCGCACGGCCTCGGCGTGGCCGGTCAGGGTGCCCAGCGAGGCGGGGTGGCGCGGGTCGTGCACGTCCCACAGCCGGACGGTGTGGTCCTCGTCGGCGGCGGCCAGGGTCTTGCCGTCCGGGCTGAAGGCGACGAGATAGACGGTGCCGTCGTGCCCGGCCAGCGGTGTGCCCAGGGAGGTGGGGTGCCGCGGGTCGGAGACGTCCCACAGGCGTACGGTGCCGTCGTCGCCGGCGCTGGCCAGGGTCTTGCCGTCCGGGCTGAAGACCGCGCTGGAGACCCAGCTCGTGTGGCCGAGCAGGGGCTTGCCCAGGGGCTTCGGCCGGGTCGGGTTGCTGACGTCCCACAGCCGGACGGTGCGGTCGTAGGCGGCGGTGGCCAGGACCTTGCCGTCGGGACTGAAGGTGGTGAGGTAGACGGCGCCGGTGTGGCCGAGCAGCGGGGTGGCCAGCGGGGCGTTGACGATGGATATCAGGCGGTTGTTGGCGCCCTCGTCGTCCTGGCGCAGGTCGTGGGCCACCAGGTCGAGCTGGGCGGAGAGCGACGGGTCCGAGTACTGGAAGCGGTCGGCCTCCGCGACCACCCGCTCGAACACCGCGTCGTCCCGCTGCTGCCGGGCGATCACGGCCGAACCGGCCGCCAGTACCGCGAGCACGACCAGTGCCGACACGGCGGCCCGGCTGATCCACACCGTGCGCCGGCGCAGCCGTACCGAGGCGGCCAGGAACTCCACCGCGCTGCGGGTCAGGAAGGTGTCACCGGCCGACTTCGCCCAGGTGTGGGCCTGTTCCAGACGGGAGCCCCGGTAGAGCAGCGCGGAGTCCCGCGACGACTCGTCCCAGGCCCGGCCGTCCTCCTCCAGGCGCTGGCGCAGCAGATTGCCGTTGCGGTCCTCGTCGAGCCAGTCACGCAGCCGGGGCCAGGCGTGCAGCAGCGCCTCGTGGGTGATCTCCACGGTCTCGGCGTCGAGGGTCACCAGCCGGGCCCGGACCAGGGCTTCGAGCGACTCCTCCGTCTTGTCCGGGTCGGTGGATTCCGCGGCCAGCTGGCGTCGGGTGCCGCGCCTGCGGGTCGCCTGGGTGTCCTCGCCGAGCCGCACCAGGCGGAGCAGGAGCAGCCGGGCGGCGCTGCGGGCGGCCGGGTCCAGGCTCGACCAGGCACGTTCGGCGGTCGCGGCGACGGCGCCCTGGATGCCGCCGGCCGCCCGGTAACCGGCCAGTGTCAGCCGGCCCGCCTTGCGGCGCTGCCAGGTGGCCAGCAGGGCGTGGGAGAGGAGGGGGAGGACACCGGCGTCGTGGGCGCCACGTGGGCCGTCCGCGCTCACCTCGCGGACGATCAGCTCGGCGAGACCGGGTTCCAGCTCCAGGCCCACGGCCTTGGCCGGACCGGTCACGGCCTCGCGCAGTTCGGTGGTGGTCAGCGGGCCGAGCACCATGTGCCGGTGCTGGAGCGCATCGGCCAGTTCCGGGTAGTCGAGGCACTGCTCGTAGAAGTCGGCGCGGATGCCCAGGACGACGAGGGCGGCCGCCGGTTCGCCGGGGGCGACGGGGGTGCTGGCCGCGTGCAGGAGCTGCACGAAGGAGCGCCGGTCCGCCTCGTCGGTGCAGAGGGTGAAGGTCTCCTCGAACTGGTCGACGATCAGGACCGGGCGGGCCGGCGGAGCCTGAAGGGCTGGAGGAGCCTGAAGGGCTGGAGGAGCCGGAGCCGCAGAGGTCTGCGCGGGCGGTCGTGTTTCACGTGAAACATCGATGGCTGAGCCGGCCGTGGCCTCTCCGGTCCCCGTCTGCTCTGCCAGCTCGGGCAGGCGGCGGGTCAGCTCCTTCACGGGGTCCGTACCTGGGACGAGGTGAAGAATGCGGCGAGGGCGGTCGAGGTCCCCCTCGTCGGCCAGGGCGCCGCTCTGGACCGCGGTGACCAGACCGGCGTTCAGCAGCGAGGACTTTCCCGCGCCCGAGGCGCCGACCAGCATCACCAGGCCGCCACCGCCCGACTCCGCGGCACGGAGCTGGGCGACCAGCGCGTCGGTACTGCGCTCCCGGCCGAAGAACCAGCGGGCGTCCTCACGGCGGTAGGAGGCCAGACCCCGGTACGGGCAGACGCTGTCGACCGACGGGGGCCGTTCCGTCTCCTCGGCCGCTTCCGAAGCGGGCAGTTCGCCAACCGGATCGGCCACGGCCCGCTCCCACAGCTTCTGCCACTGGAGCATGTCGTAGAGTCCGCCGGACACCGGTGTCGGCTGGGCACGACGGGCCTGTGGGATCAGGACCTGCAGGACGGCAGAGAGGGCGACGAACTGTGCGGGTACGTTCTTCGCCCGCCGCCAGTCGCTGATCCGCTGGGCGGAGACCCGCACGGGCCGGCCCCGCTCGTCGACGCGATGCAGCCGGTCGACCGCCTCGGCGACGCGCTTGAGCGGAGGATTACCGGCCTCCCTGTACAGCAACGCGAGGCGTTCCGCGAAAGCTGTGCGTGCCCCAGCGTCGGGACCCAAGGCTCTCCACTCCCTACTTCCCCCGTTGCGCGCCATCCGGACCGGAAAACCCACTTTATATGGCTGACCTGCGGCGAAGCCCTGGACCGGACGTCATGCCCTCCTCATACGGGCCCCTCGGCTGGCAGGATTTCGCCTCAGCGACGCGGTGATCGGGGGGCACCCCGGCAGCCCGACCAGCCCAGCATTGCGCAGAGACAGCACACGGCACCGCACGTTCTCGGTCACCTTCGGCCGGCGGCCCTCCGCCGGAGCGGCGTACGAAGCGAGCTACTCCCGCCACTGAGCCGGACTCCGGTCCCGGGTGGGGGTCCTGCACCTCCCGCGCCGTTCGGCACCGGTCCCCACGTGGGGAGGGACCGGTGCCGAACGGCACGGGATCACATCCAGCCCGCGGTGCGTGCCGCCGCGACGGCCTGTTCCTCCGCGTCGTCCGCCTGCGCGTTCAGGGCCAGGTCCCGTCCGGCAGCGATGCCGGCGGCCGCCGTCGCCGCCGCCTGGGACGCGGTGAGGGCCGCGCGCAGGGCCGAAGCCGTCCGCGTGCGGTCGTCCAAGGAGGCGTCCGCCTGTGCGGCCAGGGAGGCGGCCACCTGTGCGGCCAGCGCCGCGGTGGCGGCGGCGTTGCGGGCGCAGCGGGCGTCCGCCGCCGGGTCGGGTGCGGTGCCGGCGAGGGCGCCGAGCGACTGGGCCGACAACCGGAGGGCGTTGGCGGCTCGGCCGACGGGACTCGTCGGCACGGTCTGGGCGGCGGCGGGGGCGATTCCCGCGTGGCGGCAGGCGGCAACCGCGCGCTCGTAGGCGCTGCGGGCGCGGGACGCGTGCAGCATTCTCAGGGTTTCCGCCGAGTGGGAGCCGGAGGGCGGCGTCGAGTGGGAGCCGGAGGGCGGCGTCGAGTGGTCGGTCGTCATCTGTGCCTCCTCGTGGGGAGTGCCGTGCTGGGGCCGGCCGGACGGTCGCCGCGGGTGCGTGGGGGCTGGGCGCGCAGTTCCCCGCGCCCCTTCGGGGCGCGCCACAGCGGGGGCTCCCGCTTGGTCAGCCGAACAGTCCCAGTGCCGAGTCCACCGACCAGGTCTGCCAGTTCATCGCGAACAGGCCGACCAGGGAGATCAGGGCCATCATCAGGTTCTGCCCCTGTTCCGCCCAGTCGTGGATCATGAGAACCAGGTAGATCAGATTGAGCAGGCACCCGGCCGCCAGCGCGATCGGGGTGAGGAAGCCGACGGCCAGTCCGAGGCCGAGGGCGAGCTCCGCGTAGGCCACGACGTAGGCCATCAGCCGCGGGCGCGGCGCGACGACGGTGTCGAAGCCCCGCCGGACCACCGGCCAGCGGTGCTTCTCCGCGACACCGGCCGCCCACCGGATGCCCCCGCCGCCGAACCACTGCTTCTTGTCCTTGTGCCGCCAGCTCTCCAGCCACCACAGACCGAGCCCGATGCGGAGCACCGCGAACCATTCGGCACCGTTCAGCAAGGCTGATCGCATCACGCACCCTCCCCGGAACCCCGTGGACAACTGTCTGACGGTTCGTCAGTTCAGCGGAAGGCGGCGTGCGTCGCAAGAGGCAGGGCGCGACGAACTCCGGGTGGCGGGCGGGGTGCGGGGTGTGGTGGGCCTTGCTGGTGCGGGCTCCTGGGCCTAGCCTGAATGCCGACGGTTTATCTGATGGACCGTCAGATAATTTCGGAACTCCGCAGGCAGCAGGGGGTAGGCATGGCAGAGAACGCGACCGGCATCCAGGATCTGCCCAGGGTGGTCAGCGTGGACGACCACGTGATCGAGCCCGCCCACCTCTTCGAGCGGTGGCTGCCGGGCAAGTACCGCGACAAGGGGCCGAAGCCCTTCACCGCCGGCATCGGCGAACTCGCCTACGTCGGCGGCAAGTACCGCTTCACCACCGACCCCGCGGGCCAGACCACCGACTGGTGGGAGTACGAGGGCCTGCTCTTCCCGTACAAGCGCATCATCGCGGCCGTCGGCTTCTCGCGGGACGAGATGACGCTCGACGGCATCACCCGCGAGCAGATGCGGCGCGGCTGCTGGGACCCCAAGGCCCGCCTGGAGGACATGGACATGAACCATGTCGAGGCCTCCCTCTGCTTCCCCACCTTCCCCCGCTTCTGCGGGCAGACCTTCGCCGAGGCCGACGACAAGGAGGTCGCGCTGGCCTGTGTCCGCGCCTACAACGACTGGATGGTCGAGGAGTGGTGCGGGGACAGCGGAGGCCGGCTGATCCCGCTCTGCCTGATCCCGCTCTGGGACGTCGACCTGGCCGTCGCCGAGATCCGGCGCAACGCCGAGCGGGGCGTCCGGGCGGTCACCTTCAGCGAGATCCCCACCTACCTGGGCCTGCCGTCCATCCACTCCGGCTACTGGGACCCGTTCTTCGCGGCCTGCGAGGAGACCGGGACGGTCGTCAACATGCACATCGGCAGCAGCTCGCAGATGCCGGCCGCCTCGCCCGACGCGCCGCCCGCCGTCCAGGCATCGCTCAGCTTCAACAACGCCATGGCCTCGATGATGGACTTCCTCTTCTCCGGGGTCCTGGTGAAGTTCCCCCGGCTGAAACTCGCGTACAGCGAGGGTCAGATGGGCTGGATCCCGTACGCCCTGGAGCGCGCCGACGACGTCTGGGAGGAGCACCGGGCCTGGGGCGGGGTGAAGGACCTGATCCCCGAGCCGCCCTCGACGTACTACTACCGGCAGATCTTCTGCTGCTTCTTCCGGGACCGGCACGGCATCGAGGCGATCGAGACGATCGGCGTGGACAACGCGACCTTCGAGACGGACTACCCGCACGTCGACTCGACGTGGCCGGAGACCAAGCGGGTGGCCCAGGAGCACGTGGGCGGCCTGGACCCCGAGATCGCCTACAAGCTGCTGCGCGGCAACGCGATCCGGATGCTGGAGCTGCCGTTCACCTAGCCGGTGCGGCGCCGGTTCAGCGGGTCCCTGGCTGGGCAGGGGACCTTGCATGAAGGTCTCCGTCGACGCCGACGTCTGTTATGGGTCGGGTGAGTGTGCCTTCCGGGCACCCGCTGTGTTCGGTTTCGAGGACGGGTACGGTTTCGTCCTGCCCGGACGCGAGGAGTACGGGGAGCCTGGTGACGACGACGAGCTGATCCGGGACATCGCCGAACGCTGCCCGTCGCAGGCGATCCGGATCAACGGCCGAAGGGTCACCGACTAGCGGATGAGCACCGCCCCCACCGAACCCGGCCGATTCACCGAACCCGGCCGGTTCACCGAACCCAGTCGATTCACCGAACCCGGCCGACTCACCGAACTCCTGGCGACCCTCGGCCGCCGCTACGTCCGTGACTTCCCGGGCCCCTGGGGCAAGACCCTCGCGGCCCGCGCGCTCAACCCCTACCTGCGCGACCACCCCCGGCGGCGCGTCGTGGAGACGCTCTTTGGCGACCGGTTCGCGGTCGACACCCAGGACCTCATCCAGCGCTACCTGTACCTCTTCGGGGTGTGGGAACCGCACATGACCCGCTGGCTGCGCGGCCGGCTGGCCCCGGGGGACTGCTTCGTGGACGTCGGCGCCAACATCGGCGTCTTCAGCGTCCTCGCCTCGCGGCTGGTCGGTGAGCGGGGCCGGGTGGTGGCCGTCGAGGCCTCCCCCGCCTTCCACCGCCGCCTCGAGCAGCAGAGCGCGCTCAACGGCTGCCGGAACATCCGCGCGGTCAACGCCGCCGTCTCGGACGCCCACCGCACCCTGACCTTCGTGCTCGCCAGCTCCCGCAACATGGGCGCCAACAGCATCGTCCCGTGGGACGGCCCGGCCGAGTCCAGTTTCGACATCGAGGCCGTGCCGCTGCCGGAACTGCTGCGGCCGGAGGAGATCGAGACCGCGCGGGTCGTCAAGATCGACGTGGAGGGCGCCGAGGGCGCGGTGGTGCGCGGGCTCGCCCCGCTGCTGGACAAGCTTCGCCCGGACGCCGAGATCACCGTCGAGGTCACCCCCGACCGGATGGCCCAGCTGGGCGACTCCGCGGACGACCTGCTGCGCACCATGACCGACGCCGGCTACCACGTCTACCGGCTGGCCAACAGCTACGCGGCCGACAGCTACCCCCGCGCCCTGTACGGCGAACCGGTGGTCCCGGTCCGCTGGGACCGCCCGGTGACGGAGGAGAGCGACCTGGTGTTCTCGCGCGTGGACGCGGCGACCCTGTGAGCGGTGCGGCGGGGCGGTCGCGCCGCGTACGCCGGCCGTACCGTCTCACCCGTACCGCCACCCGAGCTGCGCCAGTGCCCGGGCCCGTGCCGCCACGACCGTCATGCGGGCCTCCCGTTCCACCGGGTCGGTGTGGGCGGGACGGCCGGTGACCTGGCCCTCCCACTTGCGGTAGAGCAGCCCGACCTCCGCCGAGAACCAGCCCCGGCTGACCGCGTCCAGGGCGAGCAGCAGCCCGGTGTCCTCGGAGGCGGGCAGCGCCATCCAGCCGCCGAGGGCCAGCAGCAGCTCGCGGCGGACGAAGAGGGTGGCCGGATGGACCTGGGCGAGGAAGCCGTTCGCCGTCCAGTGGCCGAGCACCGTCCCGCGCTCGATCGGCCCCTCCTCCGGATCGCCCGGGAAACCGGCCGTGGAGCCGTCCGGCAGCAGGTCCAGAGCCCGTGAGGTGGCCCAGCCGAGGTCCGGGCGGGCCTCCAGCGCGGTCAGGTCACGGCCCAGCGCACCCGGCGGCAGCTGGTCGTCGGCGTCGAGGACCTTGACGTACGCGCCCTGTGCCCGGGCCAGCGCCATGGTGCGCGCGACCCCGGGACCGCCGGCACGGCCCTGCCGGAACGACACCCGCGCGTCGTCGGGGACGTAGCCGTGGACCTCTTCGCCGTGTCCGTCCTCCTGGATCAGCCACTCCCACTCCCAGCCGTCCGGCAGCCGCTGCTCGCACAGCGACTGGTAGGCCTCGGGCAGAAAGCGGGCCGACGGCGCGTGGACCGCGGTGACGACGGTGATGCGCCGGGGCACGGCAGCACTCACCACCTTTCCAGACGTGTGGTGAAGAGCAGCTCGGTGCGGTCGCCGGGGAGTGTGACGGCGGTGATGTCGACGATGCGGTCATGGATGTCGTACGACGTCTTGCGCAGCAGGATGACCGAGGTGCCGGCCGCCAGGTCCAGCTCCCGGGCCTCCTCGGGCGTCGGCGGCCGGGCGGTGAAGCGTTCCTCCACGCGGTCGACCTCGATGCCGACGGTGTGCAACTGGTTCCAGGTGCCGCCGGGCCAGGGTTCGTTGGTCTCGTCCAGGAGGTCCGGATTGGCCGCGATCAGATCCCGGACGAGGTAGGAGGTCACCAGGCTGAACGGGGCGGTCTCGGCGGCGTGCCTGGTCCGGTAGGTGCGCTCCAGGAGCACGGTGCCCTCCGGCACCCCGAACGCGCCGGCGAGGTCGCCGGGCGCGATCAGCTCGCGGTAGCGGGCGTAGAAGACCAGGTCGTCGATGACCAGGCCGGTCTCGCGCTCGGTTGCACCGGTCTGGGCCCGGGCGGCCTCCGGCATCAGGGCGCGGTCCTTCTCCCACTGGTGCCGTTCGTTGTCGCGGACCGCGCGGGTGCGTGGGCGGCGTACGAAGGTGCCGCTGCCGTGCCGCTTGTCGATCAGTCCCTCCGCGCTGAGCAGCCGCAGCGCGTTCTGGATCGTCGGGACGCTGCGCCGGTAGTACCGGGCCAGCTCCGCCTCGGAGGGCAGCCGGGCGCCGGGCTCGCGCTCGCCCTGCCTGATGGAGCGGCGGAGGTCGTCGGCGATCTCCTCGTACGCCTTGGGCACATGATCAGGCTACGACTCCTCAAGAGGAGTTGATGAGTCGAGTCCGGGCGTGCGGAGACCCGCGGCCGGGTCGATCCCGTCGCGGGTCTGTGTCGCAGTAGGCGCTGGTACGTACGCAAGTCGCCCTGCGCCGTTGCGTCCGAGCCGTCTGTTACTTCTGCTACTTCCAGTACTTCTGTTACTGCTGTTATTTCTGTTACGTCTGTTACTTCCGCGGCTTCTGTGCCTGCGAGATCAGCAGTCGAGCGGTGCCGCGGGGGGTTCGGCCGTGGTCTCCGACTCGGTGGTGTCCAGGGGGCGGTGCCGGCAGCTGGGGGTCTTGCCGTGGGCCTCGGCCCGGATCCGCTGCTTCATCGTGGGCGGGAGGGACCTTGCCTGGGACCAGAGCCAGTGGGTCTGTGCCGGGATCGTCACCCGGGACGTGCCGTGGTCCTCGCCGGTGCTGTTGCGCGGGGTCTCGGTCTGGGGTACCGCGGTGGCGGTGGTGGCGGAGACGAATCCGAGCGCCGTGCACAGCGCGAGGAAGGCGGTGACGATGGCGGTCCACAGCGTCATGACCTTGGAGTTCCGGGCCATGGCCCCTCACTTTCGGGTTGGGCGATTTGCGTACTTTCCTCATGATGTGTATGGGGCTTGCGAAGTGGGGGACGTCGGCCTGTGGCGCGTCGATGTTCTGATGAACACCACACGGATGGGTGCACGGCGTGGGAAAAATCGCAAGAAACGCCCCTGAAGGCAGTCGAGAGGGCGCAAAGTAACCGTCCGTGGAGGTGTGATCACCCTCCGATCGGAGTGGCCCGACCTCGTACAACGCCTTGCGGCGGACCGGAGTTGAGGGTCGGATGCCAGGTCACCGATCGATATCGGTCGGTGTGTATAGTCGGGCGCCAGAGGTCCCCTACGTCAAGGAAGAGACGAGGTCGCGCGGTGAAGAAGCTTCTCCTGGTCGCACTGGCCGCCATCGGCGGGCTCCTCGTGTACCGCCAGATCCAGGCGGATCGCGCCGAGCAGGATCTGTGGACGGAGGCGACTGACTCCGTGCCCACGGGTTCGTGAGTACCGACAACAGACGACACTGAGACCCCGGCCGCCGGTGCGGTCGGGGTTTTGCGTTTCCGGGACGGCCGGACGGGTGCGGGGGTTGCGGGCGTGCCGGTGGGGCGTTTCGAGCACGGTGTTTCGGACGGTCGCGCGGATCGCCGGGTGGCGCGGGGGCGCGCGGGGCAGTATGGGGCCCGGCCGGGCCGTGACTTCCGCGGTCGGCGGACGACGACTGGGGGCGCGCGTGATACGGCGGTGGCGTACGGCGGCACGGCGGGGCATCTGCGTGGCGGCCGCCCTCGCACTGACGGCGCTGCTCCCGGCCCTTTCCGCCGAAGCCGACGGCGGCAGCGGCAGCGGGAGCGGATACGCCTTCGCCCCCGGCGCCCGCACCGTCACCGGAGCGGCGACCACCACGGACGCCGTACCACTGGAGCCCGGCACGACCTACCGCAGCACCCTCCCCGACAAGGGCGAGCTGTACTTCCGCCTCGAACTCACCGCCGGCACCTCGGCCTACGTCCCCGTCACCGCCGTGCCGCCCGCCACCGCCACCGTCTCCGCCAGCGACGGCATCGAGGTCTCGATCGAGGACGCCAACGGCTCCGCCTGCGACTACGACAGCGCCCGCTTCGGCGCCGGGCTCAGTCCGCGGCCGGTCACCGCGGTGGGGCGGCGGGACGCGGGCAAGGCGTTGTGCCGGGACGCGGGCACCTACTACGTGGTCGTCGAGCGGGCCGTCTCCGGCTCGCGGACCACCACCCCGGGCAGCTGGGACCTGGAGATCGCCCCCGTCACCGAACCGGCCCTGGCCAAGACCGGCGCCACCACCGCCCCCGGGACCTGGAACTCCGCGTCACCCGAGCCGCTCACCTCGGACCCCCACCAGCGCACCGGGGGCGCCGGCTTCACCACGGCCCGCACCCTGGACCAAGGCGTCTGGCAGACCGGCATCACGCCCGGCCAGACCCTCTACTACGCCGTCCCGGTCGACTGGGGCCAGCAGCTCCACGTCACCGTCGACCTCGGCAGCACCGGCGGAGACGCCCACGGCTATGTCAGCGCCGCGCTCAACCTCTCCCTCTACAACCCGGTCCGCGGCTACGTCGACGACGTCTCCCTCGGCTACGACGGCACCCAGAAGTCGTCCTCCCTCGAACCCCTGCCACCGGTCGCCTACGCCAACCGGTACGCCGCCTCCGGCACGCAGAACGCCGTCCGGTTCGCCGGCGCCTACTACCTCGTCGTCCACCTCACCGGGCAGACCGCGGACACCTTCGGGAAGGGGCCGTACGGCGTCACCCTCCGGGTCCGCGTCGGCGGCACCCCGAACTCCGGACCCGCGTACGCCGGTTCGCCGGTCCCGAAGGGCGTCTTCGGCGTGTCCTGGAACCGAGGGGGCCTCCTGACCCCGGCCGACGGCGACGACGACACGGCGCTGCGGGCGCTCGCGGCCGGCGGCATCGGCACGGGCACGGCCCTGCTGCTCGTCCTGGGCCTGTGGACCCTGACCGCCCGGCGCGCTCAGAGCCGGGCCAGCGCCCAGAAACCGACGGCGTAACAGGCCAGCGCGAGCAGCAGGATGGGCACGGCCGCCCTGGCCGGCGGACCGGGCCTGGGCGCCCGCCGCCGACGCCGGCCATGGGTGCGGACCGACGGCGGCGAGGGCTGCGGATCACGCGTGGTGTACGTGGCCGTGGGGGTGGCTGTGGGGGTGGGGGTGGGAGTGTCGGCGTGCGGCTGGGCCGGGGGGAGCGGCTGGGCGGGGGACCAGGGCGTGTGGGCCTGCGGGGTCTGGTCGGCCGGTGGCCGGGCGTAGGGCGGGTACGGCGGGGTCGGCTCGGGCCGCACGGCGGCGGGGGCCGGGGTGACCGGTGTCCGGGGCGGGGGGAGCCGGAAGCTGCCGGTGTCGGACATGGCGGCGGGGACGGCAGCGGTTCCACCGCCGAGGGTGCCGTCGGCGCCGCCCGCCGGGGGTTCTGCGGCGGTCCCGGTCCCGGTCCCGGTCCCGGTCCCGGTTCCGGTCTCGGTACGGGGGTCGGCCCCGGCACCGGGCGTCGCGGGAGCCGGCCTCGCAGCCGCCGGGTCCGGGCCCGCCTGCGTCCCCGTCCACGCCGCACCGGCCGGTTCCGTGCCCTTCGCCCGGCCCGGGGCGTCCACGGTCGCCCGTTGCCCCGTCGCGGTCGCCGCGTCGGGATGCGGCCCGGCCGCTCCCGGCGCACGGGGCCCCGTCGAAGTACTGGACACCACCCGGGCCGGGTCGACCCCCGAGGCCGGCCGCACCGGCCCGGTCGGCCCGAACCCCGGCGGAAGCGGCCCCAGTTGGTCGAAGATCTCGATCGACTCCTCGTCGGCGTCCGTCTCCGGGAGGAGCTCGCGGGCGTCGGCGAGGGCCCTGCGGGCTCCGGTCGCCGTACGGAAGCGGGCCCGTGGGTCCGGCTGGAGAAGACTGGCGACGACCTGCCAGAGCGGGTCCGGGATGCCCTTGGGCGCTCCCGGGGTGCCGTGTTCGGCGAAGTACTGGACGAGCGCCTTGGCGTCGGGTTTGGCGCCCTCCAGGAGGTACAGGGCGACCAGGCCGACGGCGAACAGGTCGGCCGTGAAGTCGGGTTCGGCGCCGAGGAGTTGCTCCGGGGCGATGTAACCCGGCGTCCCGACGACGAGGTTGGTCTCGGTCAGCCGTGCCTCGCCGAACCGCATGGCGATGCCGAAGTCCGACAGACGCAGCCGGGGACGGGCGGTCCCCGTCGCTTCCAGCAGGATGTTCGCGGGCTTGACGTCCCGGTGGACCACACCCTCGGCGTGCACCGCGGCGAGGCCGGCGAGGAGCTGGTCGAGGAGGGTGCAGACGAACAGCGGGGGCAGGGGACCGTAGTCCCCGACGAGGTGGACCAGCGAGCCGCCGGCGACCAGGTCCATCGTGAACAGGACCTTGTCGTCGTCGGCGGCCCAGCTGGCCGGAGCCAGGACATGGGGGTGGTCGATGCGCAGCGCCTGCTCCCGCACGAAGCGCAGGAGCGCGTGGGCGTCGCTCTGCTGGAGCACCTTGGCCGCCACATAACGCTTGCGCCGGTGGTCCCAGGCACGCCAGACGGCGCCCACTCCGCCATGACCGATCGGGTCGGCCAGCTCGTACCGGCCCGCGAAGACCTCACCCATGACTGCCCGTACCCCTCCCCCTCGGGTTCCCCTGCCACCCCCTTGCCTGTTACCCCCCTTGCTTCCCCCGGATGAGCGATACGACCCCTCTCGCGTGCCCCCGCCGTCAGGGACTGACCCCGCCCGGTTCACCGGACCCCCTCCGGTGCGCCGGGCCGGGACTCAGCTCTGGTGCGACTGGTAGTGCGTGACCGCGTCCGACGTGCGGCCGGCCCCGTACACCCGGAGGAACTCCGCGAGCTCCGGGTGGGACGGAGCGAGAGTGTCGGCCGCGTCGATGATGTCACCGGCGGCGGCGACCGAACGCAGCAACGACTGGATCTCGCGAACCACCCGCTTGACCGTCGGCGCCCCCGAACCACTGGTCGTCTGCGTGGTGTTGCTGAGCACCGAGCCCCCCTGGGACTTCTTGATCTCGTCCATGCGCTCGGTCGCCTCGGCGGCGCTCACGCTGCCGTCCGCGACCTGAGCCGAGAGGTCCTGGAGCAGCTGCACCCGCTGGACCACGGCCGGGTTGCCGATCTTCGCCCGCTGCCCGCTCATCAGCTGCGACAGCATGGGCGCGGACAGTCCGAGGACCGCCGCGAGACGTGCCTGGTTGAGCCCCAGGTCGTCGATGAGCTTACGGAAGAGCGCCCCCAGCGGCTCTCCGTACCAGTTCCGCTGCAGCTCCCGCGCTCTGGCGGTGGCTTCCTGCTGTGCGGCGTCCATTGCGTCTCCCCATCGCTTCCCCAAAAAAACCACGGTTCGCTACAGCGAACCCCGCCGAGCATCTTACGGAGAGTGGTCATCTGCGGGGACCCCCAATCTTTTTGCGAGGTACGGGGGGTGACCCGGTACTCTGGTCTGCGGCACCGACCTCGCGGACCTTCCGCCGGCCGGTCGCTTCCCGTACGGGGCCTTAGCTCAGTTGGTAGAGCGCCGTCTTTGCATGGCGGATGTCAGGGGTTCGACTCCCCTAGGCTCCACAACAGACCCCCCTGACCTGCGCAAATGCAGTCAGGGGGTCTTTTTGCCTCCGTTCCGGTCGACGGCTCTCGGCCCGGGATCAGTCGGTGTCCGTGGCGGTGAGGACCGCGATCTCCTGCCCGCCCGCACGCAAGACGGCCACGGCGAGGTCCCAGGCCACCAGGCAGAACCAGCCCGACGACGGGTCGGCCACGAACCACTGCGCCTGTTCCACCAGCCTGGCGGTGTACCCGATCGGCGCGTCCGGAGCGGCGCCGACCAGGCCGCCGAGGGAGCGCCAGGCAGCGAGCCGCCCGTACGCACCGAACCCGCCATTGCCGTAGGCGGGACTGCGCACCGCCGCGGTGAGCAGTACCCGCAGCACCCTGCCGGAACTGGCCTGGTGCAGCCGGGCCCTCGTCTCTCCCGCGGGCCACGCGGTGAGCGGAAGCCGCTCGAAGACGGCTGCGAAGTCATCCGGTGAGACGGCGGAGGCGGACCAGAACTCCTGCGCGGCGACCCTGCCGTTGGACTCCTCCACCCAGTGCCGCACCACGGCGCTCATGGCCTCGGCCGACTCCGCAACGGTGATCTCCGCCGGATCCGCCGCGCCGCCGCGCCGCCGCATCTCCGGCGAGACACGGAGTCCTGGCTGGTCGCTCTGCTTCTCCACCGCTGCAGGGGACAAGGCCCACGTCCAGCCGGGCGGGGCGTGCGGCGGCCTGAGCAGCGCACGCTCCGCCGGCAGCAGGTGCAGCGGCAGCGGCGCGAGCGGATGCCCCTCCGTCACGAGCGCGTCACCGAAGGACCGCAGAACGGGGTACTCCGGGACTGCGACGCCCCGGAGCACCAGCTCCTGCAGCAGGCAGGCCTTGAACTCGTCCGACGCCGCGATGCCGAGCTGCTCGCCGTAGACGGCCGGGACGATGTCCGCGGGCCGGTGCCCCAGGGCCACCAGGTGCGCCAGGCACCGCTCGGCACGGGTCTGCGCCGGCCCTCCGGCCTGCACGCTGACCGGCAGGCACAACAACGCGCGCAGGCTCTGCTGTCCCTCCGTCATGGCAAGGGCTGTCTGCAACCGGTCGAGCAGGAAGACGTGTTCGGGCGCATCCTCGCCTCCACGGGCGGCCCGCCGGGCGAGCTCCGCGCCGAGCAGCGTCGTCCACTCGAAGTCCCCGGACGAAACCCGATGCCGGATCTCCTCACCGAGTGCGCTCGCGGCCGGGAAGCCGCCGTCCAGGAGTTCCTTGATCCGTCGAGTCGTGTCGCCGTACATGGTGGAGTCACTGTGCCGCACGATCGTCCCGGCGGACATCGATTTCCGGTTCGGCCCCTCCGGGATCGCTGGCAAACCCCCCTGACCTGCGTCAACGCGGTCAGGGGGGTTGCGGGTCCCGTCCGTGCGGTCAGCCGTCCGGTTTCACGTGAAACGGCGTGCGGCCCCAGCACGGCCGACCGGGCTCAGCGGTTCTTGTCGTCCCGGGACCGGGACCCGTGCTCCTCGGCCTCCTTCGCCTGGACCTCGGGGTCGAGCGGGGAACTGCCGTCCACCGAGCCGAGACGGCCCGCGTCCGGGACCTCCGTGGCGGCCGGGGGCTCGACCAGCCAGTCTGGGTTGGCCTGCTTGTCCCACCACTTCCAGGCAGCGAAGGCCGCACCGGCCAGCACGCCGAACACCGCGAACGCCTTGAACGCACGGCCGTACGACGAGCGCCGCTGGTTCCGGCGGGCCAGCTTCTCGATGTCCTCGGCCGAAACATTGCCGCGCAGCGCGGCCAGCGCGGCGGCACCCCGCGCGGTCGCCTCCTCACGGACCGGAGCGGCCGCCGCCACCGCCTGCTCGATCCTCGGGCGCGAGTAGTCGGCGGCCTGCCGGGCGGCCTTGCGTGTCAGGTCGGCGGCGTCGTGCGCCGCCTGGTCCATCTTCGGTGGCACATGGGTACGGGCCTGCTCCAGGCGCGGTACGAGATGGGCGTCGTACTGGACGCGGGCCTGCTCGGCGGCCTGCGACACCACGGGCGCGAGCCGTACGCGTGCCTCTTGTGCGTAGTACGCGGCACGCTCCTTGGCCGTGTCGGCGTAGGGCGCCACCGCTTCCGCGGCGTGCCGCACGCTGTCCTTCGCCGAACTGGTCGCGGCGCGCACGCTGTCTTTGCGGGTCACGGGTTTCCTCCTCCTCGGTGGCGTACGGTATTTCGACTTTCCACCCTTTTACGGATCATGCCTGTCCGCGCGCCGAGCGGCGCGCGAGGACGGGCATACGGGTGCAACCAGAGCTAAGAGGGGCTTGTCGACGACAATGCCACGGATCGACGCCGCGCGCCCCCGCATGACAGAAGGGGTTCCGCAAGTGATTCGTGAGGATCCACGCCCGGAAGCTCCGGGCAGGCATCGAAGGCGCCGTACCGTGCGAGGATCGGGGGCACTGAATCCGAGCACAACGGAAGGCGGACCGTGGCCGAGCAGCTCTACGCCACCCTGAAGACCAGCCTCGGCGACATCGAGGTCCGGCTCTTCCCGAACCACGCGCCCAAGACGGTCAGGAACTTCGTCGAACTGGCGCAGGGTGAGCGTGAGTGGACCCACCCGGCCACCGGCGCCGTCTCCACCGACCCGCTCTACGACGGCACCGTCTTCCACCGGGTCATCAGCGGCTTCATGATCCAGGGCGGCGACCCCCTCGGCACCGGCATCGGCGGCCCCGGCTACAAGTTCGAGGACGAGTTCCACCCCGACCTGCGCTTCGACCGCCCCTACCTGCTCGCCATGGCCAACGCCGGCCCCCGCACCAACGGCTCCCAGTTCTTCATCACGGTCAACCCCGCTCCCCACCTCAACCGCAAGCACACCATCTTCGGCGAGGTCGTGGACCCGGCCGGCCAGAAGGTCGTGGACAGCATCGCCGCCGTCCCCGTCAGCGGACCCAACAAGCGGCCGGTGAACGACGTCGTCATCGAGACGGTCGTCGTCACGAAGCGCGCCGGCTGACCGGGGACGAAAGGAAAGCACCCGAAGGGAACCAAACGCCCCGCTCGTCCGTAAGGATGGGCGGGGCGGAACACTGCCCACGACGAGCGAGGGGACCCCATGGAGGACCAGGCGGCAGGCAGCGCGCGCGACGCCCACAGCCTGCCCAAGTGCTACCGGCACCCGGACCGGGAGACCGGCGTGCGCTGCACCCGCTGCGAGCGCCCCATCTGCCCCGAGTGCATGGTCAGCGCCTCCGTGGGCTTCCAGTGCCCCGACTGCGTCCGCGGCACCACCGAGGGCCACAGCGGCCCGCCCCCCGCCGCCTCCCGGCCCCGCACCCTCGCCGGCGGCACGATGACCGCCGACCCACGGCTCCTCACCAAGATCCTGATCGGCATCAACATCGCCGTCTTCCTGGTGCAGAAGTCCGTCGGAGACAGCTTCACCCACCACTTCGAGATGATCGGCGAGGCTCAGTACTCCCAGTTCAGCCCACTGGAGGGAGTGGCACAGGGCCAGTACTACCGCATGCTGACCGCGATGTTCCTGCATGACCCGACGAACCCCATGCACATCGTGTTCAACATGCTCAGCCTCTGGTGGATCGGCGGCCCCCTGGAAGCCGCCCTCGGCCGCGCCCGCTACATCACGCTCTACTTCGTCTCCGGACTGGCCGGCAGCGCCCTCACCTATCTGCTCGCCGCCCAGAACCAGCCCTCCCTCGGCGCCTCCGGCGCGATCTTCGGCCTCTTCGGTGCCACCGCGGTGCTCATCCGCCGGCTCAACTACGACATGCGGCCGATCATCGCCCTGCTGGTGATCAACCTCATCTTCACGTTCAGCGGCGGCATCGCCTGGCAGGCCCACATAGGAGGCCTGGTCGCGGGTGTCGTCACCGGCTACGCGATGGTGCACGCCCCGCGCGAGCGGCGGAACCTCATCCAGTACGGCACATGCGCCCTGGTGCTGGTGGTGGCGGTCGTCCTGACCCTCGTCAGAACCGCTCAGCTCACCTGATCACGGCGGCTCACCGCACCGATACCGAACCGTTGTCCACAGTCGGTCGCGGATCTTGTGCACAACGTGCACGCACAACTGTGCCCCCTGCCCCTCACTTGCGTTTCCGCAGGTCAGGCAGGGGGCGAACAGTCAGGCGAAGGGTGTTGTGGTAGTCGTACCGGCGTCAACACCCGACGGGTTATCCACAGATCGTCGTCTTTTCCCCAGGAGGGTGTGGACAGCAAAGCAGGCCTGTGGATAACTCAGCGGATAGCCCTGGGCAGAGCTACCGCGGAGCTACTTCCACTGCGTGGAGACGCCGAAGCCGGCCGCGATGAAGCCGAAGCCCACGACGATGTTCCAGTTGTCGAGGCTGTCGATCGGCAGTGAACCGTCGGTCACGTAGAAGACGACGATCCAGGCCAGCCCGATGAGGAACATGGCCAGCATCACCGGCGCGACCCAGGCGCGATTGTTGAGCTTGATGGCGGTCGCCTGCTTCGCCGGGGGCGGCGTGTAGTCGGCCTTCTTGCGGATACGTGACTTCGGCACGAGGGTCTCTCCTGTCGATGCGCTGCGTGGCCGCGCAGGTAACTGGGTCGGGCTCGGGGCAGCGTACAAGGGGACAGTAAGGGCAGACTGAGCGCTCCCCCGGGCGTCCGTTAGCGTAGTGCTTCCGTGGCGCTGAAGGAGATAAGGGTACGTTGAGCAATTCTGCCGACTCCAACGCGACCGGATCAACGGGTTCCGGCCCCGCCGGCGAGGGCGGTTCCCGGCCTGGCCTCCGCCCACGCTTCCGGCCGGGCTTCCGTCCGGCGCGGATCCTCACCGTGGGCGTCTTCGCCCTGGCCGGTCTGCTCTTCTTCACCAGCTTCAACACGGCCAAGGGCACCGACATCCGCTCGGACGACAACCTGCTCAAGCTCTCCGACCTGATCCAGCAGCACAGCCGCAAGAACAAGGAGCTGGACGAGTCCAACGCGAGCACCCGCGACCAGAACGAGAAGCTCGCCAAACGCGACGACGGCTCCACCAAGGCCCAGGACGACCAGCTGGCCGGCCTGGAGAAGGACGCGGGCACCCAGAAGCTGACCGGCAAGGCGATCACCGTCACGCTGAACGACGCCCCGCCGAACGCCACCGCCAAGCTTCCGGGCTACCCCGAGCCGCAGCCCGACTACCTGGTCATCCACCAGCAGGACCTGCAGGCGGTGGTGAACGCCCTGTGGCAGGGCGGCGCCCGGGGCGTCAAGGTCATGGACCAGCGGCTGATCTCCACCAGCGCGGTGCGCTGCGTGGGCAACACGCTGATCCTCCAGGGCCGGGTCTACTCCCCGCCGTACAAGATCCAGGCGATCGGCGACCCGGCGAAGATGCAGAAGTCGCTCGCGGACTCCGAGGCGATCCAGAACTACATGGTGTACGTGAACGTGTACGGCCTCGGCTGGAAAGTGACCGAGGACGGGACGGTGACTCTTCCGGGCTACTCGGGCACAGTGGATCTGCACTACGCGAAGCCCGTGGAGTAAGCAGCTCGTCACTTTCTGGAGCCGCCGGTGCGCGTGATCGTCAGGACCGTCAGCGAGCTCTGCATCACCGTCGGCACCCTCATCGTGCTCTTCGTCGCGTACGTGCTGTTCTGGACCGGTGTGAAGGCCGACAGTGTGATGCACGACCAGATCGACCAGTTACAGCGGCAGTGGTCGGCGGAGGCGTCGGTGCACCCCACGGCGAAGGCGAGCCCCGCACCCGTGACCGCCGCCGCGTACCACTACGGCAAGCCCTTCGCGATCATGTACATCCCCCGGTTCGGTTTCACGTGGAACAAGCCGGTCCTGGAGGGCACCGGCACCGACGTGCTGAAGAAGGGCCTCGCCCACTACGCCCGGACCGCCCGGCTGGGCCAGGTGGGCAACTTCGCGGTCGCCGGACACCGGCGCACCTACGGCGACCCGTTCCTCGACTTCCCGGAGCTGCGCAAGGGCGATGCGATCGTCCTGACGGACGGGACGACCTGGTTCACGTATCGGATCGACAAAGGCCCTTACAAAACAGTTCCGACGGACGTTGAAGTGATCGACCCTGTGCCACGTAAGTCGGGGTATACGCGTCCGGGGCGCTATCTCACGCTGACCACGTGCGATCCGGAATGGGGGCACAGCCATCGGCTGATCGTCTGGGCGCATTTGGACTCCACACAGCCCGTGGAGTCAGGCAGACCCAAGGCGCTGCGCCGGTAGCCTGGTGCAGTACGGCGGGATTCTGGTGCCGTGGTGGAACGGAAGGGACGGCATGTACGGCTGGATCTGGCGGCATCTGCCGGGCAACGCGTGGGTGAAGGCGCTGATCTCACTCCTGCTGGTCCTGGCCGTGGTCTACGTCCTCTTCCAGTACGTCTTCCCCTGGGCCGAACCGCTGCTGCCCTTCAACGATGTGACGGTGGACAACCAGTGAGCGCGCGGATTCTCGTCGTCGACAACTACGACAGCTTCGTCTTCAACCTGGTCCAGTACCTGTACCAGCTGGGCGCCGAGTGCGAGGTGCTGCGCAACGACGAGGTGTCGACGGCGCACGCCCAGGACGGGTTCGACGGGGTGCTGCTCTCGCCCGGTCCTGGGACGCCGGAGGAGGCGGGCGTCTGCGTGGACATGGTCCGGCACTGCGCCGCGACCGGCGTCCCGGTCTTCGGCGTCTGCCTCGGCATGCAGTCGATGCAGGTGGCGTACGGCGGTGTGGTGGACCGGGCGCCGGAGCTGCTGCACGGCAAGACCTCGCTGGTCGAGCACGGTGGCAAGGGCGTCTTCGCGGGCCTGCCCTCACCGTTCACCGCGACCCGCTACCACTCGCTGGCCGCGGAGCCGGCGACGGTGCCGGCCGAGCTGGAGGTGACCGCCCGTACCCACGACGGGATCATCATGGGCCTCAGGCACCGTGAACTCCCGGTGGAGGGTGTGCAGTTCCATCCAGAGTCGGTACTGACCGAGCACGGGCACCGGATGCTGGCCAACTGGCTGGTGGAGTGCGGTGACCAGGGGGCCGTGGCCAGGTCGGTGGGGCTCGCCCCGGTGGTGGGCAGGGCCTCGGCGTGACCGCGCTGCGCCCCGAGCGCGAGTCCGGTGCCTCGTACGGGGGTCAGCCGTACGAGGGGTCAGACGCGCTCGGGGAGACGGCGTTTCTGCCGCCCCTTCCGCAGATCGACGAGGAGACGGTCGCGCTGCGGATCCCCGATCCGCCGCCCATATCGGCCTCTGCGGCCACAGCAGTCCCTTCAGGCACTGGAACCCCAGGAGGCGGCCGAGCGGCCCGCAGAAAGGCTGCCAAGCGGCGTGGCGGGCGCCATGGCGGCGCCCCGGAGACCGCGCTGCCGGAGGACACCGCACCGGGCATCGCGCCGGGCGCCACGCCGGGCCGGCCGCTCTCCCGGGTCGAGGCCCGTCGGCAGCAGCGGCTGCGCAAGCCCAGTCCGGCCGTCATGGCGAGCCGGGCGATAGGCGAGGTGTTCATCACCACGGGCGTGCTGATGCTGCTGTTCGTCACGTACCAGCTGTGGTGGACGAACGTCCGCGCCCACGCCCAGGCCGGCAGCGAGGCCAGCAGCCTGCAGAAGGACTGGGCGAGCGGCAAGCGCGCCCCCGGTGTCTTCGCGCCCGGGCAGGGCTTCGCCATCCTGCACATCCCCAAGCTGGACGTGGTGGCGCCGATCGCCGAGGGCGTCAGCAACAAGAAGGTCCTCGACAAGGGGATGGTCGGGCACTACGGCGAGGGCGCGCTGAAGACCGCGATGCCGCAGGACAAGACCGGCAACTTCGGTCTGGCCGCGCACCGCAACACGCACGGTGAGCCGTTCCGGTACATCAACAAGCTGGTGGCCGGGGACGCGGTCGTCGTCGAGACGCAGGACGAGTACTACGTGTACAAGGTGACGTCGATGCTGCCGGTGACGTCCCCGAGCAACGTGAGCGTGCTGGACCCGGTGCCGAAGGGTTCGGGATTCACCCAGCCGGGCCGGTACATCACACTCACCACCTGCACACCGGAGTTCACCAGCAAGTACCGGTTGATCGTCTGGGGCAAGATGGTCGAGGAACGCCCGCGCAGCAAGGGCAAGCCGGACGCGCTCGTCGAGTAAGGGCAGAGGCAGAGGAACTGTGGCAGCGACCACCGACGACACCGAAGAGCAGACCGACGCGCCCGGCGCGGCACCCGGCGCGCGCCGCCGGCCGACCGGCCGGATCGCCATGGCGGTCAGCGTCTTCGGTGAACTCCTCATCACGGCGGGCCTGGTGCTCGGCCTGTTCGTCGTCTACTCGCTGTGGTGGACGAACGTGATAGCGGACCGCAAGGCCGACCGGGCGGGTGACAAGGTCCGGCAGAGCTGGGCCCAGCCGGACCCCGGTCCCGGCGCGCTGGACACGAAGAACGGCATCGGCTTCCTGCACGTGCCGTCGATGAAGAACGGCGAGGTCCTCGTCGAGAAGGGCACGTCCACGGACGTCCTGAACAACGGTGTGGCCGGCTACTACACGGACCCGGCCAAGGCCGTGCTCCCCACCACCGGCAAGACCGGCAACTTCACCCTCGCCGCCCACCGCGACGGCCACGGCGCGAAGTTCCACAACATCGACAAGGTGAAGGTCGGCGACCCGGTCGTCTTCGAGACCCGTGACAACTGGTACGTCTACAAGGTCTACGACATCCTCCCCGAGACCTCGAAGTACAACGTCAAGGTCCTCTCCCAGATCCCCAAGGAGTCCGGCAAGACCAAGCCGGGCCACTACATCACCCTGACGACGTGCACGCCGGTGTACACGAGCCGGTACCGGTACGTGGTGTGGGGGGAGCTGGTGCGGGTGCAGAAGGTGGACAGCGAGCGGACGCTGCCGAAGGAACTGCGTTAGCGTGACGTACTGTCACGTTTGACACGAGCTGGGCCCGAAGCCGCAACTACTCCTTGCGGCTTCGGGCCCTTTCCTGTCACGTCGTGCTCACTCCAGGATCTTCAGCGGCTCCCCGGCACTCCAGTCCTCCAGTGCCCCACGATGTACGGCGGTGATCCCGGCGGCGGCGGCGATGTTCAAGGCCTCCGGTGTGAAGGGGCACGTGGCCACGTAGAGCGCCACGTCCGCGCTGTACAGCACCTTCGCCGCTCCGACGAACTTCTGGACCTCCGGGCTGGTGATGTTGAGGTAGGGCGCGAACCTCTTGCACTGGACGACGAGACGTCGCCCGTCGGCCGTGAGCCCGATGATGTCGACGCCCCGGTCGCCGTGACCGCCCTGTACGACGACGTTGGTGCACCCGTCGCGGATCAGCAGTTTGGCGATGTGGCGCTCGAAGGTACGGCCGTTCATGGCGTCCATGGCGGCCATGACTCCGACGGCGGGGCGGTCGTCCCGGATTCCTTCGAGCCGCTTCAGCCGTGTGTGGTGCTGGTGGAGCCGCCGCTCGATGCGCTGGACGCCGGTCCGTAGGGCGATCAGCTCCGCACGGTGTTCCCCCGATGTCTCGATCAGGGCGTTGAACATTGGAACGACGGTCTTGCCGAGGATGTGGGTGATGCGTTGGTCGATGCGGTCGTCGAGAGACGCGAGGTGGGTCGGGACCGGGTTTTCCACAGGCTGTGTGCGGGCCAGGTACTCCGTGTCCAGGAGATACACACGCACCTGACGTGCGACTTCGCTGTCGCGGAGCAGCATGGCGACGTTGAGGACGGCTCGGCGGGAGAAGAGCGCGAGGGATGCGGTGCGCGACTGGATCCCACTGAGCGCCTTGAAGGCGCTCAGTTCTGAACCTGTCAAAACGTGGTAGCCGTTGGCTTCCAGCTCCGCCCTGTGGTCGATCACCAGAGAGCGGATGGCTTTGACGCGCACTTGAAAGTACGTCGCCACCATCGCCGTGGTCACATGCATCCCGTCCGGCAGCAGTGACAGCGCCTTCACCCTGTCGAGGACGTCGGTGCGGTCCTGCACGCTGTTGCGCAGGCTCTGCGATTCCAGTAGAGCCGATTCGTTGATCACGCTCTGCCCCTTCGATCGTGCTGCGGCCAGACGGCCAGGGCAGAGCTGCGAGTCCCCACCCGATCTGATCAACGACTTGTCGAGTGGGAAGGCACGATCGATACCAGAGCGGATGTTCAAGGGCAGCGTGTCCTGCGCGGCTGCATGAAGCGCTCGGCCCCGCCGAGCCGAAGCTCTGCGGGGCCGAGAAGTGCCTGCCGTGGGCTGACCAGGAGCTTCGCCCCGGCAGGCTCTTTTGTCGCTTCGTGTGGAACGTCAGCCGAAGGTACCGCCGAAGAAGTTGGTACCGCCGTTGTTCCCGCCGTTGTTGCCGTTGCCGACGCTCACCGTGGTGAGGGTGATCGTCGTGCTGCCGGGGTCGTTGACGCCGGTGTTGGCCTGCGGGTCCTGGTTGGTGACGAGGGCGTTGTCGCTGGAGTCACCGTTGAACTGGATGTTGGTGAAGCCTTGCGCCTGCAGGGTCTGCTTGGCCTGCTTCACGGTCTGGCCCAGGACGCTCGGCACGGCCGTCTGCTGCTGCGTCTTGCCGATCTGGATGTTCACCGTGGAGTTCTTCTTGACCTGCGTGCCCGCCTGCGGGTCGGTGGAGATGACCTTGCCGACCTGGTTGGGGTCGGTGGTGTCCACCTCGGTGCAGTTGCCGGTCAGGTTGTTGGCCGTCATCTGTGCCTTGGCCGCGTCGCAGGTCTGCCCGGCGACGTCCGGGACCGTGGACTTCTCCTCGGCCTTGGCGACCTCCAGGGTGATGACCGAGCCCTTTTCCTTCTCGGTGCCCGGGTCGGGGTTCTGGCTCAGGACCGTGCCCTCGTCCTGGGTGGACACCGTCTTGGTGACCTTGACCTTGAAGCCCTTGTTCTCCAGTTGCGTGGTCGCGTCGTCGACGTTCTTGCCGATCACGTTGTCCACCGCGACCTTCGGCGCGCCCGTCGAGACCACCAGGTTGACCGTGGAGTCCTTCTTGACCTCGGTCTTGTAGGTCGGGTCCTGGCTGCAGATGTTGCCCTTGGGCTGGTCGGCGCAGGTCTTCTGGGTGAAGGCCAGCTTCAGCCCGGTGTTGTCGGCCATCTGCGTGGCCGTCGCCTTGGTCTGCCCGACGAAGTTCGGCGTGCTGACCGTGTCGTTCCCGCCCCCGCCCCCGCTGACCACCCATTTCCCGATCAGGATCGAGCCGACCAGCACGAGGATGCCCGCGACCACGAGCAGGATCGTGGACGTGTTGTTCTTCTTTTTCTGCTGGCGGCGGCGGTCCGGGCGTTCGTCGTAGCCGTAGCCGCCGTCGTCCGGGTTCATCGGGGGGAGCATGGTGGTGGCGCCGGCGTCGGAGCGCATGGCCGTGGTCGGCATGTCGTCCGGGTAGCCGCCGTAGCCGACGGAGCCCATGGCCGCGGTGGCCGCGACCGGCTGGCCGTCCAGGCACGCCTCGATGTCGGCGCGCATCTCGTCGGCCGACTGATACCGGTAGTTCGGGTCCTTGACCAGGGCCTTCAGGACGATGGCGTCCATCTCGGGCGTGATCTCGGGATCGAAGACCGACGGGGGCTGGGGCTCCTCGCGGACGTGCTGGTAGGCGACCGCGACCGGGCTGTCGCCGACGAAGGGCGGCCGTACCGTCAGCAGCTCGTAGAGGAGGCAACCCGTCGAGTAGAGGTCCGAGCGGGCGTCGACCTGCTCGCCCTTGGCCTGCTCCGGGGAGAGGTACTGGGCGGTGCCGATGACGGCCGCCGTCTGGGTCATGGTCATGCCGGCGTCGCCCATGGCGCGGGCGATGCCGAAGTCCATGACCTTGACCTGGCCGTTGCGCGTCAGCATGACGTTCGCCGGCTTGATGTCACGGTGGACGATGCCGCTGCGGTGCGCGTACTCCAGGCCCTGGAGGATGCCGATGGTCATCTCCATGGCGCGCTCGGGCAGCAGCTTGCGGCCCGAGTGCAGGAGCTCGCGCAGCGTCGAGCCGTCCACGTACTCCATGACGATGTACGGGATCGAGACCCCGTCGATGTAGTCCTCGCCCGTGTCGTAGACCGCGACGATCGCGGGATGGTTGAGCGAGGCGGCCGACTGGGCCTCCCGGCGGAACCGGGCCTGGAAGGACGGGTCGCGCGCGAGGTCCGCGCGCAGCGTCTTCACCGCCACCGTGCGGCCGAGCCGCGTGTCATGGGCGAGGTAGACCTCCGCCATGCCACCACGGCCGAGCACGTGGCCCAGCTCGTACCGGCCGCCGAGGCGACGCGGCTCTTCCATAGTTCCCTACCAGCCCTCTCCGTCGGTCCCGACCGGCACGGGTGTGCGGTCGGAGGCTGCCGTCCGGGCCTACCGTACCCGGCTGTGTTTGTGTGACCTGGCCAAGCCCGTAACCCGATACAGGACCGGTATGTCAACGTGCACCGATGTGAAGGGGACGTGAGCGGGGTCACTTCTTGGAGTTGATGACCGCCTCCATCACGCTCTTCGCGATCGGGGCCGCCAGGCCGCCGCCGGAGATGTCGTCACGGTTGGCCTGGTCGTCCTCGATCACCACGGCGACGGCGACCGGCTTGCTGCCGTCGGGGAGCTTGGCGTAGGAGATGAACCAGGCGTAGGGGTTCTCGCTGTTCTCGACGCCGTGCTGGGCGGTACCGGTCTTGCCGCCCACGGTGACGCCGTTGATCTGTGCGTTCTTGCCGGTGCCGTCCTTGACGACCGTCTCCATCATGGACTGCAGGATCTGGGCGTTCGAGGAGCTCAGCGGCTGGCTCATCTCCTCGGGGTCGGTCTGGGAGACGGTGTCGAGGTTCGACGACTGCAGCTTGTCGACCATGTACGGCTTCATCAGCTTGCCGTCGTTGGCGACCGCCGAGGCGACCATGGCCATCTGCAGCGGGGTCGCGGCGGTGTTGTACTGGCCGATCGAGGAGAGCGCGGTCTGCGACTGGTTCATGTTGTCGGAGAAGACCGAGGCGCTGGAGCGGACCGGGGTGAACTGCTCGGAGTCGAAGCCGAACTTCTTCGCCTCGGCGAGCATCTTGTCGTTGCCCAGGTCGGCGCCGATCTTGCCGAAGACGGTGTTGCAGGAGAACTTGAGCGCGTTGCGCATGGTCGCGTTCTTGCAGGGGATGTTGCCCTCGTTCTTCAGCTCGGTGGTGGTGCCGGGCATGACGTAGGGCAGCGGGGAGTCGGTGTTCTCGTCGGCCGACTTGTAGAGCCCGTTCTCCAGGGCGGCGGCGGCGGTGACGACCTTGAAGGTGGAGCCCGGCGGGTAGGTCTCGCGCAGCGCCCGGTTCAGCATCGGGTCGTTCGGGTCGTATTTCTTCTGCAGCTTCTTCCAGGCCTCGGCGTCGGTGTCCGAGGTGCCGGCGAAGCTGGAGGGGTCGTACGACGGGTAGGAGGCGAGGGCCAGGATCTTGCCCGTGGAGGGCTCGAGGGCGACCACCGCGCCCTTGCCGCCCTGCGCCTTCAGACCGTTGTACGCGGCCTTCTGCGCGGCCGCGCTGAGGGTGGTGACGACGTTGCCGCCCTGCTTCTGCTTGCCCGTGATCATGTCGAGGGTGTTGCGGAAGAAGAGCCGGTCGTCGTTGCCGGTGAGGATGCCGTCCTCGAGGCTCTCCAGCTGGTTGGCGCCGAAGGCCTGGGAGGCGTAGCCGGTGACCGGCGACCACATGGGGCCGTTCTTGTAGGTGCGCTTGTACTTCAGGTCGTTGAGGCCGGAGGAGCTGGACGCGGTGGAGCCGGTGATCGGGTTGCCGTCGACGATGATGTCGCCGCGCGGGGTGGAGTAGCGGGCGATCGTGACCCGGCGGTTGGCGGGGTCCTCGCGGAGGGTGTCGGCCTTGACGTACTGGAGCCAGTTGTCGCGCAGCAGCAGGGTGAGGACGAGGAGGCCGCAGAAGATCGCGATTCGGCGCAGGGGCTTGTTCATGACGGGCGGACCACCTGGGTCATCTCGGCGTCGGGGTTGCTGACGGGGGCGGGCGCCGGGCGCCGTGCGGTGTCGCTGATTCTGATGAGGATGCCGATGAGCGCCCAGTTGGCGATCACGGACGATCCGCCGTACGCCAGGAACGGCATCGTCATACCGGTCAGCGGGATCAGGCCCATCACACCGCCCGCGACGACGAAGACCTGGAGGGCCATCGCGCCGGAGAGGCCGATCGCGAGGAGCTTGCCGAACGGGTCGCGGGCGGCGAGGGCGGTGCGGACACCGCGTTCCACGATCAGGCCGTAGATGATCAGGATCGCCATGATGCCGGCCAGGCCCAGTTCCTCGCCGAAGGTGGCGAGGACGAAGTCGGAGTTGGCGGCGAACCGGATGAGGTCGGAGTGGCCCTGGCCGAGACCCGTGCCGAGGGTGCCGCCGGAGCCGAAGGCCCACAGGGCCTCCATCGACTGGGCGGAGTGGCCGGGGACGGTCTTGCTGAGCGTGTACTCCTTCATCGGGTTGAGCCAGGCCTGGACGCGCTGCTGGACGTGCGGTTCGAAGCTCGCGACACCGACGGCGCCGGCCGCGGACATCAGCAGACCGAAGACGATCCAGCTGGTCCGCTCGGTGGCGACGTACAGCATGATCACGAACATGCCGAAGAACAGCAGGGAGGTACCGAGGTCGGTCTCGAAGACCAGGATCAGGATCGAGATGAACCAGACGACCAGGATGGGGCCGAGGTCGCGGCCGCGGGGCAGGTACAGGCCCATGAAGCGGCGGCTGGCGAGGGCGAGCGCGTCGCGCTTCACCATCAGGTAGCCGGCGAAGAAGATGGCCAGGACGATCTTCGCGAATTCACCGGGCTGGATGGAGAACCCGGCGACCGAGATCCAGATCTTCGCGCCGTAGATGTTGGCGCCGAGGCCCGGCACGAGCGGCAGCAGCAGCAGGGCCAGCGCGCCGACCATGGAGATGTACGTGTAGCGCTGCAGGACGCGGTGGTCCTTGAGGAAGATCAGCACCACGATGAACAGTGCGATGCCCATCGCGGTGTACATCAGCTGGCGGGGTGCGGCCGTGCCCGCCTGCTTGATGGACTGCAGCAGCTTGGACTGGTCGAGCCGCCAGATGACGACGAGTCCGAGGCCGTTGAGGAGCGTGGCCAGCGGGAGCAGCAGCGGGTCCGCGTACGGCGCGAACCGGCGGACGGCGAGGTGGGCGACGCCGGCGAGCAGCCCGAGGCCGAGGCCGTAGCTGAGCAGGCCGGCCGGTACCTTGTCGTTGATGGCCAGGCCCACGTTGGCGTAGGCGAACACCGGGATGACGACGGCGAACACCAGGAGCGCCAGCTCGGTGTTGCGTCGGCTGGGTGCGCCGATGGCACCGATCGTGGACGTGTGATGGGTCGAGCTGTTGGTGGAACTACTCATCGTGTGACGGGGCCTCTCACGGCTTGCCTACTGCTTACCGCACAGCGAGACGACCTTCTGCTCATCCTCCGAGAGGGTGGGGCCGGGGCTGGGGGTCGCTGAGGGGGACGGGGACGGTGACGCCGTGGAGGACGCCGAGTGCGAAGGGCTTGGCGAGGCCTTGGACGTGAGAGAGGTCTTGGTGGTTCCCGTGGTGCCGCCGGCCTCGCCCTGGCCGGTCTTGGAGCTCGTCCTGGACTCGGCGGCGGTGCGCTCCGACTCCTTCTTGCAGGCGGAGGCCTGCACGGCCAGCTCCTGGACTTTCGACCGGGCGTCCTTGAGGCCGCCCTCGGCGATGGTCGCCTTGACCTGCTTCTGCTGGTAGGGCGGCAGGTACTTGAGTTCGATCTCGGGGTGGTCCGTCTCCACCTTCGACAGCGAGACCCAGGCCAGGTCCTGGCTGATGCCCTGGTAGAGCGCGACGTGCTCGCCGTTGGCGCCGACGTAGTACTGCGTCTGCGTCCAGCGGTAGCCGCCGTACAGGCCCCCGCCGATCACGGCGAGGGCGAGCACGCTGAAGAAGGATCTCTTCAGCCACTTGCGGCCCTTGCGGGGTTTCACGAAGTCGTCGTCGGTGTAGTCGCCGAAGCTGCCCGCCGGGACGTATCCGGTGGTGTCGCCGCCGGAGCCGGGCGGCCCGAACTCGCCGCCCCCGCCGTGCCCGTGGCCCTGCCGGCCGAGGTTGGCGGCGCGGCCCGCCGGGGTCTGCATGTAGCCGTTGTCGTGCAGGTGGTGCTGGTTCTCGGCGACCGCGCCGACCACGACCGGGGTGTCGGAGAGCTGGCCCGCGAGGGTGTCGCCGGTGTCCAGGTCGAGGACGTCCGCGATGATGACCGTGATGTTGTCGGGGCCGCCGCCGCGCAGCGCGAGCTGGATCAGCTCCTGCACGGTCTCCTGCGGGCCCTGGTAGCTGGCGAGGGTCTCCTCCAGGGTCTGGTGGGAGACGACCCCGGAGAGCCCGTCGGAGCAGATGAGATACCGGTCACCCGCGCGCACCTCGCGGATCGAGAGGTCCGGCTCGACGTGGTCGCCGCTGCCGAGCGCGCGCATCAGCAGCGAGCGCTGCGGGTGGGTGGTGGCCTCTTCCTCGGTGATCCGGCCCTCGTCGACGAGGCGCTGCACCCAGGTGTGGTCCTGGGTGATCTGCGTGAGCACGCCGTCACGGAGCAGGTACGCGCGGGAGTCGCCGACGTGCACGAGGCCGAGCCGCTGTCCGGTCCACAGCAGGGCGGTGAGGGTGGTCCCCATGCCCTCCAGCTGCGGGTCCTCCTCGACCATGGCGCGCAGCTGGTCGTTGGCGCGCTGCACGGCGTGGCCGAGGGAGGTGAGGATGTCGGAGCCGGGCACGTCGTCGTCGAGCGTGACCAGGGTGGAGATCACCTCGGAGGAGGCGACCTCGCCCGCGGCCTGGCCGCCCATGCCGTCGGCGATGGCGAGCAGGCGCGGACCGGCGTAACCGGAGTCCTCGTTGCCCTCCCGGATCATGCCTTTGTGCGATCCGGCGGCGAAGCGCAGTGACAGACTCATGCGCACCTCGCCCGTCGGCTCCGGGTACATCCGCACGGTGCCCACCCTCCGGTCGGGAGCGCGCCGGGGACCGGCGTCCGGTCCGCCGCTGCGTGCTCGCTCCGCTCGCGCCTATCCATGATGTAGCACTACTTCCGCAGCTCGATGACGGTTTTGCCGATGCGGATCGGCGCGCCCAGCGGGATCGGCGTGGGAGTCGTCAGCCGGGACCGGTCCAGGTAGGTGCCGTTGGTCGAGCCGAGGTCCTCGACGATCCACTGGCCGTCGCGGTCCGGGTAGATCCTGGCATGACGGCTGGAGGCGTAGTCGTCGTCCAGCACGATCGTCGAGTCGTGGGCGCGGCCGAGGGTGATGGTCTGGCCCTGGAGGGCGACCGTCGTACCGGTGAGGGTGCCCTCGGAGACGACCAGCTTGGTGGGGGCGTTGCGGCGCTGCCGGCCGCCGGCCGCGGGCTGCTGGCCACGCTGCTGCGGGGGCGCGGCCTGCTGCCGGGCGGCGGGCTGCTGCCGCCGTCCTTCTTCCCTACGCGATCCGCGCTGGGTGACGCGCGTACCGAACAGGTCGCTGCGGATGACCTGCACGGCCACGATCACGAACAGCCACAGTACGGCCAGGAAACCCAGCCGCATGACCGTGAGGGTCAGCTCTGACATTGCCCCCGCTTCACCCTTCGGCTTGCCGGTAAATGATGGTGGTGCTGCCCACGACGATCCGCGAGCCGTCGCGGAGCGTAGCGCGGGTGGTGTGCTGCCCGTCCACCACGATGCCGTTGGTGGACCCGAGATCCTGGATCGTCGAGGGCGAACCGGTCCGGATCTCGCAGTGCCGGCGGGAGACGCCGGGGTCGTCGATCCGCACGTCGGCCTCGGTGCTGCGGCCCAGCACGAGCGTCGCGCGGGAGATCTGATGGCGGGTGCCGTTGATCTCGATCCAGTAGCGAGTGCGGGCTCCGGGCGCCGGGGCGCCGACGGGACCCGAGGGCGGCCGCTGGGCGGCCGGCTGGGTCGGCTGCGGGTACCCGTAGCCGCCGGGGCGGGCGCCGGGCGGCGGGGCGCTCGGCATGGGCGGGGCGGCGGCGCTCTGCTGCGGGTAGCCGTAGCCGCCGGGGCGCTGCGGGGCGCCGCCCGCGGGGGCGCGCTCGGGGGCCTGCTGGTTGCTGGAGGAGGCCAGCGTGCGGCTGCGCACCCGGTACAGGCCGGTGTCGAGGTCGTCGGCCTTCTCCAGATTGACCTTGATCGGCCCCATGAAGGTGTAGCGCTGCTGCTTGGCGTAGTCGCGGACCATCCCGGCGAGCTCGTCGCCGAGCTGCCCGGAGTAGGGGCTGAGCCGCTCGAAGTCCGGCGCGCTCAGCTCCACGATGAAGTCATTGGGTACGACGGTCCGGTCCCGGTTCCAGATGGTCGCGTTGTTGTCGCACTCGCGCTGCAGCGCGCCGGCGATCTCCACGGGCTGGACCTCGGACTTGAACACCTTCGCGAAGGTGCCGTTGACCAGACCTTCGAGACGCTGCTCGAACTTCTTCAGGACTCCCACAGGGCACCTCCTCTGTCGCCTTGCCCGTACTGCCTGCCGTTGCCGTTACCGCTCACTGATCGTATCTACGCGCCCGGCAATCAGCCGGTTCCCCCAGCGACCCCTCTTCGAACTCCTCGGCGTGCTTCCCCTGGCTTCTCCTGCCCGGGATCGGCGCTCGTTCTGCCATGGATCGTAGAGGTGGCCCACGACCAGTGTCCCGCACCTGACTGTGGACCCGGTCCGTCTCCTGGACAGATGGGCTGGACCGGTACGAGGTTGATACGTGGCCGCAGACCGCTCGGTACGTGATCACCAGGTGAGCGCTGCCCCCCGATAAGGGATGTGAACCCACCCTGCCCCACGTGCTAGTGTTCTCGATGTCGGAAGGGGCCAGCCCGAAGGAAACAACGGGGCTGAAGCCGGAAGACACACCCAATGCGCGGGTGGCGGAATAGGCAGACGCGCTGGATTCAGGTTCCAGTGCCCGCAAGGGCGTGGGGGTTCAACTCCCCCCTCGCGCACAGAGAGAAACCGACGGAACGGGTCTCTGCTGGTGACGGAAGTCGCCGCAGGGGCCCGTTTCTCGTTGTCGGGTGATCGTCCGCCGACTGTGAGGCATCGCACGGCCTTGGCTTTGGCGGGGCATGGGGAAGGCCCCCGAGTCGTGAGCTATCTCACGGGTGGGGCCTGTCTTCGGTGTGGTGCGTCTGGTCTGCGGCGGTGGCGGGGTTTCGGGGTCTGTGGCGATGGCGAGGTCTGCGGCGGTGGCGGGGTCTGGTGGCGATAGCGGGCCTGCTGGCGGTGGCAGTGCGGCGCCGTGGGCGTGGGCCGGTGGGAAGGCGAGCAGGATCGTTCGCGCGGCGATGCCGCGGATGCGGCGGGAGCCTGCGATTCGATGCCTTCGGAGCGGGGCGCGGAACGTGGGCGGCGCGGCACCAGCGTTCATCCGACGCCCGGTGGATGAGGAACGGCGCTCTCAGAGTTCCTTGAGCGCGGCGGCCGTCTCGGCGAGGATCTCCGCGGACAGTTCCCGGTCGTCGACAGCTCGGGCCATGGCAACCGCCCCGACCAGAGCGCTGAGTACCAGACATGCCTGCCGGCGCTCGGCTGCGGGATCGTCGCCCGGCGCGAGGTCCGCCAGGATGTTCAGGTAATTCTCGACCTGCCGGCCGTACGCTCCCCGCGTTCTGTCATCGGCCCGTGAGACGTCCTGCGGCAGAGCGGCGACCGCGCACCCGTCCTCCGGTGTGTCTCGGTGGGCGGTGCTGAGGTAGCCGTCGACGATCGCCGTGAACGCCTGCTGTCCGCCACGGGCGGCGGCGGCCAGGAACCGCTTGTTTCCCTGCTCCAGCGCCTGTTCGACCGCCTCGGCGACGAGAGCGTCCCGCGAGGCGAAATGGCGGTAGAAGCCGCCGTGGGTAAGACCGGCCTCCTTCATCAGTTCGGCCACGCCGACCCCGTTCACGCCATCGCGACGGAAACGTGCGGCGGCCGTGTTGACGATCCGGGTGTGGCTCGCCGCCTTGTCCGCCTGCGAACTGACCATGATCGAACCTCCCACCCACGGGGCCGCCGTCAGCCCGCGCCACTTGAAGATTGTAGGCATCATCTTGGGGCGTCTGCCGTCGCGTGTCGCACACGCTTCTTCCCGGGCGGCACGGTGCTCCTGCACGGAACAGACGTCGGGTCGAACCGCGTCGAGCAGCGAGACCCCTTCTTCGGTCTCTACGGTCCCTCCGTGGTCACGAGCGTAGGCAGGCGTGGGCGGCTTGGATCCCACCCCGGTTGCGACCTGATCGGGCCCGCCGCAGGCTGCCCCCATGGACTACAGCGCGGAAGCAGGCGTGCGGCCGGTCCTGGTCACCGGTGCGGCGGGCAGCGTCGGAGCCGTCGGCAGAACGGTCGTCCAGGGGCTGCGGCGCCGCGGCCTTGAGGTCCGTGCTCTGGTGCACCGCGACGACGACCGCGCCCAGGCGCTGCGCGCGACGGGCGCCGAAGTCGTGGTCGGGGATCTGACGCGTCCCCGTGACGTCGCCGACGCCCTCGACGGCTGCGGGCGGATGTACTTCGGCATGGCCGTCTCGGCGGAGTATCTGCTGGCCGCGGTGACCACGGCCACGGTCGCGCGCGCCTACGGAGGGCTGGAGGTGTTCGTGAACATGTCGCAGCTGACCGTCTCCGAGATGGACGCCACCAGCGGCTCGGAATCGCATCAGCATCGTCAGCAGTGGCTGGTCGAGCAGGTTCTCGACTGGTCAGGGCTGCCCGTGGTCGAGGTCAGGCCCACCGTCTTCATGGAGAACCCGGTCTTCCGGGCGCTGTTTTCGGCGGTCGCCGCGGGCGGCACCCTTCGGTGGCCCTTCGGCAAGGCGAAGACCTCCCCGATCGCCGCCGGTGACGTCGCCGCGGTCGTCGAGGAGATCCTGGCCGATCCGGCCCGGCACATCGGCCGGACCTACGAGTTGACCGGTCCCCGGTCCCAGGGCGCCGCCGCTCTGGCCGCGGAGATCTCCGATGCCCTCCACCGCACGGTCGGCTACACCGAGGTCCCGCTGCAGGAATGGCTCGACGGCGATCTCAAAGAGCTCGGCCTGCCGGACCATGTCTTCCAGCACATCTCCGCCATGGCCCACATGCACGCGGCCGGCCGCTACGACCGCCAGGCGGACGGCATGACCGAGGTCACCGGACGGCCCGCCGCGGGAGTGGGTGATTTCGTCCGCAAGAACTCTGAGGTGTTCGGCCACAGCCACTGAAGCGGCTTGCCGTCCGGACTGCCGAGGAGGCCGAGAGGCCGAGAGGCCGAGGGCTGCCGGGGGCGGGTGGTCCGCCGGATCGACGGGGCCCGGCAGGCGTCGCGCTGAGGTCGGTCGCGGCCCGGCAGGCGTCGCGGCGGCGGGCGGCTCACTCAAGTGCCCCCGTGAGCTTCGCCGTTCCCCACCGCAGGGCGGGCCAGGCGGTGGTGACGGCGGCGGTCGCGGCGAGCGGCGCGCAGGCGCCGGGATCCGCTGGGGAGATCGCGTACGCGTGTGGGCGCTGACTTGGCAGGACGGTGACCTGTGCGGTTGTGGGGCACCCCGGCGCCGTTCCCGGTGTTTCCCCAGTGCTTCCCGATCGAAGGGGCGCGCTGGTTACGCCTCAGATCCTTGCCACCAGTTCAGTGGCTCTCCATCCGGTCCGAAGACGTTGCTGAATCCCCATTCGAGCAGCCCGCTCACACCTGCTGCCCACGCTTCCATGACAGCCTCGACCGCGGGGAACCCGGCAACGGCGGGCACCGTCACCACGATGAACCGCCGGTCGGCGGGTGCCTCCACCAGGCCGTCCAGGGGGTCGAAGGCGCCGATCAGGGACTCCAAGGACTCAGCAGCGAAGGCGGGCTCGCCGAAGGCCTGGATGCAGAGGTTCGGGCCTCGCTGCTCGACCTGGAACAGACCATCGGCATCGATCTTCAGCAAGTCCCCGGCCGCGCAGCCCTCGACCATGCCGGGGCTACCCAACAGTTCGTAGCTGCCAGGATCGACGGCTCTGGCAGGAAGCGTCTCGAACACTGGCTTGCCGGAACTGGCGAAGCCGGCCCGGAGCGCCACATGGCAGCGATGGGAGTGCGTGGGGCTCTCGGTGCTCATTCCAGCATGCTCGCAGAGGCTGTCCGGGGCCGCTGGAGGCTCATGGATCATCCCCGGGGTCGGCTCGTCCCGTAATGCGCGAACAGCCCCCGCCGGATGCCGGATATACGACGACGGTGCCCCACCCGCCCCAAACCGTCCCGAAGTTGTCCACAGGGTCTGACGGCTCTCGGCCCCCGCCTGTACCGTCTCCACGAGTTGATGTTCGTGCGTGTGCGTGCGGGGAGTACGGGGGAGGCGGTCGACGTGACCGGAGTGGAAGAGCCGACGGCGGCCGGCGGGCGCAAGCTGCCCGCGCCGAAGGGGTTTGCGCAGTGGCCTTCGCAGGGCTCCCCCAAGGAGGAGGGCAAGGCGCTGCGTTCGGCGGTGCCGCGCCGCAGCCACGACGCCCTGGACCTGGACGGCTCCCGCCCCGACGCGGTCCGCGCGGTCGAGGAGTCCAACCGGGACCGCATCCCCGAGCTGGTCCCGATAAGGGTCGGCAGGATGGCGGCGAGCCCCTTCGCGTTCCTGCGCGGCTCGGCCGGCCTGATGGCGCACGACCTGGCCCGCACCCCCATGACCAGGATCGCCACCCAGATCTGCGGCGACGCCCACGCGGCCAACTTCGGCCTGTACGGCGACCCGCGCGGCGACCTCGTCATCGACCTGAACGACTTCGACGAGACGGTGACCGGCCCCTGGGAGTGGGACCTCAAGCGGCTTGCCGCGTCCCTGGTGCTGGCCGGCCGGGAGGCGGGCGCCGACGAGGACACGTGCCGCAAGGCGGCCGGCGACGCGACCGGCGCCTACCGCCGCACCATGCGCCTGCTGGCCAAGCTCCCGGTCCTGGACGCGTGGAACGCGATCGCGGACGAGGAGCTGGTCTCCCACTCCGACGCCCACGACATGATCGGCACCCTGCGCCGGGTCTCGGAGAAGGCCCGCGCCAACACCAGCGGCCGGTTCGCGGCCCGCGCCACCGAGCCCACCGAGGACGGCGGCCGCCGCTTCGTGGACGCCGCGCCGGTGCTGCGCCGGGTCCCGGACGCGGAGGCGGAGGCGGTCACCGCCGCCCTGGAGCACTACGTGACCACGCTCTCCGAGGACCGCCACCCGCTGCTCGCCCGGCACACCCCGCACGACGTCGCCTTCCGGATCGTCGGTACCGGCAGCGTCGGCACCCGCTCCTATGTCGTCCTCCTCCTCGACCACCGCGGCGAGCCGCTGATACTCCAGGTCAAGGAGGCCCGCCCGTCCGCGCTCGTCCCCCATCTCGCCACGGCCGGCTTCGAGACGCCCGCCGTCGACCACGAGGGCCGCCGGGTGGTCCTCGGCCAGAAACGGATGCAGGTGGTCAGCGACATCCTGCTCGGCTGGACCACGGTGGACGGCCGCCCGTTCCAGGTCCGTCAGTTCCGCAACCGCAAGGGCAGCGTCGACCCCGCCGCCCTGTCCCCCGACCAGATCGACGACTACGGCAGGATGACCGGCGCCCTGCTGGCCCGCGCCCACTCGCACAGTGCCGACCCGCGCCTGATCGCCGGCTACTGCGGCAAGAACGAGGAGCTGGACGAGGCGATCGCCGCCTTCGCGGTGGCCTACGCCGACCGTACGGAGGCGGACCACGAGGAGCTGGTGACCGCGGTGCGGGCGGGCCGGATAGCGGCGGAGCCCGGGGTGTGATCGGCGTGATCCACGGCTCGCGGCCTCCGGTGTCCCGAGAGGTGCTGATGTGAAGTACGTCGACATAAGCGAGGGCGCCACGGGCGAGGGCGCTGCCGTGGTCTCCATCGACCCCGGCCCCTACCTGGCGCGGCTGCCGGAACTCGCCGACGGCCTGCCGCCCGGCGCCCGCGCCTTCGCCACCGACCCGCGCCACTACGAGTTCGGCGGCCGCCGCTGCGTGAAGGACCTGCGCCCCCTGGAGATGCGCCGCACGGCCACCGCCGGCATGGAGCTCCGCTTCCGTCACGACGGCCACAAGCACGACGAGGACCTGATCGTCCGCTACACGGGCGTCTCCCGCTTCCAGACGGACATCCTGGGCGCCTGCGACCTCACCTCGCTCGGCGAGGTGATCCTCGACGAGATCCTTCCGCACCCCGGCGGCTGCACCCACGAGCTGGCCTGCCGCCCCGGCACCCTCGTCGTGGCCTGCACCGATCTGGTCGCCGAGTGGGTCCCGGCCACCGACGGCGACGACAGGCCCTAGGCTGGTCGGGTGACGACCCCGGAAGCTGAGCAGTCCCAGGCACCGCGGCCCGAGGAACGGCTGGAGCAGGCCGTACGGGCCGCCGAGCAGGCGTTGATCGAGTACGAGATCGCGGTCGAGACCTTCCGCGTCGAGGTGGAGAATTTCTCCCGCCTGCACGAACAGAAGCTCGGCCCCCTCTACCTCCGCATCGAGGAGCTGGACGCGCGGATCGCCGAGGCCAAGGCCGCCCGCACCGGCGACCCCGAGGACATCCGCGCCGCCGAGGAGGCCCGCGCCCGGGTCCTGCCCATCCCCGGTGTCGAGGAGCTGCTGCACGGCTGGATGGACGGCGACGGCCTGTTCCCGGAGGCCGTCGCGATGCTCACCGAGCAGGAGGTCCGGCCGCCGCAGCGGGTCCGCCCCAGCGAGGAGGCCCGCCGGCTCTACCGCGAGCTGGCCCGCAAGGCCCACCCCGACCTGGTACAGGACGAGGCCGAGCAGGAGCGGCGCGAGGAGTTCCTCAGCCGGGTCAACGCGGCCTACGCCCGCGGCGACGAGGCCCTGCTGCGCGAGCTGGCCGAGGAGTGGGAGGCCGGCCCGGTCCCGCCGGAGCGCAGGCCGAGCCGGGCCGAGGAGCTGTACGCCCGCCTGGAATGGCTCTCCCAGCGCAAGGAACTGCTCGGCCTGGTCGCCAAGGAGCTGGAGAACGGCCCCATCGCCGGCCTGCTCCGGCTGGCCCCCGACGACCCCGACGCCCTCCTCGACGAGATCGCCGAGCGGCTCCGCAAGGACGTGACCGAACGCGAGGCGGAACTGGCGGCCCTGCTGACCCAGGAGTAGCCCTCCGCTCCGGTCGGGTAGCGTCGGAGACATGAACTTCGCAGCGCGTGTGCCCACGGTCGAGGTCGCGGACCTCAAGGACGGCGACTTCCTGCTGGACGTCCGCGAGGACGACGAGTGGCAGGCGGGCCATGCCGCCGGTGCCCTGCACATCCCGATCAGCGAGTTCGTGGCCCGCTACGGCGAGCTCACCGAGGCCGCCCCCCAGGACGCCCGCGTGCACGTCATCTGCCGCTCCGGCGGTCGCTCGGCCCAGGTCACGATGTACCTGGTCCAGCAGGGCATCGACGCCGTGAACGTCGACGGCGGCATGCAGGTGTGGCAGGCGGCGGGCCGCGAGGTCGTCACGGACGGGGGAGAACCGGGCTTCGTCGTCTGAGACACCGGGCGGGAAGCCCCGTCTGGGGCGCCCCGCACCGGAGCGCCCCGAAAGGGGCGCGGGGAACTGCGCGACCAGCCCCCACCGACCCGCAGATCACCCACGACCGAGCGCCCCCCTCTCTTTCTCTCCACTACCCCAGTGGATGCGCGGCCAGCAGATCCCCCAGCGCCTCCTCGTGAACCCCGGCCCCCCCGAGCGCCAGCTCGATCTGCTTCGCCCACGCGTGGTACCGGTGCAGCACGTACTCCGTGTCGGCCCCGAACCCCCCGTGCAGATGCTGCGCGGTCTGCACCACCCGCCGCACCCCGTCGGCCGCCCAGATCTTCGCCACCGCCACGTCCCCGGCCGCCGGCAGCGCCCCGGACGCCCCCGAGGCGATCCGCCACGCCGCCTGCCACAGCGTCGCCTCCATGGCCCGCAGGTCGATGTACCGGTCCGCGGCCTGCACGGCCACCGCCTGGAACGTGGCGATGGGATGCCCGAACTGCTCCCGCTTGCCGGCGTACTCACCGGTCATCCTCAGCACCCGCTCACCCACCCCGAGCGCCAGCGCGCACGTCCCGGTCACCAGCAGCTCTCGCAGCCACTCCCAGGCCCCGTCCGCCGCCACCACGTCCCGCGCCGCGACCCGCGCCGACTCCAGCCGCAGTTCCCCGAGCCGTTCCCCACTGGTCGACACCTGCTCGGCGACCGTCACCCCGGCCGAGCCCGAGCCCGAGCCCGAACTCTCGGCCCTGGCCCCCTCGCCACCCGGCGCCACCAGCGCCAGCACGCTCCGGTCCGCCTCGGTGCGCGCCGGTACGACGACGAGGGCGGCGTCGTACGCCCACGGCACCGCCGTCTGCACGCCGTCCAGCACCCACGCGTCGCCGTCCCGCCGCGCGGTCACCGCCAGCTCGGCCGGGTCGTGCCCGGTGCGTCCGCTCGCGGCGACCGTCAGCACCGGCTCGCCCCGCCCCGCCCGCGCCGCCAGCCGGTCCCGCAACTCCGCCGACCCGTACCTCTGCACGGTCGCCAGGGCCGCGCTGTGCTCCAGCAACGGCACCCTGGCCAGCACCTTCGCCGACTCCCGCAGTACCAGGCACAGCGCGATGGCGTCCAGGCCGGCGCCGCCGTACTCCTCGGCCAGCAGCAGACTCAGCAGATCCGCTTGCGCCAGCCGGTCCCACAGTTCCCGGTCGAAGTGCTCGGAGACGGCGCCGGTGGTCAGCGCCGGGCTCGGCACCGCGTCCGGCGCCACCCCGGCGAACACCCCGCGTGCCGTCTCGGCCGCCGCCAACTGCTCCTCGGTGAAGGTGAAGTCCACGGTCCTGTCCTCCCGGCGGGTCCCCGCTGATCTGACGGTCCGTCAAGATAGAACAGGTTCTAGAAGAAGGGAACCCAAAATCCCTGCGATCACCAGCTGCTCCCGTCGTAGGCTGACGGCCGCTCTCCGCCGACGGGGGACGGACACACGAGGGAGGACACATGGGGATCCGAAGCCTGACCCGCACCGAGGCCGAGCACCGGGCCGCACTGGTCACGGTCGAGCGGTACGACATCGACATCGACCTCACCGCCCTGCCCGACGGGCCGGAGGTCCGCTGCGTCTCCACGGTCACCTTCAGCTGCTCCGAGCCGGGCGCGGAGACCTTCGTCGACTGTGCGGCCGAGGTGCGCGCCGCCACCCTCAACGGCAGCCCCCTCACCCCCTCCGGCGACGGGCGGATCCCGCTGCCCGGGCTGGCCGCGCACAACGTGCTGCGCGTCGAGAGCGTCCAGGCCGACACCGCCACCGGCGCGGGCGTGCACAAGGCCACCGACCCCGCCGACGGCGAGGTGTACGTGTGGACGAGCTTCGAGCCCGACGAGGCCCGGTTCGTCTGGGCCTGCTTCGACCAGCCCGACCTCAAGGCCCCGCACGCCTTCACCGTCACGGCTCCGGCCGCCTGGACCGTTCTCAGCAACTCCGGGGACCCGCGGATCGAAGAGCAGGGTGCGGCCCGCCGCTGGAGCTTCCCGGACACCCCGCCGCTGTCCGTGTACAACACCGTCGTCAACGCCGGCCCCTTCCACGGGATCCGCCGTGAGGCCGACGGACACGACCTCGGCATCTACGCGCGCCGCTCGCTCGCCGAGGTCCTGGAACGCGACGCCGACGACATCCTCACCCTCACCCGGCAGGGCCTCGCCTTCTACGCGGAGGCCTTCGCCATGCCGTTCCCGCAGCGCAAGTACGACCAGGTGTTCATGCCCGAGTTCGGCGGTGCGATGGAGAACTACGGTTGCGTGACCTGGTCGGACGCCTTCCTGCGGCGGGCCGAGCCGACACCCGCCGAGCGCGAGGTGCTCGCGGTGGTGCTGCTGCACGAGATGGCGCACATGTGGTTCGGCAACATCGTCACCATGCGCTGGTGGGACGACCTCTGGCTGAACGAGGCCTTCGCCGAGTTCGCCTGCCACTGGGCCGCCGAGGGCGCCACCCGCCACACCGACGCCTGGGCGGGCCACCTCCTCAACGGCAAGGTCAGGGCGTACCTCTCCGACCAGGGCCCGGTCTCGCACCCGATCCACCAGCCCATCCACGACGTCGCCCAGGCCGCGTCGATCTTCGACAACATCACCTATCCCAAGGGCGCCTCCGTCCTCCTCCAGCTGATGACCTACGTCGGTGAGGACCGCTTCCGCACCGGCATGGCCGCCTACTTCGCCCGTCACGCCTGGGGCACCACCACCCTCCAGGACCTGATCGACGCCCTCGCCGAGGCCAGCGGCCGCGACCTGACCGGCTGGCGCAAGGCCTGGCTGGAGACCGCGGGCACCGACCGCTTCACCCTGGAGCGCGACGGCGGCACCGTCACCCTGCTCGCCGACGGCAGCCCCCGCCCCCAGGTCCTCGCGGTCGGCGCGTACGACCGCGCCGGCGACGCCCTGGAACGCACCGCGCTGGTCCGCGTCGAGGTCACCGAGGCCCGCACCCCGGTCACCGGCCTTCCCGCCACGTCCGACCTCCTCCTGGTCAACGACGACGACCTCACCTTCGCCACCACCCGCCCGGACCCCACCGCCCGGGACACCCTCTTCCGCGCGGCGGGCCTGCTGCCCACCGCCATCTCGCGGGGCGTCGCCGCCGCCACCGTCTGGGACATGCTCACGGCAGGCGAGGCCACGGCGGCCGAGGCCGGCCGCTGCCTCACCGCGGTCCTCGCGGCCGAGACGTCCGACGCGGTGATCGAGCCCTACCTCACGCTCGTCACCAACATCGCCGAACTCTGGGCAACGCCCGCCGAACGCCCCGCGCTGACCGAGGCCGTGGCCGCGGCCTGCCGACGGCTCGCCGCCGACCCGGGCCGCCGCCAGGTCGCCCTGCGCGGCCTCGCCCGCACCGCGACCGGCGCCGATGACCTGACGTGGCTCCGCGAGCAGGCCGGCGACGACGTCGACCTGCGCTGGCGCGCCCTCGTCCGCGAGGCCGAGCTCGGCGGCGACGTCACCGCCGAGTCCGCCGCCCTGCTCGAACGCGACACCGACCCCGACGCCTGGATCCGCGCCCTCACCGTCCGGGCGGCCCTCCCCGATCCGGCCGCGAAGGCCGAGGTCTGGCAGCGGCTGGCCGTGGACCGCGAGGTCCCGGTCGCAGCGATCTCCGCGGTGGCGGCCGCCTTCTGGCGTCCCGGCCAGGACACCTGGCTCGCCCCCTACGCCGAGCGCTACCTGGCGGTGATCCCCGACCTGCAGCAGGGCGGCATGATCCCGGCGATGACCTACACCTCCCATCTCTTCCCGCCGCATGCCATCGACGCCGTGTACATCGAGAGGGTCCGTCAGGCGGCCCGGGACGCCTCCCCTGTCGTCCGCAACACCCTTCTGGAACGCGCGGACGCCGTCCGCCGCATGCTCCGTGCCCGGGCCGCGAACGCCTGACCCCGGGCTGGGCACTCCTGCCGGGTCCCGTCCGATCGCTCGGCTCCGGCCGATCCCATGGTCGCGGGGCCCGTGCCGACGATCAACCGCTGTGGACAACCTCGGCGGCGGCCTGTGGACAACTCGTGGCAGCGCGATCGACGGACGCGAGCGGACGGCGTATGACCTGCGCCGATCCCGGGCCGGGGGCTCCGGTGCCTGGACCGGAAGGGCCGACGGCCGTGCCCGGAGTGGTGATGGCCACGCCGTCGGCCTCCTCCCCGGGGCTGCGCCCGGTGGCCGGTGCTGAGTACCGTTCCGTGCGAGTGCCGGGCAGCGGCACACCGCGCGGCGCCGGATCGGTGCCGCCCGGACGGCGCGGCGGAATCGGGGAACGGGGCGGTATGGACGACGCGTACGACGAGGGCGTGGACGCCCGGCACGGGCCGGACGCCCCGAGCGGGACGCGTGCCGAGCCCGAGGCCGCCCCACCGGACCGTCCGGCCCCTCCGGAGCAGCCGTCCTCCGGCCCACCCCTTGCGCCGGAGTCCGCGGCCGTCCCCCGTACCGGCGTCGCCGCCCTGTCCCCCCGCTACCAGATCGGCGCGGCCCTCGCCCTCGCCCTGGTCGCGGTCACCGCCTGCGTGCACCTCGGAATGGTGTTCCTGAGCGTGGCACCGGCGAACACGGTGACCAAGCAGCACGGCAAGGCGATCGAGGACTGGGTGTACCCGGAGTTCGAGCAGAACTGGAAACTCTTCGCGCCGAACCCGTTGCAGCAGAACATCTCCGTGCAGGTGCGCGCCGACGTGCTGATGCCGGACGGCACCAGGACCACCACCGGCTGGAACGACCTGTCCGCGCAGGACGGCCGGGCCATCGACGGCAGCCTGGTGCCCAGCCACACCGTGCAGAACGAACTGCGCCGGGCCTGGGACTTCTTCACCTCCACGCACGGCAACGACAACCGCCCGATCGGCCTGCGCGGCTCCCTGTCCGAGCAGTACCTGCGCCGGATCGTCGTGATGCGCATGTACAAGGGGGACGCCACGAGCGAGAAGGGCACCATCCAGCGCGTGCAGGTACGGTCGAGCACCACCAACGTGACCCCGCCGGACTGGAGCGGTGAGAAGGTCTCCGACACACCCGTCTACCGGATACTGCCCTGGTGGACGGTCACGGCGGACGAAGCGAACGGCGGTGTGCGGTGAACCGTCTCGCCCTGTGCCTGTCCCGTGCCATCGCCCGGGTCACCGAGGCTGCGCTCGGCCCGTACCAGACGGCCGTCGTCCGCATCGGCTTCGCCGCCACCTGGCTGCTGTTCCTGCTGCGCGAGTACCCGCACCGCCAGGAGCTGTACGGCCCGCACGCCACCTGGAGCTTCGACCTCGCCCAGCAGCTGACCGCCGACAACCACGCCTTCACGGCGCTGCTGGCCTCCGACGGCAACGCCTACTTCGAGGTCTGCTACTTCCTCGCCGTCCTCGCCGGCGCGCTGCTGCTGGTGGGCTGGCGGACCCGGGCCACGTCCCTGTTCTTCATGATCGGCGTGCTCTCCCTGCAGAACCGCAGCGTGTTCGTGGGCGACGGCGGCGACAACGTGCTGCACCTGATGTCCTTCTACCTGGTGTTCACGCGCTGCGGACAGGTGTGGTCCCTGGACGCGCGCCGGGCGGCCCGCGCGGGCGCCGCACGCGCGCGTGGCGAGCGCGTGGCCCCCGACCTGGCGGGCCCCACCCTGTGGGCGGTCTCGGGACTCGTCCTGCTCGTGGCGGCCCTCACCGGCCGTACCGGAGGCGGCTGGCTGGTCCCGGCCGTGCTGTGGGCGACCTGGGCCGGCACCGCCCTGTGGTGGGCTGCCGACCGCTGGGGGCGCACGTCCGAGCCCCGCATCCTGCTCGACGTCATCGCCAACATCCTGCACAACGGCGCCCTGTTCGTGATCATGGCCGAGGCCTGCCTGATCTACGCCACCGCCGGCTGGTACAAGATCCAGGGCTCCCGCTGGCAGGACGGCACCGCCGTCTACTACCCGCTCCACCTGGACTACTTCTCGCCCTGGCCGGCCCTCGCCGACCTGCTGTCCGGCAACGGCACGATGGTGATGCTGGTGACCTACGGGACGGTCATCGTGCAGGTCGCCTTCCCGTTCACGCTGTTCAACCGGCGGGTCAAGAACGTACTGCTGGCCGCGATGATGACCGAGCACGCGGTGATCGCGGTCGTGCTCGGCCTGCCCTTCTTCTCACTGGCCATGATCACGGCGGACTCCGTCTTCCTGCCGACGTCCTTCCTGCACCGGGTCGGCGGCTGGGCGGCACGCGCGCGTGAACGCGTCCTGAGCCGGACCGTCCCGGAGCTGCCCGTGCAGCGCTCGCCGGAGCCCGACGAACAGCCCCGCGTAGGCTTCGGGGCATGACCGACCCCCTGGACCACTGGGCGCGGCTGGCCGGCTCGGCCGTCCTGCTCGACGGCTTCCACGCCCTCAAGCACGCGCTGCGCTTCGGTGCGGAGGTGCCGGTGGCGGTCACGGCGGACCGGGCGGCGACGCTGGCCCTGGCGGGCGAGTTGGCGCCGGACGTACGGGAGGCGATGGCCGCGCTGCTGACGGAGGTGCCCGCGCAGACGTACGCGTCCCTCGTGCCGCGCCCGCACCCCACGGCCGTGGCCGCGCTGGCGGTACGGCCGTCCCGCGCGGCCAACCTGCGCGAGCTGGCCCGCGTCCCGCGCACGGCCCCCGTCGTGGTCCTCGACGAGCCGCGCAACCTCGGCAACGCGGGCGCGGTGATCCGCCTCGCGGCGGGTTTCGGGGCGACCGGCGTCATCATGACCGGCACCCTCGACCCCTGGCATCCGACGGTGGTCCGCGGCGGCGCGGGCCTGCACTTCGCCACGGCGGTGGAACGGCTGACGGTGCCCGAGCTGCCGGAGGGCCCGCTGTACGCGCTCGATCCGGAGGGCGAGGACATCAGGGGGCTGAAACTCCCTGACGACGCGATCCTCGCTTTCGGCTCCGAGCGGACGGGACTCTCAGCCGGCCTCCGCGCGCGGGCCGACCACTTGCTGCGGCTGCCGATGCGCCCACAGGTGAGCAGCTACAACCTGGCGACGAGCGTGGCGATGACCTTGTACCACTGGAGCGCCCTGTAAAGGGCCTGGCCGAGACGCCCCGTCAGGGGCGCGGGGAACTGCGCGACCAGCCCCGACGGCGCTGCACCGGCCACGCAACCGCACCACAACGGCGGCACCGCCCGGCTCGGCACCGCCGGTCACCGCCGTCGTGGCCGAGCACGTTGCGGCGGCCGAAGGGACGGCGGCGACCGACGAATCGGCGACGGCCAGGACAGGAACCGATACCGCACGGAGGCGTAGCCCGGTCGCACGCCCTGTGCCCGTAGCTGAGGTCGGACGGTGGCGCGCCTTGTGCCTGTCGCCGGCGTCGGCTGGTGGCGCGCTCCGTGCCTGTCGCCGGCGTCGGCTGGTGGCGCGTTCTGTGCCTGCTGGTGAGGTCGGCTGCCCGCGCGCCCCGTGCGCTACGCCTCCCTGCGCACCTCGATCACCCGGAACCGGTTCGCCACGAACGCCCCGTCGCACAGCGCGGCGTTCGCCGCCGGGTTGCCGCCCGAGCCGTGGAGGTCGGAGAAGGCGGCGGTCTGGTTGACGTACACCCCGCCCACCAGGTTCAGCGACAGCTGGGCCGCCTCCTCAAGGCAGACCTCCTCCACCGCGCGCTCCACGTCGGCGTCGACCGTGTACGCACCGACGGTCATCGCGCCCTTGTCCCGGATCGTCCGCCGCAGCAGCTCGACCCCGTCGGCGGTCGAGTCGACGGCGACGGCGAAGGACACCGGGCCGAAGCACTCGCTCATGTAGGCGGCCTCGTCGTCCGGCTTGGCACCGTCCAGCTTCACGATCACCGGCGTGCGCACGACTGCGCCCGGGAACTCGGGGTTGGCGATCTCGCGGGAGGCGAGGGCGACCTCGCCGAGCCCGGCGGCGGCCTCCAGGCGGGCCTTCACGTCGGGGTTGACGATGGCGCCGAGCAGTGCGTTGGCCCGGGCGTCGTCACCGAGCAGGCCGTCGACCGCGCGGGCGATGTCGGCGACCACCTCGTCGTACGTCCGTGGGCCCTCGTCGGTGCGGATGCCGTCGCGGGGGATCAGCAGGTTCTGCGGGGTGGTGCACATCTGGCCGCTGTAGAGGGAGAGCGAGAAGGCCAGGTTGGAGAGCATGCCCTTGTAGTTGCCGGTGGACTCGACCAGGACCGTGTTGACGCCGGCCTTCTCGGTGTACACCTGCGCCTGCCGGGCGTTGGCCTCCAGCCAGTCGCCGAAGGCGGTCGAGCCGGTGTAGTCGATGATCTTGATTTCGGGGCGGGTCGCGAGCGTCTTGGCGATGCCCTCGCCGGGGTGCTCCGTCGTGAGCGCCACCAGGTTCGGGTCGAAGCCGGCCTCGGCGAGGACCTGGCGGGCGACCTGGACGGTGAGGGCGAGCGGCAGCACCGCGCGCGGGTGCGGCTTCACGAGGACCGCGTTGCCGGTGGCGAGGGAGGCGAACAGGCCCGGGTAGCCGTTCCATGTCGGGAACGTGTTGCAGCCGATGACCAGCGCGATGCCGCGCGGGACCGGCTTGAAGGTCTTCGTGAGCGCGAGCGGGTCGCGCTTGCCCTGCGGCTTGGCCCACTCGGCCGTGTCGGGGGTGCGGATCTGCTCGGCGTAGGCGTAGGCCACCGCCTCCAGGCCGCGGTCCTGGGCGTGCGGGCCGCCCGCCTGGAACGCCATCATGAAGGCCTGGCCGCTGGTGTGCATGACCGCGTGCGCGAACTCGTGCGTCCGGTCGCTGATCCGCTTGAGGATCTCCAGGCACACCACCGCGCGCGCCTCCGCGCCCGCGTCGCGCCACGCGCGCTGCCCTGCCCGCATCGCCGGCAGCAGTGTGTCGACGTCGGCATGCGGGTAGGTCACGCCCAGCTCGATGCCGTACGGGGAGACCTCGCCGCCGGTCCAGTCGTCGGTGCCGGGCTGGCCGAGGTCGATACGGGTGCCGAGGAGGGTGTCGAAGGCGGCCTTGCCCGCCGCCGCGTCCAGGCTGCCGTGCTCGCCGTAGGCCTTGGGGTGCTCGGGGTGGGGGGACCAGTACGCGCGCGTGCGGATCGCCTCCAGCGCCTGGTCAAGCGTGGGCCGGTGCTTGGCGATGAGCTCGTGCACGGTGAGTTCGGCGGTCATGCGGGACCAACTCCTCGTCTGATGAGCTTCCCCTTGAAGCTCATGACCTGGGCGGAAACGGCCGGACAGAGTTAGAGTAACCGAACGATCGGTCGGGACAAGGGGGCCTGCCGCATCTGTGGAAAACCCCGTGCGGGAGGATCGCGCACATGACAGCACTCGACCTCAGCAGCACCGTGGGAGTCGTCGGCACCGGCACCATGGGCCAGGGCATTGCCCAGGTCGCACTCGTCGCGGGCCATCCCGTCCGGCTGTACGACGCGGTCCCCGGGCGGGCCGAGGAGGCGGCCGCGGCGATCGTCGCCCGCCTCGACCGGCTCGTCGAGAAGGACCGGATGACGGCCGCCGCCCGGGACGCCGCCCGCGCCCGGCTGCTGCCCGCCGGCGAGCTGACCGGGTTCGCCGACTGCACGCTGGTCGTGGAGGCCGTCCTGGAGCGGCTGGAGGCCAAGCAGGAGCTGTTCCGGTCCCTGGAGGACATCGTCGGCGAGGACTGTCTGCTCGCCACCAACACCTCCTCCCTGTCGGTGACGGCCATCGGCGGCGCCCTGCGCAACGCCTCCCGCCTGGTCGGCCTGCACTTCTTCAACCCGGCCCCGCTGCTGCCGCTGGTCGAGGTCGTCTCCGGGTTCGCCACCGACGTCACGTCGGCCACGCGCGCGTACGAGACCGCCCGCTCCTGGGGCAAGACGCCGGTGGCCTGCGCGGACACCCCCGGCTTCATCGTGAACCGCATCGCCCGGCCCTTCTACGCCGAGGCCTTCGCGGTCTACGAGGCGCAGGCGGCGGACCCGGCCACCATCGACGCGGTGCTGCGCGAGAGCGGCGGCTTCCGGATGGGCGCCTTCGAACTGACCGACCTGATCGGCCAGGACGTCAACGAATCCGTCACGCACTCCGTGTGGCAGGCGTTCTTCCAGGACGTCCGCTTCGCGCCCTCGCTGGCCCAGCGCCGGCTGGTCGAGTCCGGCAGGCTCGGCCGCAAGACCGGCCACGGCTGGTACGACTACGCGGACGGCGCCGAGCCCGCCGAGCCGCACACCGCCGAGCCCGCCGACCGGCCCGCCTACGTCGTCACCGAGGGCAGCCTGGGCCCGGCGGCCGAACTGCTCGCGATGATCCGCGAGGCCGGCATCCAGGTCCGCGAGGAGGACGAGGACCACGGCACCCGCCTGGTCCTGCCCAGCGGCGGCCAGCTGGTCCTCGCCGACGGCCAGACCTCGGTGGAGTTCCGGGACGTCGTCTACTTCGACCTCGCCCTCGACTACCGCCGTGCCACCCGCATCGCCCTGTCCGCCGGCCACGACACCCTGCCCCAGACGCTCCGTGAGGCGATCGGCCTCTTCCAGGCGCTCGGCAAGCAGGTCAGCGTCATCGGCGACGTGCCCGGCATGATCGTCGCCCGCACGGTCGCCAGGATCGTCGACCTCGCGCACGACGCCGTCGCCAAGGGCGTCGCCACCGAGGAGGACATCGACACCGCGATGCGCCTGGGCGTCAACTACCCGCTCGGCCCCTTCGAGTGGAGCCGCCGGCTCGGCCGCGACTTCGCCTACGACCTCCTCGACGACCTCCACCTGCGCGATCCGAGCGGCCGTTACGCGCCCTCCCTCGCGCTCTACCGGCACGCCTACGCCACCGAGAAGCGGGAGGGCGCCTCATGACCACCGCCAAGCGCGACACCTACACCCCCGAGAGCCTGCTCTCGGTGGCCGTCCAGGTCTTCAACGAGCGCGGCTACGACGGCACCTCCATGGAGCACCTCTCCAAGGCGGCCGGCATCTCCAAGTCGTCGATCTACCACCATGTCGCCGGCAAGGAGGAGCTGCTGCGCCGCGCGGTCAGCCGGGCCCTGGACGGCCTGTTCGCGATCCTCGACGAGGAGCACGCGCGCGTGGGCCCCGCCGCCGACCGCCTGGAGCACGTCGTACGGCGCATGGTCGAGGTGCTGATCACCGAACTGCCGTACGTGACGCTGCTGCTGCGGGTGCGCGGCAACACCGGCACCGAGCGGTGGGCGCTGGAGCGGCGGCGGGACTTCGACCACCGGGTGGCCGACCTGCTGAAGGCGGCCGCCGCCGAGGGCGACATACGCGGTGACGTCGAGGTGCGCCTGGCGACCCGGCTGGTGTTCGGCATGGTCAACTCGATCGTGGAGTGGTACCGCCCTGACAGCCGCGGCGCGAGCGAGCGGGAGGTCTCCGAGGCGGTCGTCCGGCTGGTCTTCTCCGGCCTGCGCGCGCACTGACGTCAGCCGTCCTCAGCCGTCCTCAGCCGTCCTCGGGCTCCAGGTCCTCCTCCTCGAACACCAGCAGGGTGCGGGTGCTGAGCACCTCGGGGATGGCCTGGAGACGGGTCAGCACCAGCTCGCGCAGCGCCCGGTTGTCGGGCGTGTGCACCAGGAGCAGGACGTCGAAGTCACCGCCCACCAGGGCGATGTGGGAGGCGCCGGGCAGCTGCCGCAGCTGCTCGCGCACGGTCCGCCAGCTGTTCTGGACGATCTTCAGCGTGATGTACGCCGAGGTGCCCTGGCCGGCCCGTTCATGGTCCACCCGGGCGCCGAAACCGCGGATCACCCCGTCCTCGACGAGCCGGTTGATACGCGCGTAGGCGTTGGCGCGCGAGACATGGACGCGTTCGGCGACCGACCGTATCGACGCCCGGCCGTCCGCCTGCAGGATCTGCAGGATGTCCTGATCGATGGCGTCCAGCGGGCGCGCGGGCGGCGGCGCCGCCTGGTCCTGCGGGCCCTCGGCCATTTGTTCAGGTGCCATGTCCCCCCACCTCCCTACCATGGACGTACTGCGTTCATTCCAGGCTGTGGAGAACCGTTTGTCCACAGCCTGGCGCCGCCTGTAGCCAAAATGTGCCGACGACCGAACAATCGGTAGGTGGGACGGGTCACAGGCGATCCGTCTCCCGTAGCCACCCCCACAAGGAGGTGCCGTCATGACGGTCATGGAGCAGCGCGGCGCGTACCGCCCGTCGCCGCCGCCCGCCTGGCAGCCCCGGACGGACCCCGCGCCGCTGCTGCCCGACGAGCGCCCGTACCGCGTCCTCGGAACGGAGGCGGCCGCCAAGGCCGACCCGGAGCTGCTGCGCCGGCTGTACACCCAGCTCGTCCGCGGCCGCAGGTACAACGCCCAGGCGACCGCCCTCACCAAGCAGGGCCGCCTCGCCGTCTACCCCTCCAGCACCGGCCAGGAGGCCTGCGAGGTCGCCGCCGCCCTCGCCCTCGAAGACCGCGACTGGCTCTTCCCCAGCTACCGCGACACCCTCGCGGTGGTCGCCCGCGGCGTTGACCCCGTCGAGGCGCTCACCCTGCTGCGCGGCGACTGGCACACCGGTTACGACCCCTACGCCCACCGCGTCGCCCCCCTCTCCACCCCCCTCGCCACCCAGCTCCCGCACGCCGTCGGCCTCGCCCACGCGGCCCGCCTCAAGGGCGACGACGTGGTCGCGCTCGCCATGGTCGGCGACGGCGGCACCAGCGAGGGCGACTTCCACGAGGCGCTGAACTTCGCCGCCGTCTGGCAGGCCCCGGTCGTCTTCCTGGTCCAGAACAACGGCTTCGCCATCTCCGTCCCGCTCGCCAAGCAGACCGCCGCGCCCTCCCTGGCCCACAAGGCCGTCGGATACGGCATGCCGGGCCGCCTGGTCGACGGCAACGACGCGGCCGCCGTGCACGAGGTCCTCGCCGACGCCGTACGGCACGCGCGCGAGGGCGGCGGCCCGACCCTGGTCGAGGCGATCACCTACCGGATCGACGCCCACACCAACGCCGACGACGCCACCCGCTACCGCGGCGCCACCGAGGTCGACACCTGGCGCGACCACGACCCGATCCTGCTCCTGGAGCGCGAGCTGACCGAGCGCGGACTGCTCGACGACGACTTCGCCGGCCGCACCCGCGAGGACGCCGAGACCATGGCCGCCGACCTGCGCGAGCGCATGAACCGCGACCCCGAGCTCGACCCCATGCACCTCTTCGACCAGGTCTACGCGGAGACCACCGCCCAACTGCGCGAACAGCGCGCCCTGCTCCGCGCCGAGCTGGACGCCGAGCAGCAGGACCAGGAAGGCGGGCCGCGATGACGACCGTCGCCGTCAAGCCCGCCACCATGGCGCAGGCGCTCACCCGCGCACTGCGGGACGCCATGGCCGCCGACCCCGCCGTGCACGTCATGGGCGAGGACGTCGGCACCCTCGGCGGGGTCTTCCGGGTCACCGACGGCCTCGCCAAGGAGTTCGGCGAGACCCGCTGCACCGACACACCCCTCGCGGAGGCCGGCATCCTCGGCACCGCCGTCGGCATGGCCATGTACGGACTGCGCCCGGTCGTCGAGATGCAGTTCGACGCCTTCGCCTACCCCGCCTTCGAACAGCTCATCAGCCACGTCTCCCGGATGCGCAACCGCACCCGCGGCCGGATGCCCCTCCCGATCACCGTCCGCATCCCCTACGGCGGCGGCATCGGCGGCGTCGAGCACCACAGCGACTCCTCCGAGGCCTACTACATGGCCACCCCCGGCCTGCACGTCGTCACCCCGGCCACCGTCGCCGACGCCTACGGCCTGCTGCGCCGGTCCATCGCCTCCGACGACCCCGTCGTCTTCCTCGAACCCAAGCGCCTGTACTGGTCCAAGGACACCTGGAACCCGGAGCACCCGACGGACGTTGAACCCATCGGCCGCGCGGTGGTGCGCCGAACCGGGCGCAGCGCCACGCTCATCACCTACGGCCCGTCCGTACCGGTCTGCCTCGAAGCCGCCGAGGCCGCCCAGGCGGAGGGCTGGGACCTGGAAGTCGTCGACCTGCGCTCCCTGGTGCCGTTCGACGACGAGACGGTCTGCGCCTCCGTACGGCGCACCGGGCGAGCGGTCGTCGTACACGAGTCGGGCGGGTTCGGCGGCCCGGGAGGGGAGATCGCGGCACGCGTGACCGAGCGCTGCTTCCACCACCTGGAGGCGCCGGTGCTGCGCGTGGCCGGGTTCGACATCCCCTACCCGCCGCCGATGCTGGAGCGCCACCACCTGCCCGGCGTGGACCGCATCCTGGACGCGGTGGCGCGTCTGCAGTGGGAGGCCGAGGGCTGATGGCACAGGTGCTGGAGTTCAAACTGCCCGACCTCGGGGAGGGGCTCACCGAGGCGGTGATCGTGACCTGGCTGGTCCAGGTCGGCGACGTCGTCGCGATCGACCAGCCGGTCGTCGAGGTCGAGACGGCCAAGGCGATGGTCGAGGTCCCCTGCCCCTACGGCGGTGTGGTCACCGCCCGCTTCGGCGAGGAGGGCACCGAACTGCCCGTCGGCGCCCCGCTCCTGACGGTCGCCGTCGGCGAGGCGACCACCGTCCCCGAGTCGGAGGGCTCGGGCAACGTGCTGGTGGGATACGGCACGGGAACGCCTCCGGCGCGCCGCCGAAGGGTCCGCAACACGGCCCCGGAGCGGGCGAACGGCACGGCCGACCCGGGCGGTTCCCGGGAGCCGGCGCCCCACACCGCCCTCGCCGAAGCGGAGACGGCCCCCCGCGCCCAGGTTCCCGCGCCGCCCGCCCAGCTTCCCGAGGGCCCCGTCCCGGTGATCTCCCCCCTGGTCCGCCGCCTCGCCCGGGACAACGACCTGGACCTGCGCAGGCTGTCCGGCTCGGGCCCCGACGGCCTGATCCTGCGCGCCGACGTCGAGGACGCCCTGCGGGTCAGCGCGGCCCGCGCCGCCGCCCCCGCCCCCAGGACCCCGGCCACCACCTCGAGCGCCCCCTCCGGCATCCGTATCCCCCTCAAGGGCATCCGGGGCGCGGTCGCCGACAAGCTCTCCCGCAGCCGCCGGGAGATCCCCGACGCGACCTGCTGGGTGGACGCCGACGCGACCGAGCTGATGCGCGCCCGCACCGCGATGAACGCGGCGGCGGGCCCGAGGATCTCCCTCCTCGCGCTCCTCGCCCGGATCTGCACCGCCGCGCTGGCCCGCCACCCCGAACTGAACTCCTACGTCGACGTCGAGGCCCGTGAGATCGTCCAACTCGACCACGTTCACCTGGGCTTCGCCGCCCAGACCGACCGCGGCCTCGTCGTCCCCGTCGTCCGCGACGCCCACGCCCGCGACGCCGAGTCCCTGACCGCGGAGTTCGCCCGCCTGACCGAGTCGGCCCACGCCGGCACGCTCACCCCCTCGGACCTCACCGGCGGCACCTTCACCCTCAACAACTACGGAGTCTTCGGCGTCGACGGCTCCACCCCGATCCTCAACCACCCCGAGGCAGCCATGCTCGGCGTGGGCCGCATCACCCCGAAGCCCTGGGTCCACGAAGGCGAACTGGCGGTCCGCCAGGTCGTCCAGCTCTCCCTCACCTTCGACCACCGGGTCTGCGACGGCGGCACGGCAGGAGGGTTCCTGCGCTACGTGGCCGACTGCATAGAACAGCCGGCGGTCCTTCTCAGGACACTTTGAGCGCCCCTGCCCGAAGGGGCGCTGGGGCCTGAAGGGGCGCTGGGGTTACCCCCGGCCGAAGGCTGGCGGAGGAACTGCGCGACCAGCCACACACGACCCGCACTCGCGCACGGCCGTCACACCCTCGTCCCTCGGGCGCACGACCACACCCTGCAGATCCCACGTCTCCCATCGGTTCCCCGTGATCAGAACGCCCCCCATACTCGAAAGGTGACCGCCACCGACCCCCCGCCCTACGACGCGATCGTGCTGGCCGGCGGCGCCGCAAGGCGCCTCGGCGGAACCGACAAACCCTCCGTCCGGGTGGGCGGCCGCCCCCTCCTCGACCGTGTCCTCGCCGCCTGCGCCGGCGCGCGACAGACCGTCGTCGTGGCGGCCCCCCGCCCCACCTCCCGCCCGGTTGGCTGGACCCGCGAGGACCCCCCGGGCGGCGGCCCGGTCGCCGCCCTCGACGCCGGCCTGCGTCACATCACCGCCGACCGCGCGGTCGTACTCTCCGCAGACCTCCCGTTCCTCGAAGAGGCGACCGTGGAACGCCTGCTGGCGGCGCTGCACACGACCGACGCGGACGGCGCCCTGCTCACCGACGCCGACGGCCGGGACCAGCCGCTCGTCGCGGCCTACCGCACCACCGCGCTCCGCCACACCCTCGCGGCCCTGGCCGGAGACGGCGGCAACGGCCTCACCGGCCTCCCCCTGCGGCGCCTGACCGCCGCGCTGAACCTCACCCGTGTCCCGGACCCGCTCGCGTCCTTCGACTGCGACACCTGGGACGACATCGCCGACGCCAGGGCACGCATCAGGGAGCATGGGCACGTGTTGGATGAATGGATCTCCGCAGTCAAGGACGAACTGGGCATCGACCTGGACGTCGACATCCGCCTTCTGCTCGATCTGGCCAGGGACGCCGCGCACGGCGTGGACCGCCCTGCCGCCCCGCTGACCACCTTCCTCGTCGGCTACGCGGCCGCACAGGCCAAGGGGGGCCCCGAGGCGGTCGCCGAGGCGGCTCACAAGGCCGCCGCGCTGGCCCTGCGCTGGGCGGAAGAGGCCGATGCCGCCACCGACGGGCCGGGCCCCGGCGGCAACCCGGCCCCCGGGCCCGGCCGGTGACCGCCCCCGGCACCCGGTCCGGCACCCCCGCCGCCGCGGACACCGACGACGATCTCGACGTCGAGGAGGCACTCGCCCTCGTGAGAGAGCCCCGAGACCCCAGGGAGCCCGGCGCGGACGCGACCGCGGCGCCCACCGCGCACGGCGAGCACGGGCACGGCGGTCACTCGGCCCACCGGCACCGCGCCACCCCCTGGCCCCAGGCCCGCGAGACCGCCGCGCGCGCCGCCCGGGCCGCCGTCCGGGCCGGAGCCCGGCGCGCCCCCGCCTCGGTACCGCTGGCCGATGCCCTCGGCCTGACCCTCGCCGCCCCGCTGGACGCGCTCACCGACCTGCCCTCCTTCGACACCTCCGCGATGGACGGCTGGGCGGTCGCCGGCCCCGGACCCTGGGACGTCCGCGAGGAAGGCGTGCTGGCCGGGCACGCGCAGCCCGAGCCGCTCACCGACGGCGAGGCGGTCCGCATCGCCACCGGCGCCCGGATCCCGGCGGACACCACCGCGGTGCTGCGCAGCGAGCACGGCCGTCTCGACGCCCAGGGCCGGCTGCACCCCACCCGCGAGGTGGTGCACGGCCAGGACATCCGCCCGCGCGGCCAGGAATGCCGCAGTGGCGACCAGTTGCTGCCCGTCGGCACCCTGGTCACCCCGGCCGTCCTCGGCCTGGCCGCGGCCGCCGGATACGACACCGTCACCGTCGTCCCCCGCCCCCGCGCCGAAGTCCTGATCCTGGGCGACGAGTTGCTCACCGAAGGACTCCCGCACGACGGGCTCATCCGCGATGCGCTCGGCCCGATGCTTCCGCCCTGGCTGCGCGCGCTCGGCGCCGAGGTCACCGCCGTCCGCCGGCTCGGCGACGACGCCAAGGCCCTGTACAAGGCGATCACCTCGTCGACGGCCGATCTCGTGGTCACCACGGGCGGCACCGCATCCGGCCCGGTCGACCACATCCACCCCACCCTGGAACGCATCGGCGCCGAACTCCTCGTCGACGGCGTCAAGGTGCGCCCGGGCCACCCCATGCTGCTGGCCCGCACCAAGGAGAACCAGCACCTCGTCGGACTCCCCGGCAACCCCCTGGCGGCCGTCTCCGGCCTGCTCACCCTCGCCGAACCCCTGCTGCGCACCCTCGCCGCCCACCCGGCCCCGGAGCCGTACACCGTGCCGCTGGCGGAGGCGGCGCACGGGCACCCGTACGACACCCGGCTCATCCCGGTCGTCCTGCGGGGCGACACCGCGGTCCCGCTGCACTACAACGGCCCGGCCATGCTCCGTGGCATCGCCGCCGCCGACGCGCTCGCGGTCGTGGCACCGGGCGGAGCACAGCAGGGCGCGGAGACGGAACTCCTCGACCTGCCGTGGGCGGCCGCGGGCATCGGGGTCTGTTTCACGTGAAACTTCCCGGCCATGACGTCATCGCCCGCCAGGCGGACGAACACCTGGTGACCCATCGGGTGAAACTCCCGACGAAGGTGGTGGAGCGCCCGATCCGCCAGGTCGCCAAGCGGGTCTTTATGGCCCTGCTGGTGCTGGTCGCCACCGCGTTGATCGTCTATGCCGACCGCGACGGCTACACCGACAACTCCGACCGCTCGGTCGATCTCCTCGACGCCTTCTACTACGCGACCGTCACCCTCTCCACGACGGGCTACGGCGACATCACCCCGGTCAGCGACAGTGCGCGGCTCACCAACATCTTCGTCATCACGCCCCTGCGTGTGCTGTTCCTGATCATCCTGGTCGGCACCACGCTCGAAGTCCTCACCGAACGCACCCGGGAGGAATGGCGCCTCAACCGCTGGAGGTCGGCCTTGCGGGACCACACCGTCGTCGTCGGGTTCGGGACGAAGGGACGGTCGGCGATCCAGACCGTCTGTGCGACCGGGCTGAACAAGGAGCAGGTGGTGGTGGTCGACCCGAGTTCCAAGGTGATCGAGGCGGCCACCGCCGACGGATACGCGGGGGTCATGGGCGACGCGACCCGCAGCGAGGTGCTGAAGCGGGCCGAGGTGCAGCGGGCACGGCAGATCATCATCGCGACCCAGCGTGACGACACTGCTGTACTGGTGACCCTGACGGCCCGCCAGCTCAACAAGTCCGCGAAGATCGTGGCCGCGGTCCGCGAGGAGGAGAACGCGCCGCTGCTCAAACAGTCCGGCGCCGACGCCGTGATCACCAGCGCCAGCGCGGCCGGCAGGCTGCTCGGACTGTCCGTGCTCAGTCCGGCCGCCGGCATGGTCATGGAGGACCTCATCCAGCAGGGCAGCGGCCTCGACCTCGTGGAACGACCCGCGGTCAAGGCCGAGGTCGGCAGAAGGCCACGGGAGACGGCCGACCTGGTGGTGAGCGTCGTACGCGGCCACCGGGTGCTCGGGTACGACGATCCGGCCGTCGGCACCATCGAGGCGACGGACCGGCTGATCACGATCGTGCGGGCCTCGCCGGGCAGCCGCGTCGCCCCGGACGTACGGCCGCTGCCCCGCGCCTGACCGGAGGAGCCGCCGGTGACGTCACCCGCGGGGGCCGGACGGGCGGGGAGTAGCGTCGGCCGCATGTATGCGATCACGATTCCCGAACCTGGTGGGCCCGAGGCGCTGGTGTGGAACGAGGTCCCCGATCCGGTGCCCGGCGAGGGCGAGGTGCTGGTCGAGGTGGTGGCGAGCGCCGTCAACCGCGCCGACATCATGCAGCGACAGGGCTACTACGACCCGCCGCCGGGCGCATCCCCGTACCCCGGTCTCGAGTGCTCCGGGCGGATCGCCGCGCTCGGCCCCGGGGTCTCCGGCTGGTCGGTCGGCGACGAGGTGTGCGCACTGCTCGCGGGCGGCGGCTACGCCGAGAAGGTCGCCGTGCCGGCCGGACAGCTCATGCCGGTGCCCGAGGGCGTGGACCTGAAGCAGGCCGCGGCGCTGCCCGAGGTGGCCTGCACCGTCTGGTCGAACGTCTTCATGATCGCCCACCTGCGCCCCGGCGAGACGCTGCTCGTGCACGGCGGCTCCAGCGGTATCGGCACCATGGCGATCCAGCTGGGCAAGGCGGTCGGCGCCAGGGTCGCGGTCACCGCGGGCACGAAGGAGAAGCTGGACTTCTGCGCCGAGCTCGGCGCGGACATCCTCGTCAACTACCGCGAGCAGGACTTCGTCGCCGAGGTGAAGCAGGCCACCGACGGGGCGGGGGCCGACGTCATCCTGGACAACATGGGCGCCAAGTACCTGGACCGCAACGTCCAGGCGCTCGCGGTCAACGGGCGGCTCGCGATCATCGGCATGCAGGGCGGTGTGAAGGGCGAGCTGAACATCGGCGCGCTGCTCGGCAAGCGGGCCGCGATCAGCGCGACCTCGCTGCGCGCCCGCCCGCTCGCCGAGAAGGCGGCCATCGCCGCGGCGGTGCGGGAGCACGTGTGGCCGTTGATCACCCAGGGCCATGTCCGCCCGGTCGTCGACCGGGAGCTGCCGATGGCGGAGGCGGCGCAGGCCCATCGGGTGGTCGAGGCCAGCGAGCACATCGGCAAGGTCCTGCTGGTCGCCCCGTAGCGCCGTAGCGCCTCAGCCCCGCCGTACCCGCAGGCCCACGAAGGCGAGTCCGAGCCCGAGGCCGATCAGGACCAGGCCGCTGCCGAGCGGAAGGATCTGCAGCACGGGCTCGGTGTCGTCCTCCTGACCCGGGCCCATCGCCTGGCCCGACGTCGGGTGCGGCTGGGGCGAGGAGGCGGGCGCCAGGACGGCCTCCCGGGGCGGCTGGGCAGCGGTGGCCGCCGGGCTTCCGACGCCGCTCCCCGCGGACTCCGTCGCCGTCCCTTCGCCGGGACGATCCTGGTCGTCCATACCGCCCTGGTCGTCCGGCCTGCCGGAGTCCTCCGGGTCGTCGGGGCTGTCGGGGTCGTCCGGGTCCTGGTCCTCGACCTTCGTCCCCGGTCCCTCGGGCCGCCCCGGTCGCATCCGGCCCGCGCCCGCCACGGTGCCGGCCAGCGACGGCTCGGGGCTGGCCGAGGCGTGGGCGGAGTCCGAGGGCACCGGCCGGGGGCCGTACCCGACCGCCGTACCGCACGGCAGCAGGACCGCCGCGAGGGCGAGCAGCAGCCGGACGAGCGCGGGCCGTACCTGACCGAGCGGCCGGTCGCCGGCGCGGCGGAGTCGCAGCCTTGGAGTCACGTCGGTGACCTCCCGGAGCACAGTCGTCGTCAGGGCCGACGGTCATCAGACTCACATGTGATGACAACTCCGGCATTTCTGATGCGGCCGAAGGGACTACGGGCGGTCCGGGGCCGTTCCGAGGGGTGGATCAGTCCTCATGGGGGGCACCACGGTGGTGAGGTGCAGGGGTGCGAGAGAATGGCGGCATGGAGATGCCGAGGAACGAACGGTCGCCCGAGAATCCGCAGATCCTGGTCGTGGGCCAGGACGGGATGGCACTCGGCGGCGGCAACGGGGACGAGGACTCCCGCGAGGTCCCGGTGACGGAGATGGTGGAGCAGCCCGCCAAGGTCATGCGGATCGGCAGCATGATCAAGCAGCTCCTCGAGGAGGTGCGCGCCGCTCCCCTCGACGAGGCCAGCCGGGCCCGGCTCAAGGAGATCCACGCCAGCTCGGTGAAGGAGCTGGAGGACGGCCTGGCGCCGGAGCTGGTGGAGGAGCTGGAACGCCTCTCGCTGCCGTTCAACGAGAACGCGACCCCTTCGGACGCCGAACTGCGCATCGCGCAGGCCCAGCTGGTGGGCTGGCTGGAGGGGCTGTTCCACGGGATCCAGACCACCCTGTTCGCCCAGCAGATGGCCGCCCGCGCCCAGCTGGAGTCGATGCGGCGCGCGCTGCCCCCGGGCGTCGGCCACGAGGGCGAGGAGCACGGGCCGGCCGGCCGCTCCGGCGGGCCGTACCTCTAGAGCCCCCGGACACCCCCGAGACGACGGCGAAGGGCCCGGCGGACAGCCGCCGGGCCCTTTCTCTTGCGCCTTGCGTCAGCACGCCCCGCGTCAGCACGCCCCGCGTCAGCACGCCCGCGTCGATGCGCCCGGCACCAGAGCGCCCCGCATCGGCGCGCCCGGCATCAGCCCGTCGCCGGGTTGCCCGTCGACACCCTGAGTTCGATGGTCGGCATGTCCTCCGGGGAGACGTCGGTGCCGGCGGACGGGAACTGCTCCATGACCGCGCCGTCGCCGTAGGTGTTCTCGTCCACGGACACGATCTTCATCCGCCAGCCGGCGGCCTGGAAGCACTCCTTGACCGACTTGATGTACTTGAACTTGAAGTCCGGGACCTGGATCTTGTCCGGGTCGTCGTAGGACTCCTGCGGTTCGGTGCACTCGGTCGACTCGACGGTCTTGGAGGTGTCGGGCCCGCGGTAGCCCGAGGCGTGCGAGGCCGCGGCACTCGCGCTGCTGCCCCCACCGCCACCGCTGCCGCCGGACTTGTCATCGCCGCCGGTGTTCAGCGCCAGCGCGACGACCAGGCCGATCACCGCGACGAGCGACACCGCGATCGACCCGATGACCACCGGCCGGTTGCTTTTCCCGCCGCCCGTGCCACTCCCACCCCCGCCGGACGGCCCCTGGGGCGTGATGCTGTACGGCGGCGGGGTGGACGGCGCCGGGTGGGCGTATCCGGCCGGGGTCTGGTAGCCCGCCTGCTGCGGATGGCCGTAGGCGGGTGCGGGACCCCCGGTCCCATAGGGATGCGGGGCCGGAGCCGGCTGGTACGGCGTCTGCACCGGACCGGGAGGTGCCGGCGTCGCCTGGCCGACCGGCGGGAACACCGCGGAGCCGACCCCGGCGCCGCTCTGCGTCGGCGGGATGCCCGGGACGATGCTGGGCGCGGCCGGCTGCAGCGAGGCGGCGACCCGCAGGCACTCGTCGCGCATGGACTCGGCGGTCGGGAAGCGCTCGTTCGGGTTCTTCTTCAGCGCGCGGGCGACCAGCGCGTCCACGGCCGGCGGCAGGGCGCGGTTGACCGAGGAGGGAGCGACCGGCTCCTCCTGGACGTGCGCGTAGGCGATCGCCAGCGGCGAGTCCGCGTCGAACGGCAGCCGCCCCGTGACCAGCTGGAACAGCATGATGCCGACCGAGTAGAGATCGGAGCGCGCGTCAACGCCCCGGCCGAGCGCCTGCTCCGGGGAGAGGTACTGCGGGGTGCCGACGACCATGCCGGTCTGCGTCATCGAGGTGACGCCGGACTGCATGGCCCGGGCGATGCCGAAGTCCATCACCTTGACGACGCCGCGCTTGGTCATCATCACGTTGCCGGGTTTGATGTCGCGGTGGACCAGCCCCATCTCGTGGCTGATCTCCAGCGCGGCCAGCACGTCGGCGGTGATCTTCAGTGCCTTGTCGGCGGGCATCGCGCCGTGCTGCCGTACGTCCTCCTCCAGCACCGAGCCGAGCGGGCGGCCCTCGACGTACTCCATGACGATGTAGGGCATCGTCGAGCCGTCGAGCGCGTCCTCGCCGGTGTCGAAGACGGAGACGATGTTGGTGTGCGTGAGCTTGGCCACTGCCTGGGCCTCGCGGCGGAAGCGCTCGCGAAAGGCCTGTTCCCGGCCGAGTTCGGTGTGCAGGGTCTTGATCGCGACCTGCCGGTCCAGCACCGAGTCGTAGGCCAGGTGCACGGAGGCCATGCCGCCCTCGCCGAGCAGGTCGCGCAGCTGGTATCGGCCACCGGCCAGAGCCCGCCCCGCGTAACGGCCGTACGCGCCGTCCTGGCTCATCTTCCCCGTCCCCCGCCCGGCACTCGGGCACCCTTGTTGATCGAATGTCCCGTTCCCGGCCAAGTCTGCCGGAGGGCACCGGCACGTCAAGCGCGGTGCCCGTTCCGTGACCGTACGCGAAAGAACGGCCGCGGAAGCGTTACAGGGGGCCTACGTCCGGTACACAGAATTTGCACGACGACGAGTGGTACGGGTTTGATGGCCGGTCCGTCCACGGGCCGGATCCCGGACCGACGGGTTGCGCGGAGGCTGTAGCGTGGCCGACGGAGACCGTGACAACACCGCGCGCACCGCGGGCAGAAACGACGGCGAGGACCGATGGCACAGACGCACAGCGCCCAGGGCCCGTCCGACCCCGAGGCGACTGGCGGCGGCATGTCAGACGCGCCGGAGATGTGGGGCAACCAGGGCCTGGTCGGCGACGGCCGGTACCGGCTGACCCACCGGCTCGGGCGGGGCGGCATGGCCGAGGTGTTCGCGGCCGAGGACGTACGGCTCGGCCGTACCGTGGCCGTGAAGCTGCTCCGGGCCGACCTCGCCGAGGACCCGGTCTCCAAGGCCCGCTTCACGCGCGAGGCACAGTCGGTCGCGGGGCTCAACCACCACGCGATCGTGGCGGTGTACGACTCCGGCGAGGACGTGGTCGGCGGCCAGTCCGTGCCGTACATCGTGATGGAGCTGGTCGAGGGCCGCACCATCCGCGACCTGCTGATCAACGCCGAGGCCCCGGGCCCCGAGCAGGCCCTGATCATCGTCTCCGGTGTCCTCGACGCGCTGGCCTACTCGCACCAGCACGGCATCGTGCACCGTGACATCAAGCCCGCCAACGTGATCATCACGCACAACGGCGCCGTCAAGGTGATGGACTTCGGCATCGCCCGCGCGCTGCACGGCGCGTCCACGACGATGACGCAGACCGGCATGGTCATGGGCACGCCCCAGTACCTCTCCCCGGAGCAGGCGCTCGGCAAGGCCGTCGACCACCGCTCCGACCTGTACGCCACCGGCTGCCTGCTCTACGAACTCCTCGCCCTGCGGCCCCCGTTCATCGGCGAGACCCCGCTGGCGGTGGTCTACCAGCACGTCCAGGACATCCCGGTGCCGCCCTCCCAGGCCTCCGAGGGGGCGGCCCCTCCGGAGCTGGACGGCCTGGTCATGCGCTCGCTCGCCAAGGAGCCCGACGACCGCTTCCAGACCGCAGAGGAGATGCGCGGCCTGGTCCAGTACGGCCTGCAGATGCTGTACGACCAGGGCGGCCACACCGGCACCTGGAACACCGGCCCGGTCACGGTGCACGACGGCCGGCAGACCCCGGCAGCCGGTTTCGCCGGTACGACCGCGATGCCGCACCCGGCGGCCGGCGCGGGGACCACGCAGATCCCGCAGCCGATCCTGCCGGGCGGCTACGGGGCCGGGGACGACGGCGGTTTCGAGGGGCACGGCAACAGGGGCAGCGGCCGCGGCAAGCTGTGGATCCTGGCCGTCCTCGCGGTGATCGCCATCGCGGCGGGCGTCGCCCTGGCACTCAACAAGGGCGGTGGCGGCGACGGCGGCGGCAGCGGTGCGTCGCAGTCCCCGACCGTCTCGCAGACCACCAAGGACGCGACGCCCAGCTCCAGCCCGTCGGACGAGGCCAGCGACACGGCCACGGACACGGCGACCGACGACAGCGGCTCGGGCAACAACGACAACTCCGGCTACACGCCCTCGCAGACCCCGTCGTACACCCAGTCCCAGACCCAGAGCAGCGAGCCGAGCGACGAGCCGAGCGACACGGCGAGCGCCTCGCAGCCGACCGACACCGAGAGCTCGCCGGACACGCAGCCTTCCGACACGACAGGCGCGGGCAGCGACGGCGGCACCGACGCCGGCTCGATCGCCGGCACCGGTGTCGGCGGCGGTTGAAGGACACCGACACCCTTCGGCTGACCGGCGGCCATCGGCCCCCGGCGACGGCTACCGCACGAACGCGTCGCACACCGCGTCGTACTCCCCGGTCCACCACACGGCGAGCGCCGAGGCGGCCGGGAACTGGGGGTCCGCGCGGGTGTCGCCGCGCTCGTAGTGCCAGCGCAGCATCCAGAAGTCGTTGAGCCGCTCCCACCACACGCGGTGCACGGCCGCCGCGAGCTCCGAGGGCGTGGCTCCGGCCGCGCGCCGGTACGCCCGCGCGTACGCCCGCACCTTCCGCAGGTCGAGCGCCCCCGCCGGGCGCACGAAGAAGATCGCGGCGGCGCGGACGGCCTCCTCCGCGCGGGGCTGGACGCCCAGCCGGTCCCAGTCGACGATCGCGGCGGGCGCGTCGTCCTTGTAGAGCAGGTTGAACGGGTGGAAGTCGCCGTGCACCCAGCCCACCGAGGCGCCGCGCGGGGGCCGGCGGGCGGCGTGCTGCTCCAGGAGGGCGCGGCGTTCGAGCAGCCGGTGGCGGGCGAGTTCGTCGAAGGCGTCGGCGGGGCGGTGCCGACTGACGTGGGCGAGCAGGTGGTCGATGAGCGCGAAGGTGTCGGCGGGGTCGGCGCTCTCGACGGGATGCGGGCTGGTGGCCGGGCGGGTGCGCCCCTTGGGCGGCATCACGCGCTCCAGACAGGCGTGCACGGCGCCGAGGAGCGCGCCGAGCCGCACGCACTCCCCGCGCGTGAGCTGTCCGCCGTGCCGGTGCCGGCCGTCGATCCAGGGGTGCAGCGCGTAGGCGTGGCCGCCGACGACGGCGACCGTGCGCCCGTCGCGGTCGGCGAGGGGCGGGGCGACCGGGACGCCGAGGGCGGCCAGCCGCAGGGTGGCCAGGTGGCGCCGCTCGATGGCGGCCGGGTCGGCGGTGTCGGGGTCGAAGTGGTGCTTCAGGAAGTAGCGGCCGCGGGTGGTGCAGAGGCGGTAGCCGCGGTTGAGCAGCCCCTGTTCGACCGGTTCGCAGGCGAGCGCGGAACCGGCGGCGTACCGCCGGAGCAGGGCGCCCAAAGGGGGCGCGTGAGGCACGAGGGGTGGTACACATGAGCGCGGCACGCGCCAGATGCTAGGGCAAGCGTCACTGCGGTGAGCTGGGCGTTGTCGCAGGCAGTCGCCGATGGTCACTTTCGGTCATGTGAGGGACCGCAGCGAATACAAGTGCGAAAGACGGCCTCCGGCGGCGTGGCGTGGGGCGTAGGGTCGCGGCGCCGCACTCGGCGCGCGCCCGGCCATTGGTGAGCGGACCGGACACCTCGATGTCTTCCCGTGGCCCCGGCCGGCGGGATAACGTGCCGTAGCTCCGGCCTCCTGCAAGGCTCTGACCAGCGTCCTTCCGGCCCTCGACGATTTACTAGGAATCCCAAGCAAAAAGTACTTGGATTTCCAAGCAAAATCGCAGGTCAGGAGGGGTTTCACAGAAATGTGGAGCACTGGGTAACGTGCATGCTGCAGGGCGCTCGCCGGGGCACCTGTCACGCCTGTTCCCGGCCGAGTGGCACACACCCCGTGCCACGGGTGTCGGAAGCAGGTGAGCCGCACTGGTTCACCCGGCAACCCCGGGGGCCGGACCGACGGAGGAGCACACGTGAGCGTGGACAGCAGTGCCGCGGGCACACCGCGACGCAGCGCCGCAGGCAAGGCCGGTACCACCGGCAGCAAGACCGGCACCAAGCGCACCACCAGCCGCACCACCACGAAGAAGAGCACCGAACCCGAGCTCGTGCAGCTGCTGACCCCCGAGGGCAAGCGGGTCGAGAACGCCGAGTACGACGCGTACGTCGCCGGGATCACCCCCGAGGAGCTGCGCGGTCTGTACCGCGACATGGTGCTCACCCGCCGCTTCGACGCCGAGGCCACCGCCCTGCAGCGGCAGGGCGAACTGGGCCTGTGGGCGTCCCTGCTCGGCCAGGAGGCCGCCCAGATCGGCTCCGGGCGGGCCACCCGCGAGGACGACTACGTCTTCCCGACCTACCGCGAGCACGGTGTCGCCTGGTGCCGCGGGGTCGATCCGACCAACCTGCTGGGCATGTTCCGCGGCGTCAACCACGGCGGCTGGGACCCCAACAGCAACAACTTCCACCTCTACACGATCGTCATCGGCTCCCAGACGCTGCACGCCACCGGCTACGCGATGGGCGTCGCCAAGGACGGCGCGGACTCGGCGGTCATCGCCTACTTCGGCGACGGCGCCTCCAGCCAGGGCGACGTCGCCGAATCGTTCACCTTCGCCGCGGTCTACAACGCCCCGGTGGTGTTCTTCTGCCAGAACAACCAGTGGGCGATCTCCGAACCCACCGAGAAGCAGACCCGCGTCCCGCTCTACCAGCGCGCCCAGGGCTTCGGCTTCCCCGGCGTCCGGGTCGACGGCAACGACGTGCTGGCCTGCCTCGCGGTCACCAAGTGGGCACTGGAGCGCGCCCGCAGCGGCGAGGGCCCGACGCTCGTCGAGGCCTTCACCTACCGGATGGGCGCCCACACCACCTCCGACGACCCGACCAAGTACCGGGCCGACGAGGAGCGCGAGGCCTGGGAGGCCAAGGACCCGATCCTGCGTCTTCGCCGCTACCTGGAGACCGCAAACCACGCGGACGAGGGATTCTTCGCGGAACTCGAGGCCGAGTCCGAGGCGTTGGGCAGGCGAGTGCGCGAAGCGGTACGGGCCATGCCGGACCCGGACAACTTCGCCATCTTCGAGAACGTGTACGCCGACGGGCATGCGCTCGTCGACGAGGAGCGAGCCCAGTTCGCCGCCTACCAGGCGTCGTTCGCGGACGTAGAGGGGGTCTGACCATGGCAGCGGAAAAGATGGCTCTGGCCAAGGCGATCAACGAGTCGCTGCGCCGCGCCCTGGAGTCGGACCCCAAGGTCCTCGTCATGGGTGAGGACGTCGGCAAGCTCGGCGGCGTCTTCCGGGTCACCGACGGCCTGCAGAAGGACTTCGGCGACAGCCGCGTCATCGACACCCCCCTCGCCGAGTCCGGCATCGTCGGCACGGCGATCGGCCTCGCCCTGCGCGGCTACCGCCCGGTGGTGGAGATCCAGTTCGACGGCTTCGTCTTCCCGGCGTACGACCAGATCGTCACCCAGCTCGCCAAGATGCACGCCCGCTCGCTGGGCAAGGTCAGGATGCCGGTCGTCGTCCGCATCCCCTACGGCGGCGGCATCGGCGCGGTCGAGCACCACTCCGAGTCCCCCGAGGCGCTCTTCGCACACGTGGCCGGACTCAAGATCGTCTCCCCGTCCAACTCCTCGGACGCCTACTGGATGATGCAGCAGGCCATCCAGAGCGACGACCCGGTGATCTTCTTCGAGCCCAAGCGCCGCTACTGGGACAAGGGCGAGGTCAACACCGAGGCCATCCCGGGCCCGCTGCACAAGGCCCGCGTGGTCCGCGAGGGCACCGACCTCACCCTCGCCGCCTACGGCCCGATGGTGAAGCTCTGCCAGGAGGCCGCCGACGCGGCCGCCGAGGAGGGCAAGTCCCTGGAGGTCCTGGACCTGCGGTCCGTCTCCCCGCTGGACTTCGACTCGGTCCAGGCCTCGGTCGAGAAGACCCGCCGGCTGGTCGTGGTCCACGAGGCACCGGTGTTCTTCGGTTCGGGCGCGGAGATCGCCGCCCGCATCACCGAGCGCTGCTTCTACCACCTGGAGGCCCCGGTCCTCAGGGTCGGCGGCTACCACGCCCCCTACCCGCCGGCCCGCCTGGAGGAGGAGTACCTTCCGGGCCTTGACCGGGTGCTCGACGCCGTCGACCGTGCCCTGGCGTACTGAGGAGAGGGTCGTGACGACGATGACGGAAGCGTCCGTACGCGAGTTCAGGATGCCGGACGTGGGCGAGGGGCTCACCGAGGCCGAGATCCTCAAGTGGTACGTCCAGCCCGGCGACACGGTCAGCGACGGCCAGGTGGTGTGCGAGGTCGAGACGGCGAAGGCGGCCGTCGAACTCCCCATCCCCTACGACGGCGTGGTCCGCGAACTGCGCTTCGCCGAGGGCACCACGGTGGACGTGGGCACCGCGATCATCGCGGTGGACGTGTCGGGCGGAGCGCCGGCCGAGGAGCCCGCCGCGGCTCCGGCCCCGGCCACGGCCACGGCGCCGGAGCCCGAGAAGAAGCCGGAGGGCCGCCAGCCGGTCCTCGTCGGCTACGGCGTGGCGGCCTCCTCCACCAAGCGCCGCCCGCGCAAGGGCCCGGAGACCACCGTCGCCGAGGCGGCGGTCCAGGCGGCGGTCCAGCAGGAGCTGAACGGCCACGGCCCGGCGCCGGTCGCCACCCCCGTGCCCGCCCCCGGCCCTGCCGCGGTGGAGGAGCGCCCCCGCCCGCTGGCGAAGCCGCCGGTGCGCAAGCTGGCGAAGGACCTGGGCGTCGACCTTGCCACGGTGACGCCGTCCGGCCCGGACGGGATCATCACGCGCGACGACGTGCACGCGGCGGTGGCGGGGGTGGCGGCGCCGACGGCCGTACCGGCGGCCGTGCCGCAGCCGACGGCCCCTGAGACCGCTGTGACCCCGGCGGCCGCCTCTCCCGGCGACGCCCGCGAGACCCGCATCCCCATCAAGGGGGTCCGCAAGGCGACGGCGGCGGCGATGGTGGGCTCGGCGTTCACGGCCCCGCACGTCACGGAGTTCGTGACGGTGGACGTGACCCGCACGATGAGGCTGGTGGAGGAGCTGAAGCAGGACAAGGACCTGCAGGGCCTCCGGGTCAACCCCCTCCTCCTCATCGCGAAGGCGTTGCTGGTCGCCATCAAGCGCAACCCGGACATCAACGCGTCCTGGGACGAGGCGAACCAGGAGATCGTGCTCAAGCACTACGTCAACCTGGGCATCGCCGCGGCCACCCCGCGCGGCCTGATCGTGCCGAACATCAAGGACGCCCACGCGAAGACGCTCCCGCAACTGGCGGAGGCGCTCGGTGAGCTGGTCGGGACGGCCAGGGACGGCAAGACGTCACCCGCCGCGATGCAGGGCGGCACGGTGACCATCACCAACGTCGGCGTCTTCGGCATCGACACGGGCACGCCGATCCTCAACCCGGGCGAGGCTGCGATCCTCGCCGTCGGCGCGATCAAGCTCCAGCCGTGGGTCCACAAGGGCAAGGTGAAGCCGCGCCAGGTCACCACACTGGCGCTGAGCTTCGACCACCGCCTGGTCGACGGCGAACTGGGTTCCAAGGTCCTGGCGGACATCGCGGCGATCCTGGAACAGCCGAAGCGGTTGATCACCTGGGGGTGAACCCCGGGGAGAAGTGAGAGAAGGGCGAGACCGTGACGTCCAGTCACGGTCTCGCCCTTCTTCGAGCTGCGGGAACGCCGAGAGTCTCACTTCTGGTTACGGTCTCGGGACACTCTCAACTCCGAGGGCCTAAGCTGCGGTGCCCCCTCCTCCGTCCCACCCCGCGAGTGAATGCAGGCGTGCTAGCGCAGCAGCCGGAGACACTCGTTGACGCGGTGCACCGTCAGGCCGGTGCGCGCGGCGATCGATTCGAGCGGCTCGCGCAGCTCACCCTTCTCGACAAGGACGGGGGCGATCACGACCGCCACCGTCCACACGTCCTCGGTCACCGACAACCGGCGCCGCCAGTCGGGCATCCGGGTATGGCGAAAGGCCCGCCGCGCGGGTTGCGGCGGGCCTTTGTCGGCTTGGTTCCAGGCGGGTCAGATCTTCGTGAAGCCGTAGTTCAGGAGCTTCGTGGCGTCCGTCGCGCGCTGGGTGATCGAGGAGGAGGCGAGGACGGTGCCGATGACCGTCTTGCCGTTGCGGGTCGCGGCGAAGACCAGGCAGTACTTGGCCTCGGGGCCGGAGCCGGTCTTGATGCCGATGGCGCCGCTGTAGCTGCTGAGCAGCGTGTTGGTGTTGGTCCAGGTACCCATGGTGCGGGTGGAACCGGTCTTGGTGATCGTCTTCGCGGTGTACGACTTGGTCTTGACGACCGTGCGGAACGTGGAGTTCTTCATCGCGCTGCTGGCGATTTTCGTCAGGTCGCGCGGCGTCGAGTAGTTGTTGCCGTTGCCGATGCCGTCGAACGAGTCGAAGTGGGTGTGGGTCAGACCCAGGTTCTTCGCGGCGGTGTTCATCTTGGAGATGAAGTTGGCGACGCGCTTGGCGCGGGTGGTGCCCGAGCCGTACGTGTCCGCGAGCGCGTAGGCGGCGTCGCAGCCGGAGGGCAGCATCAGCCCGTAGAGCAGCTGGCGGACGGTGACCTTGTCGCCGACGATCAGGTGCGCCTGGGAGGCGTTGTTGGCGACGACGTAGTCGCTGTACGCCTTCTGGATCGTGACCTTCTTGTCGAGGTTCAGGTTCGACTGTGCGAGCACGACCTTGGCGGTCATGACCTTCGTGGTCGAACCGGTCGACAGCTTGGTGTCCGCTGCCTTGGTGTACAGCGTCTTGGCGTTCGCGTTGTTCATGACGAAGCCGCCCTTGGCCACGATCGTGGGCGCGGTGACGGCCTGCGCGGGCGCCGCGGTGAGGGCCCCGGTCGCCAGCATCGCGCCGGACGTGACGGCGACGGCGGCGGCCTTGCGGAGGCGAGTGCCCTTAATACCGGTAATCAACTGAAATACCCCGAGTCGAGTCGAGTCGTAATGCCCCTGGCGTGCGGCCGAGTTGGGGGTGCCGAAGCGAATGGGGCCGCACGTGTGTGACACGTAAGTAGCACAGATGGTTGTGCGGCTGCTGAGAGCGATTTACATCACGTCCGGATGGTGGACGACCGTGCCGCTTGCGTACGTGTTGTATCTAAGCTGTGGGCATGAGCCTGGCCGTCAAGCAGCCCCCCGCCGCCGACCGCGTCTACTCCCATGTCAAGCAAGGCGTCCTGGACCGCCACTACGAAGGTGGCACGCTCCTCACCGAGGGCGAGCTCGCCGAGGCCGTCGGAGTCTCCCGCACCCCGGTACGGGAAGCGCTGCTGCGTCTCGAGGTCGAGGGTCTCATCAAGCTCTACCCGAAGAAGGGCGCCATGGTGCTCCCGGTCTCCGCGCAGGAGATCGCGGACGTGGTGGAGACCCGGATGCTGGTCGAGGAGCACGCGGTGCGCAAGGCCGTACCGGCGTCGGCGGGGCTGGTGGCCCGGCTCCAGGAACTGCTCGACCGGCAGAAGGCCGAGGCAGCCGCGGGCGACCTGGCCGCCGCGGCCGTCACCGACCGCTGCTTCCACGCCGCGATCGTCCGCGACGGCGGCAACGAGATCCTCTCCCGCCTCTACGACCAGCTGCGCGACCGACAGCTGCGGATGGGCGTCGCGATCATGCATGCCCACCCCGACCGCATCGCCAAGTCGCTGACCGAGCACGAGGAGATCCTGGACGCGCTGCGCGCCGGGGACGCCGAGCGTGCGGTCGGCCTCGTGCACCGGCACGTCGACTGGTTCGCGCACCTGGCGCGGGGTGAGGTCCGATGAGCCGCGACAGCGTGTCGCTGCCCGGTGATCCGCCGGGCGGCCGCCGGGCCGTCGTGGTCTGGAGCACAGGCGTCTCGGTCTACTTCGTCGCCGTCATCTTCCGTACGTCCCTCGGGGTCGCCGGTCTCGACGCGGCCGACCGCTTCCATGTGGGTGCCTCGGCGCTGTCCACGTTCTCGATACTCCAGCTGCTGGTCTACGCCGGCATGCAGATACCCGTCGGCCTGCTGGTCGACCGTCTCGGCACGAAGAAGGTCCTGTCCATCGGCGCCGTGCTGTTCACCGCCGGGCAGCTGGGCTTCGCCTTCTCCCCGTCGTACGGCACCGCGCTCGCCTCGCGCGCGCTGCTCGGCTGTGGTGACGCGATGACCTTCATCAGCGTGCTGCGGCTCGGCACCCGCTGGTTCCCGGCCAGGCGCGGGCCGCTCGTCGCCCAGCTCGCCGGTCTCGTCGGCATGGCGGGCAACCTCGTCTCCACGCTGGTCCTGGCCCGGCTGCTGCACGGCATCGGCTGGACCCCCGCGTTCGCGGGTAGCGCGCTCGCCGGTGCGGTCGTGCTGGTCCTCGTCCTGTGCCTCCTGAAGGACCACCCCGAGGGGTACGAGCCGGAGCCGTTCCCGCACCAGGGGGCGGGGTACGTACGGAAGCAGATTGCCGCGTCCTGGCGGGAGCCGGGGACCCGGCTGGGGCTGTGGGTGCACTTCACCACCCAGTTCCCGGCGATGGTGTTCCTGCTGCTGTGGGGGCTGCCGTTCCTCGTCCAGGCACAGGGGCTGTCCCGCGCCACCGCCGGCGAACTGCTGACCCTGGTGGTCCTCTCCAACATGGTGATCGGCCTCGTCTACGGCCAGATCATCGCCCGTCACCACGCGGCGCGGCTGCCGCTGGTGCTGGGCACGGTCGGGGCGACGGCCGTGGTGTGGGCGGCGACGCTGGTGTATCCGGCCGACCGTGCGCCGATGTGGCTGCTGGTGGTGCTGTGCGCGGTGCTGGGCGCGTGCGGACCGGCGTCGATGATCGGCTTCGACTTCGCGCGGCCCGCCAACCCGCCCGAACGACAGGGGACCGCGTCCGGGATCACCAACATGGGTGGTTTCACGGCCTCGATGACGACGCTGTTCGCGGTGGGGGTGCTGCTGGATGCCACCGGTGACGACTACACGGTGGCCTTCTCCTGCGTGTTCGTGCTGCAGGCGCTGGGGGTGAGCCAGATCCTGCGGTTGCGGGGGCGGGCGGTCCGGCGGGAGCGGGAGCGGCTGGTGGCGAGCCGGGTGGAGACGGTGCACGTGCCTGCGTGATTCCTTCTCCCACCCGCGCACCCCCCGTTTGCGGTGGGCCGAGAGGCTGGGTGACCTGTGGGGGTCCTCGCCGGCGGCGGCTTTCCGTGCGTAGTCGCCTTCTATCCCACCCGCGCACCCCCCGTTTGCGGTGGGCCGAGAGGCTGGGCGACCTGGGGTGGCCCTCGCCGGCGGCGGCTTTCCGCGGGCCGGGTCAAGTCGTCGTCGGTACGAGGGTCAGGTAGGTCAGGCCCAGTACGCCGCGGTACGTCAGCCAGGCCGCGCGGTGGGTGTCCAGGCGGGACCGGGTCTCCGTCGCGAGGGGGTGGCTGGGGTTGGCTGCCAGCCATACCTCCGTGTCCGCCTGGTAGGCCGACTCGAACTCCTCCCACTCCTCAAGGCTCGCCGTCTCGATCCACTCCGGACGGAAGCCGGCGGCCACCGCGAGGTCGGTCAGGGTGGCCAGGTCGTGGTGGTCGGTGGCCGAGGCGCCCGGCCACATTCCGGCCAGCTCCGCCTCGGTCGGCGTGCGCTGCCAGAAGCCCTCGCCGAGCAGGACGCGCCCGCCGTCGGCCACCAGCCGCCGCAGCTCCCGCAGGGCCGGCCCGAGACCGTCGCCCAGCGCCTGGCTCGCCCCGAGGCACAGCACCACGTCGGCCGGGCCGCGCCGGGTGTCCACGGCGGACTCGCGGAGGAAGCTCACCCGTTCCGTGAGTCCCCGCGCCCTGGCGTTGCGCCGCCCGCGCCGTAGATCCTCCTCCCGCAGATCCACCCCGATCCCCTGTGCCTGGGGCAGGGAGTCCAGCAGGCGGAGCATCAACTCGCCCCAGCCGCAGCCGATGTCCAGCACGGTGGACGGCCGGGTCGCGGCGAGGCGCCGGACCATCCCGGTCGCGCGAGCCTCGGAGAGCGGGCCGTGGAAGGTGAGCCGGGTGAGCCGGGGCGGGAGGTCGTCATGCGGTGTGGAGGCGACTGTCATGGCGGGCACGGTAGATCCCGGGGGCCGGCCCGGAACACCGATTTACCGCGGCCCCCGCTACTGCGTGACCGCGAAGTGGCGCAGGATCGCCGCCGTCAGTTCCGGTTCGCCCTCCGCCTTCACCCGGTCCGCGACCGCGTCCGGGGTGGTGCGGCCGCAGGCCAGGCGGACGTAGGTCTCCCAGTCGAGGGTGAAGGTGGCGGCGGGACCGAGGGCGGGGGCGGTTTCGAGGGTGCCGCGGCCCTGGATGTCGACGCGGATGGTGCGCATGAACTCGACGGGGCCGTGCACGTCCAGGACGACCGCCGAACTGCGCGGGGCGTTCGCCTTCTCGGCGACGACGGCGGGCAGCTCGGCGAGCAGCACGTCACGGGCGATGTGGGCACCCGGGGAGTCGAGGTTGCCGGGGCGTCCGAGGGCGGCCCGCAGATCCTGCTCGTGCACCCACACGTTGAACGCGTGGCCGCGCATCGACTCCTCGAGGGTGAGCTCGCTGCCGAGCGGGCCGCGGACCTTGGCGCCCGGGTCCCGCGACTCGTTCCGCAGCTGGCGGTTGCGGCGGATGATCACGTACTCCAGCTCGGAGGTCATCTCCGGCGCGGTGTGGTGGCGGCGGACGTCGACCTGCATCTCCATGTAGCGCTGCTGGTCGTTGGTGACGTGGAAGAGGTCGCGCGGCAGGGTGTGGATGGGGCGCGGGTCGCCGAGCATCTCGCAGTCCAGGCCGATGACGTGGGAGACCACGTCCCGGACCGACCAGCCCGGGCACGGGGTCCGCCGGTTCCACTCGCCCTCGACGAGCGGCGTCACCAGCTCGGATATCGCTTCGATGGAGTGGGTCCAGGCGTCGGCGTAGGGCTGGAGGGTGGGATGCAGACTCACGGAACGGGACCCCTCGGCGGTCGGTACTCGGGCAGGTGATGGCGGCGCTGCCAGCGGGAGGTGGCTGCTGTCGGCGGGTGTCTTGAAACGCTAAGTTACGCTGCTGTGAGGCACCCCGGCAGTGCTTTCGTGTGACGATCGTAGGCCCGTGTGGACGGCTCGAATGCCAGGACGGTGGTAGTGTGCGCGCCTCGCTCATCCAGATCGACGTAAACGAGGGCGAATCGGTCGAATCTCGTCGGCAGCGCGTGACCGCACTGGTGCGCGAGCAGGCGGACGCCGATCTCGTCGTCCTGCCCGAGCTGTGGACGACGGGTGCGTTCGCCTACGAGGAGTTCGCCGCGCAGGCCGAGCCGCTCGAAGGCCCGACGTACGAGGCGATGGCGAAGGCGGCCAGCGAGGCGGGCGTCTGGCTGCACGCCGGCTCGATCCCCGAGCGGGCTCCAGCCGACAGCGGCTCCGCCGCGGAGGACGGCCCCCTCTACAACACGGCGCTCGTCTTCTCCCCCTCCGGTGAGCTGGCCGCGGCCTACCGCAAGATCCACCGCTTCGGCTTCGACAAGGGCGAGGCGGTGCTGATGGGCGCGGGACAGGAGCTGGTGACGGTCCGGCTGCCCGGGACCACACTCGGCCTGGCCACCTGCTACGACCTCCGTTTCCCCGAACTCTTCCGCGGACTCGTCGACGCCGGCGCCGAGACGCTGGTGGTCCCGGCGGGCTGGCCCGAGCGGCGACGCGCGCACTGGACGCTGCTGGCCCAGGCGCGGGCGGTCGAGAACCAGGCGTTCGTGCTCGCGTGTGGAACGGCCGGGACGCACGCCGGAGTTCCGCAGGCCGGTCACTCGATCGTGGTCGATCCGTGGGGCGAGGTGCTGGCCGAGGCGGGCACCGGCGAGGAGATCCTCACCGTCGATCTCGACCCGGCCAGGGTCGCCGCGACCCGCGAACAGTTCCCGGCCCTCAAGGACCGCCTCCTCGGCCTGGCCCCACCGCGCCACCGCTAGCCCTCTGGCCCCCTACTCCCCGTCCCGTTCCTTGTCGGCGAGGTGGATCACGCACACCGCCACCGCGATCAGCAGCGCCGGGTCCGCGTCGTCCCGTACGACGTCGACGCCGTAGGTCTCCCGCACGTGCAGCCAGCGCCGGGAGATCACGGCCAGCAGTTCGCCGTCGTACTCGACGGCGAACTCCCGGTCGAGGATCTTGCCGCTGACGTCGAGTTCGGTGCCGTCGACCAGGCGGACCCGGTAGTGGTTGCGCAGCAGCGACAGCCGCTTGCGCCTGATGGTCGCCAGGGGCTCGCCCTCGCGCTCGATCACCATCGTGTCGCGCAGGGCGAACATCTTCTGGTGGAAGTCGACGAGCACGCGCCCGTGCCGGTCCTTCAGCTCGAACGTGTCGCGCACCCGCATGGCCTTGCCGTCGACGAGGAAGACCTTGTCGCCGCGCTCGTCCTCGATCCAGTAGTCCTCACCGAAGCCGAGGAGCCGGTCGCGTACCAGGAATCTCATACCCGTACCCCTTCCCGCCCCGCCGGCCCGAAACGCCGCCGGTAGTCCGACGGGCTGAGTCCCGTCCCGCGCCGCAGGCGCGCCCGCAGGTTGGCCGCGGTGCCGAGCCCGCTGCGCGCCGCCACCACGTCCAGCCGTTCCTCCCCACGCTCGATCAGCCGGCAGGCGAGGGCCACCCGCTCCGCCGTCAGCCAGGCCAGCGGGGTGGTGCCCAGCTGCGCGCGGAACCGGCGGTACAGGGTGGCGGGGGAGACGGCGGCCCGCGCGGCGAGGTCCGTCACGGTCAGCGGCTGTCCGAGCCGCTCCTGCGCCCAGGCCAGCAGCGGGCCGAGCGATGCGTCCGGTACCTCGGGCACCGGCCGTTCCACGAACTGCCGCTGTCCGCCGTCCCGGTGCGAGGCGAACACCAGCCGTCGGGACACCGCGTTGGCGATCTCGGCGCCGTGGTCCTGCCGCCAGACGTGCAGCCCGAGGTCGAGCGCGGCCGCGCTGCCCGAGGCGGTGAGCAGGTCGCCGTCGTCGACGAAGAGCACGTCCGGCCGGAGCAGCACCCGGGGATGCAGTTCCCGGAAGGCGTCCGCCCAGCGCCAGTGCGTGGTGGCCGGCCGTCCGTCCAGCAGCCCGGCCTCGGCGAGCGCGAAGGTCCCGGTGCAGAAACTCACGATCCGTGCCCCACGCGCGTGTGCGCGCCGGACGGCGTCGAGAACGTCGGCACCGCGCGGTACGACGTTGTCGGGCCGTCCCGGTACGACGAGCGTGTCCGCCCCGTCCACGGCCTCCAGCCCCGCTACCCCACTGAGCGTGAAGAAGCCGTGGTTCATGCGCACCTCGGGCGTGGGCGCGCAGAGCGTCACCTCGTACGGCGGGACGGACATCCCCAGCTCGGGCCGCGGCAGCCCGAACAACTCGGTGGCGACCCCGACCTCGAACGGATTGGTGCCCGCGTCGACGATCACGGCCACCCGGTGAGTCGACCGTGTCGACTGAGAGGATCCTTGCGCCATATGCCATTTCTAGCACTCACGCAGACGTCGGCCGAAGCCTCAGGGTGGTTGCATGACCAGCGAACCCGTCTCCCTCGGCCACGCCCTCGCCTCCTTCGACGAGCTGTGGAGCCCCCGCATCGTCACCGCCGTCAACGACTACGACGTCCGCGTCGCCAAGGTCGAGGGCGAGCACCTCTGGCACGTGCACGACCACACCGACGAGTTCTTCCTGGTCCTGGAGGGCGAACTGCGCATCGCCCTGCGGGAGCCGGCCGGCGAGCGCACGGTCGTCCTCCCGAAGGGCGCGGTCTTCACCGTCCCCAGGGGCACCGAGCACAAGCCGCACGCGCGTGTGCCCACCGAGATCCTGCTCTTCGAGCCCACCGGAACCCTCACGGTGGGCGATCGGCACGACGAGGTTCCCGGGCACGTGGACGCGACGACCGGACACGTCCTCACCTGACCGGGCCGCGGACTCCGGCCGTGGAGCATCGGTGAGGAACAGCGCCGCGCGCGCTGTGGTTGGCTTGGACCATGGCGAAACGCGTACGTGTCCGGGCCCCCGAGCTGGTCGGCAAGGGCGGCTGGCTGAACACAGGTGACAAGCAGTACAACCTCGCTGACCTGCGAGGACGCATCGTCGTCCTGGACTTCTGGACCTTCTGCTGCATCAACTGCCTGCACGTCCTCGACGAGCTGCGTGAGCTGGAGGAGCGGCACCGGGACACCGTGGTGATCGTCGGGGTGCACTCGCCCAAGTTCGTCCACGAGGCCGAGCACCAGGCGGTCGTGGACGCCGTGGAGCGGTACGGCGTGGAGCACCCGGTCCTGGACGACCCGGAGCTCGCGACCTGGAAGCAGTACGCGGTCCGGGCCTGGCCGACGCTGGTCGTGATCGACCCGGAGGGGTACGTCGTCGCCCAGCACGCCGGCGAGGGGCACGCGCACGCCATCGCGCGGCTGGTCGAGGAGCTGGAGGCGGAGCACGAGGCGAAGGGCACCCTGCGCCGCGGCGACGGCCCGTACGTGGCGCCGGAGCCCGAGCCGACGGCCCTGCGTTTCCCCGGCAAGGCCCTGCTGCTGCCCTCGGGGAACTTCCTGGTCAGCGACACCACCCGGCACCAGTTGGTGGAGCTGGCCGAGGACGCGGAGACGGTCGTAAGGCGGATCGGCTCCGGCACGCGCGGTCTCACCGACGGCACGGGGGACACCGCCGCCTTCAACGAGCCGCAGGGCCTCGCGCTGCTCGACGACGGCTCGGTGGTCGTCGCGGACACGGTCAACCACGCGCTGCGCCGCCTCGACCCGGCCACGGGTGCGGTGAGCACGCTCGCCGGCACCGGCCGGCAGTGGTGGCAGGGCTCCCCGACCGCCGGCCCGGCCCGCGAGATCGACCTGTCCTCTCCCTGGGACGTGGCGGTCTTCGGCGGCAAGGTGTGGATCGCCATGGCCGGCGTTCACCAGCTGTGGACGTACGATCCCGAGACCAGGACGGTCGCGGTCGCCGCCGGTACCACCAACGAGGGGCTGGTCGACGGCCCGGCCGCCGAGGCGTGGTTCGCGCAGCCGTCCGGCCTCGCGGCCACCGCCGACCGGCTCTGGCTCGCCGACTCCGAGACCAGCGCCCTGCGCTGGGTCGATCCGGACGGACACGTCCACACGGCCGTCGGCACCGGCCTCTTCGACTTCGGTCACCGGGACGGCGCCGCCGGGCAGGCCCTCCTCCAGCACCCGCTGGGCGTCACGGCCCTGCCCGACGGCTCGGTCGCCGTGTCCGACACCTACAACCACGCGCTGCGCCGCTACGACCCGGCGACCGGCCAGGTCACCACCCTGGCGACGGACCTGCGGGAGCCCAGCGACGCGGTGCTGGCAGGCGACGAGATCGTGGTCGTCGAGTCGGCCCGGCACCGGCTGACCCGGCTGCGGCTGCCCGAGGAGGCGGTCCGGGTGGAGTCGGTCGCCCACCGCACCCAGCGCGCGGCGACCGAGGTCGCTCCGGGCAGGCTCCGGCTGGACGTCGTCTTCCAGGCCCCGGCCGGCCAGAAGCTGGACACCCGGTACGGTCCGTCGACCCGGCTCCTGGTCTCCTCGACCCCGCCGGAGCTGCTGCTCAAGGGCGACGGCGCCGACACCGACCTGTCGAGGGAGCTGGACCTGAACCCGGCCGTGCCGGAAGGCGTCCTGCACGTCTCGGCGATGGCCGCGTCCTGCGACGACGACCCGGCGAACCAGTACCCGGCCTGCCACGTGCACCAGCAGGACTGGGGGGTGCCGGTGCGGATCACGGAGGGTGGGGCGAGTCGTCTTCCGCTTGTCCTGGCCGGGATGGATCAGGACACCTAGGAACAGCGCCCCGAAAGGGGCGCTGGGGGTACCCCCGGCCGAAGGCTGGGGGAGGAACTGCGCGACCAGCCCCCACGCGCCCGCAGTCACCACACGAACGGACCGGCTACCGCCTCCGCGGGACCAGCTTGAACACCGCAACCCCGGCCGCCACCAGCGTCGTGGCCGCCACCACCCGGTCGTCCAGGTGCGGCAGCACCCAGGCGGTGGCCTGGTTGAGGGCACCGGCCTTCTTGTGGGTGTTGCCTCGGGTGGGCGGGTCTGTTCCCAGAGGCCGTCGATCGCGGCGGAGATACGTTCCTGCTCGTTGTGTGCCGGGATCAGGACGGCGAGCCCGGGCCTGTCGCCCGGTTCCTCGGGCGCGGCGTGGGCACGGCGCGTGGCGTGACGGCGCACGGCTCGGTACCCCCTGTCGTGAAGGCCTCGATGGGACCGGAAGGTGATCTTCCGGGCCAGCCCGTCAGTGATCAGAAGTCTTCACGAAATCCGTACAACTCCGGTAGCTGAAAGCCGTAACGGATTGCTCGCGTCTGTCTGTGATGACCCTGTGGGTGCCGCGATGTCCGTTACACGCCGTACCCGTCGCCATATCCGTCACGGTGGTGATGGTGCCGTTCCTCCTCGACCACTGTCGTCGGCGGCACCATGACGCGCCGTCGGCTCGCGATGCTGCTGAACGTGGCGACGCCGATGATGCCGACGGCCATCAGGATCAGTCCGACGACGTCGAGGTTGACGCCGTTCATGTGCCAGTCGGTCGCGAACGTGAGGATGGCCCCCACGGCTATGAGGATGATGCACCCGCCGAGCCCCATGAGCGTTGCCTCCCCTTCAGGTTCGGTGGTGGTTCCGGTCCACTCCGGGTACCCAGGGGCGGGCGGGACATGTGCACCTAGCCTTCCAGGAACGCCACCAGCGCGTTCGCCAGCAGGAACGGGTCGTCGGCGCCGCACAGTTCGCGTGCGCTGTGCATGGAGAGGATCGCCGCGCCGATGTCGACGGTCCGGATGCCGTGCCGGGCCGCGGTGATCGGGCCGATCGTGGTGCCGCAGGGCATCGAGTTGTTGGAGACGAAGGTCTGGAACGGGACCCCGGCCTTCTCGCAGGCGGCGGCGAACACCGACCGGCCCGAACCGTCCGTGGCGTAGCGGTTGTTGACGTTGACCTTGAGGATCGGGCCGCCGTTGAGGCGGGGGTGGTGGGTCGGGTCGTGCCGCTCCGCGTAGTTGGGGTGGACGGCGTGACCGGTGTCGGAGGAGAGGCAGACGGTGCCCGCGAAGGCTCTCGCCCGGTCCTCGTACGACCCGCCGCGCGCCAGCACCGAGCGCTCCAGCACGCTGCCGAGCAGCGGGCCGTCCGCGCCCGTGTCGGACTGGGAGCCGGTCTCCTCGTGGTCGAAGGCGGCGAGGACGGGGATGCAGGGCAGTTCGGCGCCGCCCGTCGCCACGGCCGCCAGCGCCGCCGTACCGGCGTGCACGGAGAGCAGGTTGTCCATCCGGGGACCGGCCAGCATGTCGTGGTCGCGGCCCAGGTAGGCGGGCGGTTCGACGGTGTAGGTCATCAGGTCCCAGCCGGTGACCGAGCCGGCCGGCAGGCCCGACTCCTGCTCCAGGAAGGCGATCAGGTCGCCGTCGCGGACGTCGTCGCCGAGGCCCCAGACGGGCTGGAGGTGGCGCTGCTTGTCGAGCTTGAGACCCTCGCCGCTGACCGAACGGTCGAGGTGGATGGCGAGTTGGGGCACCCGCAGCAGCGGCCGGTCCACGTCGACGAGGCGGGTGGAGCCGTCGCGCAGGCTGAGCCGGCCGGCCAGGCCCAGGTCCCGGTCGAGCCAGGAGTTCATGAGCGGTCCGCCGTAGATCTCCACGGCGACCTGGCGGAAGCCGTGCGCCCCGCTGTCCGGGCGGGGCTTGACCCGCAGGTTGGGGGAGTCGGTGTGGGCGCCGACGATCCGGAACGGCGTGTGGGGCGCGGCGCCCTCCGGGACGTACCAGGCGATGATCGCGCCGCCGCGCAGCACGAACTTGCCACCGGCGGTGCCGTCCCAGGCGTCCGTCTCGGCGACCTGCCGGAAACCGGCCTTCTCCAGCCGTGCGCCGGCGCTCGCCACGGCGTGGTACGGCGTGGGGCCGGCCGCGAGGAAGGACATCAGGTCGTCGGTGTGGCCGCGATCGAAGCGGGAGGGTTCGCTCATGTGCTTCACCTTAACGACGTACGGTGGCCCGCTCCCCCGGAGAGGGAGCGGGCCACCGCGGCGGACCGGGTCGGCCGGGAGGGTCAGAAGGCGGCCTCGTCCAGCTCCATCAGGTCGAGGTCGACGTCGGCCGCGACCTTGCGGGCCAGGGTGACGCCCGGGAGCACGTTGGCCGCGAAGAACTTCGCCGCCGCGATCTTGCCGGTGTAGAAGGCCTTGTCCTTGCTGGACGCCGTCTCCAGCTTCTCGGCGGCGATCGCGGCGCCCTTGAGCAGCAGGTAGCCGACGATCACGTCACCGGAGGCGAGCAGCAGGCGGGTGGTGTTGAGGCCCACCTTGTAGATGTTCTTGACGTCCTGCTCGGTGGCCGCGAGGTCGGTCAGCATGAGGCCGACGATCGCCTCCAGCTCGACGGCGGCCTTCGCGAGGTGCTCGCGGGCGCCTGCCAGCTCCTCGCCGCCGGTGCCCAGCGCGAGGAACTTCTTGATGTCCTCGGCGAGGGAGTTCAGCGCCGCGCCCTGGTTGCGGACGATCTTCCGGAAGAAGAAGTCCTGGCCCTGGATGGCGGTGGTGCCCTCGTACAGGGTGTCGATCTTGGCGTCGCGGATGTACTGCTCGATCGGGTACTCCTGGAGGAACCCGGAGCCGCCGAAGGTCTGCAGCGACTGCGCGAGCTGCTCGTAGCCCTTCTCGGAGCCGTAGCCCTTGACGATCGGCAGGAGCAGGTCGTTGAGCGCGTGCTCGGCCTTCGGGTCCTCGCCGTTCGCCTCCTTGACGGCGATGGCGTCCTGGATCGAGGCGGTGTAGAGGACCAGGGCGCGCATGCCCTCGGCGTACGCCTTCTGCGTCATCAGCGAGCGGCGGACGTCGGGGTGGTGGGTGATGGTGACCTTGGGCGCGGTCTTGTCCATGAAGTTCGCCAGGTCCGGACCCTGGACGCGCTCCTTGGCGTACTCCAGCGCGTTCAGGTAGCCGGTGGACAGCGTGGAGATGGCCTTCGTGCCGACCATCATGCGGGCGAACTCGATGATCCGGAACATCTGGCGGATGCCGTCGTGCTTGTCGCCGATCAGCCAGCCCTTCGCCGGGTGGCGGTCGCCGAAGGTCATCTCGCAGGTGTTGGAGGCCTTCAGGCCCATCTTGTGCTCGACGTTCGTCGCGTAGACGCCGTTGCGCTCGCCCAGCTCGCCGGTCTCGAAGTCGAACAGGTACTTCGGGACGAGGAAGAGGGACAGGCCCTTGGTGCCGGGGCCGGCGCCCTCGGGACGGGCGAGGACGTAGTGGAGGATGTTCTCCTCCATGTCGTGCTCACCCGAGGTGATGAAGCGCTTCACGCCCTCGATGTGCCAGGAGCCGTCCTCCTGCTGGACCGCCTTGGTACGGCCGGCGCCGACGTCCGAACCCGCGTCGGGCTCGGTGAGCACCATGGTCGAACCCCAGGTGCGGTCCACGGCGATCTGCGCCCACTTCTTCTGCTCCTCGGTGCCCTCCTCGAAGAGGATGCGCGCGAACGCCGGACCGGAGGAGTACATCCACACGGCCGGGTTGGCGCCGAGGATCAGCTCCGCGTACGACCAGATCAGCGACGGGGGAGCGGTCGTGCCGCCGATCTCCTCCGGCAGGCCGAGGCGCCAGTACTCGGAGTCCATGAAGGCCTTGTAGCTCTTCTTGAAGGAGGCCGGGACCGGGGCGGTGTTGGTCTCCGGGTCGAAGACCGGGGGGTTGCGGTCGGCGTCGGCGAAGGACTCCGCGAGCTCGTTCTCGGCGAGCCGGGTCAGCTCCTCCAGGACGCTCTTCGCGGTGTCCGTGTCCATCTCGGCGAACGGGCCGGTGCCGTACAGCTTGTCGCGCCCGAGCACTTCGAACAGGTTGAATTCGATGTCGCGGAGATTGGACTTGTAGTGCCCCATGGTGACGGCTCCGTATCCGGATCGGCGAGGCACTGAATCCTCGCGCAAGCTTTCACATACCAACGAGTAGCTCCGATGATGCTACCCGTCGGTAATAAGACGCAACCCCCATCGGGTGAAGTGTGAGAAGGGTCTACCTTCTCGCGGACGCCGCGTGTCTCGGTAGGCTTGCGCGCATGTATGGATACGGCCAGCCCATGGACGGTGGGGCCGCGCAGCAGCAGTACGCCCAGCCGCAGCAGCAGATGCCGGGCGGCCTCGGCGGCTACGGCCAGCAGGCGCCGCTCTATCCCGAGCCGTCCCCGCCGTCCCTCGCGGACGCGGTCCGTGCCTTCACCACGGGTCAGGTGACCGCGGAGGACTTCCAGCAGGTCTTCGCCACGTCCAAGGTGTACTGCCCGCGCGGCGACAACCCCGGGTTCCTGGCCCTGCACAACACCCAGCAGCCGGTGATCCCGATGTTCACCTCGCTGAAGGAACTGCGCCGGTATGCGGGCAAGGAGTCCAAGTACTTCGTGATCACCGGCGCGGAGGTGATCGACCTCCTCCCGACCGGCTACGGCTTCGTCCTGGACATGGAGGGCGAGCACCGGATGGTCTTCGACGCCAAGGCGGTCGAGCAGATGGTGGAGTTCGCGATGCGGCGGATGTACGGCTAGCGCTTCGCCGACAGGGCCGCGATGGGCGGTCGGTTGTCTGCGGCGCCGTCGTGGCTGGTCGCGCAGTTCCTCGCGCCCCTGACGGGGCGCTGTCCTTCTGTCCTCTGGAAACTCACCCCCTGTTTGTCACAGCCATGCCATAGGCTGCCCCTGGCAGCCGCGCCCCGTGTGCAACCGCTCTTGTGCGGTCGTGTCCGGGCGCCGCGCGGCGCTCTCATCCGCCCGGCGAACCCGGGTTCTCACTGGGGGTTTCATCACTGTGCGCATGCGCAGCACTTCGGTCGCGACGGCGCTCGCGGTCGTCTTCAGCTCGGCGGCGCTGAGCGTCGTGGCGGCCGGGACCGCCTCGGCCGCCGGCACCACCGTCACCAACATCGGCGGGTTCGTCGTGGACGGCCCGCTCCAGCGGGTGTTCGTCGGCGACGCGGCCAACGGCCGGATCCTCGCCTCCGACTACAACGGCACCCTCGTCGACTCGAACGCCGGCCTGGGCAGCGTCAGCGACCTGGCCCTGTCGGACGACGGCAGCACCCTGTACGCGGCCCTGCCCAACACTCACCAGATCCTCGCCCTGGACCCGGCCACGCTGGACGTGAAGGCGACGTACAGCATCCCGACCGACACCGGCCCCCGCCACCTCGCCTTCACCGGCGGCAAGGCGTGGTTCTCGTACGGCGACCAGTGGGACGGCGACATCGGCTCCATCGACCCGTCGGTGGACCCGGCGGGCGGGACCGACCCGGTGGCGATGGCGCAGTTCCCGACCGAGGGCACCTCGGTCGGCCTCTGGGGCCAGGCGCTGCTGGACACCGACCCCAACCGGCCGGGCGTGCTGGCCGTCGGCCAGACCGGCATCTCCACCGACTCCATGGCCGTCCTCGACGTGTCGGGCGCGGCCCCCAAGGCCACCGCCTGGTACTTCGGCGACTACACCCTGAACAACGGCATCGCGGACATCGACCTCGTCCCCGGCGCCGACCAGGTGCTGGTCAACGGCACCGACCGGGACGCGTGGGCGGACGGCAAGTTCAGCAAGGCCGGCTCCTACCCCGGAGCGTGGGGCGCCGACATCGCGCCGAACGGACTGGTCGCCCAGTTCAACGCCGGCAAGGTCGCGGTCTACCGGCCCGACGCCACCACGCCGCTGCGCACCTACTCCGCCGGCTCCGCCGACTACGCCGCCGGAAACCTGCGCTGGGCACCGGACTCCTCGCGGATCTTCGCGCTGGTCCCGAACGGCGGCAGCAGCTTTACGCTCAAGGCCCTGACCCAGCCCACGCTCAACGTGCCGACGCTCACGGTCAACGCCCCGAGCTCGGCGCCTCGCGCCAAGAAGCTCACCGTCACCGGAAAGCTCTCGGCGACGGTCCCGCTGCCCGCCGGCGCCAAGCTCTCCGTGACCCGTACCGACATCGAGAGCCCCAGCGGGAAGGCGCTCGCCGCCGTCACCGTCAAGGCGGACGGCACGTACTCCTTCGCCGACACCCCGCCGGCCGGCGGCACGGTCACCTACAAGGTGACCTACGCGGGCGACGCCGGCCACACCACGGCCACCGCCTCCGACAAGGTCGCGGTCTCGCGCGCGGGCACGAGCCTGAGCCTGAACAACAACGGCAAGCTGTACAACTACGGCACCGACGTGAAGTTCACCGCGCACCTGGGGACGACGTACAAGAACCGCACGGTCAAGATCTACGCGGACCCCTTCGGCGGTGACAAGGGCAAGAAGCTGATCAAGAGCGGCAAGGTGGACTCCCACGGGAACATCGCCGCCTGGGTGGACATGACCCGGGACACGGCCGTCTCCGCGGTCTTCGACGGCGACGCGCGCTACGCGCCCAAGACCGTCAAGGCCACGGCCTACGCGCGGGTCAAGATCTCCACCTCGCTCTCCAAGTACTACAAGACGGCGAAGATCGGTTCGACGTCGTACCGCTGGTTCCACAAGAACACCGGCCCGGTGTTCAACACGACCATGACCTACTACCCGGGCCGTGAGCACCGCCTGGACCTGGAGATCTACTACCAGGGGAAGTGGTACCAGACGGACTCCGAGTACTTCAGGCTCGGCACGAACGGCAAGACGGCCGTGCAGTTCGACGCCCCCGGCGAGTCCGGCATCCGGGCGCGGATGCGGTCGGTGTACGTCAACGGCTCGTCCGGCGACACCGTGAACTCCACGACCTACGGTGCGTGGAACTACCTCTACTTCAGCAACTGATCCACTGATCGGGGAACGACCGGGCCCGGAGGGAATGTCCTCCGGGCCTTCTCCGTTAGGGGTGGCAGAAAGTTCAACGCTCAACTAAACTGGGCGCACAAGGAGGAGCCAACATGCCTGCAGTGACCGTCGAGAACCCGCTCACCCTGCCTCGGGTGGCCGCACCGGCCGACGCCGTGGCCCGTCCCGTGCTCGCCGTCACGACCGCGCCGAGCGGTTTCGAGGGCGAGGGTTTCCCGGTGCGCCGGGCGTTCGCGGGGATCAACTACCGCCACCTCGACCCGTTCATCATGATGGACCAGATGGGTGAGGTGGAGTACGCGCCGGGCGAGCCCAAGGGCACCCCCTGGCACCCGCACCGCGGTTTCGAGACCGTCACCTACATCATCGACGGCGTCTTCGACCACCAGGACAGCCAGGGTGGCGGCGGCACCATCACCAACGGCGACACCCAGTGGATGACGGCCGGCTCCGGCCTCCTCCACATCGAGGCTCCGCCGGAGTCCCTCGTCGTGTCCGGCGGCCTCTTCCACGGCCTCCAGCTGTGGGTGAACCTCCCCGCCAAGGACAAGATGATGGCGCCGAGGTACCAGGACATCCGCGGCGGCCAGGTGCAGCTGCTGACCACCCCCGACGGCGGTGCGCTGCTGCGCGTCATCGCGGGCGAGCTGGACGGCCACGCCGGTCCCGGCATCACCCACACCCCGATCACGATGATCCACGCGACCGTCGCCCCCGGCGCCGAGGTCACCCTGCCCTGGCGCGAGGACTTCAACGGCCTCGCCTACGTGCTGGCCGGCAAGGGCTCGGTGGGCGCCGAGCGCCGCCCGATCCACCTGGGTCAGACGGCCGTCTTCGGCGCGGGCTCCTCCCTCACCGTCCGCGCGGACGAGAAGCAGGACTCGCACACGCCGGACCTGGAGGTCGTGCTGCTCGGCGGCGAGCCGATCCGTGAGCCGATGGCCCACTACGGCCCGTTCGTCATGAACACCAAGGACGAGCTCATGCAGGCCTTCGAGGACTTCCAGAAGGGCCGCCTGGGCACGATCCCGGCGGTACACGGGATGACGGAGACGGGCCCGCAGGCGTAGGCAGGCAAGCCGACCGGGAGACCTGCCGCGACCAAGCGCCAGGCCTCCCGCCCTCGCCCGCACCGTCCCACCCCCGGGTCCCCTCTGCCCCTCCTTCCGCCCAGGCCTCTTCGTCGCCGGAGTCACCCCGGTCCTTTTCCTACGGTGGCGCCCGCCTCTTCATCGACCGAGTCACCTCCGCCCCTTTCCTTTCGACCTCGCCTCTTCATCGACCGAGTCGGGTGGTGGGTGGGCGCAGGTTTCGGGGGTTCAGGGGGCGGAGCCCCCTGGTACGGCGGCCAAAGGTGCGTTCACCCGGCAGGAGGTGTACGGCGGGGCATGCACCGGCCTCGCATGGTCCGCTAGGACTCGTGCAGCTGTTGCCCGAGCCCGTGCGCCGTTTCGCCGCGTGGTGTGCCGTGCTGCTGCTGGCCGCCGGGGTCGGCTACGTCGGCATCCGGCTCTGCTCGGAGTTCCGCACCGCGGTGACCCCGGTCCTGCTCGCCCTGCTCGGCACCGCCCTGCTCGGCCCGCTGTACCGGCGGCTCGTACAGATCGGCGTGCACCGCTCCCTCGCCGCCGGACTCACCTGCGTCGCGGTCGTCGCCGTCGCGGGCGGTGCCGTCTACATCGTGGTCGCGGCCCTCGTCGACACCGGCGACCAGATCGTCGCCTCCCTCAAGCAGGCCGCGACATCCCTCGCCCAGCACTTCGGCGCCGCCGGGACCTCGGTCGGCGACCTGGCCGGCAGCGCCAGAAACCTGCTCGCCAAGTTCGGCGGCACCGCCGCCTCCAACGTCATCAGCGGTGTCAGCGTGGTCGGCGAGGGCATCGCCATGGCCGTCCTCGCGCTGCTCCTCGTCTTCTTCTTCCTGCGCGACTCGGACCGGTTCGTCGGCACGATCAGGGCCGTCGCACCCGGCGCCAGCGCCGACATGGTCGAGGCCATGGCCCGCAGGGCCTTCGAGGGCATCGAGGGGTTCATGCGCGGCACCACCGTCATCGCCTTCATCGACGCCGTCTGCATCACCGTCGGCCTGCTGGTCCTGCGCGTACCGGGAGCCGTCGGGCTCGGCGCCCTCGTCCTCGTCGGCGCCTACATCCCCTACCTCGGCGCCTTCATCTCCGGCGCGGTCGCCGTCCTGGTCGCCCTCGCCGACCGCGGCTTCGTCATCGCGCTGTGGGCGCTGGGCGTCGTACTCGCCGTGCAGGTACTGGAGGGGCACGTGCTGCAGCCCATGATCCAGAGCCGGACCGTGCAGATGCATCCGGCGGTGGTGATGGTGACGATCACGGCCGGAGCCTCCGTCGCCGGGATCCTGGGCATGCTGCTGGCCGTACCGCTCACCGCGGCCGCCTTCGGGGTCGTCCACGAACTGCACGCCCGCTACGCCGCGGGCTGAGCCGCGGCCGGCCAGGGCACGCCCCCCGCTAGGACGCGCCGCCCTCGTACAGCTCGAACCAGGTGCTCTTGCCCTGCCCGCGCGGGTCGACGCCCCAGGCGTCCGCCAGGATCTCGATCAGGACCAGGCCGCGGCCGGAGGAGGCCAGTTCGCCGGGCCGGCGCTTGTGCGGGAGGTCGTCGCCGGCGTCCGTCACCTCGACCCGCAGCCGCCGTTCGGGGGCCTGGCCGGCGACCTCGGCGAGCAGCAGAGCGTCCGCGTCGGTGTGGACGAGGACGTTCGTGAGCATCTCGGAGACCAGCAGCACCGCCGAGTCCACCTGGTCGGGCGAGCTCCAGTCGTGCAGCAGTTCGCGCACGTGCTGGCGGGCCTCCGCGACCCGCTCGGGCTCGTCCTGGGCCACCGACATCAGGGTGCGGCGGACCCGCGGCCGTACGGCCAGCGGCTCGTCACCGCGGCCGCCGCCCGGCCGGGACAGCAGCAGCACCGCTATGTCGTCCTCGCGGCGGTCGGCCAGCGGCCCTGTGGTGTGGTGCGAGGAGGGCCCGTGCACGGCCTGGACCAGGCTGTCGGCCAGTTTCTCCAGTTCGCCGTCGCCGTGCTCCTCCATGATCGCCCGGATCCGCTGCCAGCCGCTCTCCATGTCGTGGCCGCCGGTCTCGATCAGCCCGTCGGTGCAGATCATCATGGTCTCGCCGGGTTCGAGGGTGAACCGCGTGGTCGGGTAGTCGGCGTCCGGGTCGATGCCGAGCGGCAGCCCGCCCGCCGTCGGCCGCCCCAGCACCGTGCCGTCGGCCATCCGGATCGCCGGGTCGAGATGGCCCGCACGGGCGATCTCCAGCATCCCGGTCGCCGGATCCGCCTCGACGTACAGGCAGGTCGCGAAGCGCAGGTCGGCGTCGTCCTCGGCGTCGGTGATCCCGTGCAGGAAGCGGGAGGCCCGGGAGAGCACCGCGTCGGGGCGGTGGCCCTCGGAGGCGTAGGCGCGCAGCGCGATCCGCAACTGGCCCATCAGGCCCGCGGCCCGTACGTCATGGCCCTGGACGTCGCCGATGACCAGGGCGTGCCGGCCGGACGGCAGCGGGATCATGTCGTACCAGTCGCCGCCGACCTGGAGCCCGCCGCCGGTCGGTATGTAGCGGGCGGCCGTGTCCATGCCGGGTATCTCGGGACCCAGCGTCGGCAGCATGGAGCGCTGCAGGCCGTCCGTCAGCTCCCGCTCCGAGTCGGCGATGCCGGCCCGGGACAGCGCCTGCGCCAGCATCCGGGCCACCGTGGTGAGCACGGACCGCTCGTCGGGGGTGAAGGACACCTGGTAGGTGAAGCCCGCCATCCAGGCGCCCATGGTCCGCCCGGCCACCGTCAGCGGCAGGAAGGCCCAGGACTGCCGGCCGAAGCGCTCGGCCAGCGGCCAGGTCACCGGGTAGCGGGACCTGTACTGCTCGGCGGAGGAGAGGTAGACGGCCCGGCCGGTCCGGACCACCTCGGCCGCCGGGTAGTCCGTGTCCAGCGGCATGCTGCTGAAGGGGCTGTCCTCGTCGATCTGCTGGCCGTGGTGGCCGATCATCATCAGCCGGTCGCCCTTGACCCCGAAGACGACCAGCCCGTCCGGGGAGAACCCGGGCATCGACAGGCCCGCGGCGACCCGCAGCACCTCCTCCGTGGACCGCGCCTCCGCCAGCGCCCGGCCCGCGTCCAGCAGGAACGCCTCCCGGGAGCGCCGCCAGTCGCCGGTGACCGGATGCTGCACGGCGGTGCCGGGGGACGGTTCGGAGACCTCCTGGATGGTGCCGGTCACCCGGTACACGCGCTCCTCGGAGTCGTACACCGGTCGAAAACGGCTGCGTACGGTCCGGATCAGCCGGCCCTGCTCGTCCATGACCCGCAGCCGGACCTCCCCGAGGGTGCCCTCGACGGCGGCCAGCCGGGTGATGCTGGTGTTCTCGTTCCAGTCCACGGGGTGGAAACGGGACCGGACCAGGGCCTCCGACAGGACGGACGGTTCTGCAGGCAGCCCGATCAGCCGGGCCGCCTCCGCGTCCGCGGTGACCAGCCCGGTGGCGGTGTCCCAGTGCCACAGCCCGGTCGCGAGGGCGGCGAGGACGTCCTCCACGGCGGGCAGGGGCTCGCCAGTTCGCATTGCCCCACTTTAAGAAGATGAGATCGCGGAGTGCCACTGTTTCAGGGCCGCATTAATGGTGGGGAGCCGATCTTTGGGTGCCCGGTACCCTTGATGGGTCCGGGCCCCGTGCCCGTCCCGGTCGAGGAGAGCACCTCGGCAGACCACGAAGACGAAGAAGAGGAACACCCGACGATGCATCGGTACAGGTCCCACACCTGCGGCCAGCTCCGCGCCTCTGACGTCGGCACCGACGTCCGGCTGAGTGGCTGGCTGCACAATCGGCGCGACCTGGGCGGCATCCTCTTCATCGATCTGCGCGACCACTACGGCATCACGCAGCTCGTCGCCCGCCCCGGCACCGCCGCGTACGAGGCCCTGGACAAGCTCTCCAAGGAGTCCACGGTCCGCGTCGACGGCCGCGTTGTTTCACGTGGAACCGAGAACATCAACGCCGACCTGCCCACCGGCGAGGTCGAGGTCGAGGTCGGCGAGGTCGAGCTGCTCGGCGCGGCTGCCCCGCTGCCGTTCACGATCAACACCGAGGACGGGGTCAACGAGGAGCGGCGCCTGGAGTACCGCTTCCTGGACCTGCGCCGTGAGCGCATGCACCGCAACATCATGCTGCGCACGGCCGTGATCTCCGCCATGCGCCACAAGATGGTCGCCCTCGGCTTCAACGAGATGGCCACCCCGATCCTCACCGCGACCTCCCCCGAGGGCGCGCGTGACTTCGTGGTCCCCTCCCGCCTGCACCCGGGTAAGTTCTACGCCCTGCCGCAGGCCCCGCAGCAGTTCAAGCAGCTGCTGATGATCTCCGGCTTCGACCGCTACTTCCAGATCGCGCCCTGCTTCCGCGACGAGGACGCCCGCGCCGACCGCTCGCCGGGCGAGTTCTACCAGCTCGACGTCGAGATGAGCTTCGTCGAGCAGGAGGACGTCTTCCGACCCATCGAGCAGCTCATGACCGAGCTGTTCGAGGAGTTCGGCAACGGCCGCCACGTCACCTCGCCCTTCCCGCGGATCCCGTTCCGCGAGGCGATGCTGAAGTACGGCTCCGACAAGCCGGACCTCCGGGCCCAGCTGGAGCTCGTCGACATCACCGACATCTTCGAGGGCTCGGAGTTCAAGGCCTTCGCCGGCAAGCACGTGCGCGCGCTGCCGGTCCCGGCGGTCCAGGACCAGCCCCGCAAGTTCTTCGACCAGCTCGGCGACTACGCGGTCTCGCAGGGCGCCAAGGGCCTGGCCTGGGTCCGCGTCGGCGAGGACGGCTCGCTGACCGGCCCGATCGCCAAGTTCCTCACCGAGGACAACGTCGCCGAGCTCACCAAGCGGCTTCAGCTGGCCGCCGGGCACGCCGTCTTCTTCGGCGCGGGCGAGTTCGACGAGGTCTCCAAGATCATGGGCGCGGTCCGGGTCGAGGCGGCCAAGCGCTCCGGGCACTTCGAGGAGAACGTCTTCCGGTTCTGCTGGATCGTCGACTTCCCGATGTTCGAGAAGGACGAGGACACCGGGAAGATCGACTTCTCGCACAACCCGTTCTCCATGCCCCAGGGCGGCATGGAGGCCCTGGAGACCCAGGACCCGCTGGACATCCTCGCCTGGCAGTACGACATCGTCTGCAACGGCGTCGAGCTGTCCTCCGGCGCCATCCGGAACCACGAGCCCGACATCATGCTCAAGGCCTTCGGTATCGCGGGCTACGACGAGGAGACCGTCGAGCGCGAGTTCGCCGGCATGCTCCGCGCGTTCCGCTTCGGCGCCCCCCCGCACGGCGGCATCGCCCCGGGCGTCGACCGCATCGTGATGCTCCTCGCCGACGAGCCCAACATCCGCGAGACCATCGCCTTCCCGCTCAACGGCAACGCCCAGGACCTGATGATGGGCGCCCCGACCGAGCTGGAGGAGAGCCGCCTGCGCGAGCTGCACCTCTCCATCCGGAAGCCGCAGCCGAAGTAAGCAGGCACGCAGGCAGGCAGAACCAGCACAGCTGAGGGAAAGGCTCGAAACCGGCGTCGGTTTCGAGCCTTTCGCCTGTGCGGAGCGCATTCACAGCTCTCTCCGATGTTCGCACCGCGCCGGTCGTGTCTACGGTCCCTGACCATGACAGACACCCGCATCCCCACAGATGCCCAATCTCCGGACGAGAGAAGGAAGGTGGCCCGCCGTACGGTCCTGGCGGGGGGGAGCGTGGCCGTCACCGCGGTGGGCGTCGGCAGCGCCTTCGCGGCGACCGACGGCACCACCGCCGCGGCGACCGGTTCCGGAACCGAGGCCTCGCCCTCAGCCTCGGAAGGCGCCTGCTACAGGCTCACCTCCGAGCTTGTCGAGGGCCCGTACTACATCGACGCCGACAAGCTCCGCCAGGACGTCACCGAGGACCAGGAGGGCATCCCCCTGCACCTCACCCTCACGGTGATCGACGCGGAGACCTGCAGGCACGCTCAGGAACGCGGCCGTGGACATCTGGCACTGCAACGCGTCCGGCGTCTACTCCGGGTACCAGGCCGTGGGCAGCGGCGGCGGTGGCGGCGGCACCCCGCCGACCGGCACCCCCACCGACGCACCGACCGGCACCCCCACCGGGCCCCCGCCCGGCGGTGGCGGCGGCCACCAGGAGCCGACCGACGACACGCGCTACCTGCGCGGCACCTGGCACACGGACCGGCACGGGCAGGTCGCCTTCAGGACCGTCTTCCCCGGCTGGTACCAGGGCCGGTGCGTCCACATCCACGTCAAGGTGCACGTGGACGGCGAGTGGACGGACGCCGGCTACGAAGGCGGCCACACCTGCCACACCGGCCAGCTCTTCTTCGACGAGAAGTCGGTCCTGCTGTCGGCCGCCGTGGAGCCGTACGCGAGCAACACCACCACCCGCACCACCCTCGACGAGGACACCATCTACCCGGGCAACGGCCACGCCGGCGGCCTGCTCCACCTCGGCTACGACCGCCACCACATCGCTCGCGGTGTCCGCGCCCACCTGACCCTGGGCGTCGAACCGGACGAGACGAACAACGGCTGACACCGGCGGGGCACGAGTGAGACCGCCCTCGCCGGGTACGTCGGAGCGGGGCGGTCCGAGGGGCGGCCGGCAGCAGGACCTGCCCGCACGGTGTCAGGTGTCGTACCGGCCGTCCCAGGGATCGCCGAAGCCCAGGTGGTCCGGGTAGAGCTCGGCCCATCCGCCGTCCTCGTCGTCCTTCGCCACCAGGCCGAAGAACACGCCGTCCACCCTGAGCTGGAACGGGCGTATCGCGATGTCCGTGTACGTCCGCCTCGGCAGGCTGCGCAGCATGCCCGCCAGGTGGGCGCGGGCCCGTGCCAGCACGGAGTCGGTGCCGTCCGGGTCGAGCTGCTGCTCGGCCCAGCTGCCCGCGCACCAGATCTGCGAGTCGCGGTAGGTGCCCTCGGCGTCGAAGAGATGCAGCACCGAGTAGAGCCGTTTGCGCTCCTCCCAGCCCTCGTCGAGCCGGAACCCCTCGGGGAACGCGTAGGTGACCGACGCCAGGAACTGGCCGCCGGTGTAGTGACCGATGGCCTCGGTACGGCCATGGGGCTCGTAGGCGATCGGGATGAGATCTGGGATTGCCATGGCGAAACCATACGGATGTGTGGTGGACATGCGGTTGTCGGGGCGTCGGTGAACGGCTGCCCGGGTCAACTTTCGCCGCCCTCTTCCGGGATGGGCACCACACCGCCGAAAAATTCACGGCAACCTTTCCGATCTCCACAACCACAGGGGAGTGAAGCCCGCCCCCGCGGGCCCCATCCCGCACTTCGGAAGTAGACGCCAACACCGACGACAGCGGGAAGAAGCTGACCTGCGCGGACTACGCGGCCGGCACGGGGTACTCACTGTCCGCCCACCTGAAGGCGTTCGACCCGTCGGTGTACGGCCGTTCCAGGCTGCCCTCCGGCTGGACGCCGACCCTGGCGGCGGGGCTGGAGAGCAGCGCGAAGAACCTGCCGGCGGAGCTGGCGAGGAGGGCAGGGGCGGGGGTGCTGACCGCGAGCTGAGAGAGGGAGACCGCGACGGGGCGGCCCCGGGCCGGCGGGAGGGGCGCTCCTGCCGGCCCTTCGGGCGGGGTGGGCCTGGGGTTATGCGGCGGGCTCGCCGCCGAAGCGGGTCTTGTACGTCTCCAGGTCCTCGTCCGTGAGCTTCGCGAACAGGACCGGGGGAACGGTGAAGGGCGTGCCGGCCGGGACGGCGGTCAGTGCCTTCGCCTCGTCGGCGGTGACCCAGGTGGCGGTGTCGTCGGCGAGGGCGAACGCCTCGCGCATCGTCTTCGCCGTCGCCGGGATGAAGGGCTCCGAGACCACCGCGTAGAGGTGGATCAGGTTCATCGCCGTGCGCAGGGTGAGGGCCGCGCCGTCCTTGTCCGTCTTGATCTCCAGCCAGGGGGCCTTCTCCTCCAGGTAGGAGTTGCCGGCCGACCACAGGGCGCGCAGGGCCGCGGCGGCCTTGCGGAACTGGAGGGACTCCATGTGGGACTCGTACTCGGCGAGCAGCGCGGCGATCTCCTCGCCGAGCTTCGCCTCCGCCTCGCCGGGGGTGCCGCCGGCCGGGACGTCGTCGCCGAAGCGCTTCCTCGAGAACGACAGGACGCGGTTGACGAAGTTGCCGAGGGTGTCGGCCAGGTCCTTGTTCACCGTCGCCGTGAAGTGCTCCCAGGTGAAGGACGAGTCGTCCGACTCGGGGGCGTTGGCGATGAGGAAGTAGCGCCAGTAGTCGGCGGGGAGGATGTCGAGGGCCTGGTCGGTGAAGACGCCGCGCTTCTGCGAGGTGGAGAACTTGCCGCCGTAGTAGGTCAGCCAGTTGAAGGCCTTGACGTAGTCGACCTTCTTCCACGGCTCGCGGACGCCGAGTTCGGTGGCCGGGAACATCACCGTGTGGAAGGGGACGTTGTCCTTCGCCATGAACTCCGTGTACCGGACGTCGGTGTCGACGTCGTACCACCAGGACTTCCAGTCGCGGTTCTCCGGGTCCTGGTCGGCCCACTCCTTCGTCGCGCCGATGTACTCGATCGGGGCGTCGAACCAGACGTAGAAGACCTTGCCCTCGGCCGCCAGCTCCGGCCAGGTGTCGGCCGGGACGGGCACGCCCCAGTCCAGGTCGCGGGTGATCGCACGGTCGTGCAGGCCCTCGGTCAGCCACTTGTGGGCGATCGAGGAGGCCAGCTGCGGCCAGTCCTTGTCGTGCTTCGAGACCCACTCGCGGACCTCGTTCTCCAGCTTGGACTGGAGCAGGAAGAGGTGCTTGGTCTCGCGGATCTCCAGGTCGGTGGAGCCGGAGATCGCCGAGCGCGGGTTGATCAGGTCGGTCGGGTCCAGGACGCGGGTGCAGTTCTCGCACTGGTCGCCGCGGGCCTTGTCGTAGCCGCAGTGCGGGCAGGTGCCCTCGACGTAGCGGTCCGGCAGGAAACGGCCGTCGACCGGGGAGTACACCTGGCGGATCGACCGCTCCTCGATGAAGCCGTTCTCGTTCAGGCGGCGGGCGAAGTGCTGGGTGATGTCGCGGTTCTCGGGGGAGGAGCTCCGGCCGAAGTAGTCGAACGCGAGTGCGAAGCCGTCGTAGACCGCCTTCTGCGCGTCGTGCGCCTGGGCGCAGAACTCGTCCACCGGGAGGCCCTGCTCCTTCGCGGCGAGCTCGGCGGGGGTGCCGTGCTCGTCCGTGGCGCAGATGTACAGGACGTCGTGGCCGCGCTGGCGGAGGTACCGGGAGTACACGTCCGCCGGGAGCATGGACCCCACCATGTTGCCCAGGTGCTTGATCCCGTTGATGTACGGAAGGGCGCTGGTGATGAGGTGTCGAGCCATCGGGGGCTGCTCCCAGGTCGGTCTGTTGCTGTTATTGCGAACCTTGAAATCGTAGCCGACATGTGTATGCCGCCCGCTTCCCGTTTTATTGGGTGAGAAGCGGGCGGCACGGGGTGTGCGGGTGGGGCTTACGGACGCCAGTCGATCAGGATGCCGTCGTACAGCTCCGCGTCCGTGAGCTCCAGCGGGGTCGGGCCCGCGTGGAAGAAGGCCGTGTTGTCGGTCTTCAGCTTGCGGAGGTAGTCGAAGGCCTTGTTCTCGTGCTCGCCGAACGCGACGAAGGAGAAGAAGACCGAGGGGTGGGACTTCGCGGCGTCCGTGAGGGCCTGGGTGGCGGGGGTCTTCGCGTCCGGGGCGCCGTCGGTCTGGAAGACGACGAGGGCGGGGGTGCCGTCCTTGCCGCTGTCCTTGCCGCTGTCCTTGCCGTGGTGCTTGTCGTAGTGCGCGAGTACGGCTTCGACGGCTGCGTGGTAGCTGGTGCGGCCCATGCGGCCGAGGCCGGCGTGTGCCTCGTCGATCGCGTTCTCGGGGGAGGCGGGGGTGAGGTCGGTGGTGCCGTCGACCTCGGTGGAGAAGAAGACGACGTGGACGGAGGGGGTCTCGCCGTCGGGGGTGAGGCGGGTGGCGAGGGCGAGGGTCTGGTCGGCGAGGGCTGCGGCGGAGCCGTCCTTGTAGTAGCCGCGCATGCTCGCGGAGCGGTCGAGGACGAGGTAGGTGGCGGCGTGGGTGCCGGTGAGGTCGGCCTTGGCGAGCGCGGACGTTGCGGCGTCGCCGGGGGCCGTGGCCTCGGCTTCGCCTTCGGCCGACGTGTTCCCGCCCGCACCACCCGTGACGGTCTCGTCGTCCGGTGCGGGTGGCCCCTGCGGGGCAGGCTCGCCGGCGGCGGCTGCGGCGTCGTGGGGGGCCGTGGCCTCGGCTTCGCCTTCGGCCGACGTGTTCCCGCCCGCACCACCCGTGACGGTCTCGTCGTCCGGTGCGGGTGGCCCCTGCGGAGCGGGCTCGCCGTCGGCGGCTGCGGGTTCGGGGGTGGCTTCGGGCGCCGGCTCGGTGATCGGTTCCGCGATGGTCTCGGCGGCCTGCTCCGGCTCGGTCTCGGCCACCGGCTCCGGCGTGGGCTCGGGGGTGGCCTCGGTGGTGGGCTCGGTGATCGGTTCCGGGGCTGCTTCGGCCGTGGGCTCCGGCTCCGGGGTCGCTTCGGGCGACGGCTCGGCCGTGGGTTCCGGCTTCGGGGCCGTCTCCTCGGTCGCCTCCGCTGCCGGATCCGGCTCCGGCTCGGCTTTGGCCTCGGCCTCGGGCTCTGTCGCCGGCTCCGCCGGCTCCGTCGGGTCCGTCGGGTCCAGTTGTTCCGCCTGTTCCGCCGGTGCCGGAGGTTCCGCCACGACCTCGGCCTCGATCTTGAGCACCGGGTCCGCTTCGGTCGGGGCGTCCGGCTCGGGCTTGAGGTCCACCTCTGGTTCGATCAGGCGGGTCGCCTGCTTCGGAACCGTGACGTTGTCGAAGGCGGCCGAGACCAGATCGTGTTCCTCTGCCGTCGCCGGGCGGGGCTCCGGGACCGCTGCCGGTGCCTCCGGCGCCTGTGCCGCCGCTTGCTGTTTCGACTGCGAAGGGAGCTGGTCCGCACCCTCTGCCTCGGCAGGACGCGGCTTTCGCGACCTGCCGAATGCGTTCCGCAGGAGAGTGAGAATGCCCATGTGCGCAACCCTTCGCGTGAGTTGATACCCGTCAATCGCTGGCCAGGACGGACACGTAAGGTTAGCGGCCCCAGGTTGCGATCTTGGGGAGGGTCGATGACTCCTGTCGGGCGTCAGTGGGGGGAGGCGATGGCTCTGGCCGCCGCCACCTCCTGGCGCAGGGGCTCCAGGACGCTGTCCGGCGGGCCCGTGAGGTCCGTGCGGACCGCGACCAGGGTCTCCGACCGGCGGACGCCCTCCGCCAGCTCGCGCAGTTGCCGGGTCACCTGGTCGACCTCGGCCGGGTCCGGGGGCGGTGCCCCGTGCCGTACCCGGACCCGGGCCGCCGTCGTCGCGTCGACGATGCGTTCCACGGCGACGACCAGGGGCCACCAGGCCGCAGCCCGGCGGCCGGTGGGCGGCGGCTCGGTCAGGGCGCGCTGGAACTCGGTGCGGACCACGGACAGGTCGCGGTAGAGGCGGCGCCGCAGCCGGGCGCGAGCGGCGGGTTCCGCTTCTGCCCTGAAGGCCAGCTCGACGTAGGCCGCCGTGTCCGCGACGGCGTCGGCCAGCCGGTCGCCGACCCGGGTCCGCCAGCTCTCCGGCCACAGCAGGTACCCGGCGACCAGCGCGATCGCGCAGCCCATCAGGGAGTCGAGGAGGCGGGGCACGAGCAGGCCGGTGCCCTGGTGGTTCAGGTTGTCGGAGAGGAGCAGGATGACCGGGGTGACGGCGGCGGTCTGGAAGCCGTAGCCCCGTGGGGTCAGGGCCGGGACCAGGGGCGCCAGGACCATCATCACCGGTACGTCCCACCAGCCGCGCGGTACGACGGCGAGGACCGTCGCCGCCACCACCAGGCCCACCACCGTGCCGAGCGCGCGCAGCAGCGCCCGGGAGAAGACCGAGCCGAAGTCGGGCTTGAGGACGAAGGTGATGGTGAGGGCCACCCAGTAGGAGCGCGGGACGGGCACGAGGGAGACCAGGGCCTGCGCGATGCCGATGCACAGGGCGAGGCGGATGCCGTAGCGCCAGGAGTTGGCGGAGAGGACGACGTTGCGGGCGGCCCGTGCGGTGCGGATGCCGAGGGCGGCGGGGCGGCCGAGGCGGTCGTCGATGCCGCGCGGGTCGACGTCGGGGGCGGTGGCGACCTCGGCGACGTGCCGCAGGGCGTGGTCGACGGCGCGGCCGGTCTCGTTGCGGGGCTCGGGCAGCGCCAGCCCTATCGGGCCCGTGTAGCCGGTCTCGACGGCGTCGGCGATGTGCAGGACCGCCGCGGGGACCTCGGGCGGCAGCGGCTTCCCGGCGCGGCGGGCGAGGCGGACGGCGGGGGCGGCCTCGACCACCGGGGTGATCGCGTTCAACTGGGCGAGCATGCGGGTGAGTTCGCGGCTGCGGCCGCGGTACCGGGTGCGCCGGGCCAGGATCAGGTCGTACGCCTGGTTCAGGGACTGGGTGACGGTGTGCCGGGCGCGGTCGTACGCCTCGCCGTCCTCGCCGTCGCTGATGGACAGCAGGCCGGCGACCGTGCGGTAGGCGGCGGCGACCGCCGCGCGCTCGGGTACGCCCGAGCGCAGCGGCCAGGCGAGCAGGGCGAGCAGCAGGACGAGCAGGCCGCCGCCGGTCATCAGCACCGGGGTGAGCCACCAGGCGCCGGGCAGCGGCAGGCCCGCGCCGATCACGGAGTTGAGCAGGAGAAGGAGACCGGAGACGGAGGACACCGCGCCGATCGTCGAGATCATCCCGGAGAGCAGGGCGATGCCGGTGACGACGGCGACGGTGAGCCAGCCCTGGCCGTAGACCAGCGAGCCGGCGGTGACGCCCACGGCGCCGAAGAGCTGCGGGACCGCGATGTTGAGGATGCGCATCCGGTAGGCGTCGGCGGTGTCGCCGATGACCCCGGACAGGGCGCCCATCGAGGCCAGCGCCCCGTACGCGGGCTGTCCGGCCGCGAGCCCGACGGCGAGCGGGAGGCTCATGGCGAACGCGGCGCGGGCGAGGGCGGCCCAGTTGAGGGGGGCCGCCTGCTGGGGCCGGAGGTTCCTTACCAGCCAGTCGGGAGGGGTGAGGCCGATCGGGAACTCGCGGGACATGCGGCCATTATCGGTGCTCGTGCCGGTGGAGGGTGATGTCCACGATGAGGGCCCGGTGGCCGGTGCGGGCCGGGGCGGGAACGGGGTGAGGGGGGTCTCGTGCGGTCTTCGGACCGGCCGCAGGGGGGCGTTGTGCGGTGCCCGGGCTCACGACGCCCCGTCCACCCGGGCCAGGAACTCCTCCAGCGCCCGGTTGAACTCAGCCGGCCGTTCCAGGTTGGGCATGTGGGACGCCCCGTCGATGATCCGGAGGGTGGAGTCGGCCAGGAGGGCGTGCATCGCCTCGGCGTCGGAGACGGGGGTGTACTCGTCGTCCGCGCCGACCACGACCAGGGCGGGGACCGTCGCCTTCGCGAGCAGGGGGCGGTAGTCGGGGCGTTCGGCGCGGCCGCGCAGGGCTGCCGCGGCGCCCTCGGGGTGGGTGGCCGTCATCATGCGGTGGACGTGGGCCTTCACGTCGGGGCGGGCGTCCGGGGCGACCATCTTCGCCAGGACCTCGTCGGCGTAGCCGCGCATGCCCTCGCGCAGGAGCCGGTCGGCCATGGCGTTCCTCGCCCGTCTGCCCTCCTCGGTCTCCGGGTCGGCGAAGGTGTCGGCCAGGACCAGGCCCCGGACGCGTTCGGGGCCGAGGCGGTCGTAGCACTCCATCGCGATCTGGCCGCCCATCGACAGGCCGGCGACCACGCAGGTCCGTACGCCCAGCGTGTCGAGGAGTTCCGCGAGGTCCGCCGCGAACCGGGAGAGCGGGGTGCGGCCGGGGGTGACCGGGGAGGTGCCGTAGCCGCGCAGGTCGGGGGCGACGACCCGGCGGGTGGCGGCGAAGGCGGTCTGCTGGGGGTGCCACATCGTGCGGTCGAAGGGGTGGCCGTGGACGAGGAGGAGAGGGGTTCGCGAGGTATGCGGGTCATTGTCGTCGTATGCGAGGAAGGGGGGCATGTGGACGACCCTAGGGACCCGCAACTCCTCGGTGCAATAAAATCTTTGCCCTCGGTGCAAAGAGAGCAGGGGGGACCGTGGACGACTTCCGGGGGATCGCCGACCGGATCGCGCTGGACATAGCGCGGGGGCGGCTGCGGGCCGGGCAACGGCTGCCTCCGCAGCGGGCGTTCGCGCGGCGGCACGGGATCGCCGCCTCGACCGCCGGGCGGGTGTACGCCGAACTCGTGCGGCGCGGCCTGGTGGTGGGCGAGGTCGGGCGGGGCACGTTCGTGCGGTCCGCGCAGGAAGGGCCGCAGGGGCGGGCGCTGGTCGAGGACGGCGCCGCCCGCGTCAACCTGGAGCTCAACTATCCGTCCGTGCCCGGCCAGTCGGAGCTGCTGGCCCCGGCTCTCGCGCCGCTGCTGCGGCCCGACGCGCTCACCGACGCCCTCCGGCCGGCCGCCGCCGACGGCACCCCGCACGCCAGGGAGGCCGCCGCCGCGCTGCTCGCCACCGGCGACTGGCGGCCCGACCCCGGCCGCGTCCTGTTCACCGGCAACGCCCGGCAGGCGATCGCCGCCACCCTGGGGTCCCTGGTGCGGCCGGGCGGCCGGGTCGGGGTGGAACCGTTGACGTATCCGCTGGTCAAGGAGGTCGCCGGGCGGCTCGGCATCACGCTCGTCCCGGTGCGGGCGGACGGCGACGGGCCCGTCCCCGAGTCCGTGCTCGCCGCGCACCGGTCCGCGCCGCTCTCCGCGCTCTATCTCCAGCCGACCCTGCACAACCCGACGTCGGTGACCGTCCCGGCCGAGCGCAGACTCCAACTGGCCCGGCTGGTCGCGGACGTGGGGCTGCCGGTCGTGGAGGACCGGATCTGGTCGTTCCTGCGCCGCGAGCCCGAGCCGCCACCGCTCGCCGCCCTCGCGCCACGGCTCGTCCATGTCGTCGACGGGCTCTCCAAGCGGGTCGCGCCCGGTCTCACCGTGGGGTTCGCCGTCGTGCCCGAGGACCGGGTGGCCGCCGTGGCGGCGGCCGTGCGGTCCGGGGGATGGAGCGCGGGGGCGTTCGCGCTGGAGGCGGCCGTGCGCTGGATCGGGGACGGGACCGTGGCGCGGCTCGTGGCGGCCAAGCGGGAGCAGGCCGCACGTCGGCAGCGGCTCCTTCGCGAGGCGCTGGCCGGGTTCGCCGTACGGGCCGATCCGCAGGGGTACTTCGCCTGGTGGGAGCTGCCCGAGCCGTGGCGGGCCGACGGTTTCACGGCGGCCGCGGCCGCCCACGGGATCGCGGTCACGCCGGGTACCGCTTTCCGCGTCGACCCGAAGCGGACGCCGGACGCGGTGCGGCTCGGGCTGGCGTCGGCCGCGGAGCCGGAGCTGGCGGGGGCGCTGCGGACGCTGGCCGCCCTCGCGGCGCGCGGCCCGCGGCAGCCCCCGGCGGACGGTCAGTCCAGCAGGCCGTCGTAGTCCGGCAGCTTGTAGGTGGTGTCGGCGTAACCGCCGCTCAGGTCCGTGGTGTTGTTGCCGATGTTGGCGATGATGTCGTAGCCGTCCGCCTCGATCGCCTTGCGCTGCGAGGTCTTGAAGTCCGCGACGGACTCGGTGAGCAGCTGGGCGACGGTCCGCGCGGAGAGGCCGTCGACGGTGTAGCCGACCGACTTCAGGTTGGCCTTGGTCACCACGTTGTACAGGTCGCTGCGGGCGCTGACGAAGAACACGCTGATGCCCTTGGCGTGCGCGTCCTGGGCGAGGGCGAGCACCGGCGGGGTGGCGGGGATGGTGATGCCGCCCTCGAAGTGGGTCTCCAGCGAGGTGTTGTCGATGTCGAGGACGATCGCCTGCCTCGCGCCCGAGGTGTTGGCGGCGGCGCGGCCGTCGATGTAGGCCTGCGCGGGGCCGGTGACGGCGGAGACGTCGGACAGCCACTGGGTCTCGGTGACGGTCGAGTCGGTGGCCTGGGCGGGCAGGGCGGCGGCGAACGACAGGGCGAGGCCGGCCGTGAGGGTGACTGCGGCACGGCGCGCGGTGCGACGGTTCATCGGGTGGGGGCTCCTCGGGTGACGTCGGCGTCGGCCGCCGGTGTTCCGTACCGGTGGCCGTCGCCTCGCCACGGTGGTCGGCCGGGGCGCCCGCCGGGTGACTGCCGGAGGAGCAGCCGGTTACATGACTGGCATGTTCTGGTCAGGAGACTGTGAATCGGCCCTGAGGGACGCGGAATCGGCTGTGCCGGGGGCCTGCTGCCGCGTCTCCCCGGACCCGGACCGGCGCAGGCGACCGCCGATCCGGGCCAGCGCGGCCACGGCCAGGCCGAGGGCCAGGAGCAGCCAGGAGACCGTGCGCAGGGTGGACGTCAGGGCGTCGTAGACGGCGGCCGCGGCCGGGTGCGAGACGTCCGGCGGCAGGTCGGCCAGGGTGAGACGGCGCCCGATGACGAGGGCGACGCCGAGCAGGGCGCCGCCCAGGGCCGTGCCCAGCGCGGCCGCCGTCACGGCACGGCGGCGGCGGACGGCGAGCGCGATGCCGCCGACCGCGAAGACGACGGCCGCCACGGGCAGCCAGAAGCCGGCGACCTCGAGCACGTGAAACCCCTTCCGGAGCCGGTCAAGTTCCGCCGCCGGGAGTACCGCGACGGCCGTGTGCTGGACCGGGATACGGGCCGCGAGCGGCACATGGTCCTGGGTGAGCCGGTCCTTGACCTGGGCGGTGACCGGCGCGAGGTCGACGGTGACGGGCTCCTCGCGCTCGCCCTGGAGCGCGCGCAGCACGGCGTCGTGGGTGGCCCGGTTGCCTGCGTCCCAGGCCAGCCGGAACGCCTCCGTCTGGGTGAAGGACCGGACCGCCTCGCGCACGAACGGCGCCACCGTGCCCCGCATCGGCCGGCCGACGTCCACCTCGCGCATGATGCCGTCGCCGACGGTGTCCGCGACCGCGTCCCGGACATCCGGGTCGTCGGCCAGCGGTGCCATCGTGCTGACGTACTGTCCGGTGTCCGCCAGCCCGTACGCCGCCCAGGCCGCGAGCGCGCCGAACGGCAGCAGCAGGCAGCCCAGCACGATCAGCAGGGCCGACAGGGCGCGCCGGAGACCTGAGGGCGGCGCGGTCCGTAGGGACCCCGGGGGCACTGAGGTCGCGGAGGGCACGCTTCCAGGCAAGCCCCTGAGGACCGGTCAGGCGAGCGGGGCGACTGCATTCGGGGGCGTCGGGGGGCGCAGGTGGAGCCGAACGGGGGTACGGCGGTGCCGGCCGGGCCGGAAACCCCTGGGGCGCCGCGCTCCGGTGGAGGGTTGACCCGAACGGGTGTTTCCTGGTGGGGGAACGTCGCCGGGCGCCCGCAGCGCCTCGGCGACCGGTGAGGGGAAACAGGGGAAACACGTGGGCCCCGGCCGTGGGGGCCGGGGCCCACGGCCGGGGTCGGCGGCGGGATTGTCCACGCGCGCAGCTCGCGGCGCCGCCCGGCGCCGGCCTCAGCCGGGCGCGCGGCTAACGGATGCGGTGTCCGACCGCGTCCTCGTGCGTGTAGAACCGGTAGAACATCACGATGAACGTCACCGCCGCGACCGCGAGCGACATCGCGACGCACCGGAGAATCGATTCGCTGCTCTGGCTGTACAGGAAGCCGAAGGCGGTGCCCATGAACGCCGTCCACACCACCGCGTGCAGCTCCCGCCGCAGCCGTGGGGCGACGGTCAGCACGCCGAACAGCACCACCGCGAAGACGAGCGCGGTCAGGAAGCCGAACAGCAGGTTCCAGCCGGTGATGGGCCCGCCCATGCGCCGGTTGGCCGCGGCCCAGTAGCCGTAGATCAGCCCGGTCACCACCGGTATGGCCACCCGGGCCCTGGCGTGCATCTGCGTACTGAACACGTCGGGCGTCCGGCCGCTCCGGGGCATACCACCGGACGTGGGTGCCGCTTGAGCCATGAGCGTGCTCCTCTCTCCTCGCCCCCGTCTTCCAGAGCACACCTGCGGGTACCCCCTGGCAAGTCGGTCAGTGCATCCCGTACGACGCTTCGTAGGGGATCACGTACGACGTGCGAGGCGTGCCCGCCCGTGTTTCCCTGACTCTCGTGACCGACCACCAGGCCGTGCGGCGGTGCAGGGAGCTGCTGTGGGTCAGGGGCCGGAGCGTCGCCTGGGTGGCGCCGCTCCTGCTGCTCGCCGGGATCACGGCGGTCGACCTCAACACCACCGAGCGGTTCCGGATCGTCTCCTGGATCGTCCTGGTCCCCGGTATCGCGGCCGCGCTCTGCGGGGTCTGGACGACGGCGGTCTTCGCGGTGCTGTCGGTCCTCGACTACGTCGCCGTGGACAGCGCCTGGCCGAAGGAGTACCAGGCCGGGCTGCCCGACTTCATCCTGGTCGCCTTCGCGGGGCTGCTGGCCATCCTCGCCTGCGTGGTCCGCAGGAACGGCGAGCGGCGGATGCTGCACATGCGGGACATCGCCGAGACCACCGTGCGTACCGTGCTGCGCCCGCTGCCGCAGGGGTGGGCCGGGCTGGAGCACGCGGCGGTGTACCTCGCCGCGGACAGCCAGGTGCGGGTGGGCGGCGACTTCTACGACATCCAGCCGGGGCTGTACGGCACGCGGGTGCTGGTCGGGGACGTCCAGGGCAAGGGGCTGGGGGCGGTGGAGACGGCGGCGGCGCTGCTGGGGACGTTCCGTGAGGCGGGGTACCACGAACGGGACCTGGCGACGGTGGCCGACCGGCTGGAGACCCGGTTGATCCGGCACCGGGGCCACACGGTGGCGCTGGGCAGGGACGACGGCGACCGCTTCGCCACGGCGGTCCTGCTCGGCTTCCCGCCGGGTGACCCGGACGTGGTGGAAGTCGTCAACTTCGGCCACGAGCCGCCGCTGGCGGTGGGGCCGGCGGGGGTACGCCCCCTGCCCCCGGGCGACGGGCTCCCCCTCGGCATGGCCGACCTCGCGGCGGCGAGCGGCCCGCCCCCCACCCGCACCGTCACCCTCGCCCCCGACGAGACCCTCCTCATCACCACGGACGGCGTCACCGAGGCCAGAAACGGCAACGGCGCCTTCTACTCCCTCCCCGACGCCGCCGCCCGTGCCCCCGCCCCCGACCCCACCCGCCTCGTCGCCTACATCCGCGAGGGCGTCCTCCACCACAGCCACGGCCACCTCTCCGACGACACCACCATCTTCGCGGTACGCCGCACCCCACCCCCTTAGAGCCACGAAGGCGGGGGCCGACAGCGGCCCCTCAGGGGCGCGGGGAACTGCGCGATCAGCCACGACGGCGCATTGCTCCGCAACGGGCAGGCGCCCCGACGGCGGCTTGCGGCTGCCCGGCACCGCCGAGCCGCACCGTCGTGGCTGAGCGCCGTCACGGCGGAAAAGAAGGGGGCGGCGGAGAAGCGCAGGGAAGGCACAGGCAGAGGGGTGGGAAAAGGGGCAGGGAGGGCGAAAAGTGAGGAGGAGGGGACCGGTGGGGTGGGGGCGATAGAGAGGTGGGGGTGGGGGCGGCGAGGGAGTAGAGGGCGCCGTTTCCGGTTCCGGCCCCGGTGACGCCGTCCGGGATCGGAAGGGTGGAGGGGGGTGGGGCGGGAGTGGGGGCTGCGGTCAAGGGGAGCGGGGGCAGGGGGCGGGCTCGGGGGACGCTCAGGGGGCGTACCGGGCGTTACCCGGGTCAAAGGGCTTCCGTGGGCCCCGCTTTGCAAGCGCAGCGGTTACCGTGCTGGCGTAAGTGAAACAGGGGAACAAAGGGGGAGGGCCCGATGCCCGGAACCGTGCTGCTGATCGCGGCCTCGCCGACAGGCAAAGCACGCATGGTGGACGCCGCCTCCGTGCTCCCCGTGCTCGCGGCCGTGCCCCCGGCGATACTCTCCGGCACGGAGACCGCGAACGTCGTCGAGCTCGCCGACCCCCTGGAGCCGCAGGCCGTGCTGACCCGGCTGCGTGCCGCCGCGGCCGCGCCAGGCCCGCTCACCGTGTTCGTCACGGGCCAGCTCCACCTGGACCGCAAACAGCGGCTGCCGCATCTCGCGCTGGCCCGGACCACGCCCGCCACCGTCCGCTACACCGGCCTGCCCTGGCACTGGGTCCGGGAGGAGCTGCGGCTGCGGCCGCCCGGGGCGACGACGCTGGTGCTCGATCTGCACGCGGAGCACGAGGTGTGGGAGCAGTTGCGTACCGTTCCGCTCGACTGCGGGCGGAACAACGCCGTGCACGGGCGGATCGCGCCGCCGCCCGCCCGGCGGGAGGTCGCCGCACCGTCGTACATGAAGGCCGTGGCGACCGTGCTGAGGAGCGGGTACCGGCCGGCGATGGCGGAGCTGCACCGGCAGGTGCTCGCACGGCTCGGGGCGGAGCTCGCCGCCGACATCCTGTTCAGCACCCACACCCCGGACAGCGGCGATCCGCACGACGCCATCAGCGCGGCCGTACGGGACGGGCGGTACGCGGAGGCGGACGAGCTCGCCGCCCGCTGGGAGCAGGCGGCCGCGCGGGCGCACGGGCCGGCCTCCGAGGACGCCCTGCACTGGTCCGAGGTCCGTGCCGACCTCGCGATGTTCGCGGGGGACGCGGTGCGGAGCTGCCGTACCTGGCTGACCGTCGCCGGTGCCCGCCTGGGCGCCGGGCAGCCGGCCGACGCACCGGCCGTCGAGGCGGCGGTGGACCGGGCCCACCACCAGTGGGGCGCCATCAAGGACACGGCGCGGGCCCGTGAACTCGGGCCCGCGCTCGCGGAGTTGAGACTCAGGGTGCCGGGCCGCCGGGAAGGTGCCCTGGACCACGTCCAGCAGCACCTGCGGCAGTTGCAGACCCAGTGACAGGGTTCAGCTCGTGAACGTGAAGTACTTCCAGGCGCCGTACGTCGTGGCGTTGACCGTGTCGCCGGACGCCCCGTCGATGTAGTCGGAGCGGACGCGGAAGCGCCAGCCCACGTCCCCCTTGTGGTTGCCGGTGAACTCGACCTGCGAGACCCCGCTGGTGGCCAGGGCGAAGTACTTCGAGGTGTCCGCGTACCACGTGCCCTGGTAGTAGACCTGGAAGTCGAACCGCTGGGCACGGCCGCGGTAGTACGGCATCTTGGTCGTGAACAGCGGGTTCTTGGTCTTGTGGAAGTAGTAGTAGGTCTGGCCCCAGGCCTTCTTCGACTTGTACTGGCGGCTGACCGCCATGGAGACGCTGACCTTCGCGCCCACCGTGCTGGACACCGACCGCGGCTGCCAGCGGGCGTCGCCCGCGAACTTGGCGGTGACCTTGGTGTCCCGCTTCAGGTCGAGGACCACGGAGAGGTTGCCGTGCGAGTCGACCTTCCCGGACTTCACCAGCTTGTCGGGCTTGTCCGAGCCGGCCGGGTCGGCCCAGAGCTCCACCGTGCGGTTCTTGTACGTCGTGCCGAGGTGGGCCGTGAACTTCACGTCCTTCCCGTACGCGTACACCTTGCCGTTGTTGTTCAGCGTCAGCGTCGGCTTGGCACGGGAGACGTCCACGGTGTCCCTGGCGGAGGCGGCCGTGTGCTCGCCGTCTCCCGCGTAGGAGACCGTGTACGTCACCTTGCCGCCGGCCGGCGGGGTGTCGGTGAAGGAGTAGGTGCCGTCGGCCTTGACCGTGACGGCGGGCAGCGCCTTCCCGGCCGGGGAGTCCAGGTCGGTGCGGACGACGGTGACCTGGGCGCCGGCGGGCAGCGCGGTCGTCGAGGAGAGCGTGCCGGTGACGGTGAGCAGCTTGCCGCGGGTCGCCGACGCCGGGGCGTTCACCGTGAGGGTGGTGGCCGCCCGGCCCGGGCTGTCGTACTCGCGCAGGGAGTACACGTCCTCGCTGTTGTACGTCACCGCGAACAGCCGGGAGCCGTCCGGGGCCCAGGCCAGCCCGGCGTCGGCGAGGGTGTCCGCCCCGCTGGTGCTGCCCGTGTTGGGGAAGTCGTACGTGCGCACGGCCTCGCTGCTGCCCGGGTGGAAGATGTAGACGTCCGGGTCGTACCAGGCGAAGCTGCCGCCCGCGACCGTGCCGTCGGGCGCGATGGCCACGGAGTTCGGGTAGGCGGTGCTGGTGTACTTGCCGTCCTCGTTGAGGTCGGAGGTCTTGAACACCTGGTGGTAGTAGGGCGCTCCGCTGGCCACCACGACGTCCTTGCCGTCGGGGGTGACCTGGAGGTCGCCGAGGTTGCTGCCGGCGTCGCGGGTGCCGGCCAGCTTGGTCGCGGTGCCCGACGAGACGTCGTAGGAGGCCAGCTCGACCGGGCTCTGGCCGGGGGCGCCCGCGACCAGGGTGCCGGAGCCGGGTGCCGCGTCCAGGACCGGCGCCTGGTACCAGCTGTTGTCCTGGTTGAGGGCGACCGTGTGGTCGCCGGTCAGGTCGACCGAGCCGATGTTGCCGGCCGCGGCGCCTCCGTAGCCGAACCAGAGCTTGCCGCCCGCGAGGGCGACGCTCCGCGGCTTGTCGCCGACCGTGTAGCGGGTGGTCTCGGTGTCGGTCGCGGTGTCGATGACGGCGATGGCGTCCAGGTCCTGCACGGCCGCGTAGAGCGTGCCCGAGTCGGCGGACAGTTCGAGGCCGCTGACCCCCGACAGGTTGGTCGTCAGCTGCTTGAGCACGGTGCCCGAGTAGTCGGTGACGACGATCTTGCCGTTGACCGGGTCGCTGATGAAGACCTGCTGGTGGGTGCCGTCGACGACGATGTCACCGAGCGACTTGACGGGCAGGAGCGCGCTGGTGTCGGCGTAGGCCGGCGCGGCGGCCAGGGCTGCGGAGCTGAAGAGGACCGCCAGGGTGGTGGCGGCCGTGACGGTGCGGATACGCACGCTGATTCGAACCCCCCGGATCGAATGAAATGGACGCCACGGAACGCGGCCCACGTGTGTGCGCTTGCTGTGGGCCGCGTGTGGCGGATGTGGGGAAGACTAGGTCATGCCACTGACAACCGGCATCCGGGATTCGGGGGCGGGGGCGGGGGCCGGATCTCGTCAGGCGTACGCGTCGAACGTGATCGTGCTCGGCTTGGCCTTGTTCAGGTGGTCGTCGAACTTGGCGTCCTGGAGCGGGAAGTTCGCGTCGCCCCAGTCGGAGGCGTTCAGGATGCCGCGGAGGTTGGACGCCATGGTGTCCCAGGCGAGCAGGTTCTCCTGGTGCCAGGCGGCGTCGTCGTTCTCCGGGGCCTCGCCCCACTTGGCGAACCGGAAGTCGTGGGTGCTCAGGCCGTCCTTGTGGTAGACGACCTGCACGCGCTGGCTGCTCATCGGCACGTCGGCGACCGCCTCGGTCTCGAAGTCGCCGTGCTGGGAGGCGGACAGGTACGACGGGTGGTCGGCGCCCTGTCTGACCCAGACGACGATGCACTCCCAGTCGTGGCGGTGCCCGATGCCCGGGGAGGCCTCGTCCTTCTCGAAGTAGCTGGCGTAGATGATCCCGCACCAGCCGTTGTCGCACTTGGCCCGCGAGTAGGTGTTGGCGTGGTCGAGGTGGCCGGTACGGCAGCTGCCGGTGACGGAACCGGTCGGCTTCAGGCCGCCGTTGAGGTTGCCGTCGGGGTCGATGGCGGCGGCCGGGTAGCAGCTGTCGGTGTCGTAGTCGTACAGCGGCTCGAAGAACTTCTGGAACGTGGTCGCGTTCTCCGGGAGGTTCTGGAGCACGCCCGCCGAGGCGGTGAAGGGGAGGGCGAGGGTGAGCGCGGCGGCGCTGCCCGCGACGGCGGTGGCTCGGCCGAGACGACGGGTTCTGGTGCGGGGCATCGGGGGGCTCCAGTCGGGGGTCCGGGGGGCCGTTGGTACGGTCTTTTCGTCCCGGACATGACATCCGGGCGCAGGCCCGAGAGTGCCAGGCGGAGGGTCCCGTGGAAGGGCTTTCTACCAAACGAGGGGCGGCATTTCGCGGAACTGGTCACCGTGCGGACGCGGCCGGAACCCCCGGCGGGACAGGGGGAGGGTCCCGCCGGGGGCGATGGTGGGGTGGGGGCACGGGGTGGCGCCCCGAACGGCGGCGCGGCCGGCGGAACGCTCAGTGCCGGGCGGTCGCCGCGGTCGGGGCGGCGGGGGCGTCGTCCGTCGCCCGGGCCGGGCCGGCGTTGGCCGCGGTGATGAGCGCGGCCACGGCGATCACGGCGGCGACGAGACCACGGGCGTAGCGTGCGCTGGGACGTGTGGTAGCGCTTGCGGTGGGGCGTGCGGATGTGCGTCCGAGCACGGCGACCTCGCAACAACAGGGGCGGGTTAAGCACGTTTAATCCGCGGTTTAACCTAGGGGTAGTCGGAGCTCAACGGCAAGAGGTCCAGGGGGAGTTGGGGGGAACGGCCAGATGCGTGAACGGGACGATCCGGAGACCATAGGGCGGCGGGTGCAGCAACTGCGCACCGAACAGGGGCTCACCCAGCGGCAACTGGCCGAACCGGCCTACACGCCCGCCTACATCTCCACGCTGGAGGCCGGGCGGGTTCGGGCCTCCGACGAGGCGCTGCGGCACATCGCGGGCCGGCTCGGCATCGGCTTCGAGGAGCTGGCCAGCGGGCGCCCCGCCCACCTCGCCACCGACCTGAGGCTGCGGCTCACCGAGGCCCAGCGCACCCTGGCCACCGGCGCGGCCGAGGCGGCCGCCGCCCAGTACGCCGGCCTCTTCGCGGAGGCCGAGGCGCACGGGCTGGCGGTCGAACAGGCCACCGCGCTGCTCGGGATGGGCGAATGCGCCCTGGACACCGGTGACCTGGAGCAGGCCAGGGAGTTCTTCGAACGGGCCGAGCTGTGGACCGCCGACGAACCCCTCCCGGTGCGCGTCCCGGCGATCCGCGGCCGGGCGGTCAGCCACTACCTCGCGGGTGAGCTGCGGTACGCCGTCTACCTCCTCGAGTCCACGCTCGACGAACTCAACCGCGGCGGCCTGCACGACCCGGACGCGCTCCTGCTCCTCTACGCCTCCGCCATCGGCCCCTACATGGACATGGGCGCCCACGCCCGCGCCGCCCAGGCCGCCGAACTCGCCCTCGCCCTCGCCCCGCAGGCCGGCGACCCCGCGCTGATCGCCCGGATGCACCGCTCCGTCGCCCGCACCCTGCTCGCCGAGGGCCGGGTCGCCGACGCCGACGCCTCCCTGGCCAAGGCCGCCGAGCTGTACCGCCAGCTCCAGCTCCGTACCGAACTCGCCAACTGCCACTGGATGCGCGGCTACGTCTACGCCCAGAACGGCGAACTGGAGCGCGCGGAGAACGAGTTGCGCGAGGCCCTCGCCATGCTGTCGGAGACCCGCGCGGCCCTGTACCGCAGCCAGGCGGCGGTGGAACTGGCCGACGTCCTGCACCGCCGGGGCAAGTCGGACGAGGCCGCCGGACTCCTCCACGACGTGCTCGGCGACTTCTCCTCCGAGCGCGGCGCGGTCCACTCGGCCGCCGCGCACCGGCTGCTCGGCATCATCGCCGAGGACGCCCGGGACACGGAGGCGGCGGAGGAGCACTACGTACGGGCGCTGAGCCTGCTGGAGCGGGCGGGCGCGGCCGGCGACCTGGCGGACCTGTGCCGCCTCCTCGGCGACCTGCTGCGCCGCACCGGCCGGGTGGAGGCGGCCCTCGACGCCTACCGCACCGGCCTCGGCCACCGTACGGCCCCGGGCACCACGACCCTGGGACCGGCACCGGCACAGCCGCCGCTGTAGGACCACCGTTCCGGCGCGCGCGGCGTAGCGGTCACGTCCGGCCGCCGGACGGTGGCGGCTGGTCGCGCAGTGCCGCGCGCCCCCACGGGCGGCTTCCAGGTCTGTCGCATGATCCGCGGGTGAGGTGGCGGATATGGCGTACATCCTCCATCCGCGCCCTCGATATGGCGGCGAACCGCCGAACGGCTTCTACAACAGTCCCGTCAGCGAAACCTTCGCGACGCCGCGAGCTGGAGGAGAAGACGATGACCGACCACGGAGCAGACCTGCTGATCCGCGCCGGTGCGGTGCACACGCTGGTGCCCGGCCAGGCCCCCCGGCGGGCCCTGGCGGTGCGCGGCGACCGGATCGCCGCCGTGTCCGCCGACCCGCACGGCCTCGACCACCTGGTGACCGCGCGGACCGAGGTCCGTGACCTGCCCGGCGCCACCGTGCTGCCCGCCTTCGACGACACCCACACCCACCTGGTCTTCGCCGCGCTCGGCGCCCAGGACGTCCCCGTCCACCAGGCCCGCACCATCCCCGAGTTCCTCGACCTGATCCGGCAGCGGGCCGCGGTCACCCCCGAGGGCGAGTGGATCCGCACCACCACCAACTGGCAGGAACTCAACCTGGCCGAGCGCCGCATGCCCACCGCGGCCGAACTCGACACGGCCACCGGACGGCACCCGGTCCTGGTCAAGCGCGGCGGTCACAACGACGTCGTCAACAGCTACGCACTGCGCCTCGCCGGCATCACCGAGGACACCCCCGTGCCGCCCGGCGGCACCATCGGCCGCGACGCCGGCGGCCGTCTGGACGGCCGGCTCATCGACAACGCCCTGCACCTGGTGGAACGCCTGGTCCCGGCCCCCGACCGGGCCCAGCGCATCGAGGGACTCCGCATCGCCTCCCGCGACTACGCCGCCACCGGCATCGGCACCGTGCGGGACTGCGCGGTGACCCCCGAGGACTACCGGGTGCTCCGGGCCGCCCGCGAGGCCGGCGCCCTGCACACCAGGGTGCGCGCGCTGATCTCGGCGCTCGGCATGACGAGCGCCGCCCAGGTGGAGGATCTGCTGGACACCATGGAGCGGTGGCGCGACACCTCCGACCCGTACCTGTCGGTGTGGGGCGTGAAGTTCGGTCTCGACGGCGGCCTGGAGGCCGGTGCCACCGAGGAGCCGTACGCCTGCGACCACTCCTTCTCGGGGATGCTGATCTGGGAGCCGGACGCGCTGGCCGAAGCGGTCGAGGCGGTGGTCAGGCGCGGCTGGCGGGTCGGCACCCACGCCTACGGCGACCGCGCGGTCCGCACCCTCCTCGACGTCTACGAACGCGTCCTGGACCGCAGTCCCGGCCTGCCCGCCGGCACCCTGGTGATGGAGCACGGCGGGCTGGCCGGCCCGGAACAGCGCGCCCGCGCCGTCGCGTTGGGCATCCCGGTCACCATCCAGCAGCCGCTGCTGCACGACACCGCCCAGGTCGAGGAGGGCTTCTGGGGCCCGGAGCGGGTCGCCCGCCTCTTCCCGGCGCGCGGCTGGATCGACCTCGGCGCCCAGGTCAGCGCGGGCTCCGACTTCCCGGTCGGCCAGTTCGGCGCGATGCGCTCGGTGTGGGGCATGACGACCCGGCAGACGGTCATCGGTGTGAAGGGCCCCGAGCACGCGATCACCTACCCGGAGGCCCTGATCCTGCACACCACCCAGGCGGCCCGCCTCACCGGCGAGGACCGGGTCCGCGGCACCCTGACCCCGGGCCGCTGGGCCGACCTCACGGTGTGGGACCGCGACCCGGCGACCACGACGGGCGCCGAACTGCGTGACCTGAAGCCCGTCCACACATTCGTGGGCGGGGTGGCAGTGCCCCTCCAGGGGCGTGGGGAACTGTGCGACCGGCCCTCACCGGCCCGCACGTGACGCGTCCGGAGCCGGCTAGGCCTGGGCGCGTCCCTTCTCGCGTACCTGGGAGAGGCGCTGGACGCCGATGTCGAGGGCCTGCTGGGTGGTGTCGTCGGGGAGGGTGCCCAGGGCCCCGGCGGTGAGGACGATCGCGTCGTCGCCGACGCGGACGAGGGCGACGTCGAGGGTGAGGGTGGTGGGCTCGTCGGCGGGGTCGGGCTGCGAGGTGAGGGTCATCCGGAGCCCCTGGCGCGCGTCGCCGAGGTCGTGCGGCAGCCCGGCGTCGGTGATCCGGACGGCCTCGGTCCCGGCCGCGGTGGTCTGCGCGGTGAACTGCCCGCAGGTGTCGGGCAGGGTCCGCAGCCAGGCCAGGGTCCGCTCGACGTCGGCGATGCGGCTCGCGTCGACCTGGTAGCGGAGCTGGGCCGCGTCGTCGCCGTCGTCGAGGGCGGTGGCGGCCCGCGGGCCGGCTGGGGTGCCGAGCAGTTCGTCGGTGTACAGGGCCTCCAGGAGGCGCTGGCAGTCGGCCTGGCCGGTGGCCGCCTTGAGCAGCCCGTCGTGCCAGGTGGCGGTGCCGTCGGTCGCGGTCCACGGCACGCCGAGGTCGGCCTCGTCGATCAGCGCGGCCTGCGCCTGCTCGACGGTGAGCGGCGGGACGGCGGACGTGCCGGACGTACCGGGCGAGGCGGCGGGGGCGGCCGGGGCGGCCCGTTCGGCGGTGGTCGCACTGGCGGCCGGGGCGGACGCCTCCGGCGGTTCGGCGGCGGTGCAGGCGGAGGCGGCCAGGAGGCCGACCACGGCGAGACCGGAGGCGATGGCTTTCATGCGGGGGCCTCTCCAGGACCAGGACTCGGGAGCAGCGGAACGCGTGCTCCCACGCCACCACCTCCCGCCCCCGCCCGCCACCGCTCCGGTCCGTCCGGGTGAGCCCTCCTGCGCCGACCCGGGGTGAGGTGACCCGGGACCGGTGTCGGGCGGGCTGCCGGGAATGGTCCGCTCCTCCCCACCCCACGCCCCCGTCTCCCACGATCGGGAGCCATGACGAGCCACGCATTCGTGCGTGTGCAGGGGCGGGACACCGCCTACCGTCGCAGTCCCGGGCAGGGGTGCCGAGCCCCAGCTCGCGCACCTCATCGACTTCCTGATCACCGGCTACGCGGCGCGCTCGCCGCGGCTCGACGGCACCACGCGCTGACACCGGCCCCGGCCGGAGCGGGCGGCCGCGTGCGGGCCGCTACGTGAGGGCCGCGGTCGCCTCGCGGAGTTCGGTCAGGGTGGTGCGGGCCAGGTCGGGGAGGGAGCGGTCGTTCGCCGGGGTGATCCAGCGGGCGAAGGCGGCGGAGAAGGCCTGGGCGCCCAGGTGGGCGGCGAGGGACGCGGTGGGGTCGGGCACGCCGCGCTCGTGGAGGGCCGTGGCCAGGGTCGTGGCGAGGTTGAGGTTCTTGAACGCGGCGCGTTCGCGCAGCTCGCTGTGGCTGCCGATGACCTGCATCAGCCGCGGGCCGAACGCGCGCTGCTCCGGGGTGAAGGAGCCGGCCAGGGCGTCCAGGGCGGCGGCCACCACCTCCAGCGGGGTCGCCGTGTCCGGCGCCGCCGCGGCTCCCTCGGCGAGCAGGCGGCCGTGCTCCTCCTGCCCCGCGAACAGCACCTCGCGCTTGTCCGGGAAGTGCCGGAAGAACGTCGTCTTGGTCAGCCCGGCCCGCTCGGCGATCTGGGCGACGGTGGTGCTGTCGTACCCCTGCTCGCCGAACAGGTCGATCGCGGCGTGCACGAGGCGCAGTCGTGCGTTCGGTTCCCATCGGGCCATGGGGACAGCCTAAGTGATGTGACTCGGTACCGTCACAGGCGTATGGTGAGTGACGGTACCGAGTCACATCACCTGTCCTTCCATCCTGGGGAGAGTGCTGTCATGCGTGTCTTCGTCACCGGCGCGAGCGGTCATATCGCCTCCGCCGTCATTCCCGAACTGCTGAACGCCGGGCACGAGGTCGTCGGCCTCGCCCGGTCCGAGAACTCCGCGGCGGCCGTGAAGGCCCTGGGAGCCGAGGTGCGCCGCGGTGACCTGGCGGATCCGGACGGCCTGCGGGCGGCCGCGGCCGATGCCGACGCCGTCGTCCATCTCGCCTTCGACCACACGGCGATGGCCGCCGGCGACATGGCCGGGGCGGCGGCCACCGACCTGGCCGTGGTGCAGGCCCTCGGCGAGGCGCTCGCCGGGACCGGCAAGGCCCTCCTGGGGGTCGGCATGGGGCACGGCGACGGCAACGAGCACCTCGGCGCTGCCTACAGCACCAATCCGCGGGTCGCCACGGGGCGGCTGTTCGGCGAGCTCGCCGACCAGGGGGTGCGTGCGGTGCTCGTCGGGATACCGCCGGTGGTGCACAGTGCGCGGGACCGGAGCGGGTTCCTGCCGATGCTGATCCGGATCGCGCGGGCCACCGGCGTCTCCGGCTATGCGGGGGACGGCTCCAACCAGTGGTCCGCCGTGCACACGCTGGACCTCGCCCGGCTCTACCGGCTCGCGCTGGAGAAGGCACCGGCGGGCGCCGAGTTGCACGCGGCGGCCGAGGAGGGGGTCGCGGTGCGCGAGATCGCCGAGGTGATCGGGCGGCGACTGGGGATTCCGGTGGAGAGCGTGCCGGAGGACCGGCGCGCCGAGCACTTCGGGTTCTTCGGGGCGTTCGTGTCGCTGGACGTGCCGGTGCGGAGCGGCCGGACCCGGGAGTTGCTGGGGTGGGAACCGGTGGAGGCGGGGGTTCTCGCCGATCTCGAGGAGGGGCACTACCTCAGGGGTGAGTGACCAGGGGCGGCTGCAAGCGGGTCCGCGCCTCGGGGCGACCGACGTGCCGCCCGCTGCGTAGAGTCAGGGCCGACGGAAGGAGCCCCCGTGACCGGTCAGCCCATCCCCGTGATCATCGACTGTGACACCGGTGTCGACGACGCCCTCGCCCTGCTGTTCGCCGTCCGGCACCCGGGGCTGGAGCTGCGGGCGGTGTCCTGTGTCGCCGGGAACACGGACGTGGACGGGGTGGTCCGGAACACCCTGACCGTGCTGGAGCGGGCCGGGGCCGGGGACGTGCCCGTCGCCCGGGGCGCCGAGCGGCCGTTGATCGAGGCGGCGCGGTCGGCGCGGCACGTGCACGGGACGGACGGGATGGGCGATCTCGGGCTGCCCGCGCCCACCCGCCGCCCCGCCGACGTCGACGCCGTCACCCTGCTGCGCCGCGAGATCCTCGGCTCGCCCCGCCCGGTCACCCTCGTCCCCACCGCGCCACTGACCAACATCGCCCTGCTGCTGCGCACCCACCCGGAGGTGACCCGGAACATCGAGCGGATCGTGTTCATGGGCGGCGCGGTCGCGACCGGGAACGCCACCCCGGTCGCCGAGTTCAACGTCTGGCACGACCCCGAGGCGGCCGCCGTCCTGCTCACCGCCGGTGTGCCGATCACCATGTACGGCCTGGACGTCTTCCAGCGGGTCGTGGTGCCGGGGGACGAGGTACGACGGCTGCGCGCGAGCGCGGAACCGGGGGCCCGGCTCGCCGGGGAGCTGCTCGCGCACCGGCCCGCGGCCCCCGATCAGGACGGGGACGACGATGCCGCCGGCGGCCTCGGGGACGCGGGCGCGGTCTGTGCCGTCGCCGACCCGGCCGGCCTCACCACCCGGCTCCTCCCGGTCGAGGTCTCCCTCGCCCCCGGCCCGGCCCGGGGCCAGACCGTCGTGGACCGCCGCCCCCGCCCCGGCGAGGCCGAGATCCACGGCAGTGCCCGCGAACAGGCCCTGGTGGATGTGGCGTTGGATGTGGACGTGGACCGGTACGTGAAGCTGTACCTGGAGACCGTCGCCGGCGGCCGGGACCTGCCCCACTGAACACACCCTCGTTCTGGTCCTCTGGTCCTCTGGTCCTCTGGTCCAGTGGGACGGGTGATGCCCATGGAGCGGCCTCGGGGGCGTCGTCCCGCCGACTCCGTGGCCGGCGCCGGCACCACCCCGACGACCGACCACGCGCAGGTGGGGGGGGGGGGGGGGGGGGGGGGGGGGGGGGGGGGGGGGGGGGGGGGGGGGGGGGGGGGGGGGGGGGGGGGGGGGGGGGGGGGGGGGGGGG
>NZ_JBVJNZ010000010.1:325197-367162 GCF_055583445.1 Streptomyces sp. NPDC104761 | reverse complement strand
CCTTTTTCTCCCCTCCCCCCCCCCCCCCCCCCCCCCCCCCCCCCCCCCCCCCCCCCCCCCCCCCCCCCCCCCCCCCCCCCCCTCCCTCCCCCCCCCCCCCCCCCCACCTGGCGTACGGAAGGGATCAGGCGCGGGTCGCCCTGCGGCGTCGGGTCGCGACGACGATCGCGCCGCCGCCGGCCAGCAGGAGGGCCGCGCCGCCGGCGATGTACCCGGTGCTGGAGCCGGCGCCGGTGTGGGCCAGGTCGCCGCCACCGCCGGAGTTGGTGCTCGGGGCCGGTGCCGGGGTGGTCGTCGACTCGGACGGGGCGGGGGACGCGGGGGCGGTGCCGGTCGCCGAGCTCTCCGAGGGGGTCGCGGTGGGGGTCTCCGCGGGCGGCGGGGTGGCCGGGGCGGACTCGGAGGGGGACGACGACGGGGAGGACGGCGCGGACGGCGACGGCGAGGACGACTGGGTCGTCGAGCAGTCCTTCGTGCCGCCGTTCCAGGACGCGATCAGCTTGTCCTTGATCACCGCGTGGTCCGGGCCGGCCGGCAGGTCGCCGTGCTCGAAGCCGTCGTGCGCGTCCTTGTTCCCGTCGAACTTGGTCGCGCCCCGGTAGAGGTCGATCTGCGCGAAGCAGCCGGCGTCCGGGACCGCGATGTCGAGGGAGTCGGTCTGGCCCTGCTTGACCGTCACCGAGTCGAAGTCGACGAAGATCTGCTGCCCCGAGGTGGCGAAGGAGGGGCCGTGGGCGATGTAGGAGGCGAGCGAGGCGGTGCAGGAGGCGGCGTCGGCGGCGGCGCGGACCTTGAGGTGGACCTTGCCGTCGTCGGTGACCTTCAGGTTCTGGTCGTCGACCTTCACCGAGTCGAAGAAGTTCGAGCCGTCGATCGAGAACTGGCACTTGTCCGTGCCGGTCTCCGTGCCGGCGCCGGTGCCGGGGCTGTAGTGGCCGCCGGACCTCCAGCCGTCACCGCCGGGGGTGCCGTGCGCCCAGGCGCCGGACGCGCCGGCGACGGAGGCGGCACACAGGGCGAACGACGCGAAGCCCGTCCCCAGCAGGCGACGCGCGGTGACATGTCTGGCTATGGACATGAATATCCCATCCGTGGGGTGCTCATCTCTCGCCGGGCGGGCGGCGGAGGGGCAGCGGGAGGCGAGGAAACACCGGGCCCAGTGGTCACATGCGCCACAGTGTGCGGCCCATGGTGGTTGGCCCTGCCGAACGCTGTCAACCTGCCTTGAATCAAGGGCCGTTCGGGCACCCTCACAACTCCCTCACACAGGGAACGATCCGCTCCGCCCGGTGTGAAGTTTCGCTTTCTCGGCAATCTGGACAGACTTCTTCTCGGTGTCTCTCCGCCCGATCGGTGTTTCTCCGTCCGAAAGGAACGCGCGTGGTCGACCTCTCCTCCAGGAACCCCGACTGGTGGCGTCAGGCCGTGATCTACCAGGTGTATCCGCGCAGCTTCGCCGACGCGGACGGCGACGGGCTCGGCGACCTCAGGGGCGTCACCGAGCGGCTCTCCCACCTGGGCGCGCTCGGTGTGGACGCCCTGTGGCTGAGCCCGTTCTACCCGTCCGAACTCGCCGACGGCGGCTACGACGTGGCCGACTACCGGGACGTCGACCCGCGCCTCGGCACCCTCGACGACTTCGACGCGATGACCGCCGAGGCGCACCGGCTGGGCCTGAAGGTGATCGTCGACCTCGTCCCGAACCACACCTCGCACCTGCACCCCTGGTTCCGCGAGGCCCTGCTGTCCGGCCCCGGCTCCGCGGCCCGGGACCGCTACGTCTTCCGGCCCGGCCGCGGCGCGCACGGCGAACTCCCGCCCTCCGACTGGCAGTCGGTGTTCGGCGGCAGCGCCTGGCGCCGGGTCCCGGACGGCGAGTGGTACCTGCACCTGTTCGCCCCCGAGCAGCCCGACCTGAACTGGGCGCACGACGAGGTCCGCGCCGACTTCCGCACCACCCTGCGCTTCTGGTCCGACCGGGGCGTGGACGGCTTCCGCGTCGACGTGGCCCACGCGCTGGTGAAGGACCTCGCCGAACCGCTGCGGGACGTCGCCGAGTTCGGCCCGACCGGCGAGGAGGCGCTGGCGCGCGTGGCGCCGGGCACGCACCCCTACTGGGACCGCGACGAGGTGCACGAGATCTACCGTGACTGGCGCAAGATCTTCGACACCTACAACCCGCCCCGCACGGCCGTCGCCGAGGCCTGGGTGCCGGACGCGCGGCGGGCGCTGTACGCCCGGCCGGACGAACTCGGCCAGGCCTTCAACTTCGAGTACCTGCAGACCTCGTGGAACGCCGAGGCGCTCCGCGAGGTCATCACCGGCTCGCTCGCCACCGCCCGCGCGGCCGGCGCCTCGGCCACCTGGGTGCTCTCCAACCACGACGTGGTGCGGCACGCCTCCCGGCTGGCGCTGCCGCCCGGCACGGACGAGAACGCCTGGCTGCTGTCCGGCGGCCGTACGCCGCACGTCGATGTCTCCCATGGCCTCAGGCGCGCCCGCGCCGCCACCCTCCTCATGTTCGCGCTGCCGGGCTCGTCGTACGTCTACCAGGGCGAGGAACTCGGCCTGCCCGAGGCCGCCGACCTGCCCCTGACCGTCCTCCAGGACCCCATCTGGGAGCAGACCGGCCACACCCGCAAGGGCCGCGACGGCTGCCGGGTGCCGCTGCCGTGGACGGCGGACGGCCCGTCGTACGGCTTCGGGTCCGGCGGCGCCTGGCTGCCGCAGCCGGAGTGGTTCGGGTCGTACGCCGTCGAGGCGCAGGCCGGTACGGCGGGTTCCACCCTGGAGCTCTACCGCACCGCGCTGCGGCTGCGCCGCAAGCTCCTTGACGGCGAGACGCTGACCTGGGTGGAGGCGCCCGCGGGGGTGCTGCACTTCGCCCGGACGGAGAGCTGGCGGTGCGTCACGAACGTGTCGGACGCGCCGGTACCGCTGCCGCCGGGCGAAGTGCTGCTGGCGAGCGTGCCGTTGCCGCATGACGGCACGCTGCCGCCCGACACCACGGTGTGGCTGGGCGCCTGAGGTGACTCAGCCGGCGGTGGGCGTGGCGCCCGGGGTCACGTTCACCGCGTTGCCGTCGGCGTTGCCGGTGCCGACACCCGCACCGCTGCCCGTGAAGCCCTTCTCGCCCGGGAGGGCCGGCGGGCTGGTCGTGCTGTTGACCGGCGGGGTGAGGACGACCTGCGGCTGACCCGCGTCCGGCGGGGGCGGGGTCAGGTCGACCGCGGGCAGCTTCGGCGGGGTCGTCTCCTGGAAGAGCACCGACGGGAAGTCGACCAGGCCGGTCTGCTCCATCACCGTGATGTGGTCGAGGACCGTGGCGTTGGCCTGGTCGGCCAGGATCCGCACCAGGGTGTTCCGGGTGGTCGAGCGGATCTTCGCGATCGTGTTGAAGATCGAACCGTGCGTCACGCGCAGGATGTTGGCGAAGTCCGTGTCGAACTTCTTGCCGGTGTCCGCGGTCAGGGTGTTGACGAAGCCCTGCTGCTGGGGGGAGGGCAGGTTCGGGATGGTGATGTTGAGCATGGGCGCGATCTTGCGACAGCTGGCGTCCAGCGCCGCGTGGCCGTCGATCAGGTGCTTGCTCGCGGTGAGGACCGCCTGGGACTGGCCCTTCTTCAGGCCGAGCTGGCCCACGGGGTACTCCCACAGCCCGGCCGCGCGCACCTTCACCACGAAGTCGCGGTCGCCCTCGGTCAGCGGCCCCCACTGGGTGTTGGCGATCACCCGGGTGGTGTCGCTGGACACGGTGTTGAGGCCCAGCATGCTCGGGTAGGCGAGCGCGGCGAGGGTCAAGCTGAGGGCTCCGCCCACGAAGAGAGTTCCCGTCGCGTTCCGCGAAAAGCGCACTGGTGCCTCCTGCCGGTCAGGGTTCCCGCGCAGGGGCGGGGGGTCGGTCGTCGATGAATACGGATGCCGAAGCACCGGGAACCTTTTGGTTTGGTAAAGAACTTGTGAGGACCGGCCCTGCCCGGGGTGCCGTCCGCCATGTCCTCACCACGAGAAGGTGATGGTTTCTCCAGGTGTGAGTGGTCATGACAAAGTCGCGGGCAGGCTTCGCCGCATGCCCCCACACTCATCCCCCCGCGTCCCCCGCCTGCCCAACGGTTCGGCCGGCCGGGGCCCCGCCGCGCGTCCCGCCCTGCCCGTGCTGCCCTACCGCAAGCCCACCAAGGGCCGCGACTACTGGGTCTTCGACGACGTCCTCCCGGACGTGGACGCCGTACGGGAGCGGTGCCTGGCCAAGGACGACTGGGTCCAGGGATACCCGTACACCTCGGAGACCTGGCCCGGGCTGCGCACCATGCCCGGCCTGGAGCCCGCCGAACTCGCCGTCGTGGAAGGGCTGGTGCGCAAGGCGACCGGCGCCGGGAAGCTGTGGGTGCAGCAGGCGCCCGGTGGCGGCACCCTCAACCACAACTGCGTCCAGGTGGTCGGCGAGGGCGAGAGCGAGCCGCGCCCGCACACCGACTCGCGGGCGCTGTGCCGGTACGCGGCGGTGCTGTACCTCAACCCCGGGGTGGCCAAGGACTGCGGCACCGCCTTCTACCGTCAGTCGCTGCCCGGCGGCCGGCTCGGCGGCAACATCGTGCAGGCCCCGCACAACAACCTCGTCGAGGCGCTCGGCACCCGGTTCGTGCCCGGCGACCACTTCGAGGAGGACGTCCGCGTCCCGCACAAGTACAACCGGCTGCTCCTCTACAACGCCAACCTCGTGCACAGCGCGACCGGTTACGCCGGGAAGACGCTGGAGGAGAAGCGGATGACGGCGGTCTTCTTCTGGATGGCGTGAGCGGCCACGTCTGTAACAGCGGGCGTGACACGACCAGGACGGGCCCGTGACGGTGATCCCCGAACTTCCCCTGCCGGGCCCGCATCGAAAGGGGTGTCCGGCAGAGAGCCGGGAAGGACACCGCCGCTGGGGGATCCCATGTCGAAGCTTCGCAACCGCCGTACGAACGCCCGCAAGACCGCCGTCGCCGCGGCCGGCGCCGCCGCGCTGCTGGCCCTGCTGACCGCGTGCAACGGCACCGCGACCGGCTCCGTCAGCGCCGACGGCGGTTCGGCGGCCCCGGCGGCCGGCGACAACTCGACGGCCACCGGCTCGACGGGCGGCTCCGGCAGCGGTTCCTCGGGCAGTGGTTCCTCCGGCAGCGCCTCCTCCGGCACGGGCGGCAGCGGCAGCACCTCGGGCTCGTCGACGTCCGGCGGCGGTACGTCGTCCTCCGGCGGCTCCTCGTCCACCGGCTCGGTGCCCGCCTGCCAGGCCTCCCAGCTCGGCTACTCCTGGGCCGACCCGGGCAGTGGCACCGGCCAGCAGAAGCACGCGGTCGTGGCGTTCACCAACAAGAGCGGCCACTCCTGCACGATGTACGGCTTCCCGGGCGTCGACCTGGTCAACAGCGGTCAGAAGTGGTCGCTCCCGCGCACGAACGCCACCCCGAAGCGCGTCACCCTGGCGAACGGTGCCTCCACCAACTTCGCGATCACCTTCCTGGTGCCGGGGCAGGGCGACTCCAGCGACTTCACGCCGACCACGGTCGTCGTCACCGCGCCGAACCAGCGCGCGTCGTTCGATCTGCCCTGGCACGGCGGTGCCGTGGTGCTCCAGGACGGCGCCACCCACCCGGGCTCGTTCATCGGCCCGGTCGGCGAGTGACCACGGGTCCCTCGGCTCGTCCCGCGTCCCGGGCGCAGCGGAAGCCGGTGTGGCCGGTGGAGCTGTCGGGGGCGTTGGCGGTGCCGGTCTCCGCGGGGCGGCCGCGCTCGGGCGTCCACCGGTCGGCACACCACTCCCACACGTTGCCCGAGGCGTTGTGGAGGCCGTACCCGTGGGGCGCGAAGGCGTCGACGGGCGCCGTCCCGCGGTACCCGTCGGCGGCGGTGTTCCGGGCCGGGAAGATCCCGCGCCGGCGACGGGGCCACCGGTCGGCCGAATCGGCAGGCACCGGGCGCGGAATCGTCGCGGCGCCCGCTCCGGCCAGCGATAATCGCCCCATGGCACCCTCTTCGGCCGTCGCCGCGTGAACGTCACCCATCTGCACCGCCGTCTGCTGCCCGACCTGCTGTCGGTCGGCGCCGGGTACCCCCTGGCGCTGACCGGTGACTACGCGGCCCAGGCCCATGGTCTGTTCGACCGGCCCGGGCGGACGGTGGACGCGGCCACGCAGAGCCCGGCTCCCATGCCGGCGATCGCCGAAACGGTCGTGGCCGGCCTCCGCGAGCGCGGCTGGCGTGTCGAGGCCCGCGAGACGGACCCCCTCTCCGCACAGCTCGTCGTCGCCGACGCGGTCGCGGAGGAGGAGGGCGAGATCGACCTCCTCAAGGAGGCCCTCTGGCACCCGCCGGTCCGGACGGAACTCGGCCTGACCCTCGCCCTCGAAGACGTGGTCGGCATGCGGGTCTGGGCGCTGACCGACCGCGGCCTGCCCCGCGACCTCCTGGTCGTGCACGCCGCCGCGGACCGCTGGACCCTCCCCGACCTGGAGGACCTCGGCCGCCGGCACGCCCGTGACACCTTCGACCTCGCCGACCTCCAGTCCCGCCTGACCGGCACGGACTGGATCGACGACCGGGAGTTCGTGAAACACGGAGCCGACGCCGAGGAGATCACCGCCCTCCGCCACTGGGCCCAGACCTGGGCCGACGACATCGCGGAACGCCTGATCGAGGGACGGCCGCCGGAGGACTGACCTCCACGGGGTCACCGGCGAGCATCAGCACCGTCACCCCACCGCGATCCGCATGCCCGCAGTGTGCCGTGCCCCGTTGTTACGTGGTGAACATGACAGTGAGGGGCGGTGTCGGGGCCGGTGTTCCCGGTGAGCTAAGGTGACTCGCTTTTGTCGCGTACCTATGGGGGGTCTGATGCGGCGAATCACCACGGCCGCGAGTGTCGTCACCGTCCTCGTGCCGCTCGTTCTGGCAGGCGCTTCGACCGCGTCGGCCGCGACCAAGGGGTCGCTCACCGTCAAGACGCTGGACCGGAGCGGCAAGCCGGTCTACGCGCAGGTGGCGGTCTACAACACGAAGACGAACGACTTCCGTTACATCGAAGGCAACAAGAAGACGTCCCTGCCCAACGGCAGTTACGAGCTCGCCACGTCTTTCGTCGGCGGCAACAACGAGGACGCCGTCGTCGGCGGCCACAGCGTGCGGGTCTCCGGGGCCACGACGACCACGTTCGACGGCCGGAAGGGGCGGGCGGTCAACGTCTCGCTCAGTCCCAGCCCGGGCGGCGGATACGACCACTCGGTCAGCGCGGCCGTCTGCGCCACCGACGACAGCCCTGCCGAGATGAGCATCTCGGCATCGGCGGGCGACCTCTACGCCATCCCGAACACCAGCACGGCGTACGAATTCTCGTACGGCACCACGTACCAGCCGCGGTCGACGAGCGGCGGCGACTTCTGGCTGGCGTCCGCCACGCACCGCCGCGGCGTGCCGTCCGGGGTGTCCGCGAAGCTCACGAGGTCCGGGCTGACCACCCTCAAGGTGTCCGCGCATTCCGGCCCCGACAGCGGAGACGCGGACTTCTCGTTCCACGGCGAGCCGACGGGCGCCGGCAGCTGCTCGTGGTCCTCGAACATCCTGGACTTCCAGCGTCAGCTGCCCGACTCCTTCGGCGTGCACGTCCCGGCCGGCCAGTGGGAGGTGAGCCAGCAGAGCCACGACTACATCTACAGCGGGTCCCGCGCGTACGCGGCCGGCAAGACGACCTCGCTGTCCCTGGGCCACGCGGTCTGGGGCCCGGGCGGGCGGCTGCCGTACACCTGGTACCACCAGCTGTACTTCGGCGACGACAACCTGTTCATGGACCCCAGGCTCACGGGCGGCGGCGTCCTCGCCTCCGGCAGCGTGAAGCTGACCCATGCTGGCAAGACGCTCTACTCGCACACGTACAGCCCCTCGACGCAACTCGACCCGCATCCGCGGATTCCCGGCTCGGGCTGGTACACGCTCACGGAGACCGCCCACCGCGGGGGCCTGCCGGCCGGCTCGCTGTCGACCTCCGCCAGCCTCTCCCTGCACTTCTACGCGGACGCCGGCAAGAACCAGCAGATCCGGAACTACATCACCCGGTTCTGGCCCGAGGCGCTGGACAGCAGGAACCAGGCGGCCGCGGGCTCGACCACCACCGTCGACCTGGGCATGCAGCGCAACGGCACGGGCGACGGCACGATCCGTCAGCTCTCGGACGGTGTGAAGTCCGTGCGTGCCTGGTACACCACCGACAACGGCGCCCACTGGAAGGCGACCACCGCGAAGCTGTCCGGCGGCAAGTGGACCACCGCCGTCCACAACCCGGGCTCCGGCGGCCGGGTCGGCCTGCGCTCGACGGTCACCGACACCCACGGCGACAGCTCGACGACCACGGTGTACAACGCGTACGCCGTGCGCTGAGGAACTGCCGACGGGGAGGAGCGGGCCGGATCCCGGCCCGCCTCTCCCCGGACCTGGGCTCCGCCGTCAGGCCGGCTGCCACAGTTCGATGCGGTTGCCCTCCGGGTCGGTGACCCAGCCGAAGCGGCCCACGCCGTCCATCTCCTGGGTCTCCGCGTCGACGTCCGCGCCCTTGGCACGCAGCTGGGCGAGCATCGCGTCCAGGTCGCGGACCCGGAAGTTGAGCATGGTCTGCTGGGCGGGGGAGCCGAAGTAGTCGGTCCCCGACTCGAAGGCCGCGAACACCGTCGGCCCGGCCGGCTGCTCCCACAGGCCGTGGTCGTCGATGGCCAGGCCCAGGCAGTCGCGGTACCACGCCTTCTGGGCCGCCGGGGAGGCGGACCGCAGGAAGTACCCGCCGATTCCAAGCACACGTTCCATCCCGCCATCCTGCCAAGGACGCGGACGGCACGCACGTGTGAAGTCGGGGGGCGTGCGGTACGGACGTAGGTGCAAGCGTGCCGTGTCAGCCGTGTCGCCCGTCGGGAGTCGTCGTGAGCAGTGTTGCCATCGTGGGGGCCGGACCCGGCCTGGGGGCCGCCGTCGCCAGGCGGTTCGGGCGGGAGGGGTTCGCGGTGGCGCTGCTGGCCCGGGACGGGGAGCGGCTCGGGGCGCTGGCCGGCGAGCTGGCCCGGGAGGGCGTCCGCGCCGGCGGGTTCGCCGCCGACGTCAGGGACCCGCTCGCCCTCGCGGGGGCGCTGGCGCGGGCCGCCGAGGAACTGGGGACCGTCGAGGTCCTGCAGTACAGCCCGGTACCGCAGCGGGACTTCATGCTGCCGGTCCTGGAGACCACCCACGCGGACCTGACCGGCCCCGTCGAGTTCTCGGTGTACGGGCCGGTCGCCGCCGTCCAGCAGGTGCTGCCGGGCATGCGGGAGCTGGGGCGGGGGACGATCCTGCTCGTCAACGGCGGTACGGCCGTCATCCCGCACCCCGACCGGGCCGGGACCTCCATCGCCTTCGCCGCCGAGAGCGCCTACGGGCACCTGCTGCACGACCGGCTCGCGGGCGAGGGCATCCACGTGGGGCAGCTCATCATCCCGGGGGCCATCGTCGCCGGGCATCCGCGCAAGGACCCCGCCGTGCTCGCCGACCTGCTGTGGGGGATGCACCGCGACCGGCACGGGTTCCGGCACTACGCCGACGACCTCGCCGGATAGACCGGGGAGGGTCCTGGGAGGAGAGGCCCCGTCGGGCGGGACGGGCCGATCTGCGCGAACATCATTTGTGGGCCAATATGGTGTTCGGCCCGATTGCTCCTCTCAGGGAGTCAGCGATGGCTAAAGGGGGCCAGCGATGGCTGTGGAAATACCTCCGCTCCTCAAGCCCTCCCGGCTCAGAAGCCGTGGAGGCCTGCTCGGTGAGTGCCTGGCAGAGTTCCTCGGGACCTTCGTCATCCTCGCGTTCGGAGCCGGTAGCGTCGCGATGGCGGTGGCCGCGCTGCCCGGATCGGGGCGGGCGGAGACCCCCACGACGATCTTCCTGGCCGCCGGTGACTGGCTCCTGATCGCCTGGGGCTGGGGCCTGGCCGTGACCTTCGCCATCTACGTGGCGGGCGGGGTCAGCGGGGCCCATCTCAATCCGGCGGTGACGCTCGCGTTCGCCGTGCGCCGCAGGTTCCCGTGGGTGAAGGTGGTGCCCTACTGGGCGTCGCAGGTACTGGGCGCCTTCGCCGGGGCCGCGCTGGTCTTCCTCGTGTACCACGACGCGATCAACGCGTTCGACGCCGCGTCGAAGCCGCCGAAGGTGGGTGGGCACACCGAGGCCACCTTCTCCATCTTCGCCACCTTCCCGGCGCCCTACTTCCACGGCGGGATCTGGGGCCCGCTGATCGACCAGATCGTCGGTACGGCCTTCCTCGTCATGTTCGTCGTCGCGGTCATCGACCTGCGCAACACGGCCGTCGGGTCCAACCTCGGCCCGTTCGTCATCGGCCTGGCCGTCGCCGCCATCGGCATGTCCTACGGCGCGAACGCCGGCTACGCCATCAACCCGGCCCGTGACTTCGGTCCGCGGGTGCTCACCTGGCTGGCCGGGTGGAAGAGCCTCGCGTTCCCGGGGAACGGGGCGACGTTCAGCGGGTACTGGTGGATCCCGATCGTCGGCCCGCTGGTCGGCGGCGTGATCGGCGTGCTGGTCTACGACCTGTTCATCGGCGACGTCCTGCACACCCGGCTGAAGCTGGGCGAGTTGCCGGAGCCGGGCCGGACCCGCCCGACCACCGACACGTAGGCGCTACTTCCCGGAGCCCTGCTCGCCCAGGCGCTCCACCAGCTGCCGCGCCTTGGCGACCCCGGTGTCGATCTGCTCGGTGTACGTGCCGTCGGTCCGCTCGTCGACCAGGTCGCCCGCCTTCTCCAGACCTGCCCCGATCGCGTCACCGTGTTCCTCGGCGACGTCCTTCGCCTTGTCCGCCAGGTTCTTGAGCCCGTCGATCCCACCGATTCCATCCCACATGCGTCGATCGTCCCGCGCGGCAACGGACGCCCACAAGACGGCGCCTGAGGCACTGGCCGGGGCGCAGAAGAAGCGCCCCGCAGGAGCCCCCCCCCCGCAGGAGCGCCCCCCCCGCAGGAGCGCCCCGAAGGGGCGCGGGGAACTGCGCGACCAGCCACGACGGCGCCGCAGACGAACGACGGCACATCAGTAGGCGGCGCCGGTGCCGTAACCCGGCACACCCACGCCGTTGACCTCGTCTCCCCGTATTTCCGCGCGGAGTCCGGTCACAGGACCGATCCTGCATCCTTGACTCGGCAGCCAAGCCACGCACACACCCCGGGAGACGACACATGAGCACCAGCCCCCTCCTGACCGGCCTGAGTGACCGGCTCCCCGAGCTGCGGGCGCTCTACGAGGACCTGCACGCGCACCCGGAGCTGTCGTTCGCCGAGGAACGGACCGCGGCCGTCGTCGCGGGGCGGCTGCGGGAGCAGGGCTGGGAGGTCACCGAGGGGGTCGGCGGCACCGGGGTGGTCGGGGTGCTGGCCAACGGGGACGGGCCGGTGGTGCTGCTGCGGGCCGACATGGACGCGCTGCCGGTGCAGGAGGAGACCGGGCTGCCGTACGCCTCGAAGACCGCCGGGGTGATGCACGCGTGCGGGCACGACCTGCACGTCGCCTGCCTGCTCGGGGCCACTGGGCAGCTGGCCGCCGGACGGGACGGCTGGCGCGGGACGGTGGTCGCCGTCTTCCAGCCGGCCGAGGAGGTCGGCGGGGCGCCGAAGATGCTCGCGGACGGGTTCGCCGAGCGGTTCCCGCGGCCCGACGTGTGCCTCGCCCAGCACGTGGCCGCGGCGCCCGCCGGGCTGGTCGGGACCCGGGCGGGAGCGCTGATGGCGGGCGCGGACAGTATGCGGGTCACGCTGTTCGGGCGGGGCGGGCACGGGTCCACGCCGGAGGCAACCGTCGACCCGGTGGTGCTGGCCGCCGCGGTCGTGATGCGGCTGCAGACCGTCGTCTCCCGCGAGGTGGGCGCGAACCAGCAGGCCGTCGTCACGGTCGGCTCGATCCACGGCGGGACCAAGGAGAACATCATCCCGGACAGCGTCGAGCTGAAGATCAACGTACGGACCACCACGGCGGCCGTCCGGGAGCGGGTCCTGGCCGCGGTCGAGCGGATCATACGGGCCGAGGCCGCCGCCTCCGAGGTGTCCAGGGAGCCGGAGATCGTCCCCATCGACTCCTTCCCGGTCACCCACAACGACCCCGCCGCGACCGCGTCCGTGCAGGCCGCGCTGGCCGGCGAGTTCCCGGGCCTCACCTTCGAGCTGACCTCACCGGTCCCCAACAGCGAGGACTTCGGGGCCTTCGGTACGGCCCTCGGGGTGCCCTCGGTCTTCTGGTTCGTCGGCGGCGCCGACCACAAACTCTACGAGGGCGTCGACCTGGAGGCCCTGGTCCGCGACGGCATCCCCCCGCAGATCCCCTCCAACCACTCCCCGCACTTCGCGCCCGTCCCCGACCCGACGATCGGGACGGGCGTCCGCGCCCTGCTCGCGGCGGCGGCCCACTGGCTCGCCCCCTGACGACCCGTCCGGTCCGCTACGGACGGGGCGCGGCCTGGTCCAGGGCCGGGCGCAGGTCCGCCCGGCGGCGGATGCCCAGCTTGCGGTAGGTGTGCGTGAGATGGGTCTCCACGGTGCGGCGGGCCAGATGGAGGGCGGCCGCGATCTCCACGTTCGTGCGCCCGTCGGCGGCGAGTTCGGCGATCCGCCGCTCGCTGCCGGTGAGGGAGGCGGCGCCGGTACGGCGCCTCGGGGAGCGGGCGCCGCCCTTGCGCAGGATCTCCTCGGTCAGCTCCGACAGCCGTACCGCGCCCTGCCGTTCGGCGTGCTCGGCGGCCTCCCGCAGGCAGTCGCGGGCGCGGGCCCCCTCACCGGCGGCGGCCAGCTGGCGGCCCAGCGCGATCAGGGCGAGCGCCGGCTCGGTACCGGCCGGGCCGCCGTCCCGCAGCAGCCGCACCGCCTCCTCGGTGAGCTCCAGACCGCGGCGGCCCCCGGTCGCCGTACCGAGGACGCGCAGCGCCCGGCCCACCGTGCGCGCGGTGCCCCAGACCCGGGCCAGCCGCAGCTCCTCCTCGGCCAGCGCGATGGCCTCCAGCGGGCGGTCCAGGGCCAGCCGGCACTCGGCGGCGGCGGTCCGCCACGGGGTGACCACCGGGCTGAGCACGTCACGGGCCGTCTGGCGGCGCCCGCACTCCAGGAAGTCGTGCAGCGCGGCGGCCGGGTCGCCGGCCGCCGCCCGCACCACGCCCCGCGCGTAGAGGAACCGGTTCAGCTCCCAGGAGTCCGGCGCCTCCCGCAGGTCGATCCCGGCGACCAGGTCCGCAGCCTGTGCGCCGCGGCCGGTCTCCACGAGCGCGATCAGTGCGTGCGCGTCGGCGTTGGACGGCGTGACCGCGTCGGGGACGGCGGCCGGGCGGGTGTGGTCGGCGCGGGCCGCCGCGATGTCCGCGCGGTTGTTCAGCAGCGCCTGGTGCATGGGGTGCAGCAGGTCGGGGCGCTGCCCGGCCAGACCGCGGTCCACCAGCCGGTCGGCCTCGTCGAGTTCGTCGGCCCACTGGGCGACGGTGGCCGCGGTGCCGACCAGGAACGGTTCGGTGAGCGGGTCGGTGGGTTCGGCGAGCAGGGTGCGTAACTGCCGCATGGCCTCCCGGGCCGAGGTGAGGCCCGCGGAGGCCGCGTGCCGCACCAGCAGGGCCTGGCCGGCCGTGCCGACCAGCTCCGGGGAGCGGTCGGCGGTCTCGGACAGCCGCCGGTAGACCTCCTGCCGTACCTCCTGGTCCTGGTCGGACAGGAGGACGGAGGCGGTGTGCAGGGTGCGGACCAGGTCGGGGTGGCCGTCCAGTTCGCCGTGCACGGAGCACAGCAGCTCGACGGCCTTGCGGGTGCGGCCCCGGCCGGTGAGCGCGGTGCCGAGGGCGACGGCCGCGCGCACCCGGTCCTGCGGGGCCGCGGGCAGCCGGACCGCCTCGGCCAGGCGGGGTATCGCGGCGGAGGAGCGGGGCGCCGCGTACTCCAGTGAGCCCAGCTCGGTCAGCAGCCGCTGCCGGCGGTCGTCGGGGAGGGGTTCCTCCAGGGCGCGCCGCAGGTAGGCGACGGCGTCCTCGACGCGGTCCTCGTGGAGGGCGACGGCGGCCGCGTCCCGGAGCAGGGCCGGTGCCCAGGGGGCGTCCACGGGTCCGGTGGCGAGCAGTTGGCGGGCCACGGCCTCGGCGGGGGCGTCCTGGTGCAGCATCGCCTCGGCGATCGCCCGGTGGGCGGTGCGGCGGCGGGCGGCGGGGACACCGGCGAGGACCGCGTCGCGCAGCAGCGGGTGCGGGAAGTGCGGGCGGCCGTCGGGGCCCAGGGTGAGCAGGCCGAGGTTGGTCATGGCGGTGAGCCAGCCGGCCACCCGGACGGGGTCGGCGTCGGCCAGTTCGGCGAGGAGCGGGGTGATCTCGCTCTCCGGCAGGCCGGTGCCGGGGTCCTCCTCCAGGACCGCGAGGGCGCGGGCGACCTCGGTGGTGGCCGGTCCCGCACTGTCCAGCCACCACTGGACGGCGGCCGGGTACGCGCCCGGGTAGAGCGCGGCCGTCGTCTCGGGCACGTCCCGGTGCCGGCTCTCGTCCAGGTCGTCGAGGAGGGCGCCCAGCAGCAGGGGGCTGCCGGCCGCCGCCCGGACACAGGCGTCGACCCAGAACGGCGACGCGTCGGGGAACTCGGCGCGCACCCGGTCGGCGGCGGCCGCCGGGGCGAGGGGCGCGAGGGTGTGGGTGCGGACCAGCGCCGGCGGCAGGGTGTGGGTGAAGCCGGGGGCGGGCGGGTCGAGGTCGTACTGGCTGCGTTCGCTGACGACGAGGAGGATCGGTAAACGGTCTATGTGCCGGGCCGACTCCACGAGCCAGCGGTGCGAGGGGGCGTCGGCGAGGTGGACGTCGTCCACGGCGACGAGGAGCGGCGAGTCGTCGGCGTAGGCGCGCAGCACCCGCCACAGGCCTGCGGCGGTGGACCGCTCGTCCCCGTCCACCGCGAGATCGGCGAACTCCGGGACAGGGCCGAGAAGTTGGAGGACGGTCGAGAAGGAGATGGAGGTGTCGCCGGGTGAGCAGCGGGCGCGGAGCACCTTCAGGCCGAGGGTGCTCGCCTGCTCGGCGGCGGCCTCCAGGACGGTGGTGCGGCCGGTTCCGGTGGCGCCCCGGAGAAGCACGAGGCGGCCGCTGCCGGCCAGCGTGCGCTCGGCTTCCTCGGCCAGCAGGTGCATGGCGGCGGCGAGTTCAGGGGACGGCTGGGTCATGCCTGGCTCCTCGCGGTGCGCTGGTGGGTTCGGGGGGTTAGAGGTGGTGGCGGCGGGAGTGGTTGTGAGGTGCCGGGGGTGGACGGCGGGTTTGTTGCAGGGGCCGCACATTTGATACGGGGCTGTGGATCTGGGTGGGGGGCTTGCGGTCGTGGGTGCGCTGCGGGCCGGTGGGGGTTGGTCGCGCAGTTCCCCGCGCCCCTTTTCAGGTGGGACCAGTGGACCCACCTTCTTGGGGGCGCGGGGAACTGCGCGACCAGCCACAACACAGCCGCAGCGCACCCACGACCACAAGCACCCCCCACCCGGCCCCCAAACATCTCGTGGTCCTTCTCGTGGTCCTCCACGATTGTCGTTGCCCCTTTGGCCACAGCAGGCTGAGTACTACCGCCCGTCACAGTTCCCTCGGAGACGACGGGCACGTGAACATGGGGGAAGCGGTTGGTCAGCAACAGCTCATTCGCGCCGGTCGGCCGCACGCCCGTGGCGGTGTACGCGCCGGACCCGATCTCCCGTGAGGGCGCGCTCAGCCAGCTGCGGCGCCACCCGGAGGTCGAGATACGCGAGGAGTCCGAGACCGGGCCCGGCACCGTGGCGCTGCTCATCAGCGACGGCCTCGACGAGCCCGAACTGACCCGGCTGCGCCGGGTGGTGCGCAGCGAGGGCGCTCGGGCCGTACTGGTGGTCGGCGCGCTGCGCGAGACCGAACTGCTCGATGTGATCGAGTGCGGGGTCGGGGCCATCGTATGGCGCCACGAGGCCACCGAACTCCGACTTGTGCAGGCCGTGTTGGCGGCGGCACGGGGTGACGGGGACCTGCCGGCCGACCTGCTCGGCCGGCTCATCAACCAGGTCGGCACCCTGCACCGCAGCGCCGCGGGCCGTCCGGGTGCCCCGGCGGCCGGGCTGTCCGCCCGCGAGGTGGACGTCCTGCGGCTGGTCGCCGAGGGCCTCGACACCGGTGAGATCGCCAGCAAGCTGTCCTACTCCGAGCGCACCGTCAAGAACGTGATGCACGGGCTGACCACCCGACTGCACCTGCGCAACCGGGCCCACGCCGTCGCCCATGCCCTCCGGGAAGGCTACATCTGACCGATCGGGCAGCCGACACCGGTTCCGGGGCAGGCCGGTCTGCCCGGCCGCGCCTGCGGGCCAGGCCGGGACGAAGGGCAGGATGGGGTGTGTATGCCGAGCGGGCCGCGCGGGTCCATGGGGTGGTGAGTACGGCGTGATCCACGAGGTGGACCAGGTGCTGCGGAACCTGCTGACCGGCGGTGCGCTGGAGGGTTCCGGCATCGAGGTCTCCTTCGACGCGCCGACCCGCGACTGGTCGGCCCGCCGCAACGGCCCCGTGATCAACAGCTACCTGTACGACATCCGGGAGGACGTGCACCGGCGTCAGCGCGGGCACGTCGACATCCGTGACGACCGGGACGTCGTGGTCAAGCGCCGCCAGCCGCCCCGCTGGTTCCGGCTGTCGTACCTGGTGACGGCGTGGACCAAGCGGCCCGAGGACGAGCACCGGCTGATCAGCGCGGTGCTCGCGACGCTGATCCCGCGGGAGCTGATCCACCCCTCCGAACTGCCGGGCTCCCTGGGCGCGCTGGGCCTGACGATCCCGCTGTCCTGCGCCGGCATCCAGACCGAGGCCCGCTCCCTCGCCGAGATCTGGTCGGCGCTCGGCGGCGAGCTCAAGCCGTCCCTGGACGTCGTGATCACGGCCCCCTTCCCGGCCTACCCCGAGTACGACGCCGGACCGCCGGTCACCGAGGGCGCCGCGGTGCGGGTCCGCGGCGGGACGGACGACACCGCACTGGTCCTCGAGGAGCGGGCCCACCGGCCCGGCCAGGTCGCCGAGGCCGCGGCCGCCCGGAGGGGCCGGGCGTGACCCTGGACGTCTCCCTGGAGCCGGCCGCCGCGCTCCTGACCCGGCTGTCCGCGCTGCGCGACCGGGTCGCCGCCCTCGTCGCCCACCGTTCGGCCGACGACCCGACGGCCGACGACCCGCTGCGCGGCCTCTACCTCTCCGAGGAAGCGGTACGGCACCTCCTGCAACCCCGGCCGGAACCGGCCGAACTCCCCTCCCTGGCCGACGGTTTCGCCGACCCGCTCGCCGCCCTCGCGGCCCGCCTGCGCCTCGCCCCGCTCGACACCACCCTGCTCCTCATCGCCCTCGCCCCCGACCTCGACCGCACCTTCGAGCAGCTGTACGGCTACCTCAACGACGACGTGGGCCGCCGCCGCGCCACCGTCGGCCTCGCCCTCGACCTGTACGGCGCCCCCGCGCACCTCGCGGCGGCCCGCGCCCGCTTCCACCCCACCGCCCCGCTCACCGCGCTCGGCCTGCTCACCGTCGAGGAGCCCGAACGCCCCTTCCTCAGCCGCTCGTTGCGCGTCCCCGACCGGGTCCTGGCGCACCTCCTCGGCGACGACACCCCGGACGCGGCGCTGACCGGACACCTGCGGGAGCCGTCGTACGGCAGTGCGCCCGCGGACGCGGAGTTCACCGGCCGGGTGGCCGCGCGGATCGCCGCCGGGCCGCTCTTCGCCTACCTGCGGGAACGGCGGGAGGGCGAGGGCCTCGGCTGCGCGACGGCCGCGCTGCGGCTCGCGGGGCGGGCGGTGCTGCACTGCACCGGGCCCGAGGATCGGATCCCGGAGCTGCTGCGGGAGGCCCGCCTGAGCGGCCGGGCGATCCTGGTCGAAAGCGACCAACCGGGCCCCGTCCTGGGCGCGTTGAGCGCCGACAGCGCCGCGGACGTCACCGTGCTGGTGACGTCCGCCCGCCCCTACGACCCCCAGTGGTGCGACCACCGCGACCCGCTCGTCCTGGAGGTGCCCTCCCGGCGCGCCGCCGCCCTGGACGCCTGGGCGGCCGCCCTGCCCGGCGACCCAGGCTTCGACCTCGCCGCCACCGTCGCCCCGTACCACCTCGGCGGCGAGCGCCTCACCCGGGCGGCCCGGGCCGCGCAGGACCTCGCCGCCTTCGACGGTACCCCGCTGACCGCCGCCCACCTGCGGCTCGGCGCCCGCCAGCAGTCCGCCTCCGGCCTGGAGCAGCACGCCCGCCGGATCCGGCCCGCCGTCGACTGGCGCGACCTGGTGCTGCCTGAGCGGCCGCTGGCCGAACTGCGGGAACTCGCCCTGCGCGCCCGCCACCGCGACCGGGTGCTCGGCGACTGGCGGCTGAGCGCGGGCGGCGGCCGGGGACGCGGCGTGCTCGGCCTCTTCGCGGGCGAGTCTGGCACCGGCAAGACCCTGTCGGCGGAGGTGGTGGCCGCCGAACTCGGCCTGGACCTCTACGTCGTCCAGCTCTCCTCCGTCGTCGACAAGTACGTCGGCGAGACCGAGAAGAACCTCGAACGCATCTTCACCGAGGCCGACCGCACCGACGCCGTGCTCCTCTTCGACGAGGCCGACGCCGTCTTCGGCAAGCGCTCCGAGGTCAAGGACGCCCACGACCGGTACGCCAACCTGGAGTCGGCCTACCTCCTGCAGCGCCTGGAGGCCTTCGACGGCATCGCGCTGCTCACCACCAACCTGCGCGCCAACATCGACGAGGCCTTCACCCGCCGCCTGGACCTGGTGATCGACTTCCCGTTCCCGGACGAGGAACAGCGCCTGGCCCTGTGGCGGCACGGCCTGGCCCACGTGCCGAGCGAGGAGGGCGTCGAACTGCGTCCGCTGGCAGCCGAGTTCGAGCTCGCCGGTGGTTCCATCCGGAGCGCGGTGGTGACTGCGGCGTACCTCGCGGCGGGCCGGGGCGAATCCGTGGGCGCGGCGGACCTGCTCGAAGGGGCGCGACGCGAGTACCGCAAGGCGGGGCGGCTGGTACCGGGCGCGTGGGGGTGAGCGCCGGAGGAGGGTGCGCGCCGTCGTGGCTGGTCGCGCCCACGCGGCGGTAGCCGCAGATCAAACACAGCCCCGCGCCCCCGACGGGGCGGTCAGTCGCCGGACGGCCGGACGATCCGCCACTCCTGGTCGTCGGTGTTGGAGCAGTGGTACAGGGTGAGGTTGGTGTCGTTGCCGCCGGTGCTGTAGCCCGCGACGTCCAGGCAGAGGTTGTCGCTGGCGAAGTTGCGGATCCAGTAGGCGCCGCTGGGCTGCTTGTCGATCCACCACAGCTGGTTGTCGGCCTTGGTGCCGTCGCACTTGTACTCGGTGATCGGTGCGGACAGCCGGGCCGAGCCGCGGTCCGGCAGGTCCATGCAGAGCTGGTCCTTGGCGTTGCGGATCTGGAAGAGCGCGGCCGAGCCGGGGCCGCCCTTCGGGTACCGCACCTCGAGGTTCCACAGCTGGTTGTCGTGGGTGGTCTCGTCGCAGGTGTACTCGCGCACCGGGCCGTTGCTGGTGCCGTTGTCGTAGCCGGGGATGTCGGCGCACTTCCTGGTGGTCGTGTTGAGGAGCAGGACGTTCGTCGCCGGCACGACCGGCTTCGCGGTCTTCTTCTTCGTCGCCCGCGGGGCCGGCTGGGACTGGCCGCCGCCCTGGGTGCCGGACGAGCCGTTGCCGTCGTTCGCCGGCTGCTGCTCCACCGGCGTCGGCGAGGGCGCCGGCGCGGCCACCAGAGGGGCGCTGGCGGTGGGACTGGGAGCGATGCTGCTCACCGCGGCTTCCACGGGCTGTTCCTGGGCGAGGCTCTGGACGTGGGGCTTGTAGTTGAACCAGATCAGGGCGAAGGTGACGGCGAGGGCGAGCAGGGTGCCGAAGAGGGTGGCCAGCCAGCGGGGCAGGAAACCGCGCTGGACGTAGGTGCCGTCCACAGGCTGTGGATTGACGCCCGACCGCTGGACCATCAGGGCGTACGGCCGCTGTTCCTTGGGCCCGAACCAGATGATCCGCCGGGGTTTGAGGGTGGCCTTGACGAAGGCGGCGCGGCCCGGCTCGATCTGGACGTTGCTGGGGTGCAGGTCGTAGACGAGCTGGTCGCCGTTGTCACTGCCGCTGACGGAGGCGGTCAGCTTGGTGTTGCCGAGGTTGTCGATGGCCAGCTGGGGGCGGCCCCGGAACCGGCCCTTGACGGTCGGCGGCACGAGTTCGGCGCGGATCTCCGTGAAGGGCGTGATGGTGAGGTTGCCCTCGGGGACGGTGACGGCCTCGGGGTGCTCGGTGGGGGTGACGCGGACGGCGTAGGGGTTCGGTCCTGCGGTCGCGTCCGGGGTGCGGGGCGGGGCGAAGGTGAGCTCGACCGTGCCCGTGGTCCCGGGGTAGAGGCGGAGCGTGGCGGGCTCGATCGTCGTCCAGGGCGCGACGGGACCCACCGGTTCGAAGCGGTACTCGTCGACGACGTCACCGGTGTTGCGCAGCCGCAGGCGTACCCGGGTCGAGGCACCCGGGTCCACGGTCGCGGAGGCCGGTTCGAGGGAGGTCCAGAGAGTCATGGGTTCACACCGTCAGTTTGAAGGCTTCGAGCCAGAGCGTGTTGTCCCAGGTGCCCAGGGTGAGCAGGGCCGGACGGGCGTCGCTGCACACCTGATTGCCCCAGCCGGCGCCGCGTACGTGGGCGAGACCGCAGACCTGGCCGCTGCCGACGTTCAGGGTGAAGGTCTCCAGGTAGGGGTCGGCCGGCTTCGTGCTGCCGATGTAGTTGTCCTTGCCGTCGGCGACGATCTTGGTCCAGGTCTGCCACTTGCCCTGCCCGCTGGTGGACTGGGAGTCGTAGACGAAGGAGTTGCCGGCCGAGCCGTCGACGCCGTACACCGCGACGTTGATGTCCTTGATCGGGGCGTTCTTGCCGACGGTACCGGCGATGGTGCCGTCGCAGACGGGCTTCGACCAGCCGGTGCCCTGGATGTAGGCGCGATAGCAGATGTGGCGGCCGCCCGGGTCGGCGGCGGCCAACCGGTTCACGGCGGTCGCCGCCGTGTCCTGCTTGGGCTTCGCCGTGACCGTTGCCGTCGCGCCCCCTCCGCCTCCGCCCCCTCCGCCGTTGTCGGCCGCGGCTTCGGTGGTCGGGGCGGCGGGCGCGGCGGCGGCCGTCTCGCTGGGCGCCGGGGGCGGGGTCGGGGTGACGGTCGGGCTCGGGGCGATGCTGCTCACCGCGGCTTCCACGGGTTGTTCCTGGGCGAGGCTCTGGACGTGGGGCTTGTAGTTGAACCAGATCAGGGCGAAGGTGACGGCGAGCGCCAGCAGGGTGCCGAAGAGGGTGGCCAGCCAGCGGGGCAGGAAGCCGCGCTGGATGTAGGTCCCGTCGACGGGCTCCGGCTGCACGCCCGACCGCTGCACGACGAGCCGGTAGGGCCGCTGCTGCTTCGGCCCGAACCAGATGATCCGCCGGGGCTTCAGCGTGGCGTTCACGAAGGCGGCGCGGCCCGGTTCGATCTGCACGTTGCTGGGGTGCAGATCGTAGGCGAGCTGGTCGCCGTTGTCGTTGCCGCTCACGGAGGCGGTCAGTTTCGTGTTGCCCAGGTTGTCGATGGCCAGCTTCGGACGGCCCCGGAACCGGCCCTTGACGGTCGGCGGGACCAGCTCCGCGCGCAGCTCGGTGAAGGGCGTGATGGTGAGGTTGCCCTCGGGGACGGTGACGGCCTCGGGGTGCTCGGTGGGGGTGACGCGGACGGCGTAGGGGTTCGGTCCTGCGGTCGCGTCCGGGGTGCGGGGCGGGGCGAAGGTGAGCTCGACCGTGCCCGTGGTCCCGGGGTAGAGGCGGAGTGTGGCGGGCTCGATCGTCGTCCAGGGCGCGACGGGACCCACCGGTTCGAAGCGGTACTCGTCGACGACGTCACCGGTGTTGCGCAGCCGCAGGCGTACACGGGTCGAGGCACCCGGGTCCACGGTCGCGGACGAGGGTTCCAGAGAGGTCCACAGGCTCACTGTTCGGACGCTAGCGCCGCGGCCGGGACGGCACAGGAGGCGTCCGGGCAGCTCCGGTGCCCCAAGAGGCAGGGCCGGGACGCCTTCCGGCCCCTTCATGGCCTCCTACGCGGGGAACATGTGGTTCCAGTACATCGTCCCGACGCGTCGCTGGATCTTGTCGCGCAAGGGCGGGGCGAACTTGCTCTTTCCGGACTTCTGGTCGTACTTCGAGTCCGTCAGCTCGGCCTCGATCGCACGCAGTAGATTCTGCTGTGACGCGCCACCGTGCGCCGCGACGTAACGGGACATCGACCGCCACGGGTTGCTCAGCGGCGTGAAGGGCTTCGTCTCCTCGTTGGCCTCGGCCTGCTCCCTGGCCCTGCTCGAGAGGGTGTTGTCGGCGTCCGTGTACTCGAGGCGCATCTCGTCCGCGAACAGGTTCTCGTTCACCAGGATGTTGTGGTACTCCACCAGCGCCCGTTTGGCCCCGGCCATGTCGATGTCGAAACCGGCCTGGGCCTGCCGCAGATGGCCCATCTCGTGCTGGACGACCTGGTCGAAGGTGAACTTGGCGGGCGGGTCGGCGTTGACCAGGATGATGCCGGACTCCCGCAGGTAACCGCCGCCGCCGGCCTGCTCGACCACCGCACTGGCAGCGGTGTTCCCGTCCGGGTACTGGTTCAGTGACTGCACGCTCATGTCCAGTTCGGCGCCGGTCAGGCCGATGACGTGCCCCTCCGGGTAGTCCCGGAACTTCCGGTCGGCGGGTATGCCGTTCGGCACCTTGACGAGCTTGACGGTGCCCTTCTCGACGCCCAGCTTCTCGGACACGGACTCGACGAACTCGGCACTGAGCACGCGCTGCACCGCCACCGGGGCCGTTCCTCCCGGCACCGGGGCCGGGGCGGTGTCCGGCCCGGTGTGCGCCGGTGTCCGCTGCACCGGAGGCACCGGACCGTTCATCACCCTGCGGGCGTTGTCCACCGCGTGGCGTTCACCCGAGTCGTTCACGTCGGACACGCTGACTCCGCCGCCGGTGTCCGTACCGGGGACGGGGCCCTTCAACTGGTCCTCGTAGTGGGTCAGTTCGTGGGCCCAGTCCTCCTTCGTCATGGTGTCGCCGACCACGATGTTGGGGCCCGTGGTGTAGGCCTTGGCGCCGAGTTCCCGCGCCGACTCCCGGGCGAGGGGGCCCGTGTGCACCCGTACGCCGCTGAAGTCCGCGCCGTCGAAACGGGTCTCCATCTCCGACTGCAGCGCCTGGTCCATGCCCTGGCCGGGGGACTGGATCACCCGGTGGACCAGGGCCTGGCGCTGCACCGCGGGCACGTGGCCACAGGCCGCGTCGTGTTCGTGGAGTTCCGCGCCCGCCGCCTGCCGCTGCACCGCCGGCGGGTGGCGGCAGCTCGCGTCGTGCCGGTGGCGCGACGCCTCGACGGTGCGGGCCACCGCGGCGTTGCCCGCCGTCCGCTGGAGGGCGAGCAGCCCGGCGGCGTTCCCGGTCCCGGTCACGGCCGCGCGGCCCGCGTCGGCGGACGCGTCCCGGGCCGCCGGGCGGCGGGTCGCCTGCGGTCGGCCGGTCTGGTTGTGTTCCTCCTGCGTGTGCATGAACTACCTTTCGGCGACGGACCCTTGACCACAACTACGAGCACCGTGGCCGGGTGCGCAAGGGGCGTTCGGGCAGTCTCGGGGGCAGCGTCCTCAGGACTCCCCGTCCGCCGCCGCCAGCACGCGGTGCGGGTCGGCCGGCGCGTGGCCGCCATGCGCGGCGGCCGCCATGTGCCGTACCGCCGGTTCGGGCATCCGGATCACCACCGGGTACGTGAGGGTGTGGTCCTGTACGCCGACCGCCCGTGCCGGATCGCGCAGCGCCCCGGTGTGCCGGTGCCGCACCTGGGCCACGGCCCTGACCTGCAGAGTGAACTGCACCAGCAGTGAAGCGGCCTTCGGCTTCTGCAGCGGCACCGTGCCGGATGCGTTGCCCGCGGCGTCGGTGGGACCGCCGTCGCGGCCGTACGTGCCGGGGACGTTGTTCATGCCCGAGTAGTCGGCGCGGACCGGGCCCTCGCCGCCCATGAACCGCGCGGAACGGCCGTGGTGGGCGGCGTGCTGTGTCTCGCCGGCCGCCGGACGCCCCTCGGTACCGCTCTGTGCGACCGTCTCGAACGTCATCTTGTCGCCCTTGCCGAGGATCTCCCCGTCGCGCAGGCGCGCGTGCAGGGAACAGGCGATGTCCTGGCCCTCGGCGCCGGACACGTGCACCGGCGGCAGCTGCGCACCGGCCGACACCAGCAGCGGCAGCGCCGCCGTGAGCCACTCGGTGGACACCGCCTCCCGCTGGGCGTAGTGCGCCGCGTCACCTGCCTTCCGCAAGCCGCTGCCCGCCTGCGCCTGCGCCATGGCCCGGCCGATCAGTTCCCGTACCTGCGGGGCGCCCCGGAAGCCGTTGACCTGCGCCTCCAGGGGCAGTTCTGCGCCGTCGGCGCGCCATGCGGCCAGGGCGGCCGGAGCGGCGTCGCGTACCGGGGCGGTGCTGCCCCTGGCGGGTTCCGCACGGCGCTCCGGCCGGGCGCGGGCGACGGCCTTCAGGTCGTTGTCCAGCACGCGGTGGAGGAAGGACCCGTCGAGGGTCACGGACGCCAACCGGCCGTCGGCCGAACGCAGTTCGAGTTCCGCCTGGAAGGGGACCGTCACGTTCACCGAGCCGGCCTCGGTGTCCACGATGGTGCGCAGGCCGGTCTGGGTCCGGATGGCCGCGGTCCGCCGGCTCGACGCGGTCTTCCCCGCGCCGGGGCCCGCGACGGCGCCCGCGCTGCCGACGACGTCGTCGTGCGGCTTGCCCGCACCGGTCAGCGAGGCGTCGACACCGCTGGTGAGGCTCTCCTGGCTGCTGGTCGCACGCTGTGAGTACGCGACGGTCGCGAACTCCATCTCCCGGTCGTTGCCGGACGGCCCGGCCACCGTGCCGGGCCCGGTGCGGCGGATGTGGAAGACGGCCCAGTACGAGGTGGCCCGGCGGCCGGGGACGGAACTGTTGCGCAGCAGCTCGACGGGAACGCCGCCGTCCATGGCCCCGGCGAGCAGGCCCACCGCGCCGTCCTGGTCCAGCACCCGCAGCAGCCGCTGCACGTTCTCGAACCGGTCGTCCAGCACCCGGGCCGGCAGGAGGTCGTCCGCCAGCGCCCGGTCCCGCACCGCAGCGCGCAGCCGTCCGAGCAGTGGCACGAAGTCGGGCATGCCGTCGACCAGACCGGCCCCCAGCGGGAGGTGCGCGGGGAGCGCCGGTACGCCGGACACGTCCCGCGGCGGTGCGGGTGGAGCGGCCCGCGGTTCCCGGCTGCCGGACCCCTCCGCCGCCCGCTCGGGGAGCTTGCCCTTCGGGTCCTTCGCGGCCTTCCCGTCCCTCGGGGCGGGCCCCCACGCGGCCGCGGTCTCCGCCAGCGCCCGCTCCTGCTCCCGGGCCCGTTCCTCCGGCGTGCGCAGGCCCGCCCTGCGCAACTGCGGCTCGGTGAGCCAGAGTCCGACGGCGCCCGGCACCGTCAGCCGCTGCGACATCGCGTACGGGCCGCGGCCGTTCACCGCGACCTCGGCCACCATCCATGCGGACAGGTCGCACTGGACGAGGTAGAGCGGCCTGGAGCGCGGATGGACGGAGTTGCGTTCGATCGTGCCGCCGGTCGTCGACGTGTCGGTCGTGGTCGTCGCCTGCCCGAAGGCGGGTGACACGCTCTGGGCCAGCGTCCAGCCCGCGCCGCGCTCCGACCCGGTGCCGTTGAAGGTCACCGCCCTGCTCTTCGTCGACGCGTGCTGCCCCGACGCCTGATGGCCGCCCAGCACCATGTTCTCGACGCCGGCCCCGCCCACCCCGTCCTGCTCCGGCCTGCGGCGCAGGACCCGCGGGTCGGTGAGGGCCAGCCGGGTGCCGACGGCACCGTTCAGCGCGGCCGCGCGCCGGGCGTGGCGCAGGTCTCCGACCACCCAGCCGGTGCGGGTGGCCTGCCGCAGGGCCGCGGTGACGGACTCCGGGCCGAGCCGCTCCTCCAGCGCGAGGCGTGGGGCGAGGCCCTCCGCCTGGTACGCGGTGTCCCCCGGCCGGTCCCGGTCGCCCTTGCGCGCGGCCAGGGCGAGCAGCTGGAACGCCAGTTGCCGCAGTTGCCCGCCGTCGCCGACGGTCTCCACGAACTCCCAGTCGCGTACCTGCCGGCCGGTGTCCAGGCCGGGTGCCCGGGTGAGCATGTCGTGGATGCCGGTGGCCCGGGAGGCGAGGTGGAACCTGGCGGCCCGGGACCGCCGCCCTGCCGTCCTGCGGTGCTCGTCGGCGCCCACGGTGAGCGCGGCCGGCGTGCTCAGCTCCACGTCCTGCCCCTCCGCGCTCCCGTCGAAGTGCTGCGGCACGTCGGCGTCGAGGTCGCCCAGCGAGGCGACGGTCCGGGCCTCGGGCTGCTCGCGGCCCGGGGCGCCGGGGGTGAGGGAGCGTTTCAGGGTGCGCTCCCGGGTGGTCATGGTGACCTTGGCGTCGAGCATCAGCCGGGTGCCGAACGTGCTCGTCCTCACATCACCGCTGTTGAGCGAGTCGCCCCGGACCGCGGGACCGCCCTGGACGCGGCGCGCGCTCTCCACGGCGGCGTTGGCGGTGACGCCGACGGACAGCGCCCCCGGTAGCAGCGTGGCGTTCCCGCTGCCCTGCACGCCGGCCCTGCGGGCGGTGGCGCGGCCGGTCTGCCCGCCGGAGGCGACGCCCGAACTGCTGCGCACCAGCCAGTTGTCGGTGTCGCCGAGGTAGGTGAGCGCGCCGACCCGCCCGCGTACCCGTATCTGCACGTCGTGGGAGTGCAGGGTGGACTTTCTGCGCAGCCGCACCGGGATGCCGGCGCCCAGGAGCTGGTTCTTCTTCGCCCGCAGGTTGGTCTCCGAGAGCACGGTGACCAGCTCGCGGTAGTTGCGCATGCGCGCCTCGGACTTGTCCCGGTCCGGGATGCTCCCCCGCGGCCGGTCGCCGGTGGCGAAGTCCGGCAGGTAGCCCGCCAGTTCCGGCCGCGACGCGAACAGCCCCTCCAGCGCCTCGACGAGGGGGCGCACGTCCAGGTGGGTGAGGGAGACGCTGTTGCCGGCGGCGCCGAACGGCAGGTGGCGTTCGCTCTCGTGCTCGGTTCCGTCGGGCGCGGTCTCGGTGGGCCTGCGGTGCAGCGGGCCGGCCTGCACGCCCTTGGGCAGCGGCAGCCCGATGTGCTGGGCCTCCTGGGCGCTCAGGGTGACCCAGCTGTCCAGGGTGTGCTCGGCCGTGCGCTGTGCCGGGTGCAGCCGCTGTGCGGGGGACGCGGGCCCCAGGCCCTGTACGGTCAGCCGGACCCGGCCGAGGTAGAGCACCTTGTCGCCGCGGATCTCGGCGCCCTTCCGGGTGGCCACGGTCTGGTCGGACGACGAGAACCGGGCGCTCTTCAGGGCTACGGAGCCCATGCCCTGGAACCGGACGACCGGTGCGCCAGGGGGGCCGAAGGCGACCGCGGGACCGGCCCCGGCCATACCGCTGCTGCCCTTCGCGCCGGTACGGCCCGCACCGTGCGCGCTCTGCTGGTGGGTGCGCAGCTGGGTCTGCCCCGCGCCCCAGCCCGGGGTCAGGGACACGACGTCGGCGCGCATCCGGTACGCACTGGCGGCGCTGCCGTCCGCGGAGAGCAGGTCCTCGCTGGGTACCCAGCCCGCGAGGAGCCGGGGCAGGTCCTGCAGCACGGTCGTGCCGGAGGTGGCCGCGAACAGCTTGGCCCGGCCGGGCGTGCCGGGCGCGGTCACCCAGGGCGCGAGCACGGAGGCGACCGTGTCGAACAGGCCGCCTCCGCCGCCGTGCGGGCCGCCGGGGTCCTCCACGGCCATCGCCGCCATCGACACGGCCTGCCGTACGGAGGTGGCCTGCTCCTCGCTCAGCTCCGCTCCGGGGACCGGCCGTACGGTGCCGTGCGGCACCAGGTGCTCGTGCGGGACGCGCATGACGAGGCTGCCGTCGCCGCTCGCGAGGTGCCGGCCGCGCGCGCCGTGCTGTCTGATCCGTACGACGAAGCACACCCGGCGCCGCGCGGTGACCGTGCCGCCGCCGCTGCGGAAGGTCCGGGGCTCGGACACGGTGCGCGTGGAGTGGGTGTCGTGGGTGGAGGTCAGGGCGGCTCCGGCGGCGAGCTGCGCGCCGCCCAGGACACCGGGCGTGGGCGTCGGGACCAGGACGGTACCGGAGGCGCCGGCGCCCCACTGGCGGGCGCGGACCGTGTCGGCGGCCACCGTGCCCGCCGAGTTGTGCAGGTGGTCGACCTTGGTGTCGGCGTCCTCGCCCCGGGCGCTGTCCGCGAACGACAGCGCGGCCGCGTCCTCCGTGTCCTGCGGCGCGATGGAGACCGTGACGTCGTACGACGCCCCGTTCGCCCCGCGTACGGCGAAGGCCCGCCCGGCGCCGTAGAAGGTCTCCGGCCGCCCCGCCAGCTCCTGCCCTATCGCCTCCACGTCGGCGCCGTCCTGCCCGGTGACCCGGGTCACCTCGGCGGTGACGAAGGCGTGGCCGGTCAGCCCGGAGGCGGTGGACAGGCCCGCCGAGGTCATCGCCGTCAGGTACGGGGGAAGCGTGAGCGGTGCCTGCTGCCGGGCCGCGGCGGGGACGGGAGGCGGAGTGCGGGTCGGGGCGGGCGGCCTGCCGCCGTCGAGCAGGCCGGCCAGGGCGGCGTTCCCCGCGGTGCTCTGCAGGTCCCGCATCCCGAGGGCGGCCGGGGGGAGCCCGCCCAGCGTGCCCGGCGTCGACGGCTGCCGGCCGGCGGGGCCGTCGTCCCTGCCCTGGCCGGTGCGCTTCACCACGGCTGCGCCCGGCCCGCCGTCGCCCGGCGCCGGCTTCCCTGTCCGCCGCATCCCGCGCACTCCCGTCCCGGCGGGACCCGGGGTCCCGTCCGCGTCGTCCTGGTGGCGCGTGCGGGCGCCCGTGACGGGACGCGTCCCGTCTGGCCGTGCAGGGTAACGCGTGAACGGGAAGGGTCCGCAAGGGTGTGTTCACTGAACGGGCCGGTGAACGAACCGGAGTTGAGATGCTCCGGGTCCCTGGCCGGTGACCTGCGGCGGCCGGCTGCCCCCAGGGGTTGCCCTTGGGGGCAACAGATGTGCCCTGGTCCGGGCACCGGTGGCCGTTTCGGCCGACGCGCTTCGCGCGTGAGGGTGGGAAGCGTTCCTGTCTCGTACCCCGAGGAGAGCAGAGCATGCCGTCCTACCTGTCGCCCGGCGTCTACGTCGAGGAGGTGGCCAGCGGCTCGCGCCCCATCGAGGGGGTGGGCACGTCGGTGGCGGCCTTCGTGGGCCTGGCCCCGACCGGTCCGCTGAACGAGCCGACGCTGGTGACCAACTGGACGCAGTACGTCGCGTCCTTCGGAGAGTTCACCGACGGGTACTACCTCGCGCACTCCGTCTACGGCTTCTTCAACAACGGCGGCACGGCGGCCTACGTGGTCCGTGTCGGCGGCAGCCGGGAGGACGCCGAGGGCACCGCGGGCGCGCCCGCCGCCGTCGGGAGTGCGGCCGCCCCGGCCGCCCTGCCACCCGGCGAGGCCAAGCAGCTCGGCACCTTCACCGTCAGCGCCATCGCCTCCGGCGACCTGAGCGTCGAGGTCGCCGACCCGGAGGGCGAGGGCCCCGCCGAACGCTTCCGGCTCCTCGTCAAGGACGGCGGCAAGACCGCCGAGACCTTCGACGTGACCGCGAAGAAGGGCGGCCGCAACTACGTGGTCACCCAGGTCAAGGAGCGCTCCAAGCTCATCACCGTGACCGAGGCCGCGCCCGCCGCGCAGCTGGCCCGGCCGGACAACCAGACGGTGGCCCTCGTGGCCCCGGCCCAGACGCCGGCGTCCGCGTCCCCCGTCGCGGGCGCCGGCTCCCACCCCGGCCCCGCCGAGTACCTCGGCGACTCGGCGGACCGCACCGGTTTCGGCGGCCTGGAGGCCGTCGACGAGGTGTCCATGGTGGCCGTGCCCGACCTGATGGCCGCCTACCAGCGCGGCGCGATCGACCTGGAGGCCGTCAAGGCCGTCCAGCTCGGCCTGATCGCGCACTGCGAGCTGATGGGCGACCGGGTCGCCGTCATCGACCCGCCGCCGGGCCTCAACGCCCGCCAGATCCGGGTCTGGCGCCAGGAGACGGCCGGCTACGACTCCAAGTACGCGGCTCTGTACTACCCCTGGATCAAGACCTTCGACCCGTCCTCCGGGCAGTCCCGGCTGATCCCGCCGTCCGGCCAGGTGGCCGGCGTCTGGGCCCGCAACGACGCCGAGCGCGGCGTCCACAAGGCCCCGGCGAACGAGGTCATCCGCGGCGCGGTCGACCTGGAGCTCCAGATCACCCGCGGCGAGCAGGACCTCCTGAACCCCATCGGCGTGAACTGCATCCGCGCCTTCCCCGGCCGGGGCATCCGCATCTGGGGCGCGCGCACCCTCTCCTCCGACCCGGCCTGGCGCTACCTGAACATCCGCCGGTACTTCAACTACCTGGAGGAGTCGATCCTGATCGGCACCCAGTGGGTGGTCTTCGAGCCCAACGACCACAACCTCTGGGCCCGCATCCGGCGCAACATCTCCGCGTTCCTGGTCAACGAGTGGCGCAGCGGCGCCCTGTTCGGGCAGCGGCCCGAGGAGGCGTACTACGTCAAGTGCGACGAGGAGACCAACCCGCCGGAGTCGGTCGACGTCGGCCGCGTGATCTGCGAGATCGGCATCGCCCCGGTCAAGCCGGCCGAGTTCGTGATCTTCCGGCTGGCCCAGTTCAGCAGCGGCAGCGGCGAGCTGCAGGAGTAGCGGACCCCGCGGTCCCCCATCCCCCTGATGTCACGGCACCTTGAGAAGAACGGGCAGTAACACATGAGTCTCCAGCCGGGTGACGCCCTCACATCGCACAATTTCGGCCTGCAGATCGACGGCGTGATGGTCGAGTACCTCGCCGAGGTCAGCGGCATGACGATGGAGCAGGACGTCATCACCTACCAGCAGAACACGCCGGACGGGAAGAACCACGTCCGCAACCTGCCGGGCGTGAAGAAGAACGGCACCTGCACGGTCGTCCGCGGTATGACCCAGTCCTCGTCGTTCACCCAGTGGATCAACGAGTCGATCAACGGCCAGATGACCACGGCCCGCAAGAACGCCTCCATCATCATGATGGACTTCGAGAACAACCCGGTGAAGCGCTACAACCTGCGCAACGCCTGGTGCAGCAAGATCGACACCAGCACGGTGAAGGCGGGCGAGGCGTCCGCGCTGACCGAGACGGTGACCATCACGTTCGAAGAACTGGTCATCGAGTAATGAGGCGTTCGGCTGTCAGGGCCGGGGGTGTGGGGGCGCCGCTCGCACCGGAGGCGGCGGCGCCCCAGGCCCCCCAGCAACCGGAGGCGCCCGTCGAGGTGCTGCGCACGGAGTTCCCGTTCCAGCTCCCGCGCGGGTACGTCGACGAGCAGGGCACCGTCCACCGCGACGGCGTGATGCGCCTGTCCACGGCGCGCGACGAACTGGTCCCGCTGCGGGACGTCCGCGTCCAGGAGAACCCCGCGTTCCTGTCGGTGGTGCTGCTGGGCCGGGTCATCACCCGCCTCGGCACGCTCCCGCTCGTCCACGACGGGATCGTGGAGAACATGTTCGCCTCCGACCTGGCGTTCCTGCAGGACTTCTACCGCCAGATCAACGCCGAGGGGCACACCCGGGCCGCGGTCAACTGCCCGCACTGCTCCGAGCCCTTCGAGGTGGAACTCGGCGGGAGCCGCCTGGGGGAATCGTGACGTACGCGACCGACCGGCTGCACGAGGAGATCGCGTACGTCGCCTACCACTTCCACTGGAACCTGGAGGACATCCTGGACCTGGAGCACGCCGACCGCCGCCGTTACACGGCGGAGATCGCGTCTCTGGTGACCAGGGCGGCGGCCTCCGCAGGAGCGGAGGGCTGACGGGTGGGGCTGTGGGATCGGGTACGGGGGCGCGGACGCGGGTCGTCCGGGGCCGAGGAGGCGGGAGGCTTCGGGAACGGGCCTGAGGCTCCTGCGGCGCCGCCTCGTCGCGTCGTGGCGGCTGCCTGGTCCGGGCTGCCGCCGATCCAGCGTGCGCTGGGTGCGGGCGGGCCGGTCGCGGACGCCGGGTTCGGCGGCCGGTTGCCGACCTGGCAGAACCCGTCGTTCATGGTTACGCGCTCGCACGCCGTCCTGGACGGCGAGTCCAGCGCCCGCCTGGCCGGCGGCGGCCGCCCGGGAACGTCCGGCGCCGGGGCCGTGTCCGGCCTCGAACGTCCGGTGCAGACACTGCCGTTGGCCGGTCCGACGGCAGCGACCGGGCAGGCGGGCCAGGTGGGTCCGACGGCCGGCCGACGGGCCTCGGTTCCGGTGGTGCCGTTGCGGGCGGTCGGGGGCGGAAGCGCTCCGTCGGGGGCGCGGGGAACCGCGCGGCCGGCCACGACGGACCCGCGGCGGGCCGCGCTCCGGGAGCCCGCGGGGGCCGCCGGAACCACGGGGTCCGCCGGGTCTGTCGGTTCGGCTGGTTCGGCCGGCCGCTCCGGATCTTCTGGGCTCTCCGGACCTTTGGCATCGGCCGGATCGGTGGCGCCGGCGGTACAGCGGTTGCCGTCGGCGGGTGGGCGCGGTGGTGGTGCGGCCGAGCAGCGAACCGGGGTGACACCGCAAGCCGTACGGAACGGGAACGGCGCGCCTGGCCCGGCGGCCCCGTCGACCGTCCAGGACGAGGGATCCGCGCCCACCGCGCCCGGGGCCGGGCGGCGGGCCGTGCCTGCTGTCCAGCGGTCGGCGACGTCGGCTGCCGCCGCCCCGGCCTCCGCTTCCCCCGCCGCTTCGAGCGCGGTGCCGGTGGCGTGGGCGCCGCAGCCGGCTCCGGTCGCACCAGCTCCGGCCACCGGTCCGCGGGTCGCGCCCGCACCTCCCGTCCCGCCGCGCCGCAGCGCGCTGACCACGGCACCGGCGAGCACGTCGGTGACGGCTGTCCAGCGGCGTACGTTGCCGTCGGCACCGCGGGTGACGGCCGCCGAAAGCGCGGCCCCCGCGTCCGGCGAGGGCGACCGAGCGGGCGGCGAGACGGCGGCGGTACAGCGGGCGGTCGAGGGCGGCGGCGGGGATCCGGTGCGGGTGACCGGGGGCTGGCCGCGTCCGCGCGGTGACGGCCGTTCCCCCTCCGGCGACGCCCCGCGCGCCGCCGCCCCCGGACGGGCGCCGGCCCCTGCCGTCGTCCAGCGGTCCGCGTCCGGTGCCGGACCGGTGACCGCCCGGCCGGGCACGACGGCCCCCGGCCCGCGTCAGACCGGGGCGTCCTCCGGCGGTGGCGGCGGTGGCGGCGGTACGGCCCCGGCACCCGTGCCGCCCGGGGCCACGGCTCGTACCGCCCCCGTGCCGCCCGCACCGACACCCCCCGCTGTCCCCGCTACGGCTGCCGCGCCCCCCTCGACACCGGCAGCGCCCACCGGCAACGGCGGGCCTTCCGGCAGGTCCGGCGCCGGGGCGCGGACCCCTGTGCAACGGCAGGCGGTGAGCGGCGGCCGCACCCCGGTCCCGCCGACCGTGCCCGGCACGCCTGCCCCGCTCCCGGAGCGGTCGCTGGGCAGTCCCGAGGCGACCTCGGTCCAGCGCGGCACCGTCACGGACCCGGCCGCCCGGGCCACACCTCCGTCGCCGGACAGCGGTCGTACGGGGGCCGGCGCGGCACCGACGCCCCTGACCGGTACGGCGGCCGTCGGCGCCACCGGCACCGAATCCGCCACGGCCGCCCCGCCCAGCGCCGGAGCCACGCCCCCCGCCCCCCGCGCCTCGGCCGCCCCGCAGCGCGCGCAATCCTCGACACACGCGGCCGCGAGCGGTGGCCGCGGGACGTCCGTGCAGCGAGCGACGAGCAAGAGCGCGGGCGCAACCGACGCCGTACCGGAAACGCCCCGTCCGGCGCGAAGCTCACCGGCCGGCGCGCCGCTGCCACCGGGCGAGTCCGGCCGCGACGCCGCGTCCGGCACCTCCACGACGACAACGTCGGCGGCCCCGCCCGCCTCCGCGGCGGGCTCCGCGCAGCGCGCCGCGACGACTCCGGACGCCCCTCGCCCCGGCCTCGGCGCCCCGCTGTCGCCCGCCGCCGGGAGCGGTGTCCGTGAGGTGTCGGTACAGCGGCGGACGACGGAGGGTCCGCAGCCCTCCTCCGCCGCCGTGCCGGACGCCCAGATCCCGCCGAGCCCGCGCGAGCCGGGACCCGCCCCGTCGTCCGGCGGCCCGGCGCCCGCGACGGAGCCGGCTCCCGCTTCCGCCTCCGTACCGCGCGCCGGTACGTCCACCTCCCGCGCGCCCCGTCTCGGCCTCGGCGCCCCTGTTGCGGGCCCCGTCGCCAGTGGTGCGGCTGCCGCGAGGACCACAGGCCGCCGGGCGGCCGTGCCGTCCGTGCAGCGGAAACCGGCGCCGAGCGGTCCGGCGAGCGGTCCGGTGGCTGGTTCGCCGAGCGCGGCGTCGAGCGGTCCGGTGGCTGGTTCGCCGAGCGGTCCGTCGAGCGGTCCGGTGGCTGGTGCGCCGAGCGGTCCGTCGAGCGGTCCGGTGGCCGGCACGTCGAGCCCTCCGTCGGGTGACCGGCCGGCCGCCTTCTCCCCGCCGGTGCCCGGAGCGCCCCGCCCGGTACAGCGCGCTGCGGTACCGGGCCTGCCCACGACGACGGCCGAGGGACCCCGGCCGGCTCAGTCGCTCCCGCCGGCCGCCGCCGGTCCCGCGACGCCGCCGCCCCCGTCTCTTCCCGGCACCGCCCCGGCGGCCCCTGCTGCGCCGGCCGCACCGCCTTCCCCCTGGCCTCCCTTCGTCCAGCACACCACCGCCCCCGTCCCTCCCGGCCCCGGAAGCAGCCGCCCGGCCGTGCAGCGTCAGGTGCGGTCGCCGTATCCCGGGACCACCACCCCGGCCGCCGTGCCGCTCTTCGTGCAGCGGGCCGCGACTCCGCACGCTGCCCTGCCTGCCGCCCCGCCGGTCAAGCCGGCCGCCCCCACCCTCACGTCGGTCCAGCCCGTACCGCTGCGCCCGACCGCCCCGATCTCCGCGACCGCCCCCCTCCCCGTCGCCCCCCTCGGCCGCGTCACCGTCCAGCGGGACGCTCTCACGACCGGGCCCGTCGGCGGCCACCACTCCACGGGCTCCCTGAAGAAGGAGCCGGCCACCCACAGCACCAGCACCCGTGCCGTGGCTCCCCGGACCCAGACGTCCCGGCAGCCCCCGCCCCCCGACGACCCGCCGCCGCCCGGGTACTCCGCCTCGGCCTCGGCCGCCGACGATCCACCGCCCGGCTACACGGCCGTCGAGGCCGGCGGATTCGATCCGCGGGCCCTCACCGAGTTCCAGGTGGACGCCCTCGTGCACCGGATCATCGACCGGATCACCCGGCACGTCCGCACCGAACTCCGCCGCGACCGCGAACGGGTCGGGAAACTCCGCGACTTCCGCCCCTGAAGCCCCTGACAGCTCTGACCGGCCCCTGACCGCCCCTGATCACGACGACCGCGCACCACCCACAGAAAGGCCTGCCGATGGATCGCCAGGACCCGGGAACCACAGTCTGGTTCAGCCTCTCCATCGACGGTGAGGACCTCGGTTACTTCAACGGGTGCGAGGGGCTGTCGTCACAGGTGGAGATCGAGCAGCGGCAGGAGGGCGGGAACAACGGGTTCGTGTGGCAGCTGCCGACCCGGGTCACCTTCTCCCACATCCGGCTGACCCGCCCGCTCACCCCGGACACCACGAAGGTCGCGAAGTGGATCTCGTCCGTGCAGACGGGGATCGAGCGGCCCACCGGGCAGATCACGGCGCTGCGCGCGGACGGCTCGGAGGTGGCCCGGTGGGGGCTGCTCGACGTGCTGCCGGTGAGCTGGCAGGGGCCCTCCCTGGACGCGGGCAGCCCGTCCGTGGCCACGGAGGTCCTGGAGATCGCCCACCACGGATTCACGGACTGAGAGGCAGACCAGATCATGGCCAGGAGCAGCCGGGGCGCCGGCAAGAGCCTCGTGCGGGCCACCCTCGCGATTCACGAGCCGCCCGTGGGCACCAGCACCAGTCCGGGCGGCATCATCAAGACGTTCGGGTTCGAGTTCAACCCGGCGCAGCTGTCGATCGCCCGCCGGGCGGACTGGAAGTCGTCGGCGGCGCCGATCGAACGGGACGGCGCGCTGCCGGAGTTCCTCGGCACCCACCCGCGCGAGATGAGCGTGGAGATCTTCCTGGACCGGTCCGACGACCCGGACAGCAACGACGTGATGAAGAAGGTGGAGTCGCTGCTGGCCTGCTGCGAGGTCACCAGCAAGAGCATCGCCGCCAAGCAGCCGTCGCCGCCCTGGGTGGTCTTCCAGTGGGGTTCGTTCTCGACGGCGAACTTCACCGCGTACGTCGCCTCCGCCGACGTCTCCTACTCCCTCTTCGGGACGAGCGGGATGCCGATCCGGGCCAGCTGCCGGCTCCAGCTGCACGAGATCCCGAGCAAGACCGCCGGACAGAACCCGACGTCCGGCGCGCTCACCGCGCAGCGCGTGCACCGGGTCGTCGCCGGGGACTCGCTGCAGTCGCTGGCCTGGCGGGAGTACGGCAACGCGGGCGCCTGGCGGGCGATCGCGGAGGCGAACGACATCGACGACCCGGGGTGGCTGCCCACGGGGACGGAACTGGTGCTGCCGGCCGCCGAGGAGGTGCGGTCCTGATGGTGAAGCATGCCTTCTCGAACGTCATCAAGGTCGTCATCGGCGGCAAGGAGCTGACCGCGACCTCGGAGTACGGGCGGTACCTGGTCGACGCCCACGTCGACCAGGGCGTCGGGGTGCCGGCCGCCTTCCAGCTGACCTTCCGCGACCCGGCCCGCAAGCTGCTGGGCAAGCTGGGCGTGCAGTTCGGCACCCCGGTGGTGATCACGCCGGTCTCCGACGGGCAGGGCACCGGCGACCCGCTGCTCACCGGCGAGGTCACGGCGATGGAGGCCGAGTACGACGGCACCGGCAGCTACGCGGTGGTCCGGGGCTACGACTACGGGTTCCGGCTGATGCGGCAGCGCCGCGTCGTCGCCTACCGGAACCAGACCGCCTCCGACATCGCCCGCAAGCTGGCCGCCCAGGACGGCGTGCCGATCGGGCGGATCCAGGCCACCAAGACCGTCTACGAGTTCATCAGCCAGTCGAACGTCACCGACTGGGACTTCCTGGCCCGGCTCGCCGACGAGAACGAGATGGTCATGTCGGTGGACGCCGACGGCAAGTTCCAGTTCGTGAAGCAGAAGAGCGCCTCCGGGGCGCCCTCGCCGCAGACCGACGGCGACAAGAGCCCGTTCGTGCTGGAGGCCCGGCACGACATCCTGCGGCTGCGCACCGCGGTCACCGCCTCCGACCAGGTGAACAAGGTCGAGTCGCGCGGCTGGGACGTACGGACGAAGAAGACGCTCACGGCGACCGCGACCCCCGCCTCCAACACCGGCTACAGCATCGGCACCACGCCGGGCGCGGCCGCGGGCGAGTTCAAGACGTCGAAGCTGGTCGAGACGCGTACGCCGTACGACAAGCAGACCGAGGTGAAGTACGCGGCCGACGCCCTCTCCGACGACGTCACGTCGACGTTCGCCGAGGTCGAGGTGGTCGTGCGGGGCAACCCGAAGCTGCGGCCGGGGGTGCCGGTGGCGCTCGCCGACGTCGGGGACCCCTTCGAGGGGAAGTACACGGTCACCTCGGTACGGCACGTCTTCGGCGACGCCAAGCACTACGAGACCTGGATCACCGTCAGCGGCCGCCAGTGGCGCTCGCTCTACGGCGTCGCCTCCGGCGGTGGCGGGGACGCCGGCGGCGACCGGCAGCTCAGCGTGGCCCAGGCCCTCGTCACCGACGTGCAGGACCCGCTCCAGCAGGGCAGGGTGAAGCTCAAGTTCCCGTGGCTCGACGACACCTACGTCAGCGACTGGACCCGGACCATGCAGTGGGGCGGGGTGCGCGGCGGCGGGGTCTTCCCGATGGACGTCGGCGACGAGGTGCTGGTCGCCTTCGACCGGGGCGCCCTCGACCACGCGTACGTCATCGGCGGCCTCTACAACGGCAAGGACAAGCCGACCCGGGTCAAGGACGTGCCGCTGCACGACGGCATGCGCGGCCGGGCCACCCGGCACACCGTCTCCGACCGGGTCGGCAACCGCATGGACCTGCTCGACCAGCGGGGCCGCAAACAGGGCGTGCGGCTGGCCAGCGGCGACGACAAGCTCACCGTCTTCCTGGACCGGCAGAAGACCGAGATCACCGTGGACAGCAAGGGCAGCGTCTCCATCAAGGGCAGCAGGTCGGTGTCGGTCGAGGCGGGCGCCAACCTGTCCCTGAAGGCGGCGGGCGCGCTCAGCATCAGGAGCGGGGGGCCGCTGTCCCTGCAGAGCGGGGAACTCGTCGACATCAAGTCCCCGGCGGGCGCGGTCTCCGTGAACGCCGCCGCCGTGAACGTGATGGCGAACGCGGCCCTGTCGCTGCGCGGCAACGCGGCCGTCGCCATCAGCTCCTTCACCACGGTGGGGATCCAGGCCCCCGAGGTGCCGGTCCTGGGCAACCTGATGATGGGCGGCCTGACGGTGATGGTGATCCCGGCATGAGCGGGGACGGTGCTCCCGGCAGGAGCGGGCACGGTGATCGCGGCACGAGCGGCCGGCGGGTCTTCCCGGAGGGGCGGGTGCGGGGCTGATGGCAGAGCAGTTCGTCGGCTCCGGCTGGTCGTTCCCGTTGCGGATCGGGCCCACCGGCGGCATCGCGCTGGTCAGCGGCGAGAAGGAGGTGGAGGAGGCCATCCGGCTCATCCTCTCCACGGCCCCGGGCGAACGCCCGATGCGGCCGGAGTTCGGCTGCGCCATCCACGACCTCGTCTTCGCCCCCGTCAACGAGCAGACCGCCGGCCGCATCCAGCACGAGGTGCACGTCAGCCTCGACCGCTGGGAGCCGCGCATCGAGGTCGAGGACGTCGAGGTCACCACCGGCGCCGACCCCAGCGTGCTGATGATCGACGTCCGCTACTCGATCCGCGGCACCAACAACCCGCGCAGCCTGGTCTTCCCCTTCTACGTCATCCCCTCCCACGACGAGCCGGACCTGCCCGCCTCCCCGGACTCCTCCGAAAGCGACCGCTGATCCCGATGGCCCTGCCCTCCCCGAACCTCGACGACCGCCGCTTCCAGCAGTTCGTCGACGACGCCAAGCGCTATATCCAGCAGCGCGCCCCGGAGTGGACCGACCACAACGTCTCCGACCCCGGCATCACGCTGGTGGAGACGGTCGCGCACATGGCCGACCAGATCGTGTACCGCCTCAACCGGGTCCCCGAGAAGAACCACCTCGCCTTCCTGGACCTGGTCGGCATCACGCTGTTCCCGCCCTCCGCCGCCCGCACGGACGTGACGCTGTGGCTGTCGGCCGCCCAGGAGGAGGCGGTTCTGGTGCCGGTCGGCACCGAGGTGGCGACCCGCCGTACCGAGACGCAGGAGGCGGTGGTCTTCGCGACCGAGCGCGAACTGACCATCGTGCCCAGCGAGTTGCGGCATCTGCTGCGCCAGCAGGAGGGCTCGGCGGTCGTCGACCTTACCCACGAACTCGCCGAGGGCAAGGACCTGCTGTGCTTCAACGAGTCGCCGAACCCCGGTGACTGCATGCTGCTCGGCCTGTCCGCCGCCGTCCCGCACTGCGCGGTCGCCCTGGACCTGGACAGCCGGGTCGACGGCGTCGGCGTGGACCCGCGGCAGCCCCCGCTGGTGTGGGAGGCGTGGACGGAGGACGGCTGGAAGGAGTGCGAGGTCGACCGGGACGGCACCGGCGGCCTGAACCGCCCCGGCGAGGTCGTCCTGCACGTCCCCGGCGGCCACGTCCTGTCCCGCAACGGCGGCCTGGAGGCCAGCTGGCTGCGCTGCCGGGTCACCGAACCCCACTCCGACCAGCCGTTCTACACCACCTCACCGACGGTCCGGTTCGTCGAGGCCTGCACCGTGGGCGGCACCACGGCCGCCGTGCACGCGGAGACCGTCGAGGACGAGGCGCTCGGCGAGTCCACGGGCCTGCCCGGCCAGCGCCTCCGGCTCGCCCACGCCCCCGTCGTCGGGGACAGCCCGCCGCTCCTCCTGCAGACCGCCGAGCACGACGGCGAGGGCGGCTGGGTGGACTGGCAGGTCGTCCCGCACTTCGCGGCCTCGGGACCGGACGACCGGCACATCACCCTCGACGCGACGACCGGCGAGGTCGCCTTCGGCCCCGCGGTCCGCGAACCCGACGGCTCGCTGCGCCAGTACGGCGCGGTGGCCCCGAAGGGCGCGGTCATCCGGGCCCGCCGCTACCGCACCGGCGGCGGCCGGGAGGGCAACGTGGCCCGGGGCGCCGTACAGATCCTGCGCTCCTCCATCCCGTACGTCGCGGAGGTCGTCAACCGCGAGGCCGCGCGCGGCGGAGTGGACGGCGAGACGGTCGCCGAGGCGAAGGTCCGCGCGCCGATCACGCTGCGCGCCCAGGAGCGGGCGGTGACCCTGCGCGACTACGAGGAACTGGCCCGCCGCGCCGCGCCCGAGACGGCCCGGATCACCTGCCTGGAGGGCGAGGAGAGCGAGCACGGCTCGTACGCGGTACGGGTCCTGGTGGTGCCCCAGGCGGTCTCCGACCCGGGCGGCCGGCTCCGCTTCGAGCAACTCGTGCCCGGTGACGCGCTGCTGGACCGCATCACCCGCTACCTGGACGAACGCCGGCTGATCGGCACCCGGCTCGCGGTCGGCCCGCCCTTCTACCAGGGCGTCACGGTCGTCGCCACCGTGCACGCCTTCCGGGGCGTGGACGTCGACCGGGTCCGCCGCCAGGCCCACGACGCCCTCTACCGCCACCTGGACCCGCTGACCGGCGGCGCGGATGGCAAGGGCTGGCCGTTCGGGCGCCCGGTGCAGTCCGGTGAGATCTTCGCGGTGCTGCAGCGCGTCCCCGGCATCGAACTCGTCGACGAGGTCGTCCTGCACCCCGCCGACCCGCTCACCGGCAAGCGCGGCGACCCGACCGACCGCATTGACCTGGACGCCCCGTCCCTGGTCTTCTCCTACGACCACCGGGTGAGGGTGATCGGCGAATGACCGGCAAGAACGCGGCCGGAGGCGTCCGTTGAGAGGGTCCATCGACGGCCTCGGCTCCTCCGTCCCGATCGGCGCGATGCTCCCCGCGGTCTTCGCCGACGACGACCTGGCGCTGCGCTTCGTCGCCGGCCTGGACGACGTGATCGCCCCGATCCCGAACGTCCTGGACTGCCTGCCCAGTTACTTCGACCCGGCGCTGGCCCCGCTGGACTTCGCGGAGTGGCTCGGCACCTGGGTCGGCGCCGAGACCGACGGCACGGAATCGGCGCCCCTGCTCCGTGCGGCCGTGGCCGCGGCCGCCTACCTGCACCGCATCCGGGGCACCCGCTGGGGCCTGTCCGAGACGGTCCGGCTGGCCTTCGGCGTGGCACCGGAGATCACGGAGAGCGGCGGCGCCGACTGGAGCGCCCGCCCGCTGGGGGCCTTCCCCGGCGCTCCCCGCCCCGGTCTCCACGTCCACCTCACGCTCCCGTCCCCCACCCCGGCCGACGAGGTCCGCCTGGAACACCTCGTGGCCGCCGCCCGCCCCGCTCACATGCCCTACACGGTCCAGGTGACCGCGTCCGCCGAAAGGACCCCGCAGCGATGACGACCAACCCGAACTGCACGGAGTGCGGCACGGTCGCGGAACCGGGCCAGTCCTTCTGCGACGCGTGCGGCGCCGTCCTGAGCTGGGCGGGCACCAGCGAGGAACCCCCGCAGCAGCCGCCCGCCGGCCCCGGCTGGGACGCCGTCACCCGCAGAGACGGCACCACCGGCCTCCCCCAACACGACACAAAGCCAACGACAGCCCAGGCAGAGCCCCACGCCCCCCTGCCAACACCCCCCACCACG